>NZ_CP146091.1:626492-1252984 GCF_037023145.1 Ralstonia sp. RRA | reverse complement strand
CGTGCGCGCCGCGCAGGCGTACATCGCACTTAAACGCATCACCGGCATGGCCCGCGGCGACCTCCTACGCATCAACGTCACGACCGACCTGAAAGACGACGGCATCCACATCCAGCGCCACAAGACGCGCAAGAAGACCGGTAAGCGGACTATCTACACCTGGACGCCAGAGCTGCGTGAAGCAGTGAACGCCGCATTGGCCGCGCGGCCGGTGCATATCTCGCCCTGGCTATTCTGCAACCGTGACGGCGAGTGCTACATCAATGAGGAAACTGGCCGGGCTGGGGGATGGGAATCACTGTGGCGCGGCTTCATGGAGCGTGTGCTCACCGAGACCAAAGTGAAGGAGCCGTTCAACGAGCACGACATCCGCGCGAAGGCCGCGAGCGATGCGGAAACACTTGAGCATGCGCAGGCCCTGCTCTCTCATGCGGACAGCCGGACGACGAAGCGGATCTACCGGCGCAAGGCTGAGGTCGTTGCGCCCTTGAAGACCCGGAAGTGATGGGTCATTGGAAAGTGTCACTATCAATGAAATCAGAGGTTTACGAGCGTCGCGCAAGCAAAACAATGACCCATTACAACTGACGTAACAGATTGATTTGACTTAGAAAATTGAAAGTGGGGAGCATAGGTTAATAGCCTATCAGGGGTTCGAATCCCCTTCTCTCCGCCAGAATTCACGCAAAACGCCCGCCCACGCGGGCGTTTTTGTTTTCTGCCCCACCCTCTACCCACAAAAACAAAAGGCCCCGTCTCCCGACAGGGCCCTTTGCATCCCACGTGCCGACACGTCATGCGTGCCGGCATCCCCCTCGCATAGCCTCAGTGCAGCGTTGCCGGCGCCTCGCTCAGCAACAGCGTCTGCGTAACCTGTTCGCGGATCGACTGGGCCTTCATCAGCAGGCGCAGCGCAATGTCCGCACCGCGGCTTACAGCCACACGTTCAATGAAGGCCGTGCGTGCGCGCTCGTTCAAGGTGGCGACATGCGCCGCTTCTGACCACACCTGCCAGGCGGCGGGCTGACCGGCAAACTGCTCGCGGCGGCGCAGCAGGTCCGAATCAATGGCAGCGGCAATTTCGACGTCCTGAATGGTGCGGTTCATGGTGGCCCCTTCTGTCTGTGCGTGGCGCCCTGTGCCGGGCGGGTCTGACCGGATTACGCAACGTCTGTGCCAGTTTCAATGACAGGGCGATGGCCGCGGTCTTGCCCGACTCGCGCGCGGGACGCACCTGTTTGAAACGCAATACCGGCAAGCCTTCGCGCACCGTATCCCTACGTCGGTGGGGTGCAAATTTCTCATCCGAAAATGGCCCGAAACGTGCGTTTCCTCGACGTTCGTTACGCGCCGCGTTACGTAACGCGGTGGCTGTTTCGGGCCAGGAACACGCGGATCTGGCGGCGCCAAGCCCACCGCGTGCCGTATGCCGATAGGCATGCTTGGTGCTTCATCGATCGCGCCCAAGCCGCTGGCGCGTGGTCGACCGTGTCACCCACCCCTCCTCGCACCTGTCCTTCCGCTTGACCCGCTTCCTGATCGGGAGCGACCTGCCGCATGCCGCCCCCTCGGCATGCCGGCCATCCCCCCACACAAATAAGAGCAGTCAAAAGGAGACACCCCATGCAGATGGGCCACCCACGTGTGCGGCTAGGCCGCACGTTGACATCGGCGCTGTTGTGCGCGGTGCTCACACTGTCGGGCTGCGGCGGCGGTGACAGCGGCAGCGTCGCCACCATCGGCAGTACCCCGACCGCTTCAAACACCACCGTACCGCCGGCCAAACCGGCTGCCACCAACTGGACCACGCTTGGCACCCGCGCCACGCCCGCACAACCCGGCACGTCCATCACGACCAACGCAAGCGCCAAGTGGGTCGACTACAACCCGCCCGTGCTCTACGCCGGTATCGCACGGCAAGCCACGCAGTACATCACGATGCCCGACGGCACCAAGCTGGCCGCCTATGTCACGCTGCCGGCAGACGCCTCGGGCAACCCCGCCACCGGTGCTTTCCCGACGGTGCTCGTGCAGACCTCGTACAACGGCGGCAACGCACAGTACACGGCGTCGATCGGCACCGCGCTGGGCGGAGCCGACCCCTACATCGTCCAGCACGGCTATGCGACGGTGGTAGTGGACGTGCGCGGTACAGGCCAGTCGCAAGGCACGTGGGATGCATTTGGGGCGGATGAACAGAGCGACTACGGCCACGTGGTCGACTGGGTCACGCAGCAGCCCTGGAGCAACGGCGCGATCGGCCTGTACGGTGTGTCGTACCTCGGCATTACGACCGTCATCACGGCGGCGCAGAACCATCCGGCGGTCAAGGCGGCGTTTCCCATCGTGCCCATTGGCGACGGCTACCGAGACATCGTCTTCACCGGTGGGCAGACCAACCTGACGTTCATTCCGGCGTGGTTCGGGCTGGTGTCGGTGCTGAGCCTGACCGATCCGACACTGGTGACCAACCCGACGATCGGCCTGCCTGCGGTGCTGCAGCACTTGGTGTCTGCGGTGACGACCTTCCAGTTGCCGACCATGCTGCAAGCCTTGCTCGGTACAACCGCCACCGCGTATGACGGCGCGTTCTGGGCAACACGCTCGCCGCTGGAGAACGACGGCAAAATCAAGGTGCCCACCTTCGTGGTCGGAGGCCTGCACGACCTCTTCCAGCGCAGTGAACCGCTCACCTACGAAGCCATCAAGACGCAGGCACCGGCCAAGCTGCTGATCGGCCCGTGGACGCACTTGCAAGCAGCACTCGGCAGCGGGTTGCCGGTCGACGGCGTGCCACCGCTCAACCACATTCAGTTGCAGTGGTTCGACCAGTATGTGAAGGGCATGAGCGTGGGCGCCGATGCGTTGCCCAATGTCACCCAGTACGTCACCGGCTATGGCCACTACATCACCGCGACGGACTGGCCGCATCCGCAGGTGCAGGCACAAGCGCTCTATCTGCGGGGTGACAGGAGCTTGTCGACCAGTGCACCGGCCGCCAATGAAGCGGCCAACCAGGTGATTCAGCAACCGCTGAACGGCGCGTGCTCGATCAGCCTGTCGCAATGGACGGCGGGCCTGACCGGCTTTGTCCCGCTGCCCTGCCAGACCGATGACACCCTCGCCGAGGCCGCTGACGTGAAATTCGAGACACCGCCCATGCCCGCGGATACCTATCTCAACGGCCCGATCGAAGCTGATGTGTGGATCTCCACCACCGCGCTCGATGCCGGTGTATCGGTGCGCATTGATGATGTGGATGCAGCGGGCAACGTGACGCCGCTCACCGATGGCCTCCAGACGGCTTCGCTGCGTGCGGTGGATGCTAGCCGCTCACGCTTGATGAACGGCCTGATGATCCAGCCGTGGCATCCGTTCACGCCGGACTCCGCGCAACCGCTCACGCCGGGCAAGGCCGTGCTGGTGCCGGTGGAAGTGTTCCCGACCAGCGCGCTGATCGCCAAGGGCCACAAGCTGCGCGTGGCCGTGGGCGCAAGCAACCTGCCGCAGGGCGTGCCGCCACTGCCCACCTTGCTCAACTCGCTGATCGGCGTACTGACGATCTATGGCGACGCGGCTCACCCATCCAGGGTTGTACTGCCGGTCGTGCCGGCATCCGCCATTCAGTAAACGAGGTTCATTCGCATTATCGGCCCGCCCTTTCCGGCGGGCTTTTCTATTTACACACAGAGAACGGTAGAGATATGTAGGCGGATTAATACATAGCTCGGAAACGTTTCTTATATGAATCAACGCCTCGAACCGAATTTATACCTGACTTAAATTAATCAAAATAAGGTATTTACCCCTTCACTTGGCGAGTGATTCGTAAAATCCATCACGCAATCCGGAATTGTGTGACGACCGCAGCCGTAAAAAGCGCTAAGCCTTATAGATCAAGGCCTCCACGGCCTTAGAAAGAACTAAGTGGAAACCTGCACAAAATTGATGTTCAGGTTTTCCAGGCCCCGCCGATAACCCCGTGAAGATCAACGAAATCAAACCGGAATAACCGGTCTCACCTCTCCAACGGAGACGCTGTCGAAGTCCGCAGCAAACAGCAATAAAACGGTGGCAGGTTCGCCCGCTTCTCCCGTGCCATACCGGGCAGCCAGGCCAATCACGATTGCACCCATCCCGTAAGACTGGAGGACGCTGTGAACCTTTCCCAGATGACCATCAAGGCCAAGCTCACTGCAGGCTTTGGCGTGCTGGCAGCCATTGTCGTCGTGGTATCAGGCATGTCGTTGCACGCACTGTCCAATTCGACCGAAGGTTTTTCCAATTTCGTGCACGGCATCAACGCCCGTGCCGCAGCTGCCACGGAAGTGCGTACCGCAGTGGATCGCCGCGCCATTGCCGCACGCAACCTGGTGCTGGTAGTGACGCAGCAAGACCTGGAACAGGAGAAGGCCGAGGTATTCCGCGCGCACGAAGACGTGCAGAAGCAACTCAAGCTGCTCAAGGAACTGATTGCCAACGCCAAGGACGCCACCGATCGCGGCCGCGCGCTGGTGGCCGACATCGACAGCGTGGAGTCGCGCTACGGCCCGGTGGCGACCGATATCGTGTCGCTGGCACTGGCCGGCAAGCGCGAGGAAGCCATCCAGAAAATGGACAACAACTGCCGCCCGCTGCTGGCCGCACTGGTCAAGGCCACGGAAGCCTACGCCGCCTATACCCGCGAGCGCCAGGAGCAGCTTGTGCAGGACTACGACGCCAACTACGCCAACCAACGCAACATGCTGATCGCGCTGTCGATTGGCGCGGCACTGCTGGCGGTGATTGCGGGCATGATCATCACGCGCTCGATTACGCAGCCGATCCGTGTTGCTGTGGACGTGGCCAAGACCGTAGCGCGCGGCGATCTGAGCAGCCGCATCGACGTACGCGGCAAGGATGAAACCAGCCACCTGCTCTCTGCCCTGCGCGACATGAACGGCCGCCTGACGGAAATCGTCGACAAGGTGCGTGACAGCAGCGGCAGCGTGGCTGGTGCAGCCAAGCAGATCGCCGCCGGCAACGCCGACCTGAGCCAACGCACGGAAGCACAGGCGTCGTCACTGCAGGAAACAGCGGCCAGCATGGAGGAGCTGACCTCCACCGTGAAGCAGAACGCCGACAACGCACAGCAAGCCACGGCGCTGGCAGCCAACGCATCGGAAGTGGCGCAGAAAGGCAGCACGGTGGTGAGCCAAGTGGTGTCGACCATGCAGGACATCAGCGACCGCTCCAGCAAGATTGCCGACATCACCGGCATCATCGAGGGCATCGCCTTCCAGACCAACATCCTCGCGCTGAACGCTGCGGTGGAAGCCGCGCGCGCCGGCGAGCAAGGCCGCGGCTTTGCGGTGGTTGCCAGCGAGGTGCGCAGCCTGGCACAGCGTTCGTCCACGGCGGCCAAGGAGATCAAGGAACTGATCGCCTCGTCAGTGGAACGCATTCACGATGGCTCCACGCTGGCAGGCGAAGCGGGTCACACCATGACCGAAGTCACGCAGGCCGTGGCGCGTGTCACGCACATCATGGAAGAGATTGCCGCTGCTTCAATCGAACAAAGGCGCGGCATCGAGCAAGTCAACCAGGCGATCTCGCAGATGGACGAAGTCACGCAGCGCAACGCGGCGCTGGTGGAAGAAGCCGCGGCCGCCTCGCAATCGCTGCAGGATCAGGGGCAGGAACTCAACGCGGCGGTGGCCTTCTTCCGCATCGATCCGCACGCCGTGCATACCGCGCACGCCTAAGCCGCACACCGTATTCTCCAAGCCGTCATTGAGCCCGCTGCCGAGAGGTCGCGGGCTTTTTTTTGGCCTACAGCGGATCACGCAGATAGCTGACCAGTTTGTCGACCACCGGCCGGTTCGGCTTGGTCAGCAGGCTGACGGCTATGGCCGCCACAAACCCGGCCGGCACACCAAATGCGCCGGAGGCGATCGGGTCCACACCAAACCACGGCTGACCTAGGATGCCCGTCATGCGCGTGAAGAACGGATAGTTGACGAAGATGTAATAGACGCTCACCGCCAGCCCGGTGAGCATGCCGGCAATGGCCCCCGCGCGGTTAGTGCGTTTCCAGAACACCCCCAGCACCAACACCGGGAAAAAGCACGAAGCCGCCAGCGAAAACGCCGCCCCCACCAGGAAGAGAATGTTGCCGGGCTTGAGTGAGGTCACGTACGCCGCCAGCAACGCCACAGCCAGCAACACCACCTTGGCGCTGGTCACGCGCCGCTGATGGCTGGCCGTGTTGTCGATCATGTGGAAGTACACGTCATGCGACAGCGCATTGGCAATCGTCAGCAGCAGGCCGTCAGCCGTCGACAGCGCAGCCGCCAGCGCACCAGCGGCAATCAGCCCAGACAGCACATACGGCAGCCCGGCGATCTCGGGCGCCGCCAGCACCACCATGTCCGGCTGGATCATCACCTCTGCCCACTGGACGATGCCGTCGCCATTGATGTCGCGCAGCGTCAGAACAGCCGGGTCGACCTTGCGCCACGGCACAATCCATTGCGGCAGATCGGCAAACGGCGTGCCCACCAGATGCTGCAGCAGGTCCAGCTTGACGAGCGCCGCCAGCGCCGGCGCCGAGACATAGAGCAGCGCCACGAAGAACAGCGTCCAGCTCACCGAGTTGCGTGTCTCGCGCACGGACGGCGTGGTGTGAAAGCGTGTGAGGATGTGCGGCAGGCTGGCCGTGCCCACCATCAGGCAGAACACCAGCAGCACGAAGTTCAGCCGCTCGGTGCCGCGCTCGGCCTCAGATTTGGACGGAAACGGCTCGCTGGACGGAGGTGCGGCGCGACTGCGCTCCAGGGCCGCTTCACGCTCCAAGTTCCACAGAATCGACGCGCTGGCCGCATCCGCAGGAAACTCCTCGCGCGCACGCTCCAGCGTCTTGATCTCGCGCAGCGGTGCATTGCGCTCACGCGCCAGCTTCAGCTGCGTGTTCAGCGCCTCGCGCGACTCCTCGAACGATTGCGGCAACCGGGCAATGCGCTCCTGCAGCGCCTGCGCTTCGGCCAGAAAATGATCGCGCACACGCTGCTCGGCCGGGTCATGGGCAATGCGCAGCTCCTCCTTTTCGATCTGCTGCAGCAAATGACCGGTGGAAAGCTGCGGCACCGGATCGTGATACCGATGCCAGCCAATCAGCCCCACCACGCCCAGGAACGACACGATCATGATGATGTACTGCGCCACCTGCGTCCAAGTCACGGCACGCATGCCCCCCAGGAACGAGCACACCAGAATGCCCGCCAACCCGAAGAACACGCCCACCGAAAACTCCACGCCGATGAAACGCGTCACCACCAGCCCCACGCCCTGAATCTGCGCGACAAGGTAGACGAAGGAACACAGCGTCGCGCCCAGTACAGCAATACCGCGCACCACCGAACTGCCGCCGCGCTCGCCATTGCCATAGCGTGTGGCGAGAAAGTCCGGCACGGTGTAGCCACCAAACTTGCGCAGGTATGGCGCCAGCAGAAAGGCGACCAGGCAATAGCCGCCAGTCCAGCCCATCACATAGGCCAGCCCCTCATAACCCGAGGCAAACACGATGCCCGCCAGGCCGATGAACGAGGCTGCGCTCATCCAGTCGGCCGCGGTGGCCATGCCGTTGAAGAACGCGGGCACGCGGCGCCCGGCCACGTAGTACTCAGTCAGATCCGCCGTGCGGCAGATCAGCCCAATGCACGCATAGATGGCGATGGTGACGAACAGGAACACATAACCGAGCCACACCCCCGGCCCGCGCACGTGCTCGATCGCGCCCATCATGACGATGAACAGCAGCAGCCCTACGGTGTAGAGCCCGTAATACAGAAACAGCCGCTTGCGAAAGCGGCTGTCTTGTTGGGGGTCAGCGGCCAAGGTTGGCGACCTGTCTCTAGAGACCGCGTTAGCGCGTTTCCTTCAACTGGTCGAGGATGGCCGGGTTCTCCAGCGTGGACGTGTCCTGCGTGATGTCCTCGCCCTTGGCCAGCGAGCGCAACAGCCGGCGCATGATCTTGCCCGAGCGCGTCTTGGGCAGGTTGTCGCCAAAACGGATGTCCTTGGGCTTGGCGATCGGGCCGATCTCCTTGCCGACCCAGTTGCGCAGTTCGGTGGCAATCTGCTTGGCCTCGTCGCCATCGGGGCGCGAGCGCTTGAGCACGACGAACGCGCAAATGGCCTCGCCCGTCATGTCGTCGGGGCGGCCCACCACTGCCGCTTCAGCCACCAGCGGATTCGCCACCAGCGCCGATTCGATCTCCATCGTGCCCATGCGGTGGCCCGAGACGTTCAGCACGTCGTCGATACGGCCCATGATGGTGAAGTAGCCGGTGTCCTTGTCGCGGATGGAGCCATCGCCCGCCAAGTACAGCTTGCCGCCCAGCTCTTCCGGGAAGTAGCTCTTCTTGAAGCGCTCCGGGTCGCCCCAGATTGTGCGGATCATCGACGGCCACGGACGCTTGACGACCAGGATGCCGCCTTGCCCGTTCGGCAAGTCCTGCCCGGTTTCATCGACGATGGCGGCCATGATGCCCGGCAGCGGCAACGTGCACGAGCCCGGCACCAGCGGCGTGGCGCCCGGCAGCGGGGTCATCATGTGGCCGCCGGTTTCGGTCTGCCAGAAGGTATCGACCACCGGGCAACGGCCGCCGCCGATGTTCGTGTGGTACCACATCCAGGCTTCTGGGTTGATCGGCTCGCCCACGGTGCCCAGCAGGCGCAGGCTCGACAGGTCGTATTGCTTCGGGTGGACTTTCTCGTCCGCCTCAGCGGCCTTGATGAGCGAGCGGATGGCCGTCGGCGCGGTATAGAAGGTGTTGACCTTATGGCGGGCGATCATGTCCCAGAAACGGCCAGCGTTCGGGTAGGTCGGCACGCCTTCAAACACGACCTGCGTGGCGCCGGCAGCCAGCGGCCCGTAGGCAATATAGGTGTGGCCGGTCACCCAGCCGATGTCGGCCGTGCACCAGAAGACATCGTCGGGCTTGAGGTCGAAGGTCCACTGCATGGTCAGCAGCGCCCACAGCAGGTAGCCGCCCGTGCTGTGCTGCACGCCCTTCGGCTTGCCGGTCGAACCCGAGGTGTAGAGGATGAACAGCGGATGCTCGGCGCCCACCGGGGTGACTTCGCAGGTGTCCGGCTGGCCGGCTTCAACTTCGTCCATGGCGCGATCACGGCCATCCACCCAGTTCACATTGCCACCGGTGCGGCGGTAGACGATCACGTGCTTGACGGCGTCGGTGCCCTCCATGGCCAGCGCTTCATCGGCGATGGCCTTGAGCGGCAGCGCCTTGCCGCCGCGCATCTGCTCATCCGCCGTGATGAGCGCCACGGCGCCCACGTCAACAATGCGCTCCTGCAGCGATTTGGCCGAGAACCCACCAAACACCACCGAGTGCGTCGCACCAATACGTGCGCAGGCCTGCATGGCAACGATGCCTTCCACCGACATCGGCATGTAGATGACGACACGATCGCCCTTCTTGATGCCCAGTGCCTTCAAGCCATTGGCAAAACGACAGACGCGTGCATGCAGTTCGCGATAGGTGACCCGGGTGACCTTGCCATCGTCGGTTTCGAAGATGATGGCGACCTTGTCGGCATTGCCGTTCTCAAGGTTGCGCTCGAGGCAGTTGTACGAGGCGTTGATCTCGCCGTCTTCAAACCACTTGTAAAACGGTGCGTTGGATTCATCCAGCACCTTGCTGAACGGCTTGTGCCAGAGCAGGTGCTCGTGTGCGAGGCGCGCCCAGAAGCCTTCGTAGTCGTGCTCAGCCTCGGCGCACAGGGCACGGTAGGCGTCCATGCCGGCGATGTTGGCCTGTTTGACGAAGGACTCGGGCGGGTCGAAGACGCGCAGTTCCTGCAGAACAGATTCAATGCCAGCCATGTTGTCTCCTGATAGCGGTGTCTGTAATCGTTTTGCGGCGAATCTAAGCGGCTGACCTGACTCCAGCCTTACGTATCCGACGCCGCAATTTGACGCGAAGGGCATTACTATAATGCGTCACTCAGCACTGCGGCGCGCATCGCAATGCAACATGGCCGGCTTGAAAGCCGCGCCCCGTGCCGCTTTCCACCCAATTCGTCATCGTGCCCATCCACGCCCTTTTCCTGATTGCTGCCATGGCACTGGTCGGCAGCAACGTCGGTTTCGGCAAATCGATCGTCGCCGTCATGCCGGTGATGCTGTTTGCGTTGCTGCGCTTTCTGATTGCCATCGTGTGCATGGCGCCGTGGTACAAGCCGTCGCGCATGCGACGGGTGACGCGCGGGGAATGGACCAACCTCTTCCTGCAGGCGTTCTTCGGCACGTTCGGTTTCACGCTGCTGATGCTCAACGGCGTGAAGCTCACCTCGGCGCTGGCTGCCGGCATCATCACCAGCACGATCCCGGCCACTGTGGCGCTGCTGTCATGGTTGGTGCTGCGTGAGAAGCCATCGGGACGTACCTTCGTCTCGGTGGTGCTGGCCGTGGCGGGTGTGGCCATTCTCAACGCCTATCGCGGCGGCGAATCGTCCGGCACGGCACCCGCCGATGCGGCACAGGCGCTGCTGGGCAATGCGCTGGTGATGGGGGCGGTGCTGTGCGAGTCGATCTACGTGATCCTGTCGCGGCGCCTGACACAAACGTTGCCCGCCATCGAGATCTGTGCGTACACGCACCTGATCGGCGGCCTGCTGATGCTGCCGCTGGGCCTGGTGCCGCTGCTGACGTTTGATGCATCGAGCGTGCCCGCATCCGTCTGGGGCCTGGTGGTCTGGTACGCGCTGTCGGCCAGCATCTTTTCGTTCTGGCTGTGGATGAAGGGCATTCGGCACGTGCCAGCGCACTTGGCCGGCGTGTTCACCTCGGTGCTGCCGATTGCCGCAGCCACTTACGGCATCGTCGCGCTGGGTGAGACGCCCGGCTGGCCGCATGCCGTGGCACTGGCTTGCGTGGTGGCCGGCATCTTGGTGGCGAGTTGGCCAGCGCGGCCACGCTTGCCGGTGCGGCGTGGGCGGGTGGTCGATCCGCTGGACCCGCTTGATCCGTCGCTGGATCGCGAATAACAACACCCTCAACCGCGCGACACATCGCCACCTCATGAACCGCTATTTCCGCCTTGGCAGCCTGCGCGTCTTCGGCGCCCCCGTCTATGTCCACTGGACTGTCCTGGCTGTGTCGGCCGTCCTGCTGGCGTATTCCATCAAGGCGCCTTTCACTGCATTGGCAGCGTTGGGGTCGTACTTCGGCATCATCCTGCTGCACGAGACCGGACACGCCTACCTTGCACGGCGTGCAGGTGCCCGCGTCGAGGCCATCTACCTTGGCCTCTTCCACGGCATGTGTGTGCATGAGGTACCTGCACGCCAACGGGACATCTATGTGATTGCCTGGGGTGGCGCGCTGGCACAGCTTGCGGTGGCCCTGCCATTGATCCTGCTGGCCAATCTCACACCCGCCGCGCGTTGGCCGATCATCGGCGAGGTGGTGCTGTATCTCGGTTACGTGAGCCTGCTGGTCGCGGCCGTCAACCTGATTCCGGCGCCGGGGCTTGATGGCGAGCACGCGTGGCGCCTGCTGCGCTGGCCAAGTGGACTTCACAAGCAGAATGCAGCGGCCAAACGACCGAAACATCTGCGCCGGGTCAAGTAGCGCTGCGGGCCGAGAAGGGATGGACCGCCTCATCTCGCGCCCACCCGGCGGGCGAGGCTGCCGGAGCACATTGACGCGGCAGCCCTGTCAGCGCATCGATTCCGACGAATCCGCTCGGACAATCCAGCCCCGACATTGGGTGTATGATCTGCGGCTGTTCTGAGCCAGCGGCGCCCGCCGCTGGTGCGTAGTGCAAATCACTGCGGCGCATCACTGCCGGTGATCATTGCCCTACCGCATCCCCGGTTTCTCATTCCTATACGTTGGTCCCCACCATGACCGTCATTCGTCAAGAAGACCTCATCCAGAGCGTCGCCGACGCGCTGCAGTACATCAGCTACTACCACCCGATGGACTACATCACTGCTCTGGGCCGTGCCTATGAGCAGGAACAAAGTCCCGCGGCCAAGGACGCCATCGCGCAGATCCTGACCAACAGCCGCATGTGTGCAGAGGGCAAGCGCCCGATCTGCCAGGACACCGGCATCGTCACCGTGTTCCTGAAGGTGGGCATGAACGTGCGCTGGGACGGCGCCACGATGAGCCTGGAAGACATGGTCAACGAAGGCGTGCGCCGCGCGTACAACGACGTCGACAACAAGCTGCGCGCAAGCGTGCTGGCTGACCCCGCCGGCAAGCGCACCAACACGAAGGACAACACCCCGGCCGTGATCAACATGTCGATCGTGCCGGGCGATACGGTGGACGTGATCGTTGCCGCCAAGGGCGGCGGCTCGGAAGCCAAGTCGAAGTTCGTGATGCTGAATCCGTCCGACTCGATCGTCGACTGGGTGCTCAAGACCGTGCCGACCATGGGCGCCGGCTGGTGTCCGCCGGGCATGCTGGGCATCGGCATTGGCGGCACGGCGGAAAAGGCCATGCTGCTGGCCAAGGAAGCCCTGATGGAGCCGATCGACATTCAAGACCTGATCGCCCGCGGCCCGAGCAACCGCGCAGAAGAACTGCGCATCGAGCTGTACGAGAAGGTCAACGCGCTGGGCATTGGCGCACAAGGCCTGGGCGGCCTGGCCACCGTGCTCGACGTGAAGATCCTGGACTACCCGACGCACGCCGCCAACCTGCCGGTCGCGATGATCCCGAACTGTGCCGCCACCCGCCACGCGCACTTCACGCTGGACGGCAGCGGCGTTGCCAAGCTGGAAGCGCCGGACCTGTCGCAATGGCCGAAGGTTGAGTGGGCACCGAACACCGAAACGTCGAAGCGCGTGGACCTGAACGCGCTCACGCCGGAAGAAGTCGCCTCGTGGAAGCCGGGCCAGACCCTGCTGCTCAACGGCAAGATGCTGACCGGCCGCGACGCCGCGCACAAGCGCATCGCCGACATGCTGGCCAAGGGCGAGAAGCTGCCGATCGACTTCACCAACCGCGTGATCTACTACGTCGGCCCGGTCGACCCGGTGCGTGATGAAGTCGTCGGCCCGGCAGGCCCGACTACGGCTACCCGCATGGACAAATTCACCGAAACGATGCTCGCCCAGACGGGCCTGATCGCCATGGTGGGCAAGGCTGAGCGTGGCCCGGTTGCCATCGAGTCCATCCAGAAGCACAAGTCGGCCTACCTGATGGCCGTGGGCGGTGCCGCTTACCTGGTGTCGAAGGCGATTCGTGGCTCCAAGGTGCTGGCGTTTGAAGACCTGGGCATGGAAGCCATCTACGAGTTCGACGTGAAGGACATGCCTGTGACCGTTGCCGTGGACAGCTCGGGCACGTCGGTCCACAAGACCGGCCCGGCGGAATGGCAAGCGAAGATCGGCAAGATTCCGGTCGCCGCAGCCTGATCTGCTCAACGTCTCCATCGTGACGACACGCGCGCAGACACCGGTCGGGGTCTTTGACTCCGGCCTCGGAGGGCTCTCCGTCCTGCGCGCGATTCGCGCCGAACTGCCGGCCGAATCGCTTCTCTACCTGGCGGATTCCCGCCATGCCCCGTACGGGGAAAAATCTCCCGAATACATTGCTGATCGCACGCTGCGAGCGTGTGAGTGGCTGGTCGAGCAAGGCTGCAAGGCGCTGGTGATCGCGTGCAATACCGCCACGGCGCAAGCCGTGCACGTGCTGCGTGAAAAGCTCGCAGTGCCGGTGATTGGCGTCGAGCCCGGCCTGAAGCCTGCGGTCGCGCACTCCAAGAGTCGCGTGGTGGGTGTATTGGCCACGGAGAGCACTCTGCGCAGCGAAAAATTCGCGCGCCTGCTGGCAGCGGTCTCTGGCGATTGCAAAGTGATAAGCCAGCCGGGCTATGGCCTCGTCCCGCTGATCGAACGCGGCGACACGCACTCCCCCGCCGTGCTGGAACTGCTGCAAGCCTATCTACAGCCGATGCTGGATGCCGGCGCCGACACGCTGGTGCACGGCTGCACGCACTACCCCTTTCTGGAAGACGCCATCCGCGAGATTGCGGGCGATCGGCTGACGCTGATCGACACTGGTCATGCCGTTGCGCGCCATCTGGGCCGTACGCTAGCTGCGGCGCAATTGCAGGCCACGGGCAACGCTGCGTCACCGCGCTTCATGAGCACCGGTGATGTGCTCCCGCTGCAAGCCATGGTGGCTGCCTTGTTGGGCGAGGCTCCCATGGCGCAGCACGTGGACATTGGCGACGCGCCGCTCACCCCGGCGGCAACCGCGCTCGCTTCGCAAGCTGAATAAAAAAAACGCCACCTGGGTAGGTGGCGTTTTTACTTTGGGCTTCAGCCGAGGTTCGGCTGCGCGGCAGGCTCAGCCACTTCGGCTTCACTGTCCTCTTCAGCCGGTTCGTACTTCGCCACCACGGCAGTGGCCAGGCTGTTGCCGATCACGTTGGTGGCCGTGCGGCCCATGTCGAAGAATTGGTCGATACCGATGATCAGCAGCAGGCCAGCTTCCGGCAGGTGGAACATCGGCAGCGTGGCCGCCACCACCACCAGCGAGGCACGCGCCACACCGGCCATGCCCTTGCTCGTAAGCATCAGCACCAGCAGCAGCGTGACTTGCTGCGTGAAGCTCATCTGGATGTTGTAGGCCTGCGCGATGAACAGCACCGCAAACGCCTGGTACATCATCGAGCCATCGAGGTTGAACGAGTAACCCAGCGGCAGCACGAAGCTGGCGACGCGCTTGGGCACGCCAAACTTCTCCAGCGCTTCCATCGTCTTCGGGTAGGCCGATTCGCTGCTGGCCGTGGCAAACGCCAGCATGGTCGGTTCACGGATCAAGCCCAGCAGACGCCCCAGCGAGCGGCCCAGCAGCACGTAACCAGCGAAGAACAGGATCGCCCACAGCAGCGCCAGCCCCAGGTAGAACTCGCCGATCAGCTTGCCGTAGGTGACCAGCACGCCCACGCCTTCCACCGTGATGGCGGCGGCCATAGCGGCAAACACGCCCAGCGGTGCGAAGCGCATCACGTAGTCGGTAATGCGGAACATCAGCTTGGTCAGTTCTTCCAGGCCACGGCCGATCACGCTTTCCATCGGGTTCTTCATGGTCGACAGCGCGGCGCCGAAGAACAGGGAGAACACCAGGATCTGCAGGATCTCGTTGTTGGCCATCGCCTCCACGATGCTGCGCGGGAAGACGTGCGTGATGAAGGCCTTGAGCGTGAAGTCACCCGTCTTCAAACCCGACGTTGCCGCCATGTCGGGCAGCGGCAGATTCATGTGCACGCCCGGCTGGAAGAAATTGACCAGCAGCATGCCCAGCGCCAGCGACGTGGCCGACGCACACACAAACCAGATCATCGCGCGCAGGCCCACGCGACCAACCGCGCTGCCACCGCTCATGCTCGCCAGCCCCGTCACCAGGGTCGAGAACACCAGCGGCGCGATGATCATCTTGATCATGCGCAGGAAGATGTCGGTGATGATGCTGAAGTACGAAGCGATGTCCTTGGCCGCCGCAGCGTCCTTGGCGTATTCGTGGCAGCCCCAGCCGACGGCAATGCCCAGCACCATGGCAATGCCGATGTGGGAGGTCAGACGTTTGGTGTTCAAGACTTTCTCCAGGAATTCCCCGGGGCCGGAGGGCGGTCACGGGCCAGCGGATCTTGTGTGGGCCAAGGGCGGCCCAAGTTCGTCACGCTTTGTAAAAAGCGAGGATATTAGACAAGCAGATGGCGATCGTTATGTCGATGTTGCATGGCAACATGCAAATTTTGCATAGATTACCGGGGGCCGACCCGGGGCTCGGGCCGATGCCGCACAGGCATTGGCGTCGCGCATCGCGAGCAAGATTATTGATCGGTGCGCAATGCCGTCGGCGCATACCAACAAGCGCCCTTTGGCGCACACGCAATGCGGCGCCCGCGCCACTGCTACCATCGTGGAACGGCAAACCCACAGGACCCCACGATGAAGATGGCCCCCTTCGCTTTCGGCACGACCGACTGGTCTGTTGTCGAGCCCACCGAACACACTGGCCAAATGGACGAAAACGGCAATGGCGGCATGGCCCTCTGGCGCACACGCTACTTTGGTGACGAGCCCAACCGCATCCGCGTGCGCATGGTCGAGTACACGCCCGGCTACCTGGCCGACCACTGGTGCAAGAAAGGTCACATCCTGTTCTGCCTGGACGGCGAACTGGAAACCACGCTGGAAGACGGCCGCAAGTTCACGCTCACGCCCGGTATGAGCTACCAGGTGGGGGATGATGCCGAGGCGCATCAGTCCTATACGAAGACGGGCGCCCGGCTCTTTATTGTTGATTGATCACCGCGGTGTAAAACCAATCGACCGCCGCTCACGCAACTCCGGCTTGATCGAATGCTCCTGCCGCAGTTGCGCAAGAAACGCCTCCGGCTCCAGCGCCTCGCCCAGCAGCAGCGATTGCTGCTTGACCACCGCAAAGTCGCCCGGCGTGAGCATGTCGAGCGAGGCCAGAATCTCGCGCCACACGGGCTTGAGCGCATCCGCATTGCCACCCAGTGCCTCGGCAATGAACATCTGCTCGCGCTGGGCCCGCATCAGTGGCCTGAAGCGGATCTTGAATGCAAAGCGCCGCAGCGCAGCCTCATCCAGCCGATCGAACAGGTTGGTCGTGCAGATGAAGATGCCGTCAAAGCGCTCCATGCCCTGCAGCATCTCGTTGACTTCCGACACCTCGTAGTTGCGCACCGCACCCTGGCGGCTCTGCATGAAGCTGTCAGCCTCGTCGAGCAGCAGGAGCGCGCGCTCTTCTTCAGCGCGCGAGAACATGGCGGCAATCTGCTGCTCCGTCTCGCCCACGTACTTGCTCATCAGGTCTGAGGCGCGGCGGATCATCAGCGGCACGTCGAGTTGGCTGGCGATGTGCTCGGCCAACACCGTCTTGCCCGTGCCCGGCGGCCCGAAGAAGCACAGCGTGCCGCGCTTGCGTGCGCGCAGCGCTTCAATCACCCGCTCCACGGGGAAGCGCGTCTCGAGGTTCAAATAGTCGAGCTTGTATTCGGTGACGACACGGTGCGCCGGCACTTCGGGGCGCAAGCCCATGGCCTGATCTGCATGATCGAGCTGGCGCACGATCAACGATTCCGCCGATTCCTCCATCGCCGGCTGCGTCAGGCGTGCGAAGCGCGCGGCCGAGTCGATCTGCGCAGGCGTGAGCGTCTTGCGCGCCGCCAGCTTGGCCATGAAGGCATCCGACACTTCCAGCCCTTCCAGGTGCTTGCGGATGATGCTCTCGCGCACGGTCGGCGGCGGCACCTTCAACTCAAGATGGAACTGGAAGCGCCGCAGGTAGGCCGGATCGATCTGCCGGATCGAGTTCGATACCCAGATCACCGGCACCGGGTTCTGCTCCAGCGTTTGATTGACCCACGCCTTGCCGTTGACGGAGCCGCGCGGCTCTTCATGCCCGAACAGGCTCATGAGCTCGCGTGTCGGGCCAGGGAATACGTCTTCCACTTCGTCAAACAGCAACACGGCGCCAGGCCGCCCCCGCAGGAACGCCTGCGAGACCTGCAGTGAGCGATAGCGGTCTTTGCCGGAGAGGCTGTTGCCATCCTTGTCGAGGCAATCCACCTCATACAGCTCGCAGCCGGCATCGCGCGCCAGCACGCGCGCCAGTTCGGTCTTGCCGGTGCCGGGCGCGCCGTACAGCAGGATGTTCACGCCCACGGCACGCGTCTGCGAAGCGTTTTCCAGCAAGGCGGTCAGATAGCGCGCGTCGGTCTCGACGTGCGGATAGTCGGATTGCGCCAGCGTGGTCGGCGGCGCGGGACGCGTGAAGACAGCCATCATCTCCGCCTCACTCGCGTAGTCGCCCAGCAGCACGTGCAGCAGACGATCGGAGATACGCATCAGGTCGCCCAGATCCGTGACGCTGTTCTCGGGCAACGGCGGCTCGATCAGGCCAAGCGTTTCCAACCGCGAACCGGGGCGCAGGGAGGCGGCCACCTCGGCGGTGCTCGCGCCTGCCAGCCCCGCCAGCAGTTGGAAGGCCTCCTGGCTGTGAGCGACCTTGCAATCGACCATCACGGCACGCAGATCGCGCTTGTACTTCACCAGCGACGCGAACAACAGCAGCGCGCGCTCATGCGGCGGCAGGCCCAGCACGCGCGCCAGCATGTCGATGTTGCCGACCAGCAGCACGCGCTCACTGGATAGTCGCTCGCCCAGGGCATCGCACGAGGCCCCAAACACGGTGAACATGTCCTTAGCGTGATGCTTGACGTACTCGTCGAGGTAGTAGAACAGCGAGCTTTCGTCAAAGGCGCTGCTCCACTGGCCGTGGCGGTCCATGAAGGTGGGCAGATCCAGCTTGCCGACGGCGCGCCAGCCCGGCATATCGGCGCAGCGCGCGGCCAGGAACCGCTGCAAGCGCTGGATGACCGTCACGGGCCAGATCAGCTCCGGCGCGCAAACGGTGAGAATGTCGTTGATGTTGGTGCGCAGATTGAAGCGCAGGCCCATCGCACAGACCGTACGCAACGCAAATTGCGCGCACATGGAGTCCAGTGACGACAACAGCGATTGAGGCTGCCTGCCGCCCGTGGGGACGAACGTACCATCGTCGGCGTCGTCCAGGCTGAGATTGTCTTCATCCATGGTCGCCCCCTATTCACCGCTTCCCCGTTCACGGTTGGCCGGCCGGTCACCGTGTTTGAATGCTTTTCATCCTAGCGTGTTTGCACGCACTGCGTACCCGGGTCGACCCCCATGTCCGCAAATTGCGGGCCCGTGAAACCCACACGACCAAAGCGCCTGGGCAGGCAGTTCTCCGCTATCCGTCATCTGGATGTGCAGCTCGCCCCACGAAAGACGTCGAAAGGATCATGGGATTTTTCGCAAATAGGAATCATTATCGTTTATACTTTTTCTTATCGCTGCAATAGGCTGAAACAAAGTCGCACCCCGACTGTCGCAACACTGTTGCATGTTGCGGGCCTAAAATACCTGTCATGTCGGCAGCGACCCTGCCGACACCAACACTAGGCGCCATGGAACTGCTCCTGAGTCTGCTTATCAGCATCGGGGTTTCGCTCATCATGTTCGGCAAGCGCTGAAGCCGAGCCTTGTTGAGCGGTTGCTCTGCCAACGCCCATTGCCGCACTCCGCCCTATTTTTTCCGCTCTCGATTCCCGGTCGTTGATGATTCACCCTCGTACTCTCAAGATTCTGGTGGTCGTGCTGTTGCTGCACGCGGGCGTGCTGATGCTGATTCAGCTTGGCCTGATCCAGTCGCCACTGAGCAAGGAGGAGCCGCCTGAGTTGCAGGTCAACCTCATCCCCGCCACGCCAGAGCCCATCAAGCAGCCGGAGCCGCCCAAGCAGCAGCCGGTCAAGCAGGAAGCGCCCAAGCAGGTGAACATCGTCAAGCCGGTGCCGCAACCCAAGCCGACACCGATGCCGACGCCCAACCTGCCGCCGTCGGACAACGCGCCCGTGGCGCCCGCCACGCCGCCCGCACCACCGGCTCCACCCGCAGAACCCGCACCGGCCCCTGCGCCAAGCGGCCCGATCAGCGTCGGCATCAACGACATCCAGTGCAGCGATCCGCAGCCGGGGTATCCGTCGATGTCGCAAAAGATGGGCGAGGAAGGCCGCGCCATGGTCAAGCTCTCCATCGGCACTGCGGGTGAAGTCACCAATGTGGCGCTCACGTCGTCTTCCGGTTCGCCGCGCCTGGATCGTGCCGCTACTGAGGCTGCCCGCTCCATCAAGTGCACCCCGTACAAGCAAAACGGCCATGCTGTGCCCGTTGTGGCAAGCAAACCGTATGTCTTCAAGCTCGATAATTAACCCATTCCGACTCTCGCTTCATCAGGACAACTCAGGAAACCCATCATGCAGGAACTCGGTCTTTCCCATCTCTGGACACAAGGCGATATCGTCGCGCGCGGCACGGCCATTCTGCTGCTGATCATGTCGCTCGCCTCGTGGATCGTCATCCTCACCAAGGCGTGGGACATCGTGCGCCTGAAAGGCATGGCGCAAGGCGCTGAAAAGCGCTTCTGGCACTCCGACGACTTCGACCACGCCATGCAGACGCTTGGCAGCCCCAAGGACAACCCGTTCTACGCACTCGCGCAAACCGGCCGCGAAGCCGCGCAGCACCACCGCGCCAGCCAGCCGCAACTGCACGATGTGATGGACATCTCTGACTGGCTTACGCGCTCGCTCAAGAGCGCGATCGATGAGTCGGTCGGCCAGATGCAATCGGGCCTGGCCGTGCTGGCCTCGGTGGGTTCGACGGCACCGTTCGTCGGCCTATTCGGCACGGTGTGGGGCATCTATCACGCCCTGCTGGGCATCGGCGCATCGGGCGTGCCGACCATCGACAAGGTGGCGGGCCCCGTGGGCGAATCGCTCATCATGACGGCCTTCGGTCTGGCCGTGGCCATTCCGGCCGTGCTGGGCTACAACGCACTCACGCGTGGCAACAAGTCCATCATCGCCAAGCTCAACCGCTTCGCGCATGACCTGCACGCCTACTTCGTGACCGGTGCGCGCCTGCGTCCGGGCGCCTCGCGCGACGATGCCAGCGTCCGTCTGGCCTCGGTCAAGCAGCAGTAAGGAGAGCCACCATGGCCTTCGGTACCTTCGACAACGATGACGAGGTGATGAACGAGATCAACATGACGCCGCTGGTCGACGTCATGCTGGTGCTGCTCATCATCTTCATCATCACCATTCCCGTGATCAACCATGCGGTGAAGATCGACCTGCCGCGCGCATCGAACAAACCCGACGACGCCAAGCCGCAAAGCGTGAATGTCGAGATCAACGCGCAAGGTCAGGCGTTCTGGAACAACCAGCCGGTGGATGAAGCCACGCTGCAGGCCAACATTGCACAGGCCGCGCAACAGCAGCCACAGCCGGAGATGCACCTGCGTGCGGATCGCAACGTCCGCTACGAGCGTGTGGCTCAGGTGATGGCTGCCATCCAGCGTGGAGGCCTGGCGCGCATCGGCTTCGTGACGGAGCCTGAACGCAACTAAGGCAGCTGACGCGACATCCCGCTGCATCGCCTCGAACCCCCGTCTTTGCACGGGGGTTTGTCATTTCTGGCACCTTCCATTTGCAATGGAGCGGCGCTGGCGGTACTTTTGCGGCCATCCCCGCAATCAGAAGGATCCTACATGGCAAGTTCTTCCGCCCCTTCCGACATCGCGTCGCCGCGCACCACCCTGGTTCCACAGGTCGTTGTGCCATCGCTGGTCGTACTGGTCCTGCTGCTCGTGTTGTGCACCGTACAGCCCGAGCTGGCCGACCGCGCCTTCGGCGTCGCACAACGCTGGGTCACAGGGCACTTCGACTGGTTCTACATGCTGGCGGTCACGGGCTTCCTGGTGTTCTTGATCGTCGTGGCGGCCAGCCGGTTCGGTGACATCCGCCTGGGCCCTGACGAGGCCGAACCCGAGTTCAGTTTCGTCTCCTGGACGGCGATGCTCTTCGCAGCCGGCATGGGCATCGGGCTGATGTACTTCGGCGTGGGCGAACCGATGCAGCACTACCTGCAACCGCCGACCGTCGCGCCGCAGACCGCCCTCGCCGCGCGCGAAGCGATGCTCTCCACCTTCTTCCACTGGGGCCTGCATGCCTGGGCCATCTACGGTGTGATGGGCCTGGCGCTGGCGTACTTCGCGTTCCGCTACAACCTGCCGCTCACCATGCGCTCGGGCCTGTATCCCATCCTGCGTGAACGCATCAACGGTGTGCTGGGCCATGGGGTGGATGCCTTCGCCCTGATCGGTACGATTGCCGGCATTGCCACCACGCTCGGCTACGGCGTGCTGCAGCTCGGCGCGGGCCTGCATCAGGTGGCGGGGTGGCAAACCGATTCCGACACCTTCCGCGTGGGCCTCATCTGCGTGGTGGTGCTGCTGGCCGGTGCGTCGGCTGCGTCGGGGCTCGGTAACGGCGTGCGCCGGCTCTCGGAGCTGAACCTGACGCTGGCCTTCCTGCTGCTGGCCTTCGTCATCATTGCCGGCCCGACAGTGTTCCTGCTGCAAGCCTTCAGTGAGAACGTCGGCAACTACCTGTCGAACCTGGTCAACCTGTCATTCCGCACCTTTGCCTATACGCCACCCAACGCGTCTGGCTGGTTCAGCGGCTGGACGATTCTCTATTGGGCGTGGTGGGTATCATGGTCGCCGTTCGTCGGGATGTTCATTGCGCGCATCTCACGCGGGCGCACGGTGCGGCAGTTCGTGATCGGCGTGCTGATCGTGCCGACCGCGTTCAACCTGCTGTGGATGACCGCCTTCGGCAACAGCGCAATCTGGCTCGACACGCATCAGGCGGCCGGCGACCTCGCGCGCACCGCAGGCAATGTCGATGCCCTGCTCTTCCACTTCTTTGATTACTTTCCCGGCACCACGGCACTGTCGTGGCTGGCCATCGTGCTGATCGCCGTGTTCTTCGTGACCTCAGCCGATTCCGGCGCGTTCGTGATCGACACGATTGCCTCGCGCGGTGCTGTGCATTCGCCAGTGTGGCAGCGGCTCTTCTGGGCGGTCGTGCTCGGGGCGACTGCCGCCATCCTGATGCTGGCCGGCGGCCTCAAGGCCTTGCAGGCGATGACGCTGGTGGCGGCCCTGCCGGTCGCGATCATCATGGCGCTGCTTTGCTATGGCCTGTGGCGTGGCATGTCGGCCGACCGCGCGCACTACTCCCGCGAACTGGCCCCCGCCACATCCTTCTGGAGCGGCCAGCGCTGGCGCCAGCGTCTTGCGCAGATGGTGAACCCGTCCACCGAAGCGGATGTGCGCACGTTCCTCGCCAGGCAAGTGCTGCCGGCCATGAACGACGTGGTGAGAGAACTGAGCCGGCGCGGCATCGAGGCGCACGTGCTCGAAGCCGAAGACAGCGTGCGCCTGGTCATCCCCGATCCATCGGACCGCGATTTCGTCTACGGCGTGCGCAGCGCGAGCAAAGCACTGCCCGTCGCGACACCAAGCCAGGCAGCGGCCCCCGACCACGCGCTCACCCACGAGCCCGTCACCTTCTTCGAAGATGGTCGCGAGGGCTACGACATCGAGTACCTGCGCGGCGAAGAAATCATCGCCGACATCCTGCGCCACTACGAGCGCTACCGCGCCCAACGCACAGACGAGCGAACGACCCTCCTGCGCGAAGCGCCGGGTCATACCTGACACGCAACCGGGCCACGTGCCCGGTTTCTTTTTTCAGGGCTGGCGGGCAGTCATCAGCACATCGTCAGATGTCACTTGTAATGATAACGATTCTCATTTAGACTGCTTGGCATTCGCTGGAATCCCTTGCCAGTCAACGCTTTTCCGCCAGCCAGGACCTTCACCATGAATGCTGCCGAACACCAAGATGCAGGACGCACCGTGACCCGCCGTCGCCACGTCATCGTGGCCCGCCAGCGCCCGGCTGGTCTCAATGCCACACCGGCCACCGCGCCCGCCGCAGCACCAGCCGTTGAGGCCACCCCCGCAACCATCGGTGATACGCGGGTCATGACTTCCGAACAATTGTTTGCCGGCCAGAGCGCTGTCGCCATCCGTCACAACGGTGCGATCTACACGCTGCGCGTCACGCGCTTCGGCAAACTGATCCTGACCAAGTAACACGCAGCACGTACTGACTTTTGTGGGGACGTCTCTCTCAGGAGACATTCGGCAGTAGCCAGCCATCGTCATTTCGCGTTGGCAGACACCAGACCCGTCTGCCGGACGACTGCCAGCCAAGCCGTTCTTTCCCGCCAGTTCCCATCCGGGCGCGCCCAAAGAAAAAGGGCGCGACCTACGCCGCGCCCTTCTCCATCGATTCGCGTTTTTCGCGATCAGCAACTCAGCAGATCACGTGCACGGCGGCAATGCCCGCCTTAGCGATCTGCACATCTTCCGCCGACTTCACACCCGACACACCGACGGCACCGGCGCATACGCCTTCCACCAGCACGGGCACACCGCCCTCAAGCATGCCTTGCAGATGCGGCGCCGACAGGAACGAGATGCGGCCGTTGTTGATGATGTCTTCGTAGACCTTCGATTCACGGCGGCCCAGCGCGGCCGTACGCGCCTTCTCCGGTGCGATGTACGACGAGATGGTCGCGCAACCGTCCATGCGGCGCAGGCCCATCAGATGGCCGCCATCGTCAACCACGGCAATCGTCACGGCCCACTGGTGCGCGCGTGCCTCCTTCTCGGCGGCATCCAGGATCTTGGTGACATCGTCCTGGCACAGGCAGGGCTTGGTTTTCATGACTCGTTCTCCTTGGTTGTGGTGATGCAAGTGTGCGAAGGCTGCGTATTGCTGGCAGTGGGCTCGCATAGGGCGAAAGTATGCCATTGGCCTGCGTTGCTGCTACAGCGCGATCCTGACTACCTGACGCAAATGAGCCGATACATCTCGTGTCTTCAGTATCGTCGCGCATGCGCCGCGCGCCAGTTCTTCTTGCCGACCTTAGCACGCGCTGCGCACACGGAAGATGTGCAAAGAAAAAGCCCGGGAATAGCCCGGGCTTGATGTTGCGATGCGATAGACAATCACGTGCCGCTACCCTGAGGCTTTCCGTCGGCACAAGCGCCGTCGGTGTATGGGTCGGCACGCCCCATCCTGGCCCCATCGGTGTAGGGATCTGCGCGGCTGATCTTCTGGGCAGGCTGGTAGGGATCGATCGAGCCGGCGTGCGCCACCCCCGCGCCGAGCACGAGCGCCAGGCTGCCAGCAGCCACCGCGAGGGTGCGCACAGCAAAGCGTTGCGTTGTGACTTGCATGGAAACTCCTTCGGTCATTGCACTGCAAACATGACGCGCGCCAGTGCTGGCGCACGTATCCGCACGCGCTTCATGCGGATGTCATATCGACCGGGCAAACCTTGCCTGCGTTCAGTACCGCACCGCTTTGTCGCGTGAGCGCCTCTGCAACGCCTGCCCGTTCTGCGGTTGGACGCAAACGCTGTGCCGTCCCGCACCGAGTTGTACTTGTTCGTACACTGCATGCAGGCAAAGAAAAAGGCTCCCGAAGGAGCCTTTCTCGTGCGATGTGTGGCTTAGCGCCAGCGACGCCAGTGGTAGCCATCGTAGTAGCGATAGCGCGGACCCCAGCGATACCAGCCTGGGTCCACCACGACAGGCGGCGGCCCGTAGTACACGGGTGCCGGTGCGCCGTAGTAGACCGGGGGCGGCGGCGGATAGTACGCCGGCGGCGGCGGTGGATAATAGACCGGAGCCGGCGCCACATACACAGGCGCGACCGGCACACCAATCCCAATGCCGACGCTTACGTGCGCCGACGCCATCTGCGGCACCGCCAGCACGGCCAGTGCGGCTGCACCTGCCATCAACAGCCCATTGCGTCGAATCATGTTCATCACCTGCAGCTAGAAAGCGCCTGGCAAGCACCGCAGCCAGCGCCAATTACGGTATCTGTATTGTATGCAGGCCCACCGTCACAGGTGATACGGTAGGGGCGAATTGGTAACAGAACGTAACGCCACATAGCTGCGGAATCCCGCGCAACTCAATTCCACGCAGGGCTGCAATCGAACTGGCCGGCAGCGATCATCGCTTCGGCATAGGCCCGTGCAGCTTCAAGTGCGCTACCAGCATTCGAATACGTATTGATCGATTCGCGCACAGTGGTGCGCGGTAGCAAGATTTCACCGTCGCTTACGCGCAGGATGCTGACTTCTGCACGCCAGGCGTCGGGGGAAATTTCATAGGCAGAGACTTCGATCTTGCAATCGTCTCGGAAGGTCATAGGTCCTCCGGTTCGCGTTGAGGGATCGTGCTGCGTGCATCAATGCACGAACAACCACATCAGCAGCAACACGAACGCGGGAAGGCCCAGGAACCATGCAACCAGGTAGGGCACGATCACCTCCTTCATGTTGATGGACATGTAGGAAGTGTAGAGATCGGCGCCTGACGCGCGTATCGAAGCCTGTCCGCAACACCCTGTAGGAC
This sequence comes from Ralstonia sp. RRA, assembly GCF_037023145.1. Taxonomy (NCBI): domain Bacteria; kingdom Pseudomonadati; phylum Pseudomonadota; class Betaproteobacteria; order Burkholderiales; family Burkholderiaceae; genus Ralstonia; species Ralstonia sp. RRA. The sequence goes on along the minus strand of NZ_CP146091.1, from coordinate 1,226,996 downwards.
TGCGCCGAAATCCATGTCGGCCCACTGCCGACGAATTTCACCCGTATGGAGGAGTACTCAATGCGCGGTGTCGTTCCTGGCGGTAACGCCACTTGCCTCGGAAGCGGCAACCTCTGCCGCTTCCGCAGCAGCCACCTCCAGCCCGACAGATGCCTTGAGAAACTTCACGGCCACCTCGGTGCCCGGAGGCGCGGCGTCGGCCAGGTTCTCTGCGACGAAGCCCCATTGACGACGCACTTCATCACCATGACGCTGCAGCGCGCGCGTGATGCCGTTCTGTGTTTGCACACCGATTTCGATGAAGTTGCGCGTATAGCCGGACACGCGTTCTCCGGCGGGCTGCAGAAACTGCGCCTGCGCACCGAACCACTGTCCGGCATCCTGCGCGCCGGCCGCGTCGTGCAGGCACTGCTCGGTCTCTCCAAAGCTGGCCTTGAGTGCCTGGAGATTGAGCCCGATCAGGCGATTGACGCCGTCAACAGCTTCTTCCGTAACGGCCAGCCACGCCTCGATCTGCGATCGGTGCAGGATGCCGAGTTGCTCTAGAGTCATCATGTCGCTTTCTCCCTCGTGGGTCGTGAGAATGGTGAACAGATCCGGCACGTGCCAACGCGGCCGGGCGTTTCAGTGTAGCCATCGGTCAAGCCTATTTCCGTGACATCACCCGTTTGTCCTACAGGTCTTTCGGACAACGTCACCTGGGCGCAAGCACCACACGCCATATGCTGCAACGGTGGCGCTGCGCCACGCGCCAATGCCGGTGGGCGCCCCTGCACCGGCCGATCAACAAAGGGGTCGAACCATGAACAAGGACCAAGTGAAGGGCCGTCTGCAAGAAGCGAAAGGCAAGATCAAGGAAGTGGCCGGCAAGGTGACCGGCGATGAAAAAACACAGGTCAAGGGCAACATCGAAAAAAACATCGGCAAAGCTCGCGCCACCATGGGCGATGTTCGTGAAGATGTGAAGAAGACGCTGGACCGTTAGCAATACGCAAGAAAGGGCGGAACTTCCGCGCCGGAATCCGCGTTGCATGTGTGGGAATCGGCTGACACCGTTTTCAGGCATCGGTCCCTGCACATGGCACCGTGCACGGCCTTTAATACAGGCATACGAACGATAAAAGGAGTGTGCTATGCGTGCCTTCGTATCCTTGTTACTGGCGGCCGTGTTGGCATCCGTCAGCGGATGCGCGGACATGACGCCAAGGCAGCGGAACACGGCGCTCGGCGCAGCCGCGGGCGGTGTCGCCGGGGCGGCCATCTGGGGCGGCCCGGGTGCCACGCTGGGTGGTGCGGCACTGGGTGGTGTGATTGGTAACACCATCGGCAAATAAGCCCACCATACGCAGCGAAGATGTGCTGCAGGCAGGGGCCAGACAGTGTTGTCTGGCCCTTTTTGTTATCTGAGCGTGGTCAGCGCCATCGCACAATCCCCTCATACGCATATGCCGACGCAAGCGCATAATCAGCGTTTTGCAACGGAGGCGATGTGCGATACGAGCAACAGGGCTTTGGCGTGAGCAGCACACCGATCCTGAGCGTCGACGGCTTGCGCAAGCGCTATGGAGATCAAACGGTCGTCGACAACCTGAGTTTTTCCGTACGGCGCGGCCAATGCTTCGGCCTGCTGGGCCCCAATGGGGCCGGCAAGACCACTACGCTGCGCATGCTGCTTGGCATGACGATGCCCGATGCGGGCGCGCTGCAACTGTGCGGTGAGGCGGTTCCCGAGTTTGCGCACCGTGCACGCATGCGTGTGGGCGTGGTGCCGCAGTTCGACAACCTCGACCCCGATTTCACCGTCTCGGAAAACCTGCGCATCTTCGGCCGCTACTTTGGCCTGTCCTCCGCGGCCATCCGCGAGCGCATCCCTGCCCTGCTGGAATTCGCGCGGCTTGAGCAAAAAGCCGATGCGCCGGTACGTGCGCTCTCCGGCGGCATGAAGCGCCGGCTGACCGTGGCGCGCGCACTCATTAACGACCCGGACATCCTCGTCATGGACGAGCCCACTACCGGGCTCGATCCGCAAGCCCGCCACCTGATCTGGGAGCGCCTGCGTTCACTGCTGGCCGGTGGCAAGACCATCCTGCTGACCACGCACTTCATGGAAGAGGCCGAGCGCCTGTGCGACGAACTCTGCGTGATCGACAACGGTCGCAAGATCGCGCAAGGCAAGCCGCACGAACTCATCGCTCGCGAGATCGGCTGCGACGTGGTGGAAGTCTATGGCGACGATCTCTCCGCCCTGCGCACGCTGCTCGAGCCCCTTGCCGAGCGCGTAGAGACCAGCGGCGAAACCCTCTTCTGCTACGCCCGCGATCCGCAGCCGCTGGTGGCCACCCTGCGCACGCAGACCGAAACGCACACCATGCCCGGCCTGCGCTACCTGCACCGCCCCGCTAATCTTGAAGACGTGTTCCTGCGCCTGACGGGCCGCGAGATGCGGGATTGATGCGGCGTGATTCATGCAGCGCGATTGAACGAGCTACCCATGTCCAACGAAGCCACTCTTACCGCAGCTCCGCAACAGGCGTATCCACAATCGCTGCGGCCGCTCAATTTCCGGAACTGGCAGACCATCTGGCTGCGCAACTTCATGGTCTGGCGCAAGCTTGCCATTCCGTCGCTCGCCGGCAATCTGGCCGATCCGATGATCTACCTGTTTGGTCTCGGGCTCGGCCTGGGCCTGCTGGTCGGGCATATCGACGGTGTGTCGTACATCGCGTTCCTGGCCGCCGGCACGGTGGCTTCCAGCACGATGATGTCAGCGAGCTTCGAAGCGATGTACTCGGCGTTCTCGCGCATGCACGTACAGCGCACGTGGGAAGCCATCCTCTATGCGCCGCTCACCCTGGGTGACGTGGTACTCGGCGAACTGATCTGGGCGGCCAGCAAGTCCGTGCTCTCGGGTCTGGCGATCATGCTGGTGGCGGGCGCTCTCAGCTATGCATCGATGCCGCAGGCGTTGCTCGCCTTGCCTGTCATCGTGCTCACGGGTTTCACGTTCGCCTGCCTGGCAATGAACATGACGGCGCTCGCGCCAAACTACGATTTCTTCATGTTCTATCAGACGCTGGTGATCACGCCGATGATGTTGCTCTCGGGCGTGTTCTTCCCACTGTCGCAACTGCCAGCGCCCGTGCGCGCGATCACGAACGTGCTGCCGCTGCCGCACGCGGTGGAGCTGATCCGCCCACTGATGCTGGGCCGCACACCGGACAACGTTCTGCTGCATCTGGGTGTGCTGCTGCTCTACGCTGCTGTCGCGCTCGTGCTGTGCCTGTGGCTGCTGCGCCGTCGCATGCTGAAGTAACGTGGTCAACCAAGCGCCCAACAAAAAGCCCGTCACGTAGACGGGCTTTTTTATTGGCGATGAGGAACGATTACTCGTTCACAGCCGAACGTTGCAGGTGCAGTTGCGTACGCGGATCATCGTTCTGCGCGTTGTCGCGATCCGCACTGGCGGCCGAGCTGTTGCGCGCGGTCTCCAGACGATCGAGATATGCCTCGTCGATATCGCCCGTCACGTACTTGCCATCAAAGCACGACGCGTCAAAGTCCTTGAGCGCCGGGTTGACGTCGCGCACGGCGCGCTTCATGTCTTCCACGTCCTGGTACACGAGTTGATCGGCGCCGATGATCTTGGCAATTTCTTCGTGTGTGCGGCCGTAGGCCACCAGTTCACCGCGCGTCGGCATGTCGATGCCGTACACGTTCGGGAACTTCACCGGCGGCGCGGCCGAAGCGAAGATCACCTTCTTCGCGCCCGCGTCACGTGCCATCTGCACGATTTCCGACGAGGTCGTGCCACGCACGATGGAGTCATCGACGATCAGCACGTTCTTGCCCTTGAACTCAATCGCCATGGCGTTGAGCTTCTGGCGCACCGACTTCTTGCGCACGGCCTGGCCCGGCATGATGAAGGTGCGGCCCACGTAGCGGTTCTTGAAGAAGCCCTCGCGGTACGGCACGCCCAGGTGGTTGGCCACCTGCATGGCGGCCGGACGCGACGAATCCGGAATCGGCATCACCACGTCGATCGGGTCGGTCACCTCACGCTTGATCTTCTCGGCCAGGTAATCGCCCATGCGCAGACGCGCGTCGTACACCGACACGCCATCCATGCGCGAATCCGGACGTGCCAGGTACACGTACTCAAAAATGCACGGCGAGAGCACCGGGTTCTGGGCGCATTGCTTGGTGTGCAGCTTGCCTTCGAGGTCGATGAAGATCGCTTCGCCGGGCGCCACGTCGCGCTCGAACTTGAAGCCGATCCCTTCCAACGCCACGGATTCGGAGGCGACCATGTATTCGATCTTGCCGTCCGGCGTTTCCTGGCTACCCAGCGCCAGCGGGCGGATGCCGAACGGATCACGCACGGCCAGCACACCGTAGCCGGAGATCTCGGCTGCGATGGCGTACGAACCACGCACACGGCGGTGCAAGCCTTCCACGGCGGTGAAGATGGAGTCGCGGTTCAGCGGGATGTCATTGCTGGCGCGTTGCAGTTCATCGGCCAGCACGTTCAGCAGGACTTCAGAATCCGACTGCGTGTTGATGTGACGACGATCGCGTCGGAACATCTCTTCGCGCAGTTGATCGGAGTTGGTCAGGTTGCCGTTATGCGCCAGCACAATGCCGAACGGCGCATTGACGTAGAACGGCTGGGCCTCTTCCTCGCTGGAAGAGCCAGCGGTCGGATAACGCACCTGGCCGATGCCGCTCGTGCCCGGCAGGCCGCGCATGTTGCGCGTGCGGAACACGTCACGCACCATGCCATTGGCTTTGTGCATATGGAAGGTGTTGCCAGCCGCAGTGGCAATGCCAGCCGCATCCTGCCCCCGGTGTTGCAGAAGCAGCAGGCTGTCATAGATCAGCTGATTGACGGGCGTGGAGGAAACCACGCCAACGATACCGCACATGTCGATCTCCAGCGAGAGCGTATTGGTGGCGCCCGCACCCGTTGCCGGCGCCGAAAAAGCTTCCCAGATCGTCTAGCTGGTGGCCAGACGCTCCGGATCAATAGTGAACATACTTCGCGACGTCAGGCGGCAGCAGCGGCTTGGCAGCACGCGCAGCTTCCTCCGCATACGGCCGGCTGATCGCATCGCGCCAGAACGGTTGCTCGGGCAGGCTGGTAAAGCCCGCCACCGTCATCAGCACGAGGATGATCACGCCACCGCGTGCCAGCCCGAACACCATGCCCAGGCCGCGATCCGCGGGCTTGAGCCCAGCGCTTGCCAATGCCGCCGAGAGCAGCGCCCCCACCAGCGACGTCGCAATCACCGTCACGATAAACAGTAGGACGAAACCGAGAATGGTGCGCGCCACCGGTCCACCCGGTAGCGACTCTGGCATCCAGCCTGCGGCGACACCCGAAAACGTATACGCCACCCACGCGGCAAACAACCACCCAAGCAACGCCAGCACTTCGCGAATCAGCCCGCGAAACAACCCGATCAGCGCAGACGTGACGACGATGAACAGCACGCCATAGTCAAAGAAAGTCGGTTGCATCGGACAGCGGCTTGGATTGACTTTGACTGAGGGTAGCGTGACAGGTCAGTGAATCTGGCGAGTGCACGTGATCCAGCATCGTTATTGCTGCACAAGCTTGGGCGTCAGGCCAATCTGCTCGGCGCGCTTCTGTGCGGCTTCCGCTGCGGCGCGATCGTTGAACGGGCCTGCGCGCAACAGCGCCAGATCGCCCTTCTCAGGCACCTTCTTGTGTTCGATGTAGCCGGGAATCTTCTCGGCCTTGAGCTTGCCCAGCCAGTTGCGCGCGCGGTCTTCGGACGCGAAGGCGCCAATCAGCAGGACGAACTTGTTGCCGCTGGCATCTGCACTGGGCGTGGCAGCTTGCGGCGCTGGCTGAGCCGGTTTGGCGGCGGGCTTGGCATCTGCGGGCGGTGTCAGGCTGGCCACCGTCTTGGGCGGAGTCGGCTTGGCCGACGGCGTGTTCTGTGCAGGCGCGGGCGTGCTGGGTGACGACGCTTCCGCAGAAGCAACCACCTCTTCGCCCTGGTCGAGCGCCTGCGGTTGATCTGCCGACGAGCCCGGTGCACGCGGCGCAGAGCGACGGCTCGCTACCTTGGGTTCATCGGTGGACGCCTTGGCGCCTCGGTCGATCGGTTGATCCTGAATCTGCACGGCCACCGCATCGGTCACGGGGCGTGGCTTGGCGTCGAACACCAGCGGCAACACCACCACGGCAGCGCCCACCAGCACCACCGCGCCGATCAATCGACGACGGGCGCGCTGCTTTTGCGGGAGTTCGGGGTCGAGACCATCGTCGTCATCGTCCGTACGGCGAGAGGCACGGCTACGGGAGTTCGAAGATGCGCGGGACGAGGTGCGCGATTCATGGACCGCATCGCGGGCCACATCGGCGGCACTGCCAGCGGCGCCGCGCGAGCGTTCGCCTTCAGCGTTTTTGCGGGAGGAGAAGATGGAAAACAGTCCCATGGATTGCGCTCGGTTTGGCTCTCAGACGATGCATGCGAGGGCAGCGCCGACGCCAGGGTCGTCCTGTGACCCGGCGCTGCCCAATGTTGGCAATGCGCTTGGCTAGTGCGCGCGGTTCTTGCGCTCCGCAAGCACACCAGCAACGGTGAAGAACGATCCGAAGACCACGATTCTATCATCCTCAGTCGCACGCTCCATGGCGTTGCGATAGGCTGTGGCGGGATCGCTGAATGTGCTGACGCTCGACTCCTTGCCCGGCTGGAAGCCGGCGTCCGTCAATGCCTGCTCCAGGCGCGCGGCGCTGGCCGCACGCGGTGTCGGCAGATCGGTCAGACACCAATGGTCGACCTTGTCGAGCATGTGACCGAGCACCCCGGCGATGTCCTTGTCCTGCATGGCACCGAACACCGCGTAGGTGTAGCGGAAGAAGCCCATGTTTTCGAGGTTCTGACCGAGCGCTGCTGCCGCATGCGGGTTATGCGCCACATCCAGAATCACTGCAGGACGACCTGCCATGACCTGGAAACGGCCCGGCAACGCCACCTGCGACAACCCCAGGCGCACGTCCTGCGCGGAAATTGGCAACCGGTCGCGCACCGACTCCAGCGCCGCCAGGGCCGCCGAGGCATTCAGCAACTGATTCGCACCGCGCAGTGCCGGATAGCCGAGGCTCGGCCAGCGCCGCCCCCGTCCGCTGAAACCCCACTGCTGCTTGTCGCCCTGGAAGTTGAAATCGCGGCCGATCAACCAAAGGTCAGCACCAACGGCCTCGGCTTGCTTGACCAGCGAAATCGGCGGCACCGGATCGGAGCAGATTGCCGGCTTGCCCGGGCGGAAGATCCCCGCCTTCTCGAAGCCGATCGCCTCGCGCGTGTCGCCCAGATAGGTCATGTGGTCCAGATCGACGCTGGTAATGATGGCGCAATCCGTGTCGATGATATTGACCGCATCCAGACGCCCGCCCAGACCCACTTCGAGAATGACCGCATCGAGCCCCGCGTTGGCAAAGAGATGCATGATCGCCAGCGTGGTGAACTCGAAATACGTCAGGCTGACCGGCTCACCGTGGTCGTCACTGAGGCTGCAGCGCGCGCGCTCTACGGCTTCGAAATGCGGCAGCAGCATCGCGTCGGTGGCGATCTCGCCATTCACGCGGGCGCGTTCGTTGAAATCGATCAGGTGTGGCGACGTATGGCAGCCAACCTTGTAGCCGGCGGCCAGCAGCATCGCCTCCAGCATCGAGCAGGTCGAGCCCTTGCCGTTGGTGCCGCCAACCGTAAAGACGACGGATGTGAACTCCAGACCCAGCACGTCACGCACGCGGCTGATGCGGGCCAGGCCCATGTCGATGCCGACCGGGTGAGCGGTTTCCAGGTGGGCCAGCCAATCGGGAAGGTTATCGAATGTAGGCATGCGAACGATGAGTGGCGCGGCCGGGGTGGCGTTGAGGCAAACCTGCCGCGCAAAAACAAGAAGCGCGGACTCTCGCCCGCGCTTCGGTTCAACAGGTGTGGTGCATCAGGCCAGTGCGTCGGCCGGTTGCTTCTGCAAGAGCGCCAGCAGCTCGGCAATCTCGCGGCGCATGTTGCGGCGGTCGACGATCATGTCGATGGCGCCCTTCTGCAGCAGGAACTCGGCACGCTGGAAGCCTTCCGGCAGCTTCTCGCGCACAGTCTGCTCAATCACGCGCGGGCCGGCAAAGCCGATCATTGCCTTGGGTTCAGCGATCACCACATCGCCCATAAAGGCAAAGCTGGCGGACACACCGCCGGTGGTCGGATCGGTCAGCACGCTGATGAACGGCAGCTTGGCCTCGGCCAGCTTCTGGATCATCGCCGTGGTCTTGGCCATCTGCATGAGCGACAGCAGGCTTTCCTGCATACGCGCACCGCCCGATGCCGTCACGCAGATGAACGGCACCTTCTGCTCCAGCGCCATCTGCGCGCCGCGTGCAAAGCGCTCTCCCACCACCGAGCCCATCGAGCCGGTCATGAACTCAAACTCGAAGCAGGCCACCACCACCGGCAGCGCATGAATGGCGCCACCCAGCACGACCATTGCATCGGTCTCGCCGGAGTTGTCCATGGCGGCCTTGATGCGGTCGGGGTATTTCTTGCTGTCCTTGAACTTGAGCGGATCGACCGGGAGGATCTCCTGGCCCAGCTCATAGCGGCCTTCGGCGTCCAGCAGCGCATCCAGGCGAGCACGCGCGCCGATGCGCATGTGGTGGTCGCACTTCGGGCAGACGTGCAGATTGGCTTCGATGTCGGTACGGTACAGCACCGACTCGCAGGCCGGGCATTTGATCCAGAGGCCTTCCGGAATGCCCTTGCGTTGCGACGGATCGGTCTGTTGGATCTTGGGCGGAAGCAGTTTGTCCAGCCAGCTCATGCGTGCTCCTTGAATGCGCTCGCGCGAAGAATGTGACTCAGGCGTCCAGCGCCTGGCGGATCTCCGCGATGAAATCAGTCAAGCATTGTACCGCTTGTTCGCGCGGAGCCTCTTCAAGCAATTGCACAATGCGGGATCCGATGACCACGGCATCGGCAACGCCACCGATGGCACGTGCAGTTGCCGCATCACGGATGCCGAAGCCGACGCCCACTGGCAGCCGCGCGTGCTGGCGAATCTGCGGGATGCGTGCAGCCACGGCATCCAGATCGATGGTCGCCGCGCCGGTCACACCCTTGAGCGAGACGTAGTAGATGTAGCCACTGGCCACGCGGGCGATCTGCGCAATACGCGCCTCGGTGGATGTCGGCGCCAGCAGAAAGATCGGATCGATCCCGGTGGCCTTCATGGCCTTGGCGAAGTCCTCGCACTCCTCAGGTGGGTAATCGACCACCAGCACGCCGTCCACGCCTGCTTCAGACGCAGCCTTGGCGAAGGCGTCAACGCCCATGCGCTCGATCGGATTGGCATAGCCCATTAACACCACGGGCGTCGTGGCATCCGTGGCGCGGAACGTGCGCACGTATTCCAGCACCGTACGCAGGCCCACCTTCTGGGCCAATGCGCGTTCAGACGCACGTTGAATAACCGGGCCGTCGGCCATCGGGTCAGAAAACGGCACACCCAGCTCGATGACGTTGGCGCCGCCCTTCACCAGCGCGTGCATGAGGTCAACGGTCATCTCGGGGTACGGATCGCCCGCCGTGATGAACGGGATCAGGCCCTTGCGGCCCTGTGCGGACAACTGCGAAAAGGTTTGAGCGATGCGGGACATAGGGGGATCGGTTTGTCAGGCGACCTTGATGGTGTCAGGCGCCTCAGATTCAGTCGGTTGTGCGTTGGCAGCAGCGGCATGCACAGCAGCCACGCGCTCGCGTGCTACACGGCAATAGTCGGCGTTGATCTCGAAGCCGGCAAAGCGGCGGCCAAGCCTTGCGCTCGCCGCAGCCGTGGTGCCACTGCCCAGGAACGGGTCCAGCACCAGGCCGCCCGGCGGGCAGCTTGCCAGGATCATGCGTTCCACCAGTTCCAGCGGCTTCTGCGTCGGGTGCTCCGCGCGCTCCGGGTCTTGCCGGTGCAGGCGCGACACGCTCCACACGTCCTTCGGGTTGTAGCCGACTTCCAGCCACTTCTTGCCCTCAAAACGCTTGCGGCTGCGCGCTTTCTTCGTCTCGGCGTCGTACGGAATGCGCACGGCATCGACGTCAAAGTAGTAGTCGCGCGAAGCAGCAAAGAAGCCGATGTTGTCGTGCACCGACGAGAACTTGCGCGTGCTGCCCCCCATGCTGGGCACGCGGCGGTCCCAGATGATCTCGTTGATCATCATGAGACGCTGCTTGAGCATCACGAACAGTTCCGGCGCGTATTGCCACGTGCAGAACAGGTAGAGCGAGCCGTTGCGCGCCAGCTTGGGAACCACCGCATCGATCCAGCGTTCGGACCAGGCCAGGTAGGCATCGCCCGACAGCTTGTCGGAGTCATTGCCGTAATCCTTGCCCAGCCCGTACGGCGGATCGGCGATGACGAGGTCCACGCTGCCGTCGGCCAGATGCCCGACCCCGGTAATGCAGTCCTCGTTGAAGATGCCGTCGATGGCGCGCTCGGTCATGCGGGTGCCAGTGCCGTTAGAGTGTGATGCCGGAGAATTCGGCGACGGTGTGCATGTCCTTGTCGCCGCGGCCCGACAGGTTCACCAGCAGGATCTTGTCCTTCGGTAGCGTCGGTGCCAGCTTGCAGGCATACGCCAGCGCATGGCTCGATTCCAGCGCAGGGATGATGCCCTCCATGCGACACAGGTCGTGGAAGGCCTGCAGCGCTTCCTTATCGGTAATCGGGACGTATTCCGCGCGGCGCGCGTCCTTCAACCAGGCGTGCTCAGGGCCGACGCCCGGGTAGTCCAGGCCTGCCGAGATCGAGTGCGTTTCGATGATCTGGCCGTCGTCATCCTGCAGCAGATACGTGCGGTTGCCGTGCAGCACACCCGGCGAGCCGCCCGTAAGCGACGCGGCATGGCGGCCCGTCTCGATGCCCTCGCCCGCCGCTTCCACGCCGATCAGCTTCACGTCGGTGTGGTCGATGTACGGATAGAAGATGCCCATGGCGTTGGAGCCGCCGCCCACGCAGGCGATCACGGCGTCCGGCTGACGGCCGATCATCTCGGGCATCTGCACCTTGCACTCCTCGCCGATCACGGCTTGGAAGTCGCGCACCATCATCGGATACGGGTGCGGACCGGCCACCGTGCCGATGATGTAGAACGTGTCGGCCACGTTGGTCACCCAGTCGCGCATCGCTTCGTTCAGCGCGTCCTTGAGCGTGCGCGAGCCGGATTCCACCGGCACCACGGTCGCGCCCAGCAGCTTCATGCGATAGACGTTGGCGGCCTGGCGGCGGACGTCTTCGCTGCCCATGTAGACGACGCATTCCATGCCGTAGCGTGCGGCAATGGTGGCCGTGGCCACGCCGTGCTGGCCGGCGCCGGTTTCGGCAATCACGCGCGGCTTGCCCATGCGGCGTGCCAGCAGCGCCTGGCCGATGACGTTGTTCACCTTGTGTGCGCCGGTGTGGTTCAGGTCTTCGCGCTTGAGGTAGATCTGCGCGCCGCCGCAGTGCTCAGTCAGGCGGGCTGCGTGATAGATGGGCGACGGACGGCCGACGAAATGCTTCAGCTCGTACTCGTATTCCTTGATGAATTCGGGATCGTGCTGGTAGCGCGCATAGGCGTCGCGCAGCTCATCCAGCGCGTGGGACAGCGTTTCCGCAACGAAGGTGCCGCCGTAAGGGCCGAAGTGGCCGTGGGCGTCGGGCAGGTTGTACATGGCAATCTCTCGAGGCATCCGCCGCAGCCCAACGACATGGGGGCGTATCGGCGGAAGAATTCAGGAAGGCGCGAACCGCGAGAGGTCCTGGCTATCGCTCAGGCCTGAACCGATGCGCTCAGGGCGGCATCGGCCTCACGGACCGCACGCACGAATGCGGTCATGCGGGCGTGGTCTTTTACGCCCCGTGCGGCCTCGATCCCGCTGCTGACGTCAACAGCGTAGGGCCGCACGCGCTCAATCGCGCCAGCGACGTTTTGCGCGCTCAACCCACCACTCAAAACGAGCCGAGGAGCGGCGCTTGGGGTTGGCGAGGATGGCGATTGCGGGAGCCATTGCGAGGGAATCAGGGTCCAGTCGAAGACGTGGCCGCCACCGCCATACCCCTCAACAAATGCGTCGAGCAGCAGGCCTTGGGCAGTGGCAAACCGATCGGCGAATTCTACCAAATCGGCCCCAGGCTGAACACGCAGGGCCCGCAGCCAGGGCAGCCCCACCTTGCCGGCAATTTCTGCGCATTGTTCTGGCGTCTCATCCCCATGGAACTGGAGCAACGTCAGCGGCACTTGGTCGAGTACGCGGGCGATGTCGTCGGTGCTGGCGTTGACGAACAGGCCCGTCACGGTGACGAACGGACCGGCGCGGCGGGCAAGCTCTGCCGCCCGCTCGGTGGCGACATAGCGCGGGCTGGGCGGGTAGAACACCAGCCCGATGGCATCCGCGCCGAGTGCGACGGCGTGATCGACGTCGGCAGGCTGGGTCAGGCCGCAGAGCTTGATGCGGGTTCGGTGCAACGACATGGCAGAAGTGGGATTCACAGGCCGGCGTGCTCGTCGAACACGCCTCGAAACAGGCTGGCCGATGCCGGGGACGCAGGCAACGAGAAACCATCAGGATAGCCGACCTCTGCCAGATACAGGCCGTCGGGCATGAATGTGGGCGCAGCAGCCACGCGGCTGCGGGCGGCCAGCACATCGGCCATCCACGATGCCGGCTGTCGGCCCCGGCCGATCGCGACCAGGCAGCCCATGATGTTGCGCACCATGTGATGCAGGAAGGCACTGCCGCGAATGCGTACGAACACCCACTCACCCTCGCCCCGCACCTCCATCGAATACATCGTCTTGACCGGCGACTTGGCCTGGCATTCCGCCGCTCGGAAGGAGGAAAAATCGTGCTCGCCGACCAGCACCTGCGCGGCTTCGTGCATGGCAGCGACATCAAGCGACTTGCCGGGCGGCAGCATGACGTAGCCGGCCTTGCCCTCGAGCAGCGGCGCCCGCGTCGGCCCGAAGGTCAGCGCGTAGTAGTACGTACGGCGATGGGCGGAGAAGCGTGCATGAAAATCTTCCGGCATCTCCTGCGCCCAGCGCACAGCCACGGTCGACGGCAGAAAAGCGTTGGTGCCACGCACCCACGAGAACGGATCGCGTACGAGGTCGGTGTCGAGGTGCACAACCTGCCCCAGCGCATGCACGCCTGCGTCGGTGCGGCCAGCGACAGTCGTCTGCAGTGGCACGCCGGCAAACTGGCCCAATGCAGCCTCCAGCATGTCTTGCACAGTATTGCCGTGTGGCTGCGATTGCCACCCCGAAAACGCGGCACCGTCGTACTGGATGCCGAGCGCGATGCGCGTCATGCCTTGTGAATCCTCGTGCGGAAAGAAAAACGCCGGCAGGATACCACCCTGCCGGCGCTGGCGATGCTTGAGGCTGGGCCGATCAGCCGATCTGACGCATCAGAGCCTGAGCCTCGGCGTGGAACGAGGGGTCGCCCAGATCCAGCACTTCCTGCAGCAGTTCGCGTGCCCCTTCCTTGTCGCCGATCTCGATATAGGCCTTGGCCAGATCGAACTTGATCTGCAAATCGCGCACGCCATCGGCACCATGCTCGCCAGACAGCGTGTGCGGCAGGTTGGTGTCCAGGCGGATGGCCGATTGCGGCTCATCGTTGGCGACATGTTCATGCTCGGCGTGATGCGGCTCGGCATCGAGGTGCATCGGCGCTTGCGACAGATCCGTCGGCTGGGCCCAGGCCGGCAGGCTTTCTTCGGCCACGGCAGCCGGAGCAACCGGTGCAGCCTCGGTTGCCGGCGGCGTCGGGTTCAGATCCAGCGACAGGTCCGACAGGTCCATGTGCATCGGCGGTGCAGATACCGGCTGATAAGCCTCACCAGCGTGTGCATTGAACTGCGGCAGATCGATCTCCGGCTCGGCGTGCGGCTTGAACACCTCTGCCGCTTCAGCCGATGCGGTGATCGGGTCGCCAGCGGCCGGGGCCGGGAACGACTCCAGCGGCAGGTCCAGATCGGCCAGGGCCGGAGCCTTGGTCGATGGAGCCGACGGATCCAGATCCGGAGACAGTGTGGTCCAGTCGTCGCCACGGCGGGTGGTTTCACCCGTCACGGTCGGCTTGAAGGCTTCGGCAGCAGCGACTGCACCGACGCCTGCCAGAGCAGCGGCACCGGCAGCTACAGCACCTGCGTGACTGTGCTCGGCGGACGTTTCGGCGCCAGGATGATGCCCATCACCTTGCACCGTCAGGTACAGCGGATTGGCAGGGTCAAACTTGCGACCCATTGCAGCAGCCTCGGCCCATTCCGGAGAGGCGGCGCCGACTTGCGCCAGCATTTCTTCTGCAATGGTCTGGAAGCCGTGTGCGTCCTGACGATTTGCGTAAATTTCCATCAACTTCAAACGAATAGCTTGGCGATCCGGATGTTGTTCCAGCGCCTCGCGCAAAATTTCCTCGGCCTGCACATCGCGACCGTAGGCGATATAAACATCCGCTTCAGCAATCGGATCGACTTCGTTGCTCTCGTTGCTGCCGCCAATGCGGAAATCCGCACCAAACACGCTGTGCTGCGAGGTATCAACGCTCTGGCCACCTGCCGCACCGAACAGCGAGTTGGCACCCGCCATCACGGTGCTTTCCTGCGACAGCAAGCTGTCCTGGAAGCCGTGCGCTTGCTCAGGCTTCTGCTGGCGACGGCGATACACTGCCAAGCCGCCCAGCAGAGCCACCACCACCGCACCCAGGCCCAGGGCCATCGGGTTGCCCAACACGGACGAGAGGAACGATTCTTCTGCGATCGGTGCCGGCGGCGCCACCACGACTGGGGCCTTCTTCGGAGCAGCAGCCGGAGCCGATGCGGCAGCAACCGGCGCGCTGGCCGCTGCCTGCGGAGCCGAGGCCGCAGCCACTGTTGCAGACGCAGCTTCCGGCGCGGACGCTGCTGCGGCAGTTGCCGAAGCAGCCGGTGCTGCAGGGGCGGTCTCTGCCGGAGCGGCAGCAACTGGTTGGGCGGCCTGTTGAGCCGGTGCCGGCGTGGACGAAGCCGGCGCGTTGGCGGCCGCTACAGCAGGTGCTGCCGTTGCCGGCGCAGTGCCCGCAGCCGGCTTGGCTGCACTGGCGGCCTTGGCCAACTCGGCGTTCTTCAGCTCCACCAGACGTTGCATGTCGGAGAGGTTCTTCTCCAACTGGGCAACGCGCGATTCCATATCCTTGAGCGCACGCTCCTTGGCGACGAGCTCTTCATCACGGGCAGCTGCGTTGGCTTTGCCGGTGCGATCAGCCTTCGACAGGCGCAGCTCGTCACGGCCGCTGGCCGCCGGCGTTGCCTGATCCTGCACACGGGCCGACACACTGCCACTTTGCTGGCGTGCCGAATCGGTGTCGGTGGCGGCGTTGGCTTCAGCGGCGGTGGCCAGGCGATTGCGATAGCCGGCAAAGCCAGAAGTCTGCGCAACCACCTCGCGGCGCGCTTCACGCGGCGAGACCTTCTGCGCATCCGCCTGTGACGGCACCTTCAGCACGGAGCCAGTACGCAGGCGGTTGATATTGCCGCCAATGAAGGCATTGGGGTTGTTGCGGTACATCGCCAGCAGCATCTGGTCGAGCGACACAGCGTCCTGGCCTTGCGAGGCCGTCGACGCGATGTCGTACAGGCTGTCGCCGCGCTGCACGGTATACGAACCGCCCGGCGTAGCATCCGGCGCTGAGGCGGCCGGTGCGGCCTGCTGCGGGCGCGCAGCCTGACGAGTTGCAGCACGTGGCTGACGTGCCGGCGCAGTTGATGCAGGCGCCGTAGCCGGGGCTGCAGCTTGCGGCTGAGCGGCCGGTGCGGGCGCAACAGACTCTGCGGCGCCCGGCGTCGTAGCCTGCACCACCGGCGTCGGTGCGAAATTCTGTGCGGTATTGCTGGAGCCCACCGGGTCCAGCAAGAAGGTATAGGCGCGCGAAACGTGGCCGCTTGCCCAGTTCAGGTCGACCAGCACATCGACAAAAGGCTCGGCGACGGGCTGAGTGGAGCGCAGGCGCACCACGTAATTGCCATTCGACTGGCGCTCCAGCGATGCACGCAGCGAGGAGACGATTGGGTTGTAAGTCAGGCCGGCACGCGAATAGGCATCCGGAGTCGCCAGCTTGGCGACCAGGTTTTGCGCCTCTTCGGCCGTGACGCCGGTCAGATCGATTTCGGCCTGCAGCGGCTGGCCAAGGCTGGAACGCACATGCAGCGCGCCGAAACCAGCTGCGTGCGCTGCGGGCTGGATCAGCAGCAGGCTTGCCGCAGCAATGGCGACGGCCGACCAGGTAGGACTGCGATGGGACGTTTCTCTCCGGCGGTATTGGCTCACCCTCACCTTCGACTCCGTTATCTTTTAATGTGCAAACGAACTTAACATCAACGAGTTAGCGCAGCAAGTTCACCCAATAGGCGAAAAGCTGAGGGTTCGAACCGCCGTCGATTTTTATCAAAACGACACAATTGGCGAGATTCTGAAGCATCCGACGTACCCCCCGGAATGCGAATGCTTCGACGTGGCGCTAACTATTCCCCGTAACTGTCCACCCCACGAAAGGGTGGACGGCTTTCATACCGCAATTCTGGCCGCTATTGTGTACCAACGTTACAGCCCGTGGGCGGCCAGATGGCACAACGCCGCGCAGGCCGCGCGGCGTTGGTAGAAAAAGCGCACTTTCTGTTGTCAGGCCGCAACGACAATCACCGCCACCTGACCCGACAACGAATGCAAAGCCGGGGTCACTTGCCCAGCAGGATGCGCAACGTGCGACGCAGCGGTTCCGCCGCGCCCCAGAGCAGTTGGTCGCCGATCACGAAGGCGCTCACGTATTCCGGCCCCATGTTCAGCTTGCGTACGCGGCCCACGCCGATCTGCAGGCCACCAGTGATGGACGCCGGCGTCAGTTCCTTCTCGGTGATGCTGCGATCGTTCGGCACCCACTTCACCCACGGGTTGCCCGAGCGGATGATCTGCTCGATCTCTTCGAGCGGCAGGTCGCGCTTGAGCTTGAGCGTCAGGCCCAGGCTATGGCAACGCATCGCGCCGATGCGCACGCACAGGCCATCCACCGGAACCGGCTGCGCGTTGCCCAGAATCTTGTTGACCTCGGCCTGACCCTTCCACTCTTCCTTCGACTGGCCGTTGTCGAGCTGCTTGTCGATCCAGGGGATCAGACCGCCAGCCAGCGGCGCCGGGAAGAACTCGGTCGGCACATCTTCGCGGATGGTCTTGGCGACCTTGCGATCGATGTCCAGGATGGCGGACGCCGGGTTGGCCAGTTCGTCAGCCACCGCGCCGTGGATCACGCCCATGCCCTTAAGCAGTTCGCGCATGTGGTTCGCGCCACCGCCCGATGCGGCTTGGTAGGTCATCGAGCTGACCCACTCGACCAGGCCTTCGCGGAACAGACCGCCCACGCCCATCAGCAGGATGGAGTTGGTGCAGTTGCCACCGATGAAATTCTTGGTGCCGGCCGCCACCGCATTCTTGATCAGGCCCAGGTTGACCGGGTCCAGCACGATCACGGCGTCGTCTTCCATGCGCAGGGTCGACGCGGCGTCGATCCAGTAGCCGTTCCAGCCAGCAGCGCGCAGCTTCGGGAAGACTTCGGTGGTGTAGTCACCGCCTTGGCACGTGATGATCGTGTCGCAAGCCTTCAGCGCTTCGATGTCGTTGGCGTCAGCCAGAGGCGCATCCGTCTTGGCGAATGCAGGCGCCTTGCCGCCAGCGTTGCTGGTGCTGAAAAACACCGTATCGATCAGGTCGAAATCCTTTTCTTCCTGCATGCGCTGCATCAGCACGCTGCCAACCATGCCGCGCCAACCGACGAGACCTACCTTCATGATGTGGAACCCTTAGTGAATTTCCCCGCCTCGTGCGCCCGGCGGTGACCGCGCGGGGAAGGCGAACGGACACGACCGGACGATCTACGAGATCGTTTTTTTCGTAATGGTTTTGGTGGTCGTGCGAATCTCGACAGTCGCAATGCGTGCGCGTGCGGCAGCGCCCGTGGCAGCGATTGCCAGGGTGCCCAGAATGCCGAAGAGAAGCGCGGTCGAGATCATTCGTAAAAATATACACGATTTGACGGACACACAATGCGCTGCAACATGCGTTCGCCGAAAAAAAACGTTGCGGCGCGTCATCTGACGGCGCCGCAACGTGCGCGATGAATTACAACGCGGCCAACACCGCTTCGCCCATCTCCACCGTGCCGACCTGCTTGCAGTCCGGCGTCAGGATGTCGCCGGTGCGATAGCCCTGGGCCAGCACCTTCTTGACGGCATTCTCGATGCGATCAGCCTGCTCGGCCTTGCCCAGCGAGTAGCGCAGCATCATCGCCGCCGACAGGATCGTCGCCAGCGGGTTGGCGATGCCCTTGCCCGCAATGTCAGGCGCCGAACCGTGCGACGGCTCGTACAGGCCCTTGTTGTTCGCATCCAGCGACGCCGACGGCAGCATGCCGATCGAGCCCGTCAGCATGGCCGCCTCGTCCGACAGAATGTCGCCGAACATGTTGCCGGTGACGATCACATCGAAGTTCTTCGGCGCCTTCACGAGCTGCATGGCCGCGTTGTCGACGTACATGTGCGACAGCTCGACCTCGGGGTACTCCTTGTGCACGTCGGTGACGATGTCCTTCCAGAACTGGAACGTCTCGAGCACGTTGGCCTTGTCGACGCTGCACAGCTTCTTGCCGCGCTTGGCAGCCGCTTGGAAGGCGACGTGCGCGATGCGACGGATTTCCGGCTCGGCATAGCGCATGGTGTCGAAGCCTTCGCGCGCACCAGCGAACAGGCCGTCCGGTGCTGCACGCACGCCGCGGGGCTGGCCAAAGTAGATGTCGCCAGTCAGTTCACGCACGATCAGGATGTCGAGGCCACCCACAATTTCGGGCTTCAGGCTCGATGCGCCGGCCAGTTCCGGATAGCAGATCGCCGGACGGAAATTGGCGAACAACTGCAGATGCTTGCGAAGGCCGAGAATGGCCTGCTCGGGGCGCAGTTCGCGCGCCAGCGTGTCGTACTTCCAATCGCCCACGGCGCCGAACAGGATGGCGTCAGCCTCCTTGGCGAGCTTGAGCGTGTCTTCCGGCAGCGGATGGCCCTTGGCTTCATAGCCGGCGCCGCCCACCGGGGCGAATTCCATCTCGAATGACTCGCCCAGCGCGTTCAGCACCTTGACGGCCTCGGCCACGATTTCCTTGCCAATGCCGTCGCCCGGCAATACTGCAATTTTGGTCATGCGTATTTCCCTGTTGTTCTAGTGTCAGCTCAGCCGACGAGCTTGTGTGCGAGCCACGGCATCTTGGCCAAGCGCTGCGCTTCGTAGGCCTTGATCTGATCCGCATAGCGCAGGGTCAGACCGATGTCGTCGAAGCCGTTGAGCAGGCAGTACTTGCGGAACGCCGTGATGTCGAACGGATACGCTGTACCACCCGGCGTGACGACGACCTGCTTGTCCAGATCCACCGTCAACTGATAGCCAGGGAACGCCAGCGTCTCGTTGAACAGGTGGTCGACTTGCGACTCCGTCAGCACGATCGGCAGCAGGCCATTCTTGAAGCAGTTGTTGAAGAAGATGTCGGCAAAGCTCGGCGCGATGATGGCGCGGAAGCCGTACTGCTGCAGCGCCCACGGTGCGTGCTCACGCGAGCTGCCGCAGCCGAAGTTCTTGCGCGCCAGCAGCACCGATGCGCCCTGATAGCGCGGTTGGTTCAGCACGAAGTCCGGGTTCAGCGGACGCTTGCTGTTGTCCTGGCCGGGTTCGCCGACGTCCTTGTAGCGCCATTCGTCGAACAGGTTCGGGCCAAAGCCCGTGCGCTTGATCGACTTGAGGAATTGCTTCGGGATGATGGCGTCGGTGTCGACGTTTTCGCGGTCGAGCGGAGCCACGAGGCCGGTGTGGATGGTGAATTGTTCCATGATTGCTCTCTCTATCCTGCCGCTCAAGCGAGCTTGCGCACGTCGACGAAGTGGCCTTCCAGCGCGGCCGCAGCGGCCATCGCCGGGCTCACCAGATGGGTGCGGCCACCCGCGCCCTGACGGCCTTCGAAGTTGCGGTTGGAGGTCGATGCGCAACGCTCGCCCGGGTCGAGGCGGTCTGCGTTCATCGCCAGACACATCGAGCAACCCGGCTCGCGCCATTCAAAGCCTGCCGCCTTGAAAATCTTGTCGAGCCCTTCGCGCTCAGCCTGTTCCTTCACGAGGCCCGAGCCCGGCACGACCATCGCCAACTTCACGTTGGACGCGATGCGCTTGCCCAGCTTCTGCACAACCCATGCGGCAGCGCGCATGTCTTCGATGCGGCTGTTGGTGCACGAGCCGATGAAGACCTTGTCGATGTTGATATCGCTGATCGCCACGTTCGGCTGCAGACCCATGTATTCGAGCGCGCGCTCCATGGCGTTACGCTTGTTCGGGTCCTTTTCCTTGTCGGGATCCGGCACGCGGTCTTCGATGCTGACCACCATTTCCGGCGACGTACCCCAGCTCACCTGCGGGCGGATCTCTTCGGCACGCAGTTCCACCACGTGGTCGAAGTGGGCGCCTTCGTCAGAATGCAGCGTGCGCCAGTAGGCGACAGCCTGTTCCCACTCCACGCCCTGCGGCGCGAACGGGCGGCCCTTGATGTATTCCAGCGTGACGTCGTCCACGCCAATCATGCCGGCACGTGCGCCGCCTTCGATCGCCATGTTGCACACCGTCATACGGCCTTCCATCGACAGCGCGCGGATGGCCGAGCCGCCGAATTCCATGGCGTAACCCGTGCCGCCCGCCGTGCCGATCTTGCCGATGATGGCGAGCACGATGTCCTTGGCGGTGCAGCCGCGCGGCAGCGTGCCTTCCACCTTCACGAGCATGTTCTTACTCTTCTTGGCGAGCAGCGTCTGCGTGGCCAGCACATGTTCGACTTCCGACGTACCGATGCCGTGCGCCAGCGCGCCGAATGCGCCGTGCGTGCTGGTGTGCGAATCACCGCAGACCACCGTCATGCCCGGCAGCGTCGCGCCCTGCTCCGGCCCGATCACGTGCACGATGCCCTGACGTTTGTCGTTCATCTTGAATTGCGTGATGCCATAGCTATCGCAGTTGGCATCGAGCGTGTCGACCTGCAGCTTGGAGACCGGATCGGCAATACCGTGCGAGCGGTCGGTGGTCGGCACGTTGTGGTCCGACACAGCCAGGTTGGCGCTGATGCGCCAGACCGGACGCTGCGCCAGCTTCAGGCCTTCGAACGCCTGCGGGCTCGTCACTTCGTGCAGCAATTGACGATCGATGTAGAGCACGGTCGTGCCATCGTCTTCGGTATGAACGACGTGGTCGTCCCAGAGTTTGTCGTAGAGCGTCTTGGCCATGATGCGATCCGTGCACAACGCGCCTCAATTTTTGGATTCGAGGCGGCTGCGCGAGCAGTTTCGTGGGGAGTGATCGATTATGCCACCCGGTGCATTGCACACCGGACGTGACTGACGAAAGGGGGTTTCGTCATTTCGCGAAAGCTCGCCCGGGCAATCTTCGGGCAACAAAAAACCCCGCCGGTCTCCCAGCGGGGTTCTTGTGAAGCGGAAAGACTGGCTTAGCGCTTGTCGATCGCCGGCACTTCGCGCGTAGCGGCGCCGTTGAACAGTTGGCGCGGACGGCCGATCTTGTATTCCGGATCGGTGATCATCTCTTCCCACTGCGAGATCCAGCCCACCGAACGGGCCAGCGCGAAGATGCAAGTGAACATCGACGACGGGATGCCCAGCGCGCGCTGCACGATACCCGAGTAGAAGTCGACGTTCGGGTACAGCTTGCGGCTGACGAAGTACTCATCTTCCAGCGCAATCTTTTCCAGCTCCATGGCGAGCTTGAACAGCGGGTCGTTGTGCAGGCCCAGTTCGTTCAGCACTTCATGGCAGGTTTCGCGCATCAGCTTGGCGCGCGGGTCGTAGTTCTTGTACACACGGTGGCCAAAGCCCATCAGGCGCACGCCGCTGTTCTTGTCCTTGACCTGCTTGATGAACTCGGGAACCTTGTCCACCGAGCCGATCTCTTCCAGCATGTTCAGTGCGGCTTCGTTCGCACCACCGTGCGCCGGGCCCCACAGGCAAGCGATACCGGCAGCGATCGCGGCGATCGGGTTCGTGCCCGACGACCCCGCCAGACGCACCGTCGACGTCGACGCGTTTTGCTCGTGATCGGCGTGCAGAATGAAGATGCGGTCCAGAGCACGCTCCAGCACCGGGTTCACCTTGTAGTCTTCACACGGCGTGGCAAACATCATGCGCATGAAGTTGCCGGTGTACGACAGGTTGTTCTGCGGGTAGATCAGCGGCTGGCCGATGTTGTACTTGTATGCCATGGCCACCAGCGTCGGCAGCTTGGCGATCAGGCGGATCTGCGAGATCTCGCGCTCGCGCGGGTCGTTGATATTGGCAGCATCCGGGTAGAACGCGCTCATCGCACCCACCAGGCCCGTCAGCACGGCCATCGGGTGGGCGTCACGGCGGAAACCGCGCAGGAAGAACTGCATCTGCTCGTGCACCATGGTGTGATTCGTCACCACATGGTTGAACTCTTCCTTCTGCTTGGCGTTGGGCAGTTCGCCCTTCAGCAGCAGGTAGCAGATTTCCATGAAATCGCACTTGCTGGCCAGATCGTCGATGGCGTAGCCGCGGTACAGCAGCTCACCCTTGTCGCCGTCGATGTAGGTGATCTTGGAATTGCACGACGCAGTCGACATGAAGCCGGGGTCGTACGTGAACTTGCCCGTCTGACCGTACAGCTTGCGGATGTCGATCACGTCCGGGCCAACCGTGCCCTTGTAGATCGGCAGCTCAACGCTGGGCGAGCCATCGGAAAACGATAGGGTGGCTTTCACTTCGGACGGCGTCATGTCGGTTTCCTTCTCTGCTGTTATGAAATGAATACGGGAGACTCCCGCTAGACGGATCGCAGAGGCGCCGGGGGGCAGCTGGATCGATTCGTCTTGCGGCAACCTCTCGCGCGCCGGTGTCAGACCGAGCGCAGCAAGACCAGGACGTGCTTGACTTCTGGCACGTCGAGATCACCTTCCGGCTCCTTGCGTGCAAGCAGGAGATCCATCAGGTCGTTGTCGGGCAGATCGAACAACTGCGAGAGTGCGGCAACGTCATCATCCGACAGTTCCGTCTCGTAGCGGTTGAAGAAGCGCTCGACGATGATATCGTTCTCCAGCAAACCGCGTCGGGCACGCCAGCGCAAACGCGCGCGTTTGTGCGGATCGGACTGGTGCGAGAACGTCTGAGTATTCACAGCTGTCATGCTCTAAAAAACGCGTCGCCGGAAAACCGCTCCGGCGACGCTGGGTGCTTTGCGATTTACACCGCGCGGCGGACCATCAATTCCTTGATCTTGCCGATGGCCTTGGTCGGGTTCAGACCCTTCGGGCACACATCGACGCAGTTCATGATGGTGTGGCAGCGGAACAGGCGATACGGGTCCTCGAGGTTGTCGAGGCGCGCATTGGTCGCTTGGTCACGGCTGTCGGCGATGAAGCGGTAGGCCTGCAGCAGGCCTGCCGGGCCGACGAACTTGTCCGGGTTCCACCAGAACGACGGGCACGACGTCGAGCAGCTCGCGCACAGAATGCACTCGTACAGGCCGTCCAGCTCTTCACGCTCTTCCGGCGACTGCAGACGCTCCTTCTCGGGCGGCGGCTCGTCGTTGATCAGGAACGGCTTGATCGAGTGGTACTGGTTGAAGAAGTGCGTCATGTCGACGATCAGGTCGCGCACTACGGGCAAGCCCGGCAGCGGACGCAGCACGATCTTCTCCGGCAGCTCACGCATGTTGGTCAGGCAGGCCAGACCATTCTTGCCGTTGATGTTCATGGCGTCCGAGCCGCACACGCCTTCACGGCACGAACGACGGAACGCGATCGACTCGTCGAGCTTCTTCAGCTTGACCAGCGCGTCGAGCAGCATGCGCTCATGACCGTCGAGTTCGACCTCGTAGGTCTGCATGCGGGGGGCTGCGTCCTTGTCCGGATCGTAGCGATAGACTTCAAAAATACGCTTCATTTTTGTGGGTCCTTCCGGTTAGAACGTACGGGCCTTGGGCGGCACGCTTTCAACCGTCAACGGCTTCATCGTCACGGGCTTGTATTCCAGGCGGTTGCCCTCGCTGTAGAACAGCGTGTGCTTGAGCCAGTTCTCGTCGTCACGGTTCGGGAAATCGCTGTGGGCGTGTGCGCCGCGCGATTCCTTACGTGCAGCCGCCGACACCATCGTCGCCTTGGCGACTTCCACCAGGTTGGCCACTTCCAGCGCTTCGACGCGCGCGGTGTTGAACACCTTGGACTTGTCCTTCAGGTGGATGTTGGCGCCACGCTCAGCCACTTCCAGAATGCGTTCGACGCCTTCGTCCATGAGCTTTTGCGTGCGGAACACGCCGGCATGCGACTGCATGTTGCGGCGGATGTCGTTGGCGACGTCCTGTGCGTATTCGCCCGAGCTGGACGAATCCAGCTTGGCCAGGCGCGACAGCGCACGGTCTGCAGCATCAGCCGGCAGCGGCTTGTGCTCGCGGTTCTTCAGGTTCTGCGCAACGATGTGGTTGCCAGCCGAACGGCCGAACACCACCAGGTCCAGCAGCGAGTTCGTGCCCAGGCGGTTGGCGCCGTGCACCGACACGCAAGAGCATTCGCCGATCGCGTAGAAGCCATTGATGACTTCATTCGGGTTACCGTTCTTCGGCGCCACGACCTGACCGTGATAGTTGGTCGGGATGCCGCCCATCTGGTAGTGGATGGTCGGCACAACCGGGATCGGTTCCTTGATGGCGTCCACGTTGGCGAACTTCAGGCCGATCTCACGGATGGACGGCAGACGCTTCATGATGGTCTCGGCACCGACGTGGGTCAGGTCGAGCAGCACGTAGTCGCCGTTCGGACCACAGCCACGGCCTTCCTTGATTTCCTGGTCCATCGAGCGCGACACGAAGTCACGCGGTGCCAGATCCTTCAGCGTCGGAGCGTAACGCTCCATGAAGCGCTCGCCATCCTTGTTACGCAGGATGCCGCCTTCGCCGCGCACGCCTTCCGTGATCAGCACGCCCGCGCCGGCCACGCCGGTCGGGTGGAACTGCCAGAATTCCATGTCTTCCAGCGGCACGCCTGCGCGCGCGGCCATACCCAGGCCGTCACCGGTGTTGATGAAGGCGTTGGTGGAAGCTGCGTAAATACGGCCGGCACCGCCCGTGGCGAACAGCGTCGTCTTGGCTTCGAGGATGTAGACCTCGCCGGTTTCCATTTCCAGCGCGGTCACGCCCAGCACGTCGCCGTCCTGGTCGCGGATCAGATCCAGCGCCATCCATTCGACGAAGAAGTGGGTCTTGGCGCGCACGTTGCGCTGGTACAGCGTGTGCAGCAGCGCGTGGCCGGTACGGTCAGCAGCGGCGCACGCACGTTGCACCGGCTTCTCGCCGTAGTTCGACGTGTGACCGCCAAACGGACGCTGGTAGATGGTGCCATCCGCGTTGCGGTCGAACGGCATGCCGAAGTGTTCCAGTTCATAGACCACGTTCGGCGCCTGGCGGCACATGAACTCGATCGCATCCTGGTCGCCGAGCCAGTCGGAACCCTTGATGGTGTCGTAGAAGTGATAGTGCCAGTTGTCTTCGCTCATGTTGCCCAGCGAAGCACCGATACCACCCTGCGCCGCAACGGTGTGCGAGCGGGTGGGGAAAACCTTCGAGAGCACGGCCACTGAGAGGCCGGCTTCTGCGAGTTGAAGCGATGCGCGCATGCCCGCACCGCCTGCACCGACGATCACGACGTCGAACTTGCGACGCGGCAGACCCGTCTTGACTGCGACCATGACTTAAACCCTCCAGAGAATCTGAGCTGCGTAGCCCGCACAACCGACGAGCCACAGAATCGTCAACACTTGCAGCGTCAAACGCACTGCCACGGGTTTCACGTAGTCCATCCAGATGTCACGCACGCCAATCCAGGCGTGATACGTGAGCGACAGGAAGGCTACGAACGTCAGCAGCTTCATCCACTGGTTGGCGAACAGGCCAGCCCAGCTTTGATACGACGTGTCTTTCGAGAGCAGGAACGCGGCCAGCAACACAACGGTGTAAACCGCCATGACCACAGCGGTGACGCGTTGCGCGAGGAAATCCTTCAGGCCGTAGTGCGCGCCAACGACGAGGCGCTTGGGACCGATATTGTTATTTGCCATCAGGAGCTCCTCAGAACAGGCCGAACAGCTTGGCGCCGAACACAACGGTCAGCAGCAGGCTGACGATCAGCACGCTCACAGCCGACTTGGCCGAGGTGGCCTTGTCGATACCGACATGCAGATCGAGGAGGAGATAACGGATGCCGGCGCAGAAGTGGTGCAGGTAAGCCCAGATCAGTGCAAGCACGACAACCTTGGCGAAACCACCGGACAGAAGCGCCGTGAACTTGGCGAAACTGATCTCCGACGTGAGACTTTGCTCGAGCAAGTACAGCACGAACGGAAGAAGAAGGAACATCAGTGCACCGCTGGCACGATGCAGGATGGACACCTTACCGGCCCAGGGCAAACGGTAGCGGGCGAGATCGCCCAAACCGATGTTCCTGAATTCCGGTCTGGCTTTCTTGACGGCTTCTGCCATGTCAGACCCCATTGGCTAATCAACTAACAAAACTGCTTTGCACAAATCCGCACGATTCTATCGCGCTTTTGTTGCGCAGCGCACCAATAATTCCACTCGGCGCGCTCCACTTTTGTGCTTCCTGCCCTCGCCTGCCAGTGGCGTCATGCGCGGGCAATTATCTGTTCTACATCCTCTTCGTGACGCGCAATACGCTGTTGCACGTCGCACAAATCAAGACGCCGCCACCCCGCATAGCAGGCTGGCGGCGCGTCATCAATTCAACTCGTTCTGGTAGTAGTGCCGCGTCGTGACGTACAGGCCACGGCGCAGCTCCACCGGCTTGTCGCCGAACGTATGCGACACGCGCTCCACCGACAGCAACGGCGATCCAGCCTGCACCGACAGCAGCGCTCCCGTAGCCGCGTCCGCCGCCACAGCGCGGATGCGCTCGGTGGCACGCAACATGCGTACACCGAATTCCGTCTCGAAGAACGCGTACATTGGGCCCTTCCACTCGGTCAGCTTTTCAGCCGTCAACCCTTTGAAACTTGCGCCCGGTAGCCAGATCTCTTCAAACACCGTCGGCTCGCCGGAGAAGAACAGCACGCGGCGGATCTGCACAACGCTGTCACCAGCCTTGAGATCGAGCAGACGGGCAATCTCGGCGGGGGCGCGCATGCGCTTGCACTCCAGCACGCGACTGCTCGGGTAGTGCTGCTCACCCTGCTCCGGCATCAATCGCAGGAAGCGGAACTGCACACCCTCTTCGTAATGTGTGGTGACGAACGTGCCCTTGCCCTGACGGCGTGCCACCAGGTTTTCGGCAGCCAGTTCGTCGATCGCCTTGCGTACGGTGCCCTGGCTCACCTTGTAGCGGGCGGCCAATTCCATTTCGCTGGGGATCATTTCGCCCGGTTTCCATTCGCCGGCTTGCAGGCTCTGCAGGATCAGCGTCTTGATTTGCTGATACAGCGGGCTGAACGTGGGTGACCCGCCCCCAGCACCCGCAGACGCGGGCTGTGCGCCCGCCTCACCGCCATTGGACGGCGGCACGACGGCGGATTGAGGGCTGGATGTACTCGACATAACTGGCGATTTCACCACAAAAGCCTCAAACGCGTCCAGCCCGTTTATAGAATGTCTTATGTCTTATATAAGACAGAAGATCAATTGACTTTCAAACGAGGCCAGCCCTACACTCGCGCCTGTTCCGGACGACGGGCTTCGCACTTGCGTCGGCAGGCTTCAAGATCCATCGCAAGGGTGTTTCCACTTCGTCATGCGGACGCAGTAAACTGCGAGGCTCTTGCCCAATCCGAGCCGACCGCCCACGAGGCGCCGACCGTTGCCGGCAATGCCTGCGAGGCTGCACCGACATCCCGCCAGGATGCCCCGCCGCGCGCAGTGCGATCCGCTTTTCACACCCATTTGGAGAGTTCTCATGGCAAAAGCACCCATGCGCGTCGCAGTGACCGGCGCCGCTGGTCAGATCGGTTACGCCCTGCTGTTCCGTATCGCCTCGGGCGAAATGCTGGGCAAGGATCAGCCCGTCATCCTGCAACTGCTGGAAATTCCCGATGAGAAGGCCCAGAAGGCGCTCAAGGGCGTGATGATGGAGCTCGACGACTGCGCCTTCCCGTTGCTGGCTGGCATGGAAGCCCACTCCGATCCGATGACCGCGTTCAAGGACGTGGACGTGGCCCTGCTGGTGGGCGCCCGCCCCCGCGGCCCGGGCATGGAGCGCGCTGACCTGCTGTCGGCCAATGCCCAGATCTTCACGGCGCAGGGCAAGGCACTGAACGCCGTTGCCTCGCGCAACGTCAAGGTGCTGGTGGTCGGCAACCCGGCCAACACCAACGCCTACATCGCCATGAAGTCGGCGCCGGACCTGCCGCGCGAGAACTTCACCGCCATGCTGCGCCTGGACCACAACCGTGCCCTGTCGCAGATCGCCGCCAAGACCGGCAAGCCGGTGTCGAGCATCGAGAAGCTGTTCGTGTGGGGCAACCACAGCCCGACGATGTACGCCGACTACCGTTACGCCACGATCGACGGCAAGAGCGTCAAGGACATGATCAATGATCCGGTGTGGAACAACGACGTGTTCCTGCCGACCGTCGGCAAGCGCGGCGCCGCCATCATCGAAGCGCGCGGTCTGTCGTCGGCTGCTTCGGCTGCTGGCGCTGCCATCGACCACGTACGCGATTGGCTGCTGGGTTCGAACGGCAAGATCGTCACGATGGGCATCCCGTCCAACGGCGATTACGGCATCCCGCAAGACGTGATGTTCGGCTTCCCGGTCACGACCGCCAACGGCAAGTACGAAGTGGTCAAGGGTCTGGAGATCGACGAGTACAGCCAAGGCAAGATCAAGATCACGCTCGACGAATTGGAAGGCGAGCGCGCTGGCGTGCAGCACCTGCTGGGCTGAAACGCATGATCTGACGAAAAACCGGAGTGGATCGGCAACGAACCCTCCGGTTTTTTTACACCAACAAGGCGTCACGCACGCCACAAACCCGATACGACGCAGTGCACCCCACCGAGGTTTTGTTCCAGGACGACGACGCCCCGGCCCAATTGCCGGTCTGCGATCACTATGCAGGCGCAGAGAAACTCATGCGCAAGTCGCTCGCCCTGCAACAAACCCTTGGCCCCGTCTTCGATATCACGTTTGACTGCGAAGACGGCGCCGCCGTCGGCCAGGAACGCGCCCATGCCGAACTGGCCGCTGCGCTCATCAATAGCGACGACAACCACTTCAACCGCGTCGGCGTCCGCATCCACGACCCGAACCACGATGCGTGGACGCAGGATGTCGACATCCTCATCAGCCAGGCCGGCAGCCGCCTCGCCTATGTGACCGTGCCCAAGGTGCGCGACGTGGTGGAGGTGGCCCGCGTGACCGATCGCGTCAATCAGGCCGCGCGTGCAGCCGGCATCGCGCGACACCTGCCGATCCACGTGCTGATCGAAACGCATGGGGCGCTGGCGCAGGTGTTCGACATTGCATCGCTGGTGCAGGTGGAATGCCTGAGTTTCGGGCTGATGGATTTCGTCTCCGCGCACAACGGTGCGATTCCGGGTGCGGCGATGGGTTCTCCGGAGCAGTTCGAGCATCCGCTGATCCGCCGTGCGCTGACCGACATTTCCGCCGCGTGCCACGCCCACGGCAAGGTCCCGTCGCACAACGTCAGCAC
This sequence comes from Ralstonia sp. RRA, assembly GCF_037023145.1. Taxonomy (NCBI): domain Bacteria; kingdom Pseudomonadati; phylum Pseudomonadota; class Betaproteobacteria; order Burkholderiales; family Burkholderiaceae; genus Ralstonia; species Ralstonia sp. RRA. The sequence continues at coordinate 1,197,141 of NZ_CP146091.1, read as the reverse complement.
CGACATCAAGCATCCGGACCGCGCTGGCACCGACGCAACGCGCGCCCGAAACGAATTCGGCTACCTGCGCAAATGGAGCATCCACCCGGACCAGATCACGCCAATCGTTTCCGCGTTCCGCCCGTCGCACGAAGAAGTGACACAGGCGGCCGCCATTCTTGCGGCAGCGCAGGATGCGTCATGGGGCCCGATCCAGCACGACGGCCGCCTGCACGACCGCGCAAGCTACCGCTACTGGTGGGCTGTGCTGCAACGTGCGCACACCACCGGCGTCGACATGCCGCCTGAAGCCGCCAAGCGCTTCTTCGAGTAAAAGGAGATTGCCATGACCGACAACACCCCAGGCAGTGCAGGCGCCCGCTTCCGCCAGGCGTTGGTCGAAGAATCGCCGCTGCAAATTGTCGGCACGATCAACGCGAACCACGCGCTGCTGGCCAAACGTGCCGGCTACCGTGCGATCTATCTGTCGGGCGGCGGCGTGGCAGCGGGCTCGCTGGGCCTGCCGGACCTCGGCATCTCGGGCCTGGACGACGTCCTGACTGACGTGCGCCGCATCACCGATGTGTGCGATGTGCCGCTGCTGGTGGACGTCGACACGGGCTTCGGTGCCTCCGCGTTCAACGTGGCGCGCACGACCAAGTCGCTGATCAAGTTTGGCGCCGCAGCCATGCATATCGAAGACCAGGTCGGCGCCAAGCGCTGCGGCCATCGCCCCAACAAGGAGATCGTCTCCAAGGACGAGATGGTCGACCGCATCAAGGCCGCCGTTGACGCGCGCACCGACGCCAGCTTCGTCATCATGGCCCGCACGGACGCACTGGCCGTCGAAGGTTTTGAGCGGGCGCTCGAACGCGCCGTGGCCTGCGTGGAAGCCGGCGCGGACGCGATCTTTCCCGAGGCGATGACCGATCTGTCGATGTACCGCAGGTTCGTCGACGCCGTGAAGGTACCGGTGCTTGCCAACATCACTGAATTTGGCCAGACGCCGCTGTTTACGCGCGACGAACTGGCCTCGGTGGGCGTATCGATGATCCTGTATCAGCTGTCGGCATTCCGCGCGATGAACAAGGCGGCGGAGAACGTCTACGCTGCCATTCGCCGCGACGGCACGCAGAAGAACGTGGTCGACACCATGCAGACGCGCATGGAACTGTACGACAGCATTGGTTACCACGAGTACGAAGCCAAGCTGGACGCGCTGTTCGCCCAGAACCGCAGCTGAGCGACGTTTGCTCATGTCCATCACCACACATCGACAAGGAGAGCGGCCAGGGCAAGAAAGGCAAGAGGAACGTCGCCCGGACCCTGGCTGTACGTGGCCAACACCCCCCGTTTGGGCGAAGGGTTGCGTCGCCATGTAACAGAACGTTGGGCACGGCGTGCAAATCGGTCAAAATACCGGCCGGTGCGCGAAATGCCGTGGCAATCCCAGACTGCGGCAGTCGCCTCCCCCATCCTGTCCTACCGAAGGAAACTTTATGAACAAGTTCATCGTGGGCGCCTGCGCCGGCGTTCTTTCGCTGGCCGCGTCGCAATACGCAGCCGCCCAGACCACCACGCCCGCCAAGCCGGCTGCCAAGAAGGCCCCGGCCAAGAAGAAGACCACCAAGAAGGCGGCCCCCGTTGCCGCAGCCAAGCCGGACGGCGTGCAATGGAAGTGCGAACTCGGCAACGAGTTCTACGTCGCCGGCGACATGACGCGCGATCAGATCATCAAGCTGCACTGGAAGGGCAAGAACTACGACCTGCCGCGCCAGCTGACCCGCACCGGCGCCGACCGCTACTTCGACCAGAAAACCGGCTTCGACCTGGTGGTCATCCCGGCCAAGGCCATGCTGTTTGACCGCAACGAAGGCCACCGCCTGGCCGACGAGTGCCAGACCGCCGAAATGGCCGCTGGCGCACCGGCGCCGACGCAAGCCGGCGCCCTGCGCGCTCCGGCCGGCCTGCCGCTGATGCTGCAAGACAACGCCGCTCCGGCACCGGCCCCCGCGCCGGACGCCGCCCAGCCGGCCAAGCAGTAACGCGAATCAACGCGAGCGGCCCGCAGGAGCCCCCTCATGTCCGCACCGGTTGCGAACATCCGCCCGAAACCTGACACGGTCATCGTCGACATCGTTGACTACGTGACCGAGTCCAAGCTCACCAGCAAGACGGCCTATGAAACGGCCCGCCATTGCCTGCTGGACACCTTGGGCTGCGGGCTGGAGGCGCTGTCGTATCCGGCGTGCACCAAGCTCCTGGGGCCCATCGTGCCGGGAACCATCGTGCCCAACGGCGCGAAGGTCCCGGGCACACAATTCCAGCTGGATCCGGTACAGGCCGCCTTCAACATCGGCGCCATGATCCGCTGGCTGGATTTCAACGACACGTGGCTGGCTGCCGAATGGGGCCATCCGTCGGACAACCTCGGCGGCATCCTGGCCGTGGCGGATTGGTTGTCCCGCACGAACCTCGCCAACGGCAAGAAGCCGCTGGTGATGAAAGACGTACTGACCGCGATGATCCGCGCCCACGAGATCCAGGGCTGCATCGCGCTCGAAAATGCATTCAACAAGGTGGGGCTGGACCACGTCGTGCTGGTCAAGGTGGCCACCACCGCGGTGGTCGGGCAATTGCTCGGGCTATCGCGTGACGAAATCATCAACGCCGTGTCGCTGGCGTGGGTCGATGGCCAGGCGCTGCGCACCTACCGCCACGCGCCGAATACCGGCAGCCGCAAATCATGGGCGGCAGGCGATGCGACCAGCCGCGGCGTGCGCCTGGCGCTGATGGCCAAAACGGGCGAAATGGGTTATCCCTCTGCCCTCACTGCCAAGGGTTGGGGCTTCTACGATGTGTCCTTCAAGGGCCAGCCGTTCAAGTTCCAGCGCAAATACGGCACGTACGTGATGGAAAACGTACTGTTCAAGATCAGCTTTCCGGCCGAATTCCATGCGCAGACCGCTGCGGAAGCGGCCATGACACTGCACAGGGCCATTGCCAAGGCCGGCAAGGCCGTCGACGACATCGAACAGATCACGATCCGCACGCACGAAGCGGCGCTGCGCATCATCGACAAGCAAGGCCCGCTGAACAACCCGGCGGACCGCGACCACTGCATCCAGTACATGGTCGCTGTGCCCCTCATCTTCGGCCGACTGACGGCGGAAGACTACGAAGACACCGTCGCCCGCGACCCGCGCATCGATGCGTTGCGTAAGAAGATCGCGTGCGTGGAAGACAAGCAGTTCACCAAGGATTACCACGACCCCGAGAAGCGTTCGATCGCCAATGCGATCACCATCCGGTTCAAGGATGGCAAAACGCTCAAGGAAGTCGTGGTGGAATACCCCATCGGCCACAAGCGGCGGCGCAAGGAAGGCATGCCGCTGCTGGTGGAGAAGTTCAGGACCAACCTGGCCCGCCGTTTTCCGGCCAGGCAGCAGGACGCGATCCTGGCGGTATCGCTGGACCAGAAGACGCTGGAAGCGATGCCGGTCAATGCGTATGTCGATTTGTACGTGATTTAATTTGGAGTTGGTCGATCTGATGTATCCGCAAGGGGCGCTCTGGTGCCCCGCGCATCCTTAAGCCTGGAGTCATGCCATGCCCCACAACCTGAAAAAAACACTCAAGGAATTCAAGATCAACGGCGGCCAGACCGGCAAGTTCCATTCCCTGCCGCAACTGGGCAAGGAACTGGGCGTGGCGATCGAGCGCCTGCCGGTGTCGATCCGGATCGTGCTGGAATCCGTGCTGCGCAACTGCGACGGCAAGAAGGTGACCGAAGAGCACGTCGAGCAACTGGCCAACTGGAAGCCGAACGCCGAGCGCGTTGACGAGATCCCGTTCGTGGTCGCCCGCGTGGTGCTGCAGGACTTTACCGGCGTGCCGCTGCTGGCCGACTTGGCCGCCATGCGCAACGTGGCCGAGCGCATGGGCAAGAACCCCAAGAAGATCGAGCCGCTGGTGCCGGTCGACCTGGTGGTGGACCACTCGGTGCAGGTGGACCACTTCCGCGAGAAGAAGGCGCTGGACCTGAACATGCAACTGGAGTTCTCGCGCAACAACGAGCGCTACCAGTTCATGAAGTGGGGCATGCAGGCATTCGACACGTTTGGCGTGGTGCAGCCGGGCTTCGGCATCGTCCACCAGGTCAACCTGGAATACCTGGCACGCGGCGTCCATAAGAAGGACGGCGTGTACTACCCGGATACGCTGGTCGGCACCGACAGCCACACCACCATGATCAACGGGATCGGCGTGGTGGGCTGGGGCGTGGGCGGCATCGAAGCCGAAGCCGGCATGCTGGGCCAGCCGGTGTACTTCCTGACGCCGGACGTGGTGGGCGTGGAGCTGAAGGGCCGCCTGCGCGAAGGCTGCACGGCCACCGACCTGGTGCTCACCATCACGGAAATGCTGCGCAAGGAGAAGGTCGTCGGCAAGTTCGTCGAATTCTTCGGCGAAGGCACGGCCAGCCTGTCGCTGCCGGACCGCGCGACCATCGGCAACATGGCGCCGGAATACGGCGCCACGATGGGCTTCTTCCCGGTGGACGAAAAAACCATCGACTACTTCAAGGGCACAGGCCGCACGAAGGAAGAAATCGCCGCGTTCGAGGGCTACTTCAAGGCACAGAAGCTGTTCGGCATCCCGAAGGCTGGCGAGATCGACTACACCAAGACGCTGACGCTGGACCTGAGCACCGTGGCCCCGTCGCTGGCCGGTCCGAAGCGCCCGCAAGACCGTATCGAAATCGGCAACGTGAAGTCGACGTTCTCGTCGTTGTTCGCCAAGCCGGTTGCCGAAAACGGCTTCAACAAGAACGTCGACGACCTCGACAAGACCTTCACGACGACCAACGGCGTGGATGTGAAGAGTGGCGACGTGCTGATCGCGGCCATCACCTCGTGCACGAACACCTCGAACCCGAGCGTGTTGCTGGCTGCCGGCCTGCTGGCCAAGAAGGCCGTGGAAGCTGGCTTGGAAGTCGCCCCGCACATCAAGACCTCGCTCGCCCCGGGCAGCCGCGTGGTGACGAAGTACCTGGAAGCCGCCGGCCTGCTGCCGTACCTGGAAAAACTGGGCTTTGGCGTGACGGCCTATGGCTGCACGACGTGTATCGGCAACGCGGGTGACCTGACGCCGGAACTGAACGAAGCCATCGTGAAGAACGACATCGTGGCTGCCGCCGTGCTGTCGGGCAACCGTAACTTCGAAGCGCGTATCCACCCGAACATCCGCGCCAACTTCCTGGCCTCGCCGCCGCTGGTGGTGGCTTACGCGATTGCCGGCAACGTGACGCGCGACCTGATGACCGAGCCGGTCGGCAAAGGCAAGAAGGGCAAGGACGTGTATCTGGGCGACATCTGGCCGACCTCGGAGGAGATCGCCAAGCTGATGAAGTTCGCGATGAACGCCGACACGTTCCGCACGAACTACGAGCAGGTCAAGAAGCCGTCCAAGCTGTGGGCCAACGTCAAGGGCACGAAGGGTCAGGTCTACGACTGGCCGAAGTCGACATACATCGCCGAGCCGCCGTTCTTCGAAGGCTTCGGCATGACGCCGGCGGCCGCTTCGGCATCGGTGTCGGGCGCACGCGCGCTGGGCGTGTTTGGCGATTCCGTGACGACCGACCACATCTCCCCGGCCGGCTCGATCAAGGAAACGTCGCCGGCAGGCAAGTACCTGCTGGCCAACGGCGTGCTCAAGGCCGACTTCAACAGCTACGGCTCGCGCCGCGGCAACCATGAGGTGATGATGCGCGGCACGTTCGCCAACGTGCGCATCAAGAACCTGATGATCCCGCCGAAGGCTGATGGTTCGCGCGTGGAAGGCGGCGAAACGCTGTTCCAGCCGAGCGGCGAGCAAATGTCGATCTACGACGCGGCCATGAAGTACATCGCCGAAGGCACGCCGACGGTCGTGTTTGGCGGCGAAGAGTACGGCACGGGCAGCTCGCGTGACTGGGCCGCCAAGGGCACGCAGCTGTTGGGTGTGAAGGCCGTGATCGCACGCAGCTTCGAGCGTATCCACCGCTCGAACCTGGTCGGCATGGGCGTGCTGCCGTTGCAATTCAAGGGCAACGACTCGGTGCAGTCGCTGGGCATCGTGGGCGACGAGACCTTCGACATCGAGGGCCTGGAAGGCGAAATCAAGCCGCAACAGGACGTCACCCTGGTGATCAAGCGCGCCAACGGCGAGACCACGCGTGCACAAGTGCTGCTGCGTATCGATACGCCGATCGAAGTCGACTATTACAAGCACGGCGGTATCCTGCCGTTCGTGCTGCGTCAGCTGCTGGCTGCCTAAGCCTAGTCGCTGCGCTGGTGCAGTTCGGAAGCCGGCTCTTCGGAGCCGGCTTTTTTATGGCTGCCCAATCAAACAACGTGACGAGACTCCAACCAACGCACAGCCTTTGGTAGAGTGTGCCGATTAGGCCGCGTGGCGGAGCGCTCGCCCATCGCCCGGCCCATCTTCAATCGCCCCATCCGCAGGAGCCTCGCACCCATGGCCAAAGTGGTTCTCGCCCTACTCGTCGTGGCGGCTGCCGTGTTCTACATCCTGTTCAAGGCGCCGCAGATCGATGCCCAGGCGCCGGCAGCGCCCTTGCCGCCCAACGCCACGACCGCCGCCGCTGCGCCCGTCCCGCCACCTCCGCCAATGGAGCCTGTCGCTTCCGGCGTCGCGCCAATTACGCACGCAAGCGCCCCGGCAGCATCGGAGCCCGCCGCTGCACTGGCACCAGCAACTCCTGCGGCGAGTGGCGTTGCCGCCGAAGCTTCGGCGCCTGCTGCGAAACCCTAGCGCTTTCGCTGACAAAGCGGCACACGAAAGCGACCAAGGGTAAAATAACGCCCCTTCTTTCCAATCGACCGGTACGGCACAGCATGGCAGGATTCCGCTCCAAGGCCCCCCAACGTCTTTCCCCCGATGCAGAACGGCTTGTTGCCGATGCGCTGGCGCTTGATGCGTCAGGCAGTCGCATCGAAGACGTCTACTGGGAACAACGGCTGTCCGAACGTCTTTCCCGGCTGCTCAAGAACGGCAGCCAGACTGCACTCGACGCCGCGCTCGACCACTTGCTCAAGCACAACGAGGAAGCCTCCGATGTGCTGGCCGAACAGGCCGAGACACTGGCCGAATCGGCGGTGCTCACTTCAGGGGGCATCGAATATGATGCGCTGCTGATTGCGGCGCCCATTCTCGCGCACACACGCTACATGATTCCGTCGGGCTCCATCAAGCCGGAACTGGCGCAGACGCTGCAGGTGCATTTGCAAGCGCACGTGTTTGCCTCCAACGCGCGTGTGGCGCTCGCGCCGTACCTGTACAGCATCGACCAGCTCCCGCGCACGCACTCCGATACTTTTGCGCTCACGCACAAGTTGGCGGCGTATGCGCTGTCAGGCCAACAGCCCAAGGTGGACCTGCGCGACATGCCCGAAACGGCGCCCATCCTGGCCGATCCGCGCTACCTGGTCGCCATCGTCATGGCCCAGCACGGGCAACCGCTGTTCCGCTGGCAGGAAGACGCTAAAGAACACCACGCCGAGCGCTCCACTTGCCTCGAGCAATGGCGCGAGCAGGTCACGCCGACCATCTCCACGCTGATGCCCGGTTGCGAGTTCGAACTGCTGCTGCCGGATGCTTTCTTCCTGTCCTGCCGCGAATCCGACAAGCAGATCCGCCCGCTCACCGTGCGCGCCGCCGTCAACTACCTGCAGGGCGCCCTCGACATACCGGCCAACCGCTTCGGGGCCATCATCGGTGCGTTCGGTGAAGAGCAGATCGAGGAATACCGCGTGGCCTTCACGGTGCGCGGCGAGAAAGACCTCATCTACGGCATCGTCTGGCCTGTCTATGGCCGCGATGGCGGCGCCACGGATGTCACCGCAGAAGGCGAGCCCGGCAGCCCGCTGGAGCAGATCTGCGACGAGCTGCGTGCGTGCGGCATCGAAGACATCTTCCGCCATGGCCAGCTCTTCGAGCCGGAATACTGCGAAGACTGCGGCGCCCCGCTCTATGCGGATCGCTCCGCCGAGATCGTGCACGCCGAAATGCCGGAAGACGCGCCGACTCAGCAACCGCTGTTCCACTGACGTACTGACCTGCAATGCAGATCTCCAAAGCCACCTTCGGGTGGCTTTTTTATTGCTGCATGATCGCCTACAACGCGCGGTCATATTGATTGTCAGTTTGCGTCGCACGCGGTTTGGCGGCCTGCGGCACAATGACGGTCTCTCGCCACTTGGCATCACCACCCGCATCACTGCCCCGCCTCACCGCCGAAACCAAGGAGCCCCCGATGGCATATCGCCCCTTCCTTCGCGCCCTGATCCGCAACATCGCCGCATGTGCGCTAGCCAGCGCTGCCGCGGCGCCGTTCGCCGCGCATGCCGACGACCTGCGCATCGGTCTGTCCGCCGACGTCACGTCGATGGACCCGCAGTGGAACAACGCCGGCCCCAACAACGCCATGGCTCTGCACGTCTTCGAGTCGCTGGTCTTCCTCGACAAGAACGGCCGCTACACGCCAGGCCTGGCCACCTCGTGGAAGGCTGTCGACCCCAACACGTGGGAGATCAAGCTGCGCCCGAACGTGAAATGGAGCGACGGCACGCCCTTCACCGGTGAAGACGTGAAAGCCTCCATTGAGCGCCCGGCACGCCTGACCAATAGCCCGGGCCCGTTCACGAGCTACACCAAGTCGATCACCGAGGTGCAGATCGTCGATCCGCTCACGGTGCGGTTGAAGGTGTCGATTCCGAACTACGCCAGCATCCCGAATGACCTGAACAGCCTGCCGATCATCCCCAAGAAGGTCGCAGAGGCTTCACAGGCAGATTTCGATGCCGGCCGCGCCATGATCGGCACGGGCCCGTTCCTGTTCGACCACTTCACGCGCGGGCAGGAGATCGTGCTGAAGAAGAACCCGAACTACTGGGGCCGTGTGCCGCAGTGGGACAAGGTCACCTTCAAGATCATCACCGACAACGCCGCGCGTACGGCCGCCCTGCTCTCTGGTGACGTGGATGTGGTGGAAGCCGTGCCCGCAGCGGATGTGCCGCGCATCAAGCAGAACGCCAAGTTCCACCTCGAGCAGCAGGTGTCGTGGCGCACGATCTTCTGGCAGATGGACCAGAGCCGTGACGTATCGCCGTTTGTTACGGACAAGGCCGGCAAGCCGCTCGCGAAGAATCCGTTCAAGGACCACCGCGTGCGTGAAGCCGTGGCACTCGCCATCAACCGCGATGCGATCGTCTCGCGCGTGCTGGAGGGCCAGGGCGTGGTGGCATCGAACATCGTGTCCCCCCAGATCTTTGGGCACCCGGGCGGCAAGCCGATTCCGTATGACGCGGAGCGCGCGAAGAAATTGCTGGCCGAGGCAGGTTATCCGAACGGTTTCGGGCTCACGCTGCACGCCACTAACAATCGCTACCTGAACGACGCGCAGGTTGCGCAAACCACCGCGCAACTGCTCACGCGCGTCGGCATTCAGACCAAGGTGGAAACGCTGCCTGTGGCGGCGTATTTCACGCGTGCACGCCAGGGCGAGTTCTCGTTCATGATGCTGGGCTGGGGCTCGGTGGCGGCAGATGTGGCGCTGCGCAGCATTCTCGGCACGCCCAACGCACAAACCGGCTACGGCAGCTGGAACTGGGGCCGCTACAGCAATCCGGAACTGGACAAGCTTGTGCAGACGTCGCTCTCGACGGTATCGAGCGAACAGGCCCACGAGCAGGCCGCCAAGACCGCTGCACGCTTTGCGCAGACTGACTACGCGATCATTCCGTCGCACCATCAGCTCGCTACATGGGCCATGCGCAAGGGCATCAAATACGAGGCGCGCACTGATGAGTGGTCGCTCGCATGGTTGTTCACCAAGCAATGATGATCACTTGGTAACCAACACCGTGCCGTAACGCGCTGTTACAGCAAAATCGCTTGATGTGCCGCATTGGGGAAAGCTACAGGAACTTTCGGCCTTAGCTTTCCTCTATCATGGCGATTTTCCACGCCGACACCCTGTAACACTCGTGATGTTGCGACCCAAACTACTCTGTCTCGGCGTCGTCGCTTTGCTGGCCGCCTGCTCCAACTTGCAGACTGAACCGACCAACGCGTCGGCCCAGGCCACCAACGCCACGCCGAGTACTTCAGCCGCACAGGCCAAGCCGGCCACGCAGCCCGTACCAACCACGCCACCGATCGTCTTCGGCTCGACCGATGCCAGCGGAACCACCACGGTCAACCTGCCGGCCAAGGACAAGATGAGCCTGTCGGAGTACCGCGCGCAGACCCGTGACCGCCTGATCCAATCCGAAGGTGCCCGCCCCGACGTGGCCGACTGCGCTGCGCATGCGAGCTGGATCATTCCGCGCTCGACCAACTTCGATCAGTTCCGCCTGCCGACTGGCGCGCTGTCCAATGACCAGGCCAAGGTCGAGCCATGGGACTCGCGCTTCTCGTCGAGCAAGCAAGGCGCGGTCAAGGTATCGAGCGTCGTCAGCTTCAATGCCGCTGTGCACAAGCGCGGCACGGGCAATGACCAGTGGGAGCCGGTGCGCGTGCGCTGCGGCTATGACGAAGGGATGATGCTGGCGTACGAACTGCTCGACGCCAACGGCCAGCCGTTCGCCGCCCCTGCTGCTGCGCCGTCATCGTCGACGGCGCGCACGCACTGCCGCCGCGGCCATCGCTGCGCAACCACCTCGGCTGTACACGGCAAGAGCACCGCCAAGGGCAAGGCCGCGACGAAGTCCACAGCCAAGTCTGCGAAGAGCAGCGGCACGGCCAAGACCAAGTCCACCTCGACTGGCAAAACCACCGCCAAGTCGACGGCCAAAAAGACGACGAAGAAGTCGACCTCCGGCCAGTAAAAACAAACGCGCCGCCAGAATCCTGGCGGCGCGTTTTGCATTGGTGACCTCGGCGCGATCGTTCAGCCGAGATACTCCAGGATCGCCTGCAGCATCGCCGCACCCAGTGCAGCGCTACGGGCCCCATCCCAGCCCACGCGGGCATCGGGCAGATCAGCGTTGTCCTTGAACGGCATTTCCAGCGTCAGCGACAGGCAACCATATGTGTGCCCGATGTATTTCGAGGCGAGCTTGAGCGCGTCTTCGTTGTACTTGCTGGCTTCGTAGCCGTATTGCGTCTGGAAATCCGGTGATGCACGCAGGAAGGCCGCCACAAAGCGGTCCTGATCGGCACGCTGCGCATCGGTAAAGCCCGGCAGCATCTCACTGCCTGCCACGAACACATGGGGCAACGCCTCATCGCCGTGAATGTCGAAGAACAGATCGACGCCGGTCTGCTCGATGGCCTGGCGCACGCACAGCACTTCGGGGCTGCGCTGCGCGTCGGGCTCCATCCATTCGCGATTCAGGTTGGCACCGGCGGCGTTGGTGCGCAGGTTGCCAAGCGACGAGCCATCCGGGTTCATGTTCGGCACGATATGGAAGACGGCGCGCTCGGCGAGCACACGGCCAATCGGATCACCGCCCCAAACACCTTGACGCGTCAGGCGCGCAAGCAGCCCTTCGACGAACCACTCGGCCATCGTCTCGCCCGGATGCTGGCGCGCGATGATCCACACGTTCTTTTTTCCGGGGCCCGGCTCACCGACGGTGATGCTGGTCATGTCGCGCCCCTGCACCGTGCTGCCGAGGCGCTGCGTGCGCACACCGGGCTTGGTCTGCGCTGCGGCCACCAGCGACAGGTGGCGCTCGTCCGAGTAGGGCTCGAAATACGCAAACCAGATGCTGTCGTGCTCGGGCGTGACTTCGATGGTCATCGTCTTGCCGTCGTAGCGCGTCGGCACACGGAACCAGTGCTCGCGGTCGTATGAGGCGACGGCCTGATAGTCCTTCCAGCCGGCGGGGTACGTGCATTCGCCGGCGTTTTCCAGCGCCAGCTTGCACGCCTGGCCTTGCACGCCCTGCAGGCGGAAGTGGAACCACTGCGTGAAGTCGGCGTGCGAATCACGTCGGATGCGCAGGCGGATGGCATCCGCGCGCGTGGCATCGACGACCTCGATGGCGCCGCTGTCGAACGTGCTGGAAATATGCGGTTGGTTGGCAGTCATGTCGGCTCCTGTCATCAGGTGAGCTTGCGGCGGAAGACCCAGCGCTCGTCATCGGAATCGGCCGCGTCAAACGCATAGCCGTCGACATCGAACACTTTGAGCTTGCGAGGATCGGTGATGCGGTGCTCGATCGCGTAACGCGCCATCAGCCCGCGCGCACGCTTGGCATAGAACGAAATGATCTTGTATTGCCCATTCTTCCAATCCTCGAAGATGGGCGTGACGATGCGCGCCTTGAGCACCTTGGGCCGCACTACCTTGAAATACTCTTCCGACGCGAGGTTGACGAGCACGGGGTCATCGTCCTGCTTGAAGAGCTTGTTGAGCGCCAACGTCACATCATCGCCCCAGAAGCTGTAGAGGTCTTTGCCGTGCGGATTGGCCAGGCGCGTACCCATTTCCAGGCGATACGGCTGCATCCAGTCGAGCGGGCGCAGCACGCCGTACAGGCCCGACAGAATCCGCAGATGCTGTTGCGCGAACTGCAGATCGTCCGCCGACAGCGAATTGGCATCGAGCCCGCCATAGACATCGCCATCGAAGGCCAGCGCGGCCTGCTTGCTGTTCTCGGCGGTGAATTCGGTGGACCAATCCCCGTAGCGGGTGGCATTGAGCACCGCCAACGGGTCGGAAATCTTCATCAGCGTGCCGATCTGGGCTGGCGACAGCTTGCGAAGCACGTCGATGAGTTCTGCGGAGCGCGCGATGAAATCGGGCAGCGTGTGGGTCTTGATGCGCGGCGGGGTGTCGTAGTCGAGCGACTTGGCCGGCGAGAGGACGATGATCATGTCAGAATCGCGGTTCACAAGTCTGGAATTGTATCGAATGGCGGACGCTGCTGCCCCGGCCCAAACCCCAGCGCCACGCGTGGTGCTGGACTCCAACATCTGGGTCGACATCCTCATCTTTGACGACGCCGGTGCGCGCCCCATTCGCGCCGCGCTGGAAGCTGGCCGGCTGGATGCCATCATCAGCCCCGCGTGCCGCGAAGAACTGCGCCGCGTGCTGGACTATCCGCAGTTCGCGCACTACGCCGTCGATGCGCAAGCGGCGCTGGCCTGGGTCGACCGCGTGACCCGCTCGGTGGCGGATCCGGAAGAAGCGGCCCGCGCGCAGGGCGAAACCTTCGTCCCGCGCTGCAAAGACCGCGACGACCAGAAATTCCTCGCGCTGGCCGATGCCGCCAACGTTGCCTATCTCGTCTCCAAGGACAAGGCTGTGCTCAAGCTCAAGCGCCGCATGGCCAAGTATTGCGACGTGGCGGTGCTGCCGCCCAAGCAGTTCGTCGCGCTGGTCCAATTGGAGAGCACTTCCACCATTCAAGCCTGAAGCCGTTTCATCATGACCACTGCTGCCCTGTCCGCTGATTCGCTCGCGCCCATCGCTCCGCCGCCCTCGCGGCTGCCCAACGTTGGCACCACCATCTTCACCGTGATGTCGGCGCTGGCCGTGGAAAAGCAGGCCGTCAACCTGGGCCAGGGCTTCCCAGATTTCGATTGCGACCCGCGCATCGTCGATGCGGTATCCGATGCCATGCGCGCCGGCCTGAACCAGTACCCGCCGATGACCGGTGTACCCGCACTGCGCCACGCCATCGCCGCGAAAGTCGCCACGCTCTACGGCCACACGTACGACGCCGATCGCGAAATCACCATCACCGCCGGCGCCACGCAAGCACTGTTGACCACGGTGTTGTGCTGCGTGCATCCGGGCGACGAAGTGATCGTCTTCGAGCCGACGTACGACAGCTACATCCCGTCGATCGAGCTGGCCGGCGGCAAGGTCGTGCCGATCACGCTGAACGCGCCGGACTTCCGCATCCCGTTCGACACGCTGGCTGCGGCCATCACGCCGCGCACGCGCCTGATCATGCTCAACACGCCGCACAACCCGACGGGCACCGTCTGGCATGCGGACGACATGCAAAAGCTGGCCGAGATCCTCGAGCCGACGAACGTGCTGCTGCTCTCCGACGAGGTGTACGAGCACATGGTGTACGACGGCGTGCCGCATGCGTCGGTCGCGCGCATTCCCGAGCTGGCGCGGCGCGCCTTTGTGGTGTCGAGCTTCGGTAAGACGTATCACGTGACGGGCTGGAAGGTCGGCTACGTGGCTGCGCCGGCCGCACTCATGGCGGAGTTCCGCAAGGTGCACCAGTTCAACGTGTTCACCGTCAACACACCAGTGCAGCACGGCCTCGCGAACTATATGGCCGATCTGCGACCGTATCTGGAGTTGCCGGCGTTCTATCAGCACAAACGCGACCTGTTCCGCGCGGGGCTTGCGAAGACGCGCTTCAAGCTGCTGCCCTGCCAGGGCACGTACTTCCAGTGTGTGGATTACAGCGCCATCTCCGACCTGCCTGAGGCCGAATTCGCCAAGTGGCTGACGAGCGAGATCGGCGTGGCGGCGATCCCCGTGTCGGCGTTCTACTCTCAGCCGCACGAATCGGGCGTGGTGCGCTTTTGCTTCGCCAAGAAAGACGAAACGCTCCAACTTGCGTTGGAGCGTTTGGCGAAGATATAGCCTCTCACTCAGTTTGCAATGAGGGTCTGCCGCCGCTTGGCATAGACGTTGAATAGGCCACTCATTGCAATCACCAAAATACCGAGTATTGAAAACCAGCTAGGTATCTCATGAAACACGAGATAGCCCAGCAGTACGGCCCAGATCAGGTGCGTATAGGTAAATGGTGCGGCCGCAACTGGGCTGATGTGCTCGAACGCCCGAATCAAAAGAAAGTGCCCCGTGCCAGTGGTGAGGCCAAGCCCCAGCACAAGCGGCAAATCCGACCACGCCGGAAACGCCCAGCTCTGTTGCCATGTAAAGCTGGTTGCAATCAACCCCACCAAGCCAAGAATAAAGTGGGTGGTCACGGGATGCTCAGCCCCCACGAATCTGCGGGTCATGATCTGGTATAGGCCGTAGCAGATCGCCGAGGCCAGTGGGAACAATGCCCCCGCGTTCACATTGGCGCTCGGCCGCACAATCAGCAGCACACCAACAAAGCCGCAAAGGACTGCGAACCAGGAATAGGCGCTCACGCGCTCCTTCAGTAATGGCGCTGATAACGCTGTCACCACCAGTGGCGCCAGAAAATTGATGGCGGTCGCTTCTGCCAGCGCAACATACTGTAATCCGGTCATGAACAAGAACGTCACCGCCACCAAGAGCAACGCCCTGAGCACCTGAGCAACAGGCTGACGCGTCTTCAGCAGCCGAGACCGCATAAACGGACCAAACACCACAAGCATAAATGTTGTGTGGGTCAGATAGCGGATCCACAACAACTCGCTCACTGGGTAGCTGGCCGTTAAGTGTTTTGACAACGCATCGTATGTGGCAAACAAAACCATTGCCATCAAAACATAGGCCGTCGCTCTCGCTCCCCGGTAGGGCGTTTCCCGCGCAATGGGTACCTGCAACTGTGCAGTCATGCCGCGCACGCCTCGTGACCATCGAACGAAGGAACGTCACTGGCTATTGACGTTGGATCAAAGATCCGATTTCCCCTGCACGCAAACGCTCTGAAATTCCACAAAGAGGAGGCCACATAAACACGCTGAACCCATCTGTTCGCCCTGCCGTTCTCATCAAAGGTTGCGGAAAAGGCATCGCGCGAGTGCAAGGCAAATCGATTATCGACATATATGAACGTGCCCGGTGTAATGTCGACGGCATGGGCCACAGTTCGAATTGCTTCATGGAAATTTCTAAGCGCTATCTCGGCACGAGTATTAGTAGGGACCATCATGCCTCGGTAGAGCGCAGCATTGACCCGAGGTAGTGCACGTGGGCCATACAGCAAAGCACAAGCGTCCGTATGCTCCCGGTCACCAAAGAAGAGCCCTCTCCATCGATAGGGGAGCTGAATAATGAAATGATTCCCATAGAGGGTGGCGACATCCTCCTTGTCCAACAACGCTAGTGCCGCTCTTGAATCAGAAACACGTGTACGAGGCGCCGCAACATCATGTCTCACACCAAGCAATGCAACCCTGCAGGCGAATAGTCCTCCGGCGCCATGAAGCGAAGCGCAGCATTCTCGGTATGGAAATCGAGTTCAACTTCTGAACCACGCCAATGGAGCTCACGCTTGCTGTCCTTCTGTGGGACAAGATTAACAACAAGCTCCTGACCCTCAAAGACAATGGAATAGGGCTCCCCAGTCAGCGCCGCTAGACCAACAAGCTGATTCTCACTGAGGACACCACGCTTAAAGGGCTTTCCGCTTTCATGCGGGAAAGGACTCCCCATCACTTATCATCCGTGGGGAGGTTGTAAATCACGACGTATGGATTAGGTGCCTTGGATGCCCGCTGAGCCTCAAGCAACTCAAGGATCGATTGTGGTAGACACTGGCTCAGCCTCGACCTAACGTCACGAATGTATGGCTCGCTTCCGCCAGGACAATAGGGGATTTGCGCGACCGCTTTTCGGATCGCATTGCTCTGTTCCGTCGTTAGCTCAATCTCCAAACGCTGACGCTGCATGACGCGCTCACTCCCAGATAAGCATTGAACAGCGGCTTTGCTAGGACACAACGCCCTCGCTCCGCATTCGAGAATGTCATCATGGCGTGTTGACGCACTGCGGGTCCATAGGACGAATCTAAAGTCCGCGCCGCCCTGACAGTGCGCACTGCAACAGCATGGACAGCGCCTGACGCTACGCCCGCTTACTGGCGTAATGCGCCAGCATCTGCTCCAGATTCGCCTTGCTGTCTGCGCGCACCTTCTGCACGTTCGGGTTCTCGGCCATCGCAGCAAGATAGGGCTTGATGCCCTCGACCTGTGCCAGCAGGTCTTCCCCGTAGATGATCTTGGTGGCCTGGCTGACCAGCGGGAAGTGCACGATGGCAGCGCAGTCCGCAATCGTGAACGTGTCACCCGCCACGTACGGCGCGAACTTGAACAGCTTGGCCGCCGCCGGGATGTTCTTCTGCAACTGCTCGCGCGTTTTCGCTTTCAGGTTGTCGCTGATCTTGCCGCCGAAAAACGCTTCGGGAAACAGCTGACGCGCCACCAACTCCAGGTGCAGCTCCAGGAAGGTCACGACCTCGCGCACCTTGGCCGCCTGGAACGGATCAGCCGGAACCAGCGGATGCTCCGGGTAGCGCGCCTCCAGATAGTCGACGATGACCTGCGATTCGCACATG
Organism: Ralstonia sp. RRA; assembly: GCF_037023145.1. Lineage (NCBI taxonomy): Bacteria > Pseudomonadati > Pseudomonadota > Betaproteobacteria > Burkholderiales > Burkholderiaceae > Ralstonia > Ralstonia sp. RRA. Next base: position 1,179,910 of record NZ_CP146091.1, on the reverse strand, counting down.
CCGCGATCGCCATCCTTCAGATAGGGCACCTTGTGCAGTGGCGAGATCTCACCGTCGGTCTGGTCGGGCCAGCGCAGCGACTCTTCAAACGGAAGGCCCTTCTCCAGTAGCGCGAGCTTGACCTTGTTGTAGTAGTTGCTCGCGGCAAAACCGTATAGCGTCAGCATGAAGCACTCTCTCCTTGGGTGGCGCTGTGTGATGGAAGCGCCCATTATGGTTGGCGTGGATGCCTAAAATCGCACGCTCGTGCTATTTTAGCCAGACTTCTTTCGATCGAAGCGAATTTCATATGCAGACTATCGGGATTGTAGGGACCGGCGCCATGGGGCGCGGCATTGCGCAGATCGCGGCCCAGGCCGGCCTGGGCGTCAAGCTGTTCGACGCCAACCCGCCCGCCGTGGAAGCGGCGTGTACAGCACTGGCCGACACGCTGGCCAAGCTGGCTGCCAAGGGCAAGCTCACGGCGGAGGAAGCCGACGCCACCGTGGCGCGCCTGATCCCTGCCGGCGCCCTGACCGATTTGGCCGACTGCGATCTCGTCGTTGAAGCCATCGTCGAGAAACTGGAGGTCAAGCGCGACCTCTTCCGCCAGCTCGAAGACATCGTCCGCGCCGACGCGATCCTGGCGTCGAACACGTCGTCGCTGTCGATCACGGCCATTGCCACGGCCTGCAAGCACCCCGAGCGCGTGGCCGGCTTCCACTTCTTCAACCCCGTGCCGCTGATGAAGGTGGTCGAGGTGATCGACGGCCTGCGCAGCGCGCCCGCTACTGGCGATGCCTTGGCCGCACTGGCCAAGCGCATGGGCCATACGCCCGTGCGCTGCATCGACATGCCGGGCTTCATCGTCAACCACGCCGGGCGTGGCATGAACACCGAAGGCCTGCGCGTGGCGCAGGAAAGCGTGGCCGCCTATGCCGACATCGACGCCATCATGCGCGAGCAGGCAGGCTTCCGGATGGGCCCGTTCGAGCTGATGGACCTGACCGGGCTGGACGTCTCGCACCCGGTGATGGAATCGGTCTACCGCCAGTTCTATGAGGAGCCGCGCTATCGCCCCTCGCAGATCACAGCGGTGCGCTTTGCCGGCGGTATCCTGGGCCGTAAGACGGGCGAAGGCTTCTATCGCTACCCCGAGGGGCAGAAGCAGGTGCCGGCCGAAGCGCCGGTGCCCACCACGCGCCCGTCGTCCGTATGGATCAGCCGCGCGCATGAAGCAGGCCATGCTGCGGCACAGCGCCTGATGCTCGATCTGGGCATCACGCCGGAAGCGGGCGCCAAACCGTCTGCCGATGCGCTCATCATCGTCACGCCGCGTGGGCTGGATGCCACTGCGTGTGTGACTGCCGAAGGGCTGGATGCGCGCCGCACCGTGGCGCTCGACACGCTCTATCCGTTTGCGGCCACCAAGCGCCGTACGCTGATGACCACGCCCGCCACCGACCACGCCTACCGCGACGCCGCACATGGTCTGCTCGCCTCCGACGGCGTGCCCGTGACGGTGATCCGCGATTCGGGTGGCTTTGTCGCGCAGCGCATCGTCGCGTGCATCGTCAACATTGCGTGCGATATCGCCCAGCAGCGCATCGCCACGCCCACCGACATTGATCTCGCTGTCACGCTGGGCCTGGGCTATCCGCAAGGGCCGCTGGCGCTGGGCGACACGCTGGGCACGGGCGCCATCCTTGAAGTGCTGCAGAACCTGTACGTGCTCTATGGCGACCCGCGTTATCGCCCGAGCCCGTGGCTGCTGCGCCGTGCCCGTTTGGGCATGTCGTTGTTGACGCCGGACGCCTAACCCCTACCCTCCCGACACGAGGCCATTGCCATGACCGCGCAACTGCTCTCCCAACGCATCGGCTCAACGCTAGTGCTTGTTCTGTCCAACCCCGACGCACGCAACGCACTGGACCCGGTGATGTACACCGCGTCGATGGAGGCCCTGGATCGCGCCGCCAACGACAACGAGATCCGCGCCGTCATCTTCACCGGCGCAGGCAACGCGTTCTGCGCGGGTGGCAACCTGAATCGCCTGCTGGAAAACCGCAGCAAACCCAAGAGCGTGCAGGAAGAAGGCATCGACGCGCTCAACCATTGGATTGAAACGATCCGCACCTTCCCCAAGCCGGTGATTGCGGCAGTGGAAGGCCCGGCGGCGGGCGCAGGCTTCTCGCTGGTGCTGGCGTGCGACTTTGCGATTGCCGCATCGGATGCGAAGTTCGTGATGGCGTATGTGAACGTCGCGCTTACGCCGGACGGCGGCGGCTCGTGGCACATCGCGCGCTTCCTACCGCGTCCGCTGGCGAGCGAGATCATCATGCTCGGCAAGCCTGTGGGCGCAGAACGACTCGCGCACTTCGGCCTCATCAACGAAGTCGTCAAACCCGGCGAGGCACTGGACCATGCGCTGCTGCTGGCAGAGAAACTCGCGGCGCAATCACCACATGCGGTCGGCCGCATCAAGGGCCTGATCGCCAACGCGGAAGACGCTTCACTGCACGATCACCTCAAAGCCGAACAGCACAGCTTTGTCGAAGCACTGCACCATGCCGATGGCAACGAAGGCATCTCTGCCTTCCTGCAGAAACGCAAACCGCAATACCGCTGAGCCGCTGAGCATGATTCCGTTCCCAACATCCAACCGTCGGCGCATCTATCTGATGCGCCATGGCGCCGTCACGTACTTTGACGAGACCGGCCGCCCGATCGAGCCCGACACCGTGCCGCTCAATGAAGAGGGCCGCAAGCAAGCGACTGCTGCTGGGCGCACCTTTGCGGCAGAGAACATCCTGTTCGATCGCGTGATCGTCAGCGGCTTGCCACGCACGGTGGAAACCGCACAGCGCGTGCTGGCGGAAATGCCCGCGATGCAGGCGCGCGGCGTCACGCTTGAGCAATGGCCCGAGCTGCAGGAAATCCGTGGCGGCAAGCTGGGAGAGATTCCCGAGCACGAACTAGCGCAAGCGTTCATCGGCGTATTCGAAGGCACCGTACCGGAGGAACGCCGCTTCCTGAACGGCGAGAGCATCGGCGAATTTCTCAACCGCGTGATCCCGGCGCTCACGCATCTGCGCGCCCTGCCCGATTGGGACACCGTGCTGCTGGTGCTGCATGGCGGCACCAACCGCGCGATCCTCTCGCACGCCATCACCGGTGGTGAGCGCGTGTTCTTTGGCAACCTCGCGCAGACGGCTGGCTGCATCAATGCACTCGATGTGGGTGAGAGCCCAAGCGACTGGGTGCTGCGCATGAGCAACTTCTCGCCGCCCTCGCCTGTGCACTTTGGCTCGCGGCTGACGACGATGGAGGTCTTGCTGCAGCAATACCTTCGCTATCGCAATCCCGCCTGAACCCATCAAAGAACAAGATTCGGAGACACCCCCATGGCACAAACGGAGCAGCAGGATTTCTCGGCCTTCGAAGGCACGCGGCCGGTGGCAGACCAGCAGAAGTTCGACATCGGCGCGCTGGAGGCGTGGATGCGCGAACACGTGACGGGCTTTGCTGGCCCGCTCACCGTGGAGCAGTTCAAGGGCGGCCAGTCGAACCCGACCTTCAAGCTGATCACGCCGTCGCGTACGTATGTGATGCGCGCCAAGCCCGGCCCGAAGGCGAAGCTGCTGCCGTCCGCGCATGCCATCGAGCGCGAGTACCGCGTGATGGACGCGCTCGCCAAAACCGACGTGCCGGTCGCCAAAATGTACGCGCTGTGCGAAGACGAAGCCGTGATCGGCCGCGCCTTCTACATCATGGAATTCGTGCAGGGCCGCGTGCTGTGGGACCAGGCGCTGCCCGGCATGGCACCTGCCGAACGCACTGCCATCTACAACGAGATGAACCGCGTCATCTCCGCGCTGCACACGGTGGACTACGCCGCGATTGGGCTCGCCGACTACGGCAAACCCGGCAACTATTTCGCGCGCCAGATCGAGCGCTGGAGCAAGCAGTACAAGCTGTCGGAAACCGAGTCGATTCCGGCAATGGACAACCTGATCGAATGGCTGCCCAAGCACGTGCCGCAAGAGGCAGAAGAAATCACCAGCATCGTCCACGGCGACTACCGGCTCGACAACCTGATCTTCCACCCGACGGAACCTCGCGTACTGGCCATCCTCGATTGGGAACTGTCGACGCTGGGGCATCCGCTGGCCGACTTCAGCTACCACTGCATGAGTTGGCACATCGAGCCGGGGCAGTTCCGCGGCGTGGCCGGATTGGACTTTGCCGCCTTGGGCATCCCGACGGAAGCCGAGTACATCCGCCAATACGAAGAACGCACCGGCCGCCGCATCACCGGCGACTGGAACTTCTACCTCGCCTACAACATGTTCCGCATTGCCGGCATCCTGCAGGGGATCATGAAGCGCGTGGTGGACGGCACGGCGTCTTCGGCGCAGGCGCTAGAAGCGGGCAAGCGCGCCCGCCCGATGGCCGAGCTGGGCTGGAAATACGCCCAGCAGGCCGGCGCCTGATTCAGCGATTCACTCGTACTCGCGCGCCGCTTCCAACGGACCGGACAGCGGCGCCTCCAGCTCAAGCACCACCCCAGCCAACTGCACGAAGATCTGCGCTGCCGGCCGATCGGGGTGCTTGCGCACCTGGTGCGGCATCCCGCTTTCGCGCACGGCGGCCAACACATCGGCCGCATCCCTCCTCGTGCGAAAGGCGACGTGCGAAAACACCAGCTCCGGGCTGTCGTCCTCCCGGCCCTCCTTGTCCACCAGATGCACCAGCGCATCGCCGTTCTGGTACAGCCATGTGCCAGGAAACGGAAACGCCGGACGCGGCCCCGGTTTCCAGCCGAGCACATCGGCGAAGAACTTGAGGATGGGCGCGTCACCTGCCACGTGAAAGTTCACATGGTCGAATGTCCAATCGCTGTCTGAACTCATAGCAAACCGCCTCCTTCAATGTCGATGATGGCGCCGGTCATGAAGCCGTTGGTCATGGCCAGCAGATAGCCCTGGGCGAGGTCGTCCGGCGTGCCGACACGGCCGACCGGCAACCCGGCGCCGATGCGCGCGAGCATGGCCTCGCGATCCGCCGGCGCGCCCCACACTTCCGTATCCACTACACCGGGGCTGACCACGTTGACGCGGCGCGGCGCCAATTCCTTCGCAAGGTTCTTGGCCGCCGCTTCCACCGCTGCGTTGATGGACGCGCGCAGCAGCCCGCTCGCCGTCGGCTTGCGCGAGAGCAGCCCAGACGTGAGCGTGATCGACGCGCGCTCTGCCAGATAGGGCAGCGCAGCCTGCACCGCCATCAGCGCGGCAAACAGCTTGGTGCCGAAGCCCTGCTCCAGATCGGCGCGTTGCAGCGAGGCAAACGGCGGCGGGCTCGTGCGCGAGCCGATGGTGATGACAAGATGATCGATCTTGCCACCGGCCGCAGCCTGCACTAGCGCACTGCCCAGCGAAGCGGTGTCATTCGCGTCGACAGCAATCCCATGGATGCCGCCGTCTGTCTTGGCCGAGCGGCCCAGCACCGTCACGCGAGCGCCAGCGGCCGCCGCCGCACGTGCGACTGCCTGCCCAATGCCCGCCGTACCGCCCAACACCACCACCGCTTGGTCCTGCAAGGTCGTCGAAGTCATGCCAATGCTCCTTTGAGAAGAAAGAAAAAAAACCGTCAATCGATGGCGGTGATTCTTCCATCAAACAAACACAAGATAATCCGTCTATGCTTTGATGATTCTCCAAACACGCTTTGACAATGATCGCCCTCGACGACCTCCGCCTGCTGGTGCGCATTGCTGACGCCGGCAACCTCTCTGCCGCTGCCCGGCAGCTCGGCTGGCTGCCCGCCACCGCCAGCGCTGCACTCAAGCGCGTGGAAACCGAACTGGGCGCCCGCCTGTTCGAGCGCACGACGCGCAGCATGCGGCCCACCGAAGCCGGCCAGCGTTATCTAGGGTATGCAAGGCAGGCGCTGGAAGCATTGGATGAAGGCGCAGAAAGCCTCGGCCAGGACCGCACTGAACTGGCGGGCACCATCCGCATTGCCGCCACGTCAGACCTGGGGCGGCACATCCTGCGCCCGTGGCTGGATGCCTTCTGCGACGTGCACCCCGGCGTGCGCGTCACCCTGGTGCTGGGCGACCGGCTGGCCGACCTGATGCGCGAAGACCTCGATTTCGCACTGCGCTACGGGCATCTGCAGGATTCCGCACTGGTGCGGCGGCCGCTGGCATCGCATCCGCGCGTGATCGTGGGGGCGCCGTCGTATTTCAAGCAACACGGCCGCCCTGCGCACCCGAGCGATCTGGCCGACCACCGCTGCCTGATCCTGCTACGCAACGGCGAGCCCGTTACGCGTTGGCAGCTCACACACTCTAGCGGCCCCGCCCCGCTGGACGTACGCGGCGATTTCCAGTGCGATGACGGCGCCGTCGTGCGCGACTGGGCCGTCGCCGGGCGCGGGCTGGCTTTCAAGTCATGGTTGGATGTCGCGCAGGACGTGTACGCCGGGCGATTGGAGGTTGCGCTGCCCGCATGGAGCCACGCGCCTACACCGCTGCAACTCGTGAGCCTCGCGCGCCGCCATCGCCCGGCACGGCTGACGGCCTGCGCGGAGTTCCTCGCCGAGCGCTTTGCGGAGTTCAGCGCACGCTATCCGTTCCCATCAGCCAAGGCTGCAGCGACATCGCCCAAGGTCATCGCTGCTAAGCGGTGATCACTCGGCCTGCGCGTTACTGGTTGTTGCGGCGACGAACCACCCACCACGCGATCAGCGCAGTAAATCCTGCGACCAGCCCCACCATCATCCAGAAACCGTGGTGGTTCTCGGCCAGCGGTACACCACCGACGTTCATGCCGAACAGGCCCGCCACGATGTTGATCGGCAGCGCGAGCACGGTCACGAGCGTCAGCGTGAACAGCGTGCGGTTGTTCTGTTCGTCCAAGCGCGCGATCACCTCTTCCTGCAGCAGCTTGATGCGTTCGATCAACCCGCTCATGTCACGCAGCACGACGGAGAACTCTTCGGTCGACTCACGCAACTGCTGCACATCTTCCGGATGGAGCCACACCGGCGGACGGGAGAGCAGGCGGAACACCGAACCCGGCTCAGGCGCCAGCATGCGCTGCAGGCGCACCAGCACCCGGCGAGTGCCGGCAAGCTCCTGCCGCCCTGAAGTGATTTTTGAAGCGAGAAAACGGTCTTCGATGCGGTCGATGTCGATACCGGTGGTGCGCACGATCTGCGTCATCAGGTCCGCCTGATCGCACATCAGGTGGCCCAGCAGGTTGGCCGGCGAGCGAAACGTCTCGCCGTTGCGCACGCATTCGCGCAGCCTGTCGACCGAATGCAGCGGCTTGCGGCGCAAGGTCACCAGCAGGCGCCGATGCGCATACACCCACTGCGTTGCAACCTGCGTGGGCGTGCGCTCGAAATCGAAGATCACGTCGTTGAAGACGGCCACCAGCGCCCCATCCTGCTGCTCGATGCGCGTGGAGTGCGCCTCCTCGCCCAGCATCTCGAGAAACGGTTGCGGCAAATCAAGATGGCTTTGTAGCCAACGCATGCACCCCGCACGCGACAGGTTGAAGTGCAGCCAGATGAACGCGTCATCGGCGCACTCCGTGTTGTCGTGTCCGGCACGCTCCAGCGCGTCGCCGATCTGCGAAGAATCCAGGGCAACGCCGGGCCGGCCTGGCTCGAAGCGAAAGCCGCAGATAAGACCGGTGTTGTCGGATTGAAAACTGATCGCGGACGCTGTCGCAGTCATACATCACGAGGGAAGACGGTTTGCCAGGAAGCGCAGCCGCTCGACAGCCGAATGCCATCAATCTGTCATCAACCGGCATGGCAAAGCCATTTGCGCTGCGCAGCCCCGATGATTGCGTTCGGCTTCGGGTTCGTCAACGTCCGTCGGCAAAGGCGGCAACGGCATCGTCCAACGCCACCTCGGCCATCGCCGCGAAGATGTGATCGCGCAGCCAGCGGCCGGCGGCATCCTGGTCGCTGTTGGCGTGCCAGTAGAGGTACAGCTCCAGCGCCGGCACGTTGAACGGCAGCGGCAGCATGACGTTGCCGTACGGCTCGTTGGCGATGCGCGCGTAGCGTATTGGTAGCGTGACGAGCCAATCGGTGCAGCTGACGACGCGGCACGCCGCCGGATAGTGCTGGCAGCGCAGACGCACCCGGCGCTCGCGCCCTAGCCGGCGCAACTCCACGTCTTCCAGCCCCGCCCCGCGCCGCCGTGACGACACTTGCACATGCTCGCAGGCCAGGTAGCGGTCCAGCGTGAGCGGCGCCTGCGTAATCGGGTGGCCGGGGCGCGCCAGCACCACCATCGGGTCTGACAGGATCGGCGCATGGCGAATGGCCGCGGACGCCGGCAGCAGAATGTCCGCCACTGCGTCGATGGTGCCGGCCAGCAGCTCGGCTTCCAGCTGGCGGCGGTCGCCCCGCACCGTGGTCACGTCGATGCGCGGCGCTTCCTTGGCAATCGCCGCCATCAGGGGCGGCAGCAGCGTCGCCTCCAAGGCATCGCGCATCGATATGGTGAAGCGGCGTTCACTCGTGGCCGGATCAAAGCGCGTGCCCTCACGCAAGGTGCGCTCGAAGCCCTGCAGCGATGTCCGCACCTCGGCAATCAGGGTCCGGGCCAGCGGCGTCGGCACCATGCCCTGCCCACGCCGCTCGAACAGCGGGTCGTCAAACAGCTCGCGCAACCGCCCCAGCGCATGGCTGACCGCCGGTTGCGTCAGGTTGAGCGTGCGCGCTGCCGCCGTAATCCCACCCTCCGTATAGATGGCGTCGAAAACGACGAACAGGTTGAGGTCGACCCGCGATATATGCATGGTTTTGATGAATGGCAATCTACGAAATTCATTTTTCTTATTGTATGTGAAGGCTTAAGCTGCGTGCATTGATGTGAGTGAGGCTACGTGCCATGACCACAGCCACCGACCTGACCGCGCCGACTGTGCCCGCCGGCTTCGACCTGCTGAACAAGCCGAGCCCCTTCCTGACGATGCTGGGGCCGGTGTACGCGCGAGGCATGGGGGCGTCGATGGTGATGGGCTTTCATGTGCGGCACCACCACCTGAACCGGCGCGGCATCCTGCATGGCGGCGTGGTTGCATCGCTGGCCGATGCGGCACTCGGCTACTGCCTGGCCGATCCTGCCAGCGGCAATAGCAACGAAGGTGTGCTGGCCATGTCCACCGCCAGCCTCACTGTGGATTTCATCGCCTCAGCGGGTGAAGGCGACTGGATCGAGATCACCCCAGAGGGGTTGCGCACCGGCAGCAAGCTGGCCTTTGCGCAGGCCCTGTTTCATCGTGGCGACCGGCTGATCGCACGTGCGAGCGCCGTGTTTGCCGTGCTTGGCGGCCGCATCACCACGCCCGCCTGAGCTGACTGGATGGATTGCGCGTTCGAGACGCTTGTTCGATGTACTGAGGAGACACCATGAATTTCGATTACACGCCCAAGGTCAAGGAGATGCAGGAACGCCTGCTCGCCTTCTTCGACCAGCACATCTACCCGAACGAGCAGCGCTTCTACGAAGAGATCGAAGCCAACCGCCGCGCGGGCAATGCCTGGATTCCGACCAAGGTGATCGAAGAGCTCAAGCCGCTGGCTCGCAAGGCCGGGCTGTGGAACCTGTTCCTGCCCCGCTCGCCGCGCGCGCCGGAAGGCCTGTCGAACCTGGAATACGCCCCGCTGTGCGAGATCATGGGCCGCGTGCCCTGGGCGCCGGAAGTGTTCAACTGCTCTGCGCCGGACACCGGCAACATGGAAACGCTGGAGCGCTACGCGTCTGAAGAACTGAAAGACCGCTGGCTGGAGCCGCTGCTGCGCGGCGAGATCCGCTCGGCCTTCCTGATGACCGAGCCGGCCGTGGCCTCGTCGGACGCCACCAACATCGAATGCCGCATCGAGCGCCAGGGCGACGAGTACGTCATCAACGGCCGCAAGTGGTGGTCGTCGGGTGCCGGCGACCCGCGCTGTGCCGTCTACATCGTCATGGGCAAGACCAACCCGGACGCTGGCCGCCACGAGCAGCAATCGATGATCGTGGTGCCCGCCGATGCGCCGGGCATCACCGTCATGCGACCGCTGACCGTGTTCGGCTACGACGATGCGCCGCACGGCCACATGGAAGTCGACCTGAAGAACGTGCGCGTGCCAGTAGGCAACATCCTGCTGGGTGAAGGCCGCGGCTTTGAGATCGCACAGGGCCGCCTGGGCCCGGGCCGTATCCACCACTGCATGCGCAGCATCGGCGTGGCTGAACGCGCGCTGGAACTGATGTGCAAGCGCCTGTCGTCGCGCGTGGCGTTCGGCAAGGCCATCGCACAGCACAGCGTGTGGCACGAGCGCATTGCCGAAGCACGCTGCATGATCGAACAGGCCCGCCTGCTGACGCTGAAGGCCGCATACATGATGGACACCGTCGGCAACAAGGTCGCCAAGGCCGAGATTGCGATGATCAAGGTCGTGGCCCCGAACATCGCCTGCCAGATCGTCGACTGGGCGATCCAGGCGCACGGCGGCGGCGGCGTGTCGGGCGACTTCCCGCTGGCGTCGGCCTACGCGCACCAGCGCACGCTGCGTCTGGCCGATGGTCCGGATGAAGTGCACCGCGCCGCCATCGCCAAGCTGGAGCTGGCCAAGCACCTGCACCTGAAAGACGTTGTCGACATGCCGGTCACGCGCGGCTCCTGATCTGCCGCACGGCTGTACCGTTCACTCCTTAACCCCGCCTTGAGCGGGGATTTTTTTTGCCCGTGCCCACCGTCTGCGCGTTTTTCCGTTCTGTGCTGGAATGGAACACTTTGCGGGCTTGCTGAAGGCTCGTACGTCTCTTCCCTCCCAGGAGCCAACTCGATGATCGACGTCTATAGCTGGGCCACGCCCAACGGGCACAAAGTGCACATCATGCTGGAGGAATGCGAGCTGCCTTATCGCGTTCACGGCATCAACATCGGCGCCGGCGACCAGTTCAAGCCCGACTTCCTGAAGATCAGCCCGAACAACAAGATTCCCGCCATCGTCGATCAGGACGGCCCAGACGGCAAACCGATCTCGCTGTTCGAATCGGGCGCGATCCTGCTGTACCTCGCCGGCAAGACCGGCAAGTTCATCCCCGAAGACGTGCGCGGTAAGTACGACGTGCTGCAATGGCTGATGTTCCAGATGGGCGGCGTCGGCCCGATGCTCGGCCAGGCACACCACTTCCGCATCTACGCACCCGAGAAGATCGAGTACGCGATCAACCGCTACAGCAACGAGGCCAAGCGCCTGTATGGCGTGATCGACAAGCGCCTGTCCGAATCAAAGTACCTGGGCGGCGCGGACTACTCCATCGCCGACATCGCCACGTGGCCGTGGCTGCGCAGCTGGAAGAACCAGGGGATCGAGCTGTCGGATTACCCCAAGCTGCAGCGCTGGTTTGAAGCCATTGAAGAACGCCCCGCCGTGCAGCGCGCGGTCAAGGTGTTGGCCAAGGAGCGCCCAGCGCTGCAAGACGACAAGGCAAAGGAGATCCTCTTCGGCGCAACGCAATATCAACGCCGCTGATTGCCCGTCTTTGCTTCAGGAAATAGGCCGCGCGATGTGATCTGGCGCGGCCTTTTCTTTTGGGCGCTATCAATGCAGCCATCAGGCACGAGGCCTACACTGGGCGCATTCGGATTCTCTTGAGGCACTCATGGCGGCATCGGCCAAGCTTGGCGTTGGAGCGGTGATTTCGGTACTCGGCTACCTCGCGCTGGCCGCGTGGGGCTGGGGCGGCATTGGTCCGCTGCTGGCGCATCCCGCGCGTGTGGCATTGGTGGTGGTGACCATCGCGTTGACCATTGCCGCGCTGTTCGCTGGCGGCAACCTCAGTTCCGGCGAACGCGAAGATCGATCCAACCGCTGGGTGCTGCCGGTGTTCGGCCTGATCGGCATCGTCAGTGCCTGGCTGCCGGCGTATACCGATCGGCTCAACCTGTGGTGCATCGACGGGGATGCCGTGCGGTGGCTCGGCGTCGTGCTCTACGCTGCCGGCGGCGCGCTGCGACTATGGCCGGTGCACGTGCTCGGCAACCGGTTCAGCGGGCTGGTGGCGATCCAGCCAGGCCATACGCTGGTGACCGGCGGGATCTACCAATACGTGCGCAACCCAAGCTACCTGGGGTTGCTCGTGAGTACGCTGGGCTGGGGGCTGGGGTTCCGGGCACTGGCCGGCGTGGTGCTGACGCTGCTGCTGATTCCCCCGCTGGTTGCACGCATGCGCGCGGAGGAAGCCCTGCTGCAATCGCAATTCGGCGCGGAGTACGACGCGTACCGCGCCCGAACCTGGCGCCTGATTCCCGGGTTGTATTGACGCGGATGCGCCAGTCTCAGCTCGACAACGCAAAACACTGGACGTCGGGCGCCGTGTACACCGTCGGATAGGGTGCACGAGGCCCGCTTTGCAACCGCAACGGTTGCGTGGCCAGCACTTCGGCTTCGTTGCGCTCACGGGTGCTCAAGGGCGCAGGTGGCGGGGCAGGCAGGTGCACCGGCTGATTCACAGCACAGCGCACCGGCTTTCCATCGGCCAATCGCACATCCATCGTGTAGTACGGCCCGACGATGGCTGGCGCGCATGCGGCAACGCCCAGCGCCGCCAGCATCAGCATCACCCTATGCAGCGTCCTCATCACGCACCTCCACGGCACACGGCTCGTCACGTCCCTGCCGGTTTGACCAGTCACGCTCCAAGCAAGTGCCGGCCGCATCAGGCCGAGGCAGAAGCGCTCAGCATGCCCTGCCGCTCGATGAAGCGGATGACCTCATCCAGCCCGCCCTGCGCACGCAGGTTGCACATCACAAAGGGACGGTCGCCGCGCATCTTGCGCGTGTCGCTCTCCATCACCTCCAGATTGGCGCCGACGTACGGTGCCAGATCCGTCTTGTTGATGATGAGCAGATCGGACTTGGTAATACCCGGCCCGCCCTTGCGCGGAATCTTCTCCCCGCCCGCCACGTCGATCACGTAGATGGTCAGGTCCGACAACTCCGGGCTGAACGTGGCAGCCAGGTTGTCACCGCCGGATTCAATGAAGACCACGTCCGCATCGGGAAACTTGGAGAGCATGCGGTCCACCGCCTCCAGGTTGATCGACGCATCTTCGCGGATGGCGGTGTGCGGACAGCCGCCGGTCTCCACGCCCATGATGCGCTCCGCCGGCAATGCACCGGAGATGGTCAGCAGGCGCTGGTCTTCCTTGGTGTAGATGTCGTTGGTGATCGCCACGAGATCGTAGCGCTCGCGCATGGCCTTGCAGAGCATCTCAAGCAGCGTGGTCTTGCCGGAGCCCACCGGGCCGCCCACGCCAACGCGCAGGGCTGGAAGTTTCTTGGTACGCATGATGTTCATGAACGAAAGAGTCTTGAGTATTGGGTCTCATGCCGGGCCGACAACACACCCAGCCCCGGCGAAAATGTCGACAGTTCCGGCGGATGACACGCCGCGCGGCGTGTAGCTTCTTCCACCGCGTTTGCAACCGCGGCATGCAGGCCAAAGAGAATGCGCTGCCCCGCCGCCTGCCCAAGCGGCACGGCCTTCACCGCCGCCGCCATCTGGTTTTCGACCCACGCAAAGCAATACGCTGTCACACCGTCGTGCGGATCAACGTTCAGTGCGGCAGCGGCCGCCGCAAATGCCGTCGGAAACGTCACCGACGCACGCGCCGACAGCGCTGCGCGCAATGCATCGTTGCCCCATTCCATCTGCTGGATCAGACGATTGAGCGACCAGCCCGTCTGCGAGGTTTCCAGCCGCAGCTCACGCGTTTCGCGTGTGGCAAGAAACCACGCATCGCGCTCGGCCACGGCATCGAAGCGACCGGCTTGCCAGTCGGCAAATTGCAGTAGCCACAACGGGGCCTCGCACGCGGCAAGCACGTCGAGCCCTTCGGCAATCCACTTTGCAGCGGATGCCTCGTCGCTCACATGCTGCACATCCACGGCCGCCTCCAGCCCCTGCGAATAGCTGAACGCGCCCACCGGCAATGCGGGAGATGCGAGATGCAGCAACGCGGTCAGTTGGGCAACGCTAGTCATGGTGATGGTGGTGATGGCCGCAGCCGGGACCATGCACATGACCGTGGTTGTGATCGTGATCGTGGCCATGGGCATGACTGTGCCCGTGGTCATGCGAGTGGCCGTGATCGTGACCATGGTGTTCGTTGTACAGCGCCTGCGCGGCCGCGTAGTCCTCTTCGAACGTTGCGTCGTGGCCATGGCGATGGCCGCCACCGTACGCACCGGCCTCTGGCTCGAACGGCGCTTCCACATGCGTAACAGTCACGCCCAAGCGCACCAGCATGTCTTCGAGCACTGGATCGGCTTCGAGCTGCAGTGCGTCGGCGCTGACCTGCACGGGTGTGTGGCGATTGCCGAGGTGGTAGGCCGCGCGCATCAGGGCGAGGCGGTTGTCGCTGGTCACGCGCAATACCTGCTCCGGTGCGGCTTGCACTTCCACCAGCGTGCCGTCTTCGGCCACCAGCACATCGCCGCCGCGCATGACAGTGCCGCGCGTCAGCACGACAGCCACTTCGCGGCCATCGTTGAGCGTGGCGCGCAGGCGGCTGCGGCTGCGCTCCAGAAACGGCAGTACCAGCTTGGGGGCGCGCTTGACCAATACGGAGGCCAGGCCGTGTGGCGTGGGGAGGTGTTTGGTGATGGAAAGCATGGTTGGGACTTAATCAGAATTCGACTGGAGACCGCTTAGCGTGGTGGTGCATCCCCTATTTCACCCCCTGCCGGGGGCGACTCACTTTCTTTGTCTTGCCAAAGAAAGTAAGCAAAGAAAGGCGCGCCCGAGATGGCGAAACACTCCTTGAATTTATGTCGCAGGGAGGGAGGGGAGGCAAACTCGCTTCGCTCAAACAAGCCTCCCCTCTTTTTCCTCCCTGCAACAGAAATTCAAGGCGCCATCTAGGGCAGTGAACAGCAAACAATCTCCTGCTCGTGCACCACTCCGTATAGCAGATCAACTCCCGTGCTACAAAGCTCGCATTGCGCACACGCACTGCTATGCACGCATCACGCGAGCTTGGCACTCACGCATGTTCCGCGTCGGTTTGGCCGTTGACGTTCCTGCCCTAGATGGCGCCTTGAATTTTCGTAAGCGGGCGGAAAAAAGACGGGGAACTGTTTGAGCGCAGCGAGTTTTCCCCTTCCCCGCCCGGTTGCAAAAATTCAAGGGGAAGTCGCCATCTCGGGCGCGCCTTTCTTTTGCTTACTTTTCTTTGGCAAGACAAAGAAAAGTGAGTCGTGCCCGGCAGGGTACGAAAGGGGGATGGACCACCAGCGCCCCACCCCCAAACCTAAAACAAAAAATACCGCTGCGCCATCGGCAACACCTCAGCCGGCTCGCAAGTCAGCACCATCCCATCCGCTACCACCTGATAAGTCTCCGGATCCACGCTGATGTCAGGCTGCCAGTCGTTATGAATCATGTCCGCCTTGGTAACGCTGCGCGTGCCCTTGACCACCGCCGTGGTCTTGGCAAGGCCATAGCTTTCCGCCACACCGGCAGCAGCAGCCGATTGCGACAGGAAGCTCAACGACGTGCGCCCCAGCGCCCCACCTGCCGATCCAAACATCGGCCGATAGTGAACAGGCTGCGGCGTGGGGATCGACGCATTGGCATCACCCATCGCCGCCGAGGCAATCATGCCGCCCTTCAAGATCAAGCTGGGCTTCACGCCAAAGAACGCGGGCTTCCACAGCACCAAGTCCGCCCACTTGCCGACTTCAACGGAGCCGACTTCGTGCGCAATGCCGTGCGTGAGCGCCGGGTTGATCGTGTACTTCGCCACGTAGCGCTTCACGCGGAAGTTATCGTGCCCACCACGCGCATCGTTCGGGTCCCCTGCCAGCTTGCCGCGCTGCACCTTCATCTTGTGCGCGGTCTGCCAGGTACGCAGCACGACTTCGCCGACGCGGCCCATGGCCTGCGAGTCGCTGGAGATCATCGAGAACGCGCCCAGGTCGTGCAGGATATCTTCGGCAGCGATCGTTTCGCGGCGGATGCGGCTCTCGGCAAAGGCGATGTCTTCGGCAATGGACGCGTCGAGGTGATGACACACCATCAGCATGTCGAGGTGCTCGTCCAGCGTGTTGACGGTGAACGGCCGCGTTGGGTTCGTCGACGACGGCAGCACGTTCGACTCGCCGCACACGCGGATGATGTCGGGCGCATGCCCGCCGCCCGCGCCTTCGGTGTGATACGTGTGGATCGTGCGGCCCTTGAACGCCGCAACGGTGGCCTCCACAAAGCCCGATTCGTTCAACGTATCGGTGTGGATGGCGACCTGCGTGTCGGTATCCTCGGCCACGCCCAGGCAGCAGTCGATGGCGGCGGGCGTAGAGCCCCAGTCTTCGTGCAGCTTCAGGCCGATCGCGCCGGCGTCGACCTGCTCGCGCAGCGCACCCGGCAGACTGCCGTTGCCCTTGCCCAGGAAGCCGATGTTCATCGGGTAGGCATCGGCGGCCTGCAGCATGCGCTGCATGTACCACGGGCCGGATGTGCACGTGGTGGCGTAGGTGCCGGTGGCCGGCCCTGTACCGCCGCCAATCATCGTCGTCACACCGCTGTTGAGCGCTTCGTCAATCTGCTGCGGGCAGATGAAGTGGATGTGCGTGTCGACGCCGCCTGCGGTGACGATCATGCCCTCGCCCGCGATGATCTCGGTGCCCGGCCCGATGACGATGGTCACGCCGGGCTGGATGTCCGGGTTGCCTGCCTTGCCGATCGCTGCGATGCGGCCGTTCTTCAAACCGATGTCGGCTTTGACGATGCCCCAGTGGTCGATGATCAGCGCGTTGGTGATGACGGTGTCGGCGCAGTCCTTCGATTCGCGCTGGCTCTGGCCCATGCCGTCGCGGATGACCTTGCCGCCGCCGAATTTGACTTCCTCGCCGTAGACGGTGAAGTCGCGTTCGACTTCGACGATGAGGTCGGTGTCGGCCAGGCGGAGGCGATCCCCTGTGGTGGGGCCGAACATTTCCGCATAGGCGCGGCGGTTGATCTTGAGTGTCATGTCCGTTCCTTCTGCGTCAGCTTTACAGCTTGCCCATCACACGGCCCGCAAAGCCGTAGACCACGCGGTCGCCAGCCAGCGCCACGAGTTCGACCGTGCGTTCCTGCCCCGGCTCGAAGCGCACGGCAGTGCCAGCAGCGATGTTCAGCCGGTAGCCACGTGTGGCATCGCGGTCAAAGCGCAGCGCGTCGTTGACTTCATAGAAGTGGTAGTGCGAGCCGATCTGCACGGGGCGGTCACCGGTGTTGGCCACCGTCACCGTCAGCGTGGGCCGGCCCACGTTCAATTCGAGTTCGCCGTCTTGCGGCAGGAGTTCACCGGGGATCATGGTGTGCCTCGCTCAGACGGCCGCAGCCAGCAGGCCCGCGCCGTACAGCGCCACGCCCACACCCGACAGACGCGCCAGCCAAGCCAGGCGCGGCTTGAGCGCAAACCCTGCGCCGATACCGGCGGTATGCAGCAGCGCCGTCGCTACGGCAAAGCCGCCAACGAAGTACGGGAACATGGCCTGTGCGCCAGCCGGGAATTCCGTGCCGTGCGCATAGCCGTGGAACAGTGCAAACGCGCCGCACAGGAGCGCGCCACCCCATGTCGGCAGTTGTGCGCGCGCGGCAATCAGCAGGCCGAACACCAGCAGCGATGCGGCGATCATCGGCTCGGCCATCGGCAACGCCACACCGCCTGCGCCGAGCAGTGCACCGATGACCATCAGCGAGACGAAGGCAATCGGCGCCCACAGCGCATCACGAACCGAACGCGAGGCCAGTGCACTCCACACGCCCACGGCCACCATTGCCAGCAGGTGGTCGGCGCCGGTCAACGGATGCAGGAAACCGGCGAGCAGGCTGCCCTCGGCGGTATGGCCCGGATGCCCCGGGTGCGCGAAGGCAATGGAAGCGCCCAGCGTAAGCGCAATAGCCGCAGTGGGCCGGACGAAGCGAGACAGGGTGTGCGTCATGGCAGGACTCGTTCTGTGATTGGCGTTCAAACAATCGGGTGATGGACGGTAACCAGCTTGGTACCGTCCGGGAATGTGGCTTCGACTTGGATATCGGGAATCATCTCGGCCACGCCGTCCATCACGTCTTCACGTGAGAGCAACGTGGTGCCGTAGTGCATCAACTCGGCCACCGTGCGGCCATCGCGCGCACCTTCCATGATCGCGGCGCTGATGAAGGCGACGGCTTCCGGGTAGTTGAGCTTGAGGCCGCGGCCTTTGCGGCGCTCGGCCAGCAAGGCAGCGGTGAAGATCAGCAGCTTGTCTTTTTCGCGCGGGGTCAGTTCCACGAGGGGCTCTCTTCGGTGAGGTTCTTTGGAAGTTCAATCGGGCGAGCAGGCTTACGTCGCCCACAAGCGCAGCGGACGGCCCGCCACGCCGTGCATCGGTTCGCGCAGCGTCAGCCATGTCTGTGACAGCAACGCACGTGCATCTTCGGGCCGCTGTGCGAGCACGCGCAGCAGCAAAACGTTTGGCAATCCAGGCACATCCTGAGTGAGACACGTCACGCCAGCACGCAGGGTGTCGTTGTACGGCAGGTGTTCGGCCATCGCTTCGGCCAGGGCTTCGGTGGCGCCCTCGCCTACCGCCCAGAGTGTGCCGACGACATGGAAACCCGCCATGCCCGTCGTCGTGTTCAACACGGGCGATTGCGCGTCGAATGCGGCCGACTCGATCCACAGCGGCCGGCCGTTGCAGCGCAATGCCGTATGCATGGCGATGCGACCTTCGGCCCACGACTCGCCGGCGGCGTGACGGCCGAGCATGGTGGTATCCCAGCCAATGGCGGTGGCGCCAGGGGCCAAGTCCAGCGTCAGGTCGATGACCGGGCACGCTTGGTTGAAGACGATGTTCTCTTGCGGCAGCCAGTCGAGCCGCGCCCCGGCTTCCGCACGGATGGCAACCCGCTGCGTGGCCGTACGGCCGAGCGACTTGTACCACTTGGTTGCGCCGGGCGTGGTCAGCACGGCATGCGCATCGGTGCCCAGTTCGACGTCGATGTCGAGCACATCGCCGCCGGCAATACCTGCTGGCGGGTGCAGCATGACCACATGGCACACACCCTCGCCTTCCGGGTACAACGCCTTCTGCACACGCAGCGGTCCACGATGGCGGCACTCGGCCAGCACGGTCCGTCCCCCCCGGCGCGCAAACGCCAGCCGCAGGGAGGCTTCCCAGGACGCGAAAGAATCGGTCTGCGGCGGAACAGGAAAATCGGGATGGCGCATCAGTGGTGCTGCACTGCAGCTCGGATTTTTCCCATCATAGCCAGATGCCGCAGGTTTCGCACTCGACTTTTTCTGCAAGACACCTGTGCGTCAAACAGCGACCAGATCACGTACGCCATCGGCTTCCATGTTGGCGCCATCGCCCTGGGCGATCACCTCGCCGCGGCTCATGACGACGTAGCGATCGGCAATGCTGCGGGCGAAGTCGTAGTACTGCTCGACCAGCAGCACCGACATGCCGAATTCATCCACCAGCCGGCGCAGTGTGCGGCCAATCTCCTGAATGATCGACGGCTGGATGCCCTCGGTCGGCTCGTCCAGGATCAGCAGGCGCGGCTCGCTCATCAACGCGCGACCGATGGCCAGTTGCTGCTGCTGCCCGCCGGAGAGATCGCCCCCGCGCCGCCCCTTCATCTCCTTGAGCACCGGGAACAGCTCGTAAATCGAATCGGGCACCTTGGATGGCGCACGCTTGGCGGCGGCCCCGATCAGCAGGTTCTCTTCTACCGTCAGGCGCGGAAAGATCTCGCGGCCCTGCGGCACATAGGCGAGGCCCTGCGAAACACGCTCGTACGCGGGCAGCTTCTGGATAGCATGCCCTTCCCAATCGATCGCGCCGCTGGCGGTGGGAACGACGCCCATCAGGCACTTGAGCAGCGTCGTCTTGCCGACGCCGTTGCGGCCGAGCAGCGTGGTCAGCTTGCCTGCCGGCACCTCGAAGCTGACATTGCGCAGGATGTGGCTGCCGCCGTAGAACTGGTTCAGTTGAGCAATGGTCAGCATGTCAGCGCCCTAGGTAGGATTCGATCACGCGCTCGTCACGCTTGACGGCATCGAGCGTGCCTTCGGCCAGGACGCTGCCTTCCGCCAGCACGGTCACGCGCCCCGTCTCCCCCGCCAGCGCGGCAACGAACTCTATGTCGTGCTCCACCACCATGATCGAGCATGAGCCGCGCAGGCCGTTGAGCAGCGTGGCAAGCTGCATCGTCTCTTCATCCGTCATGCCGGCGACGGGCTCGTCGAGCAGCAGCAGTTGCGGCTGTTGCATCAGCAACATGCCGATCTCCAGCCGCTGCTTCTGGCCATGCGAGAGCAGCCCGGCGGGCCGATACGCTTCCGCCTCCAGGTGAATACGGCCGAGCGTTTCTTCGATGCGCTGGCGGCCGTCGTTCAGCAGGCGCGCGCGCAGCGACACCCACCAGCGCTTGTCAGCCTTCATCGCCAGCTCCAGGTTTTCCCACACGGTGTGCTGCTCGAACACCGTGGGCTTCTGGAACTTGCGGCCGATGCCGATCTGCGCGATACGCGGCTCGGTCAGGCGCAGCAGGTCGATGCTCTGGCCGAGGAAGACGCGGCCCGTCACATCGGCGTTGCGCGGCCCGGTCTTGCCGGTGATCACGTCCATCATCGTGGTCTTGCCGGCGCCGTTGGGGCCGATGATGCAGCGCAGCTCGCCGTGGTCAATCGACAGCGTGAGCGCGTTCAGCGCGCGAAAGCCGCCAAAGCGCACCGTCACATCTTCGAGATACAGGATGGCGCCGTGCGAAACGTCAATCGTGTCCGGCTCGACCAGGTGGCCCATGCCAGTGGCGGTGCCGGTCTCCGCGCGGTCCGGGAGTTCGGTGAAAGTGCTCATGCGTGGTCTCCGGCGGGCGGTGCGGCAGTGGCCGCCTTGGCTTCAGGTGCCTTGCCTTGTGCAGGCGCGCGCTTCTGCATACGCAGCTTGCCCAACACCCCCAGCACGCCGTTCGGCAGATACAGCGTCACCAGCACAAAAATCGCACCGAGCACGAACAGCCAGTACTCCGGCACCCACGCCGTGAGCAACGTCTTGGCGCCGTTGACAAGGAACGCGCCGATGATCGGGCCAATCAACGTGCCACGTCCGCCCACAGCCACCCACACCGCCATTTCGATCGAATTGCCCGGCGACATCTCACCCGGGTTGATGATGCCGACCTGCGGCACGTACAGCGCGCCCGCAATCCCGCACAACACCGCCGAGAACGTCCACACGAACAGCTTGTAGCCGAGCGGGTTGTAGCCGGAGAACATCACGCGCGCCTCGGCATCGCGGATGGCGGTGACGACGCGGCCGAACTTGGAGGTGACGATAGCCCGGCAGGCAATGAAGGCGAGCACCAGTGCGATGAACGTGGCGACAAACAGCACCGTGCGCGTCGGCAATGCCGAGATCGGGAAGCCGAGAATGCGCTTGAAGTCTGTAAAGCCGTTGTTGCCGCCAAAGCCCGTTTCGTTGCGGAAGAACAGCAGCATGGCCGCGTACGTCATCGCTTGCGTGATGATCGACAGGTAAACGCCCTTCACACGCGAGCGGAAGGCGAAGAAGCCGAACAGCCACGCGAGCACACCGGGCACCAGAATCACCAGCAGCATGGCCCACGCGAAGTGCTCGGTGCCGTGCCAGAACCAGGGCAACTCCTTCCAGTCGAGGAAGACCATGAAATCCGGCAGGTCGCTTTTGTACACGCCTTCGCGGCCGATGGAGCGCATCAGGTACATGCCCATCGCATAGCCGCCCAGCGCGAAGAACACGCCGTGGCCGAGGCTCAAAATGCCGCAGTAGCCCCACACCAAGTCGAGCGCCAGCGCAGCCAACGCGTAGCACATGATCTTGCCGATCAACGTGAGCGCATACGCCGACAGATGCAGCGGGCTGCCCTCCGGCACCAGCAGTGCACACACCGGCGCCCCGATGCAGACGATGAGCGACACCAGCACCAGCGCAGACCACCCGCGCCGCGACAGCAACGGCATGCGCGCCGGAATATCGAGTTTGAATTGAGTCGTCGTCATATCAGGCCTCCGCGCTGCGGCCCTTGAGGGCGAACAGGCCCTGCGGACGCTTCTGGATGAACAGCACGATCAGCACCAGCACGATGATCTTCGCCAGCACCGCGCCGTAGAACGGCTCGATGAACTTGTTGATGAGCCCCAGCCCAAACGCACCGATGATGGTGCCGGCCAACTGCCCCACCCCACCCAGCACCACGGCCATGAACGAATCGATGATGTAGCTCTGGCCGAGGTCCGGCCCGACGTTGCCGATTTGCGAAAGCGCGCAGCCGCCCAGCCCAGCAATGCCTGCACCGAAGGCGAAGGCGTAGCTGTCGACCTTCCACGTACGCACGCCCACGCAGGCGGCCATCGTGCGGTTCTGCGTCGTGGCGCGTACGAACAGGCCGAGACGCGTGCGGTTGAGCACCGCCCACGCAATCGCCACTACCGCCAGCGCAAACACCAGGATCACCAGCCGGTTGTACGGCAGGATCAACCCCGGATACAGCGCGATACCACCGCTCATCCAGCTCGGGTTGGCCACCTCTACGTTCTGTGCACCGAAAATCGAGCGTACGGCCTGCATCAGCAGCAGGCTGATCCCGAACGTGGCGAGCAGCGTTTCCAACGGGCGGCCGTACAGGTGGCGCAGCACCAGCCGCTCCAGCGCAAAGCCGACGACTGCGGCCGCCAGAAAGGCTGCAGGCAATGCTGCAGGCAGATACCAGTCGAACGCGTTCGGGAAGTGGGAGCGGAAAATCGTTTGCACCACGTACGTGGCATATGCGCCGATCATCAGAAACTCGCCGTGCGCCATGTTGATGACGCCGATCAGGCCGTAGGTGATGGCCAGCCCCAGGGCAGCCAGCAGCAGCACCGAGCCCAGGCTGAGGCCTGCGAATAGGTTGCCCACCAGTTCGGTCTTGCGTTGTTGCGCAGACAGGCTATCGAGTGCCTGTTGTGCAGCGGTGCGCAGTTCGTCATCGGCGCCGCTGTCCTTGGCAAGCAGCGGCAGCAGGCGCTGGCGCGTTTGCGGGTCGGTGTCGTTGGCCAGCAGCTTGAGCGCTTCGAGCTTTTCGGCATGCGTGCCGTCGTCGAGCGCGAGGTTGGCCCACAGCAAATCGAGCTTGGCGCGCAAGGCGGCATCGGTCTCATGCTTGCGTGCGGCATCGACGATCGGGCGCGAGGCCGTCTCCGGATGCGCCAGTAACGTATCCACCGCCTGCGCACGCACAGCGCGGTCCGGCGATTGCAGCACAAAGCTGCTCGCCGCGCTTTCCACTTGCGAGCGCAGCGCGTTGTTCAGTGTGAGGGATTGCAGGTCTTCGGCCTTGACGGTGACGGGTTGGCCCGAGATCGCGTCCAGATAGCGCTCACCATCCTGGCGCACCATGCCGGCGGCGGGTGCGAAGAACAGCGCATCGTTCTGCAGCGCCTGCAGGATGGGGCCGGCCTGTTCGGCAGGCGCGGCAGCCAATGCGTTGAGCGTCTTCACCTTGGCATCGAAGTCGTCTTCGGCCAGGGGCTTGAGGTCAGCCTGGGTCAGCGGTTGCCCTGCGGCCCACGAAGCGGCAGCAGGCACGGCGGCCAGGCACAGCGCGCACAGCAGTGCGGCAAGAGAATGAGACAACCAGCGAGACAAACGCATCATGGCAATCCGATGCGTGGCACCCCGCAGATACCGAGCAGGGGCCACGTCGTACAGCGTCATTCGAAAGACCGGCTACAACATCATGCGCAACCGATCTGCCTGATCACATCACTTGCTTGCAACCATGTCAGGCTTGCCTTCGTTGCCCGGAATGTACGGGCTCCACGGCTTGGCGCGGATCACCGTTGGCGTCTTCCACACGACGTTGAACTGACCATCGCCGCGCACCTCGCCGATCATCACAGGCTTGCTGAGGTGATGGTTGTTGTTCATCACCAGCGTAAAGCCCGACGGCGCCTTGAACTGCTGGCCGTACATCGCCTGGCGCACCTTGTCCACGTCGGTGGTGCCGGCCTTCTCGACGGCTTGCTTCCACATCATGATGCCGACGTAGGTGGCTTCCATCGGGTCGTTGGTGACGCGCTTGTCGCCGCCCGGCAGGTTGTTGGCCTTGACCCATGCGGCCCACTTCTTCTTGAAGTCGTCGTTGACGGGGTTCTTGACGGACATGAAGTAGTTCCATGCGGCAAGCTGGCCGGCCAGCGGCTTGGTGTCGATGCCGCGCAGTTCTTCCTCACCCACCGAGAACGCCACCACCGGCACGTCCTTGGCCTTCAGGCCGGCGTTGCCGAGTTCCTTGTAGAACGGCACGTTCGAATCGCCGTTGATGGTGGAGATCACTGCCGTCTTGCCGCCCTGCGAGAACTTCTTGATGTTGGCAACGATGGTCTGGTAATCCGAGTGGCCGAACGGCGTGTAGACCTCTTCGATGTCGCTGTCCTTCACACCCTTGCTGTGCAGGAACGCGCGCAGGATCTTGTTGGTCGTGCGCGGATACACATAGTCGGTACCCAGCAGGAAGAAGCGCTTGGCGCCGCCGCCCTCCTTGCTCATCAGGTACTCCACCGCCGGAATGGCTTGCTGGTTCGGGGCCGCACCGGTGTAGAAGACGTTCTTCGACATCTCTTCGCCTTCGTACTGCACCGGATAGAACAGCAGGCCGTTCAGTTCCTCATACACCGGCAGCACCGACTTGCGCGACACCGACGTCCAGCAGCCAAACGTGACAGCCACCTTGTCCTGCGTCAGCAGGCCGCGCGCCTTCTCGGCAAACAGCGGCCAGTTCGAGGCCGGATCCACCACCACCGGCTCCAGCTTGCGGCCGAGCACGCCGCCGCTCTTGTTGATCTCGTCGACGGTCATCAGCGCCACATCTTTCAGCGACGTTTCCGAGATGGCCATGGTGCCCGACAGCGAGTGCAGGATGCCGACCTTGATCGGCTCTTTTGCCTGAGCAAACGCAAAATTCGACACGGACAACAGTGCTGCAGCACCAACGGCTGACAGCTTCAACAGCGCACGACGTTTCATTGCGGCTCCTTGGGTCTATTGGTGGAGAGAACGACTCCCGGGAGCCAAAAGTGCAACTACCGTGCCATCACTTTTCGCTCATCGGATGGGAAATCCGCGCCAAAACGGTGCCAAATCCGCGCCAGTTGCGCGCATTGGTCTCGGGTGATGCGCACGCATGGGGCACGCGCAGACAAGCACAAAACCAGCCAAACGCAAGAAGATCGCAGCAAGAAAAACAAAAGGCCGGCATTGCGCCGGCCCCTTCAGACAGATGGAAAAGTCGCTCAGGAATAGCGTCGCGAGATCGATTCCGCCACGCAAACCGGGCGCTCCTGCCCTTCGCGTTCGATGGTCACCGCCCAGGTCAGTTGCGCACCGGCCAACGCGAGGGCATTCGGCAACGGTGGCAGCACTTCCATCTCCAGCAGCGTTACGCGCGCGCGCACGCGGCTGCCCACCGGCACCGGCGCTGTAAAGCGGACCTTGTTCAGGCCGTAGTTCACGCCCATCTTCACGTCCGGCATGCTGATCGCATTCGCCATCAGCATCGGCAGCAGCGAAAGCGTCAGGAAGCCGTGCGCCACCGGTGCCCCAAACGGCGACTCGCGCTTGGCACGCTCCACATCCACATGAATCCACTGGTGATCGCCCGTCGCCTCGGCAAACAGATTGACCTGCTGCTGTGTGATCTCGGTCCAATCGCTCACCGCGACTTCCTGACCAATCAATCCTTGCAGCTCGTCGAGCGATTCAATGATGCGCATCTGGGTTGTCTCCTTGTTGTTGTGTGATGGCGATTCCAATCAGGCGGCAGGACGTCGCCCGAACAGGCCCATGCCCGTTACCGTGCAGACCAGCTCGCCGCGCTGGTTGTGTGCTTCCCAGCGGTTGATCGCCACGCCGCGATCCGGCTTCGACTGCGACGGTTTGATCTCCATGCACGTGCTCGACACCGACAGCGTGTCGCCCGGATACACGGGCTTCATCCAGCGGATTTCGTCCACGCCCGGCGAGCCCATGCTGGCTGCCTTGCCAAGAAAGCCCGTCACCATCAACCGCATCATGATCGAGCAAGTCATCCAGCCGCTGGAGATGATGCCGCCGTAGATGCTGTGCTTGGCGGCCTCCGCATCGATGTGGAACGGCTGCGGATCGTACTGCCGCGCGAAGGTCAGAATCTCTTCTTCAGTGACGGTGTAGGTGCCCATCTGCAGCGTACGCCCCACTTCAAAGTCATCGAAGTAGAACTGGTACGGTAGCGTTGCTTCTGCCATGTCGTCTCTCCTCAAAATGACAACGCCCCGTGAGAACACGGGGCGCTGAAGGATGTCGTTACGCTCCTTGCTGGAAGCCCGGCAGCGATGCGAAGCGTGCCAGGTGATGGTCCACGTCGCCGAGCGTCGTGTTGATCATCGTCAGCCGCTTGAACATGTGTGCGGCCGGCAGTTCGTTCGTCACGCCCATGCCACCGTGCAACTGCACGGCTTCCTGGCCAACGTCACGTGCAGCCTGGCCAACGCGTGCCTTGGCAGCCGACACGTAGCGACGGCGTGCTTCGACATCGCCGTCCTCAAAATGCGCAGCGGCCAGATACGTGATCGAACGCGCCTGCTCGGCATGGATGAACATGTCGACCATGCGATGCTGCAGTGCCTGGAAACGCGCGATGGGCACGCCAAACTGCTGACGCGTCTTCGTGTATTCCAGCGTGGCGGCGTTCAGCGCGTCGATCAGGCCGACGGCCTCGGCGCAGAGCAGCACGCAACCCAGGTCGGCCACCGCATCGATGGTTTCCCATGCGTCGCCAGCCTTGCCCAGCAGCGTGGCGGGTGCGTTGTCGAAGCGGATGTCGGCTGCGTGCAGGTTGTCGATGGTGCGGTAGTCCTTGACCGTTACGCCTGCGGCATCGCGGTCGACCACAAACAGCGACAGGCCAGCGGTATCGCGTGCCTCACCACCCGTACGCGCGGAGACGATCAGCTTGTCGGCCTGTGCGCCATGCACGACCACGGCCTTCTCGCCGGTGATCGTCCAGCCGCTGCCCTGCTGCGCAGCCCGCGTGGTGATGTTGAAAAGTTCGTAGCGCGATTGGCGCTCGCTGAAGGCAACCGCCAGCTTGACGGCGCCGCCGGCCACCTGCTCCAGCAGCGCATCCTGACCGCCGGCCAGCTTCAGCGCCTGCGTACCAAGCACGGTGGCCTGATACGGCTCCACCACCAGGCCGCGGCCCAGCTGCTGCATCACCACCAGCAGGTCCATCGCACGGCCGTCGAAACCGCCTTGCGCTTCCGGCACCGGCAGCGCGGTCAGGCCCAGTTCGGCGATGCTATCCCACGCGCTCTGCGACACGCCCTCCGGCGAGTACACGATCTTGTTGCGCGCCTCGAAACCGTAGTCCTTATCAACAAAGCGGCGCACTGCATCGGCCAGTTGCTTCTGTTCGTCGGTGAACGAGAAATCCATGGTTGTCTCCGTTATCCGTTCTAATCAGACGCCGAGGATCATCTGCGAGATGATGTTGCGCTGGATCTCGTTCGACCCGCCGTAGATGGAGGTCTTGCGATAGTTGAAGTAGTACGGTGCGAGCGGTGCTGCATCGTTGTCGCCGGTCACAGCCTGCTGGTGTTCGCCTTCCAGATAGCTCGGGTCGAACGGCTGAGCGTACGGGCCAACCGCCTCGACCATCAGCTCGGTCAGCATCTGTTGAATCTGCGTGCCCTTGATCTTGAGCAGCGACGCCTCGGGGCCGGGGCCCTTGCCGGCGTTCTCGCTCGACACCACGCGCAGCACGGTGATCTCCAACGCCATCAACTCAATTTCCAGCGATGCCACCTTGGCGGCGAACACCGGATCCTGCAGCAGCGGCTTGCCATTCTTCTGATGTTGCAAGGCGACGCGCTTGAGGAACGCCAGCTCGCGCTTCGAGTGCCCGACGCGTGCAATGCCGGTGCGCTCGTGGCCGAGCAGGTACTTGGCGTACGTCCAGCCACGGTTTTCCTCGCCGATGAGGTTGTCGACCGGCACCTTCACGTTGTCGAAGAACACCTCGTTCACTTCATGCTCTTCGTCCAGCATGATGATCGGGCGCACGGTAATGCCCGGCGTCTTCATGTCGATCAGCAGGAACGAGATGCCTTCTTGTTTCTTGGCATCCGGGTCGGTACGGACCAGGCAGAAGATCATGTCGGCGTGCTGGCCGAGCGTGGTCCAGGTCTTCTGGCCGTTGACGATGTAGTGATCGCCTTCGCGCACGGCGCGGGTCTTGACCGAGGCGAGATCGGAGCCCGAACCCGGCTCGGAGTAGCCCTGGCACCACCAGTCGGTGCAATCGACAATGCGCGGCAGGAAGTAGCGCTTCTGCGCTTCGTTACCGTACTTCATGATCACGGGCGCGACCATGCTGACGCCGAACGGCAGCACGCCAGGCGCGCCAATCTGCGCGCACTCTTCGTCCCAGATGTGCTTTTGGATGGGGGACCAGCCGGTACCGCCCCACTCGACCGGCCAGTGCGGTACCGACCAGCCCTTGCCCGCCAGTGCCTTGTGCCAGCGAACGAAATCTTCGCGGTTCAGGCGGCGGTGGTTCAGCACCTTGTCTTGAATGTCCTTGGGCAGATTGGCTTGCAGCCAGCCGCGGACTTCCTGGCGGAACGCATCATCGGCCGCCGAGTAGTTCAGATCCATGCCTGTCTCCTGTGGTTGGCGCTCCACCGTGGCAAATCGGCGGAGCACATTCTGTCGGACCGGCGCGGACCTGCGAGCCTACTCACGATCCTACTGCGCGCCCCGATCTTGGTCTTGCGATGCTCGCCGTACACTTGTACGACTGCGCTTCTCAGACCAACCTCGGGTCGCTCGCTACGGATCGTAAGCAGGCTCAGGAATCGAGGCGACTAGTGCACGGGCTGCTTGAGCGCATCGGGCACCAGCAGCGGCATCACCTCGATGCCTTCCTCTGCCAGTTCCTGCGCTTCCTCCCGAGACGTCGTCCCGCGAATGCCCCGCTCCGGCGCCTCGTCGTAGTGCATGCGACGCGCCTCTTCTGCGAACCGGTCGCCAACGTCCTCAGTGTTGGCCAGGACATGGCGCACGGCTTTCAGGTAGAGCTGTTTCAAGGCTGCGGGCGCACCACCCTCGCCTTCTGCTGTCTTGGCGGTGCCGCCTTTCTGGGCGCTCTCCGCACGTGAGGACGACAGATTCAGGCGCGGCGCACTCGGCAAGCGCTCAACCTCGTTGTGACCGCAAACCGGGCACGTCAACAGCCCGCGCTCTTGCTGCGATTGCAGGTCGGCATCGGAGCCGAACCAGCCTTCGAAGCGGTGGTCATTGGTACAACGGAGGTCCAGCACTTTCATGATCGGTCCAGCGCATGGGGATGAGTGTATCCCCGATTCGAAAATTTGTGAACGGTCGTGCTAATTTTTTCGCACGACCGTTCGCTATGGTAACAACGACAGGAAAAAGGCGTGATCAGACGGCTACGCAAGAGGCTCAGGCAGCACCCGGCGTCCATGCGCCCGACAGAATCTTCTCGAGCCAGAACGTGCCGATGATGGTCTTCACGTCGGAAATCTTGCCTGCACGCACCCAGTCGATCAACTGGCCTGCGGGCGTGATGAAGGTCTCAAGGAATTCACCTTCGTCGAGCATCGCCTCGCCCTGCGCGAGATCGCGCGCGAGATAGATGTCGATGAACTCGGTGGAATACGAGATGACCGGATGGATGCGTGTGAGGTAATCCCAGCGCTCAGCCGTGTAGCCGGTTTCTTCAACCAGCTCGCGCTTGCCGCACGCCAGCGCCCCCTCTTGCGGGTCAAGCTTGCCAGCGGGGAATTCGATCATCACCTTGCCTACGGGATAGCGGAACTGACGCTCCATCAGCACGGTACCGTCGTCAAACAGCGGGATCATCATGACCGCACCTGGGTGGATCAGGTATTCGCGGCTGGCATTGCGGCCGTCCGGCAGGCGGACGATGTCCTGCTTGAGCGTGAGGAACTTACCCTGATGCATCAAGGCCGATGCGACCTGGGTCTCGCGCAGGCCGGCATCCGGGTCAGACGCCGTGTCTGCAGATGCGGGGATCGTGGATGCGGGATTGGTATCGGACATGGCGCTCTCTCATGCCGAGACAGCGGGTGCCTGCCCGGCGGGTGATCAACGGGAGTGGCGAACCAGGTATTGCCACGTAAAGCCGGGAAACGCGAACACCAGCATCAGGCAAGCGGTGATTGCGTAGAACTGCCAGCCTTGCGGGAAGGCATTACCCTGGCTCGATTCAATGCCGAAGCCGATCAACCCCACCACAGCATACATGGCGATCAGCTCGGTGCCTCGCAGCCAGAATGGCTTGCGCGGCCAGCGTGCCGGCACCAAGGCCAGCACGCGTTGATTGACGAACGGCAGGTTGGCACAGATCAGTGCCAACACGATGACAAACAAGCCGCCCGTCGATGCGTTCATTGCATGCGCCCGATTACGAAGCCAGCGTCAGGCGGATTGCCTGGTAGCACAGAGCCATCAGGCTGGCCGGGAAGATGCCCAGCAGCAGCACCAGCAGACCGTTGACCGACAGTACCGAACGCAGGCCGAAGGTGGCTTCCACCGGACCCTCATCTGTCGGCGCATCAAAGTACATGACCTTGATGACGCGCAGGTAGTAGAACGCGCCCACCAGCGAGAACAGCACTGCCACGATGGCCAGCCACGACATACCAGCATCGACCACCGCACCCAGCACCGACAGCTTGGCGTAGAAGCCGACCGTCGGCGGCAGACCTGCCAGCGACATCATCATGAACAGCGTCAGCAGCGCAAACCACGGGCTCTTCTTCGACAAGCCCTTCAGGTCAGCAATGTCTTCTGCCTCATAGCCCTTGCGCGACAGCAGCAGGATGATGCCGAAGGCGCCCAGCGTGGTCAGCACGTAGGTCACGGCGTAGAACATCGACGCGCTATAAGCCTGGGCCGTCAGGTCCGGCTTGCCGGCACTCACGCCCGACAGCAGACCCAGCAGCAGAAAGCCCATGTGCGAGACCGTCGAATACCCCAACAGGCGCTTGAAATTCGTCTGCACTACGCCGGTGATGTTACCGATGGCCAGCGAAAGCACAGCCAGCACGATCAGCATGTTCTGCCAGTCGAACGCCAGCGGCAGCAAGCCTTCGACCAGGATGCGCAGCGTCATGGCAAATGCAGCCAGCTTCGGCGCACCGGCGATCAGCAGCGTCACGGCCGTCGGCGAACCCTGATACACGTCGGGCACCCACATGTGGAACGGTGCCACGCCCAGCTTGAAGGCCAAGCCAGCTACCAGGAACACCACGCCGAACACCAGAATTGTCTTGTTGATGTTGCCAGTATTGATCTGGCGGAACACTTCGCCCAGGTCCAGCGAGCCGGTCGCACCGTAGATCATCGACATGCCGTACAACAGCAGACCCGACGCCAGTGCGCCGAGGATGAAGTACTTCATCGCCGATTCCGACGAGACATTCGCGCCGCGGCGTAACGCCACCAGCGTGTACGAAGCGAGCGACAGCAGTTCCAGGCCCAGATACAGCGTCAGGAAGTTGTTGCCAGTGATCATCACCACCTGACCGCCAAGCGTGAACAGCGCGAACATGTAGAACTCGCCGTTGTACATGTCGCGATCGGCCAGGTACTTGCGCGTGTAGACCAGCGTCACGAACACCGCCAGTGCTGCCACGGAGCACAGCACGTTGGCCATCGGGTCGATCACGGCCAGGTTGCTGAACACGTAGTGCGTTTCACCGGCCGCCGCATTGATGGCAAACCAAACGGTCAGCACCAGCGTGATCGTCAACGCCACCGGATAGGCAACGCTGCTGCGATTCTGACCGCGCGCCAGGTCGATCCAGTTGACGGCACCGATGCCGAGCGCGAGGAAGATGATCGGGGCGATAGCCGCCATGGATGAGGACAATTGCATGGTTTCTTCTCCCCGCTTACAGCTTGCTCTGAGCCACGTGGGTGAGGAGATTCACCACGGACGCATGCATGACATCGGTAAAGGGCTTCGGATACAGGCCCATGTAAAGCGTTGCGATCGCCAGCACGCCGAGCATGAAGAATTCACGGCAGTTCAGGTCTTTCAGTTCTGCCACGTGCTTGTGCGTCACGTCGCCGAAGATCACGCGTTTGACCATCCACAGCGAATACGCTGCGCCGAAGATCAGCGCGGTAGCCGCGAGCAGGCCGATCCAGAAGTTGTACTTGACCGAACCCAGAATCACCATGAATTCGCCGACGAAGCCCGAGGTGGCCGGCAGACCGCAGTTGGCCATCGCAAAGAACACAGACAGCGCGGCGAACTTCGGCATCGTGTTCACCACACCGCCGTAATCGGCGATCTGGCGCGAGTGCACACGGTCATACAGCACACCGATACACAGGAACATTGCGCCCGAGATGAAACCGTGCGAGATCATCTGGACGATACCGCCCTCGATACCGATCTCGTTGAAGATGAAGAAGCCCAGCGTGACGAAGCCCATGTGCGCGATCGATGAATACGCGACCAGCTTCTTCATGTCGGCCTGCACCAGTGCGACCAGGCCGATGTAGATCACGGCGATCAACGAGATCGCGATAATGAACGCGGACAGGTTGTGGCTCGCGTCCGGCGCGATCGGCAGCGAGAACCGCAGGAAACCGTAGGCGCCGAGCTTCAGCATGATGGCAGCCAGCACCACGGAACCGCCGGTCGGCGCTTCCACGTGGGCGTCCGGCAGCCAGGTGTGCACCGGCCACATCGGCACCTTCACGGCAAAGGCCATGAAGAACGCGATGAAGATCAGGATCTGCTCGTTCATCGACAGCTTGACCTGATGCCACTGCAGGATCTCGAACGTACCGCTGTGGAAGTACAGGTACAGCAGCGCAACCAGCGTCAGCAGCGAGCCCAGCAGCGTGTACAGGAAGAACTTGAACGCTGCGTACACGCGGTTCGGGCCGCCCCACACGCCGATGATGATGTACATCGGGATCAGCGTGGCTTCGAAGAACACATAGAACAGCATGCCGTCGAGCGAAGCGAACACGCCGATCATCAGACCCGACAGGATCAGGAACGCGGCCATGTACTGCGCGACGCGTTCGGTAATCACTTCCCAGGCTGCGATCACCACAATCACCGTGATGAACGCGGTCAGCACCACGAACCACATCGAGATGCCGTCGACACCCAGGTAGTAGTTGATGTGGAAGCGCTCGATCCAGCTCGACTTCTCGACGAACTGCATCGCGGCAGTCGCCTTATCGAAACGCGTGATCAAAGGCAGCGTGATCACAAAGCTGATCAGCGAGCCGATCAGCGACATCCAGCGGACATAACCGGGATTGCGGTCTGAGCCCGAGGCCAGCACCAGCACGCCGAAGAAGATCGGCAGCCAGATCGCAAAAGACAGAACCATTTTTGTTATCCCTTATTTGCCCGCCAGGAACACGAAGTACGTCAGCAGGCCAACCGTGCCGACAATCATCGCGAACGCATAGTCATAGATGTAGCCGGACTGGAGCAGGCGCACGACGCTCGCGAACCAACCCACCAGACGCGCGCTGCCGTTCACGACCACGCCGTCGATCACGCCCTGATCGCCACCCTTCCACAGGCCACGGCCAAACTTGACCGCACCGTTGGCGAAGACGATCTCGTTGATCTTGTCCATGTAGTACTTGTTGTCCAGCAGCTTATAGAGGCCGGAGAAACGCTTGGCAATCGCAGCCGGAATGTCCGGGCGCTTCAGGTAGAAGAACCACGACAGCACCACACCCGACACCAACAGGATGAACGGCACCGAGGTAAAGCCGTGCACCGCCATCTCAACCCAACCGTGGAAGTCTTCGCCCAGCACCTTCATGGCCTCGTGGTTCTCGCCGTTGAAGATCACCTGTGCGAATGCCACGCCATGCTTGAAGAACTCGCCGAACAACATCGGCTGGATGGCCCAGGCGCCGATCACTACCGACGGAATGGCCAGCAACACCAGCGGCAGCGTCACCACCCACGGCGACTCGTGCGGCTTCTGGCCTGGGGCCAGACCGTGATGATGGTCAGCGGTCTCTTCTTCGTCGTGATGGTTGCCTTCGTGGTGCGTGTGTTCCTTGCCAAAGCGCTCTTCACCGTGGAACACCAGGAAGTACATGCGGAACGAGTAGAACGCCGTCACGAACACGCCACCCAACACGGCCCAGTAAGCAAACTGAGCGCCCGGCAGATGCGATTCCGCCACCGCTTCGATGATCGAATCCTTCGAGTAGAAACCCGAGAAGAATGGCGTACCGATCAGCGCCAGCGAACCCACCAGCGACGTCAGCCACGTGATCGGCATGTACTTGCGCAGACCGCCCATGTTGCGCATGTCCTGATCGTGGTGCATGCCGATGATGACCGAGCCCGCACCGAGGAACAGCAACGCCTTGAAGAATGCGTGCGTCATCAGGTGGAACACGGCCACTTGGTACGCCGAGGCACCTAGCGCCACCGTCATATAACCGAGCTGCGACAGCGTCGAGTACGCCACCACGCGCTTGATGTCGGTCTGGATGATGCCCAGGAAACCCATGAACAGCGCGGTGATCGCCCCGATGACCAGCACGAACGACAGCGCGGCGTCCGACAGTTCGAACAGCGGCGACATGCGCGCAACCATGAAGATACCGGCGGTCACCATGGTGGCCGCGTGGATCAGTGCGGAAATCGGGGTCGGACCTTCCATCGAATCCGGCAGCCACACGTGCAGCGGGAACTGTGCCGACTTACCCATCGCGCCGATGAACAGGCAGATGCAGGCGACCGTCAGCATGTGCCAGTCGGTGCCCGGGAAACCGATCGTCGCCAGGTTGTCGCGGGCGGCAAACACATCCGCATAACTCAGGCTACCGCTGTAGGCCAGCAGCAGGCCGATGCCGAGCACGAAGCCGAAGTCACCCACGCGGTTGACCAGGAACGCCTTCATGTTGGCGTAGATAGCCGTCGGGCGCTTGAACCAGAAACCGATCAGCAGGTACGACACCAGGCCCACCGCTTCCCAGCCGAAGAACAGCTGCAGGAAGTTGTTGCTCATCACGAGCATCAACATCGAGAAGGTGAACAGCGAGATGTAGGCGAAGAAACGGTTGTAGCCGTCGTCTTCCGCCATGTAGCCGATGGTGTAGATGTGCACCATCAGCGAGACGAAGGTCACCACGCACATCATCATCGCGGTGAGCGAATCGATGAGGAAGCCGACTTCCATCTTCAGCGAGCCGACCGTCATCCATTCGTAGACGGTCGCGTTATAGCCAGCGCCGTTGATGACGTCGAGCAGCACCGACACCGACAGGATGAAGGCGATTGCCACACCGAGGATGGTGACGCTGTGGGACGTCTTGCGGCCGATCTTCTCGCCGAAGAACTTCGTGCCGAACAGCCCGGCGATCGCTGAGCCGGCCAGCGGCGCAAGCGGGATCGCCAGCAGCAGGTTGGGATTGAGCGTAGTAGCCATTAGGAGCTTCTTATCAGTGGATACGCCGATCAGCCCTTGAGGCTGTCCAGATCGTCAACGTTGATGGTGTCCAGGTTACGGAACAGCACCACCAGGATGGCGAGACCAATCGCGGATTCCGCCGCGGCCACCGTCAGGATGAAAAACACGAACACCTGCCCCGCCAGGTCACCCAGGTAATGGGAAAACGCGACGAAGTTCATATTGACCGCAAGCAGCATCAGTTCGATTGCCATCAGCAGCACGATGACGTTCTTACGGTTCAGGAAGATGCCGACGATGCTGATGGCAAACAGCACCGCGCCGAGCACGAGGTAATGGGCAAGGGATAGCGAAGACATATGGATACTCCCGGGGCTCAGCTGTTGGAATCAGCCGAAGCTGCGCCTGCTGCCTTTTCGGCCGGCATCGAAACCAGGCGCACACGGTCCTTGCGCTGCACACGAAGCTGATCGGCCACCTTCTGGGTCTTGGCGTCCTTACGGCGACGGGCCGTCAGCGCCACGGCAGCGACAATCGCCAGCAGCAGCACAATGCCCGCAACTTCGAAGGCGTAGATGTAATCGGTGTAGATCAGCTTGCCGAGCGCCTGCGTATTCGGGCCGTTGAAGCCCTTGGGCAATTCCTGCACAGGCTGTACGCGCCCCATGAAGGTCTTGGTCAGCACGACGGCCATTTCCAGGATGATGACCACGCCCACGAACGCCGCCAGCGGCACGTACGTCCAGAAGTCTCGTCGCAAGTGCTCGATGTCGATATCGATCATCATCACCACGAACAGGAACAGCACCATCACTGCCCCCACATAGACCAGCACCAGCGTGATGGCGAGGAATTCCGCCTTGAGCAGCATCCAGATCGCCGCTGCGGTGAAGAACGACAGCACGAGGAACAGCGCCGCGTGCACCGGGTTCTTCGCGGTGATGACCTTCAGCGCTGAGAGCACCAGCACCAGCGCGAAACAGTAGAAGATGATCGTCGTGATTTCCATGATCCTGGCGCGGGCCGTTTTGCGGCACGCGCTTGTCCAAAGCCGCGGCGGCATGATGCCGCCGTAGCTGGTTGGCTCACGAGGAGCCGTTGTCCTTCCGGAATTTCAACTGCGCCACTCACCGCTCGCACGGCGAGTGTCTTGAATCAGCGGTACTTCGCGTCAGCAGCCTTGTTCGCCGCGATTTCCGGCTCGAAACGGTCGCCCACGGCTAGCAGCATGTCCTTGGTGAAGTACAGGTCGCCGCGCTTCTCACCGTGGTATTCCAGGATGTGCGTCTCGACGATGGCATCCACCGGGCAAGCTTCTTCGCAGAAGCCGCAGAAAATGCACTTGGTCAGGTCGATGTCGTAGCGCGTGGTGCGACGGGTGCCGTCGTCACGCTGATCCGACTCGATCGTGATGGCCAGGGCCGGGCACACGGCTTCGCACAGCTTGCATGCGATGCAGCGCTCTTCCCCGTTCGGATAGCGACGCAGCGCGTGCAGACCGCGGAAACGCGGTGACAGCGGCGTCTTCTCTTCCGGGAAGAGCACAGTGATCTTGCGCGCAAACAGATAGCGCCCGGTCAACGCCAAGCCCTTGAAGAGTTCCTTCAGGAGCAGGCTGTTAAAGAATTCCTTGATGGCAAGCAACATGGTGCCTTCCTATTGTCCCGTTACTTCCAGATGTTCCACGGCGACACCAGCCAGATGGCAACGATGATCAGCCAACCCACGGTGAGCGGAATAAAGATCTTCCAGCCCAGGCGCATGATCTGGTCATAGCGATAACGCGGGAACGATGCGCGCAGCCAGATGAAGACCGACAGCAGCAGGAAAACCTTGATCAGCAGCCAGAAGAAGCCCGGAATCCAGTTGAACACCGGTGCATCGATCGGCGGCGCCCAGCCACCCAGGAACATGGTTGCCGTCATCGCAGAGATGACGATCATGTTGATGTACTCGGCCAAGAAGAACAGCGCGAACGCCATGCCCGAGTACTCGATCATGTGGCCGGCCACGATTTCCGACTCGCCTTCCACCACGTCAAACGGGTGACGGTTGGTTTCCGCCACGCCCGAGATGAAGTACACGCCGAACATCGGCAGCAGCGACAGCCAGTTCCACGACAGGATGTTCACACCGTGGTCTGCAAAGAAGCCGCGGTTCTGCGAGTTGACGATGTCCGACAGGTTCAGGCTGCCCGTCACCATCAGCACCGTCACGAGCGCGAAGCCCATGGCGATTTCGTACGAAATCATCTGAGCCGAAGCGCGCATCGCACCCAAGAACGCGTACTTGGAGTTCGAAGCCCAGCCGGCCAGGATCACGCCGTACACACCCACCGAGCTGATCGCCATCACATACAGCAGACCGGCGTTGATGTTCGACACCACAGCTTCGGCCTGGAACGGCACCACCGCCCAGATCGCCACAGCCGGCATCAGCACCATCAGCGGCGCAATGATGTACAGGCCACGGCTGACCTGGCTCGGCACCATGACTTCCTTGAGCAGGAGCTTGAGCACGTCGGCGATCGGCTGCAGCAGGCCCATCGGGCCCACGCGGTTCGGGCCCAGACGCACGTGCATCCAACCGATCAGCTTGCGCTCCCACAGGATCAGATAAGCCACGCACAGCAGCAGCGGCAGGATGATGCAGACCGCACGCACCAGCGTCCAGATCAGCGGCCACCAGCCGCCGAAAGTCGCCGTGCCGAAAGAAGTAATCGACTCGATCATGTTGACCCTTACACCGTAGCCGCCAGCGCGGACGATTCAACCTTTTCAACGCTCACCGCGCCGAACATCGCACCCAGTTGGGCCGATGCCTCAGTAGCGGCCGGCACACGGATCACGCCGGACGCCAGTGACTTGTCCAGCACCGCCGGCAGCACCACGCTACCCTGCCCTTGGGTCACGCGAACAGCATCGCCGTTGGCCAGACCCAGTTGTGCAAACAGATCGGCCGGCAGACCCGCGCGAACCGCAGCACGAGCAGCGGCCGTCAGTTGCAGCGAACCAGCGCGACGCACGATCGGATCAGCGTGATAGATGGGCACATCGGCCAGACGCTCGATGCCGGCAGCAGCAGCGGCCGGAGCAGCGGTTTGTGCCGTCGTCGCATTCGACAGACGATCGGTCACCGGCTTGGCCAGCACGTCGTTACGCACGACTTCCGAGGTGTCGTAATCGAAGCCCGACAGGTTCAGCAGGTTGCCCAGCACGCGCAGCACCTTCCAGGCCGGACGCGAATCGCCCAGGCTACGCACGACACCGCTGAAGCTCTGCGGCAGGCCTTCGCAGTTGACGAAGGTGCCCGAGGTTTCGGTAAACGGCGCGGTCGGCAGCAGCACATCCGCGTATTCCAGCGCAGCACGCGAAGCGAACGATGCCAGCACAATCACGGTGTCAGCCTGATCCAGCGCGGCACGTGCCTGCGTCGGGTTGGCCGTATCGAATTCCGGCTCGGCGCCCAGCAGCACGTAGGCGCGGCGCGGCTGTGCCAGCATGGCGGCAGCGTCCAGGCCATTGCTTTGCGGCAGCGCGCCGGCAATGTAACCACCGACGGTGTTGGCTGCTTCCGTCAGGAAGCCCAGCGTGGCGCCGGTCTGCTGCGCAACCCACTGGGCCAGCGCGTGCAGTTGCGAGAATTGCGGGTGTGCCACAGCGGCGTTGCCGAGGAACACAGCCTTGCGCTCACCCGAAGCCAGGCTTTCGGCGATGCGCTTGGCAACGTCACCTGCTTCAACGCCATCGGTACCATTCGGACGCTCAATGTTCTTAGCGACAGCAACCGCCACCGCCACTTGCGACAGGAGTGACAGCCATTGCGACGGCGCACCCAGCAGTTGCGTGGCAGGCATCAGCAGGTCTTCACCGCCAGCGCCGATCACATTCAGCTGCGAGCCCTTCTTGCCGGCCTGACGCAGACGTGCGGCCAGCAGCGGATGATCCTTGCGCAGGAACGCGCCCACCACCAGCGTGCGCTGCAACAGCGACACATCGGCGATCGGCATACCCAGCCACGGCGCACCCGTCGGCTTGACCGAGAAATCGGACTGACGCAGACGGAAGTCGACGTTGTCGCTGCCGATGCCGCGCACCAGCTTTTGCAGCAGGAACAGTTCTTCCAGCGTGCTGTGCGGGCTGGCCAGGGCACCGATCTGCTCGGCACCGTGGTCACGCTTGATCTCGTTCACGCCGTTGGCAACGTATTCCAGCGCCGTGGTCCAGTCGACGGCCTTCCACTGGCCACCTTGCTTGAGCATCGGCTGGGTCAGGCGGTCGTCGCTGTTCACGCCTTCGTATGCGAAGCGGTCCTTGTCGGACAGCCAGCATTCATTGATCGCTTCGTTGTCCAGCGGCAGCACGCGCATCACGCGCTGGTTCTTCGTCTGGACGATCACGTTGGCGCCCAGGCCGTCGTGCGGCGACACCGACTTACGGCGTGCCAGTTCCCACGTACGGGCCGAGTAACGGAACGGCTTGCTGGTGAGCGCGCCGACCGGGCAGAGGTCGATCATGTTGCCCGACAGCTCGGAGTCAACGGTCTGACCGACGAACGTGGTGATTTCGGAATGCTCACCGCGGTTGAGCATGCCCAGTTCCATCACGCCGGCCACTTCCTGGCCAAAACGGACGCAGCGCGTGCAGTGGATGCAGCGCGTCATCTCTTCCATGGAGATCAGCGGGCCCACGTTCTTGTGGAACACCACACGCTTCTCTTCCTTGTAGCGCGATTCGGACTTGCCATAGCCGACGGCCAGATCCTGCAGTTGGCACTCGCCGCCCTGATCGCAGATCGGGCAATCCAGCGGGTGATTAATCAGCAGGAATTCCATCACGGACTTCTGCGCCTTCACCGCCTTCTCGGAGTTGGTGAAGACCTTCATGCCCGCGGTGACCGGCGTAGCGCAGGCCGGCAGCGCCTTGGGCGCCTTCTCGACCTCGACCAGGCACATCCGGCAGTTGGCCGCGACCGACAGTTTGCGGTGATAGCAGAAGTGAGGAATGTAGGTGCCCGCCTGGCGAGCCGCCTCCATCACCAGGCTGCCTTCGGCAACCTCGACCTTCTTGCCATCGATTTCGATTTCAACCATGTTCTGCCACGCTTAAATGTAGGTGGGCACCATGCACTGCTTGTGTTCGACGTGATACGCGAACTCATCCCAGAAGTGCTTGAGCATGCCGCGGACCGGCATCGCGGCGGCATCGCCGAGCGCGCAGATGGTCCGGCCCATGATGTTTTCGGCCACGTTGTTGAGCAGGTCCAGGTCTTCCTGGCGGCCCTTGCCGTGCTCGATGCGATCGACCACGCGATACAGCCAGCCGGTACCTTCACGGCACGGCGTGCACTGGCCGCACGATTCCTCGAAGTAGAAGTACGACAGGCGCAGCAGCGATTTCACCATGCAGCGCGTTTCGTCCATCACGATCACGGCGCCCGAGCCCAGCATCGAACCCGCCTTGGCGATCGAGTCGTAGTCCATGTCGGAGGCCATCATCAGGTCGGCCGGCACAACCGGCGCCGACGAGCCGCCCGGGATGACTGCCTTCAGCTTCTTGCCGCCGCGCATGCCGCCAGCCAGCTCCAGGAGCTTGGAGAACGGCGTGCCCAGCGGAATCTCGTAGTTGCCCGGACGCTCCACGTCACCGGACACCGAGAAAATCTTCGAGCCGCCGTTGTTCGGCTTGCCCATCTTCAGGTAATTGTCTGGGCCGATCGACAGCAGGAACGGCACTGCTGCAAACGTCTCAGTGTTGTTGATCGTCGTCGGCTTGCCGTACAAGCCAAAGCTCGCCGGGAACGGCGGCTTGAAGCGCGGCTGGCCCTTCTTACCTTCCAGCGACTCGAGCAGCGCAGTTTCTTCGCCGCAGATGTACGCGCCATAGCCATGGTGCGCATGCAGCTGGAAGTTGAAACCGGAGCCCAGGATGTTGTCACCCAGGAAGCCGGCTGCACGCGCCTCTTCCAGCGCCTGCTCGAAAATCTTGTACTCGTTCCAGATCTCGCCGTGGATGTAGTTGTAGCCCACGGTGATACCCATCGCGTAGCCGCCGATGGCCATGCCTTCGATCAGCGCGTGCGGGTTGTAGCGGATGATGTCGCGGTCCTTGAACGTGCCCGGCTCGCCCTCGTCCGTGTTGCAGACCAAATATTTCTGGCCTGGGA
Organism: Ralstonia sp. RRA; assembly: GCF_037023145.1. Lineage (NCBI taxonomy): Bacteria > Pseudomonadati > Pseudomonadota > Betaproteobacteria > Burkholderiales > Burkholderiaceae > Ralstonia > Ralstonia sp. RRA. Next base: position 1,138,193 of record NZ_CP146091.1, on the reverse strand, counting down.
ACTGGCGCGGCATGAAGCTCCACTTCAGGCCGGTCGGGAAGCCCGCACCACCACGGCCGCGCAGGCCCGAGGCCTTCACGTCGGCGATGACTTGTTCAGGAGAAATCTTTTCCGTCAGGATGCGCTTGAGTTGCTGATAGCCACCGCGCTTGACGTAGTCTTCAAGGTGCCAGTTGTCGCCGTTCAGGCCGGCGAGAATCAACGGCTGGATGTGTCGATCGTGCAGGGAGGTCATTTACTTGCCTGCTCCGTTGGTCGCGGCCTTCGCCTGGAGGTCGGCGATCAGCGCGTCGAGCTTCTCGTTGCTCATGAAGCTGCACATATTGGTGTTATTGACGATCATGACCGGTGCGTCACCGCACGCGCCCATGCACTCGCCTTCCTTCAGCGTGAAGTTGCCGTCGGCAGTGGTCTCGTTGAACCCAATGCCCAGCTTCTTCTTCAGGTAGTCGGCAGCGCGCTCGCCACCCGACAGCGCGCATGGCAGGTTCGTGCACACCGACAGCTTGAAGCGGCCCACCGGCTTGGTGTCGTACATGTTGTAGAACGTCGCCACTTCCTCGACCCACACCGGCGGCATGTCGAGGTACTCGGCCACGAACTGCATGACTTCGGGCGAGACCCAGCCTTTCTCGCTCTGCGCGACCGCCAGCGCCGCCATGACGGCGGACTGTTTCTGGTCGGCGGGATATTTCGCGACCGCCCGGTCGATTTCCTTGAGAGCTTCTGCTGATAGCATGTTCGTTGCGATTGGTGCGGGACGCGGGGCGAACTACAAGTACCCCGGCGTGCGTCCTCGTTTCACAGCCGCGCTTGCCTGCGCGTCAAACCGTTATGTTTTGCGGGCTTAGCGATCAATCTCGCCAAACACGATGTCTTGCGTACCGATGATCGTCACAGCGTCGGCGATCATGTGGCCGCGGGCCATCTCGTCGAGCGCCGCCAAGTGCACAAAGCCCGGCGCGCGGATCTTCAGCCGGTACGGCTTGTTGGCACCGTCCGAGATCGCGTAGATACCGAACTCACCCTTCGGATGCTCGACGGCGGCATACGCCTCGCCCTCGGGCACGTGCATGCCTTCGGTAAAGAGCTTGAAGTGGTGAATCAGCTCTTCCATGTTCGTCTTCATCTCGACGCGCGACGGCGGAGCCACCTTGTGGTTATCGGTGATCACCGGACCCGGGTTCTTGCGCAGCCATTCGATGCACTGGCGGATGATGCGATTGCTCTGGCGCATCTCTTCAACGCGTACCAGATAACGGTCGTAGCAATCGCCATTCACACCCACCGGAATGTCGAAATCGATGCGGTCGTAGACTTCGTACGGCTGCTTCTTGCGCACGTCCCAGGCGATGCCTGAGCCGCGCAGCATGGCGCCGGAGAAACCCTTGTTGAGCGCACGCTCCGGGCTCACCACGCCGATGCCGACCAGACGCTGCTTCCAGATCCGGTTATCGGTCAGCAGCGTTTCGTACTCGTCGACGTACTTCGGGAAGCGGTTGGTGAAGTCTTCGATGAAGTCCAGCAGCGAACCCGAACGCGTTTCGTTCAGAGCGGCCAGGGCCTTCTCGTTTCGCACCTTGGATGCCTTGTATTGCGGCATCGTGTCAGGCAGATCGCGGTAGACGCCGCCCGGACGATAGTAAGCCGCGTGCATACGCGCACCCGACACCGCCTCATACATGTCAAACAGGTCTTCGCGCTCACGGAAGGCGTACAGGAACACCGCCATGGCGCCCACATCCAGCGCATGCGAGCCGATCCACATCAGGTGGTTCATGATCCGCGTGATCTCGTCGAACATGACGCGGATGTACTGCGCACGCAGCGGCACTTCGAGGCCCAGCAGGCGCTCAATGGCCATCACGTAGGCGTGCTCGTTGACCATCATCGACACGTAGTCGAGGCGGTCCATGTACGGCACGCTCTGGATCCAGGTCTTCTGCTCGGCAAGCTTCTCAGTCGCGCGATGCAGCAGGCCGATGTGCGGATCAGCACGTTGAATGACTTCGCCGTCCAGCTCAAGCACAAGGCGCAGCACGCCGTGCGCGGCCGGGTGTTGCGGGCCGAAGTTCAGGGTGTAATTCTTGATATCTGCCATGATCGGGCGCCCTTCAGTGCTTCAGACCACCGTACTGATCCTCGCGGATCACACGCGGCGTAATCTCACGCGGCTCGATGGTCACCGGCTGGTAGACCACGCGACGCTGCACCGGGTCATAACGCATTTCAACGTAACCCGACACCGGGAAGTCCTTGCGGAACGGGTGGCCGATGAAGCCATAGTCGGTCAGGATGCGGCGCAGGTCCGGATGGCCTTCGAACACCAGACCGTACAGGTCGAATGCTTCGCGCTCGAACCAGTCGGCGGAATTCCAGATGGTGGCGACCGAAGGCACGACCGGGAAATCATCTTCCGGCGCAAACACACGCACGCGTACGCGCCAGTTGTTCGTGATCGACAGCAGATGCGACACGGCAGCAAAGCGCGGACCATTCCAGGCACCATCGCCGTAGTCGGCATAGTCAACGCCGCACAGGTCCATCAACTGCTCGAACTTGAGCGATGCTTCATCGCGCAGCGTACGCATGACGTCGAGGTAATCGGCAGCCTTCACCACGAGGGTGAGTTCGCCAACCGACTCGGTCAAGCTTTGAACACGATTGCCCAGCGTCTTCTCGAGCGCGGCCTTCAGGGTGGCAAGCTTTTCGGTCATGTCAGCCCTTGCGCGCAATGGTATTGGTGCGACGGATCTTGGCCTGCAGCTGGATGATGCCGTAGATCAGCGCTTCAGCCGTCGGCGGGCAACCCGGCACGTACACGTCGACCGGCACGATGCGGTCGCAACCGCGCACGACAGAGTACGAATAGTGGTAGTAGCCGCCACCGTTGGCACACGAGCCCATCGAGATGACCCAGCGCGGCTCGGCCATCTGGTCGTACACCTTGCGCAGAGCGGGCGCCATCTTGTTGCACAGCGTGCCGGCAACGATCATCACGTCGGACTGACGCGGCGACGGGCGGAACACCACACCGAAGCGGTCCAAGTCATAACGCGATGCACCAGCGTGCATCATCTCCACGGCACAGCAGGCCAGGCCGAACGTCATCGGCCACAGCGACCCGGTGCGGGTCCAGTTGATCAGCTTGTCAGCGGTAGTCGTGACAAAGCCTTCGTTGAGTACGCCTTCGATCGCCATTTCACATCACTCCCAATCGAGCGCGCCTTTTTTCCAGATGTAGACGAAGCCCACGAGAAACTCGAGAAGAAACACACCCATCGCGAAGAACCCCGGCCAGCCGATGTCACGCAGCGCCACACCCCACGGAAAGAGGAACGCGGTCTCCAGATCGAACAGGATGAACAGGATGGCGATGAGGTAATAGCGCACGTCGAACTTCATCCGCGCGTCTTCGAAGGCTTCGAAGCCGCACTCGTACGGCGAGAGCTTTTGAGGATCGGGATTGTTCGGACCGAGAATTCGGCCGATGGTCATGAGCGCAAGGCCAAGGCCAACACCGACGACGATGAACAACAGTACGGGGAAATAGGCTTCGAGGTTCAAGGGACGCCCGCCTTTTTGAATGGTTGCAACAGCACTGCCCGCAGGCGGCGCCTTGTCGCCCCATCGAAGGCGCCGGGTCCGCAGCCTCACGACACTTCAACTGCGTGTCGTTTTGCGGATGGGGCCCAAACAGAACATTCCCGAGTGGAACGCCCCGTTAGCCAGACCCCGAATTTGATTGGTGCCGACGGCGAGACTCGAACTCGCACAGCTTTCGCCACTACCCCCTCAAGATAGCGTGTCTACCAATTTCACCACGTCGGCTGGGGGAAGAAACTCTATCAGGAACGCAGATCAGGCTTAACGCCGCTGCCGTTTCCCGTGTTGTTTCAAGCCTCACATTCTACCGCAAAGCGAAGCTTTTGTTCAATGCACAAACAAAAATCTTATAGCTCGCGGCGCACCGGAAAAAATCAACAGCGCGCCCGCGATCGTTACATCAAATTACTTCGGCACAGCCGGCGAGGAAGCCGCGGCCGGAACTACCGGAGCCGATGCGGCAGGCGCCGAAGCCGCCGGCACAACCGGAGCCACCGAACCCATCACGCCAGCCGACACGCTGCCCTTGCTGGTACCGATCAGCGTCAGCGCCAGCGTGGCCACGAAGAACACGGTGGCCAGCACGGCCGTCGTGCGCGACAGGAAGTTGGCCGAACCGGTCGCGCCAAACAGGCTGCCCGATGCGCCCGAGCCGAAGGCTGCACCCACATCAGCGCCCTTGCCGTGCTGCAGCAGCACTAGGCCGATCACACCAAGCGCGCTCAGGATTTGCGCCACCAGCAGCAGAGTCTTCAGAATTGCCATTTCGTTTCTCTCAATAATATGTTGCGGTTGCACATGCGCCGCATGCTGCAACCTCGATCACCCGCTCAAGCGCGACCGATCGCCAGGAAATCTTCGGCCTTCAGCGATGCGCCGCCGATCAGGCCGCCATCGATGTCCGCCATCGCAAACAACTCGCCCGCGTTGTCAGGCTTGACGCTGCCGCCGTACAGAATCTGCAGACGCTGTGCCACACCCGCATCACGGGCTGCAATGCGTGCGCGCAGGAAAGCGTGCACGGCCTGCGCCTGCTCGCTGGTTGCAGTCTTGCCAGTGCCGATCGCCCAGACCGGCTCGTAGGCCACGACGATGCGACCCAGTTGCTCGATCGACAGCACTTCCAGCACCGCATCCAGTTGGCGACCCACGACTTGCTCGGTTTCGCCCGCCTCACGTTGTGCCAGCGTTTCGCCCACACAGACGATCGGGGTGATGCCATGCTCCAGCGCGCGCAGTGCCTTGATCGCCACTTGCGCATCGGTTTCACCGTGATACGTGCGACGCTCCGAGTGACCGACGATTGCGTAGCCGCAGCCAAATTCCGACAGCATCGATGCCGCCACTTCACCGGTGAACGCGCCGCGCGTTTCAGCCGACACATCTTGCGCGCCCCAGCCCACCGCTGAACCCGCGAGCAGCGACTGGCATTGGGCCAGATACGGGAACGGCGCACACACTGCCAGCGTGGCGTTGGTCTTGCCTGCGGCCTTGATCTGCTCAAGCAGCGCGGCATTGGTGTTCAGGCTGCCATGCAGCTTCCAGTTGCCTACCACCAGCTTCGGTCTTGCGTTCACGTTCTTGTTCCGCCCGGTCGACTGTCAAATAAACCCGGCATTCTACCGTGGCGGCAAAAACGGGGTCAATTTTGGCGCCTTGAACTCAATCCCAAACCAACATGATCTTGCCGATGTGTGCGCTCGACTCCATCAAGGCGTGCGCCTGTGCTGCCTGCGCGGCCGGCATCTCCTCGTGGATGACGGGCTTGATGCGGCCTGATGCCAGCAGCGGCCACACATGCTCGTAAAGGTGGCTGGCGATTGCCGCCTTGAAGGCCACCGGGCGCGGGCGCAACGTCGACCCCGTGAGCGTAATGCGTCGGCGCAGAATGTCGCCCAGCGGCACTTCGGCCTTGGCGCCGCCCAGCAGCGCGATCAGCACGATGCGGCCATCGTCGGCCGCGCAGGCAATCTCGCGTGCGACATAGCTGCCACCAACCATGTCGAGCACCACGTCAACGCCCCGCCCGGTCTCGGCCTTGACGATCTCGGCGAAGTCTTCCGTTTTGTAGTTGATGGCGCGCGCGGCCCCCAACTCAACGCACGCAGCGCATTTGTCGTCGCTACCGGCCGTGGCAAACACGCGATAACCGAGTGCGGATGCCATCTGGATCGCCGTCGTGCCAATGCCGCTGGAGCCGCCCTGCACGAGCAGGGTCTCATCCTTGCCGTGCGGGCCCTGGCCCAGCAAGCCGCGATCGAACACGTTCGACCACACAGTGAAGTAGTTCTCCGGCAGCGCGGCGGCCTCGACGTCGGTCAACCCCGCAGGCACCGGCAGCACCTGACCAACCGGCGCCGTGCAGAACTCGGCATAGCCGCCGCCTTGCACGAGCGCGCATACGCGGTCGCCAGCCTTCAGGCCGTAGCGGTTATCCGCGTGTGACAGATCGCCGCCGACGATTTCTCCAGCCACTTCCAGCCCCGGAATATCAGAGGCGCCCGGTGGCACCGGATAGTTGCCCATACGCTGGAAAACATCCGGCCGATTCACGCCGGCCGCGCGCACGCGGATCAGCACTTCGCCGGCCTTGGGCTCAGGCATCGGACGCTCCCCGAGCTTCAGGACTTCAGGGCCGCCGTACTGGGTGATTTCAATCGCTTTCATGGGAATCGATTCGGTATGGGTTACGAAGCGCTGCGCTTTGGCTCAACGAAGTGCTGCGGGATGCCGCGCGATGTCTCGCGCAGAATCTCTTGCTTGCCGTGGACGATGGCGTCAGCGATCTTGCCAATATGCAACTTGAGCCACATCTCGGTGGGCGAGCCGGCGCGATAGTCGGCCGGGCCGAGCATGTCGACGCGATCATCGGCACGCAGGTTGTCGGCCTGCTCGAACGAGCGCGGGCTCTCGGGGTTGTAGACCGCATACGTGCGGCCGCCGCCCTTGCGCGCCACCGAGAACGCTGGAATATCGCTCGGGCCATCCGCCACGTAGATCATATTGGCGAACGGCACGCGGCGCTCGTCTTCGGCAATCGACGAGTTCACATTGACCGCTTCGGGATGCTTGTTGACGCCCTTGTTGATCTCAAACAGCGCACGCGTCTTAGTGGTGTTGTCGATGGCGTAGATGACTTCCGAGATGACCTGGCGACCGTTCGCGTCGGGCGCCTCCAAGAATTCGCAGCCCCACACGCCATCGATGTAGGGGGCGATGGGTGAACCCTTGATCATCTCCGTCAGGCCAGTGCTGACGATGTAGTGTTCGAGCTTGATGTCGAAGGCTTGATACGCGCCGTTGTCACGCACCCAGGCTTTGCTGCGCTCGAAGAAATCGGTCACGCCGGGGAAAAATTCGAGCTGAGTGCCCAACTCGCGCAGCGTGGCGTTATCGAGCCCGCCCATGCGGCCGTCGCGTACGTGGCGCAGTAGCACATTCAGGTAGAACGTTTCACGATTGACCTTCTGGCCGCGCGATTCGATGGCCTTCGAGCCTGCTTCGACTTCATCCCAGAAACCCTGCTCGCCGATACCGAAGCGCTCGAACAGGGGCTCTTGCATGTAGCGCGGGATCAGCGTTTTGTCGAAATCCCAGACGACGGCGATGCGGTTTTGCTCGAACAGGCGGCTCATGATTGGTCGCGAAAGGAGAAGTCGCGACGCAGTGTAAACAAAAAAACGGCTGGACACTGTCCAGCCGTTTTTGGGTAGCGAGAAACCCCGCCGCCTTTACTGCGATTACTGCTGTTGTTGCTGTTGCTGCTGCGAAGTGGCATCGCCAGCGCCCGGCGCTTGCGGTGCAGCAGCCGGCACGTCGCCTTCCTCAGCCTTCGCGGCCTTGATCGACAGACGCATGCGGCCCTTCTCGTCGGTGCTCAGCAGCTTCACGCGCACAGCCTGGCCTTCCTTCACATAGTCGGAGACCTGGTTCACGCGCTCGTTGGCGATTTCCGAGATGTGCAGCAGACCGTCCTTACCCGGCAGGATGTTCACGATCGCGCCGAAGTCCAGCAGCTTGAGCACGGTGCCGTTGTAGATCTTGCCCACTTCGGCTTCGGCCGTGATGCCTTCGATGCGACGCTTGGCTTCGGCCATGCCTTCCGACGAGGTCGACGCGATGGTGATCGTGCCGTCTTCCTGGATGTCGATCGTGCAGCCGGTTTCCTTGGTCAGCGCCTGGATGGTCGAACCACCCTTGCCGATCACGTCGCGGATCTTCTCCGGATTGATCTTGACCGTGATCATGCGCGGAGCGTGCTCCGACAGCTCGGCACGTGCGCCACCCATCGCAGCCTGCATCTTGCCCAGGATATGCAGACGGCCTTCCTTGGCTTGCGCCAGCGCGACCTGCATGATTTCCTTGGTGATGCCCTGCACCTTGATGTCCATCTGCAGTGCCGTGATACCCGCGTCGGTACCGGCCACCTTGAAGTCCATGTCACCCAGGTGATCTTCGTCACCCAGAATGTCGGTCAGCACGGCGAACTTGTTGTCTTCCAGGATCAGGCCCATGGCCACGCCAGCCACGTGCGCCTTGAGGGGCACGCCAGCGTCCATCAGTGCCAGCGAGCCGCCGCAAACGGAAGCCATCGACGACGAACCGTTCGACTCGGTGATTTCCGACACCAGACGGATCGTGTAACCGAATTCGTCAGCGGCCGGCAGCACCGGAATCAGTGCGCGCTTGGCCAGGCGGCCGTGGCCGATTTCGCGGCGCTTCGGGCTGCCCACGCGGCCGGTTTCGCCCGTGGCGAACGGCGGCATGTTGTAGTGGAGCATGAAGCGATCACGGTACTCGCCTTGCAGCGCGTCGATGATCTGCTCGTCGCTCTTGGTGCCCAGGGCGGCCACCACCAGCGCTTGCGTTTCACCACGCGTGAATAGGGCCGAGCCGTGCGCACGCGGCAGCACCGACGAGCGGATCTCGATCGGGCGCACCGTGCGGGTGTCGCGGCCGTCGATACGCGGTTCGCCATTCAGGATCTGGCCGCGCACGATCTTCGATTCGAGCTCGAACAGGATGTTGTCGACTTCCACGCCGTCGGCTTCCACACCGGCTGCAGCCAGCTTCTCGGCGACCGACTTGTAGACTTCCTTCAGCTTCTGGCTGCGGGCCGACTTCTGGCGCAGTTGGTAAGCGGCTTGCAGATCGGCCAAGCCCAGTTCGGACACCTTGGCGACCAGCGCTTCGTTCTTCGGCGCGGCTTGCCAATCCCACTCGGGCTTGCCGCCTTCGCGCACCAGGTCATGGATCGCGTTGATGGCGATCTGCATTTGCTCGTGGCCGTACACCACGGCGCCCAGCATGATTTCTTCCGACAGCTGGTTAGCTTCGGATTCAACCATCAGCACAGCACGCTCGGTACCGGCCACAATCAGGTCCATCTCCGAATGCGCCAGTTGCGCGCGGTTCGGGTTCAGCAGGTACTGGCCATCCTTGTAACCCACGCGGGCAGCGCCCACCGGGCCGTTGAACGGCAGACCCGACACAGCCAGCGCAGCCGAAGCGGCCACCAGCGCGGGGATGTCAGCCGGCACTTCCGGGTTGATCGACAGCACGTGCACGACGACCTGGACTTCGTTGTAGAAGCCTTCCGGGAACAGCGGACGCAGCGGACGATCGATCAGGCGCGAGGTCAGCGTTTCGTTTTCCGAGGGACGGCCTTCACGCTTGAAGAAGCCACCCGGGATCTTGCCGGCAGCGTAGGTCTTCTCGAGATAGTCGACGGTCAGCGGGAAGAAGTCTTGACCCGGCTTCGGGTTCTTGGCGCCCACCACGGTGGCGAGCACGACGGTGTCTTCCATGTCGAGCAGCACGGCGCCGCTCGCTTGACGGGCGATCTCACCCGTTTCCATGCGGACCTTGTGGCCGCCCCATTGGAATTCTTTGACGACCTTATTGAACATGGTCATAGCATCTCCTGTTCGGTATTCGCGGCGCGCTTCATTCGCTTCGCCGCGACAAACTCGTTCCGGAAGACGGTGCGGTTGCAGAGGTGTGTTTTATGCCATTCCAGCGCGGCACTGGTATGCAACGCCGCGCTGGAATGACACAAGACTCTGCTTCCTGCCGCCCCCGGTCCCTGGCAGCCGCTTCATCGACTGAACCCGCCGGCTGCCATCACTTGCCGGTTGCCCGGCGCAGCCGCAAACGCAGCCGCCAAAAACAAAATGCCTGCATCAGCACGCTGACGCAGGCACTTATTCATCACGCGCGATGCGTGAGACCCACCATTACTTACGCAGACCCAGCTTCGCAACCAGCGCGGTGTAACGGTCAGCGTCCTTACCCTTGAGGTAGTCCAGCAGACGACGGCGACGGCTCACCATCTTGAGCAGGCCGCGACGGCTGTGGTGGTCCTTCATGTGCGCCTTGAAGTGCGGCTGCAGTTCGTTGATGCGGGCCGTCAGCAGTGCAACTTGCACTTCCGGGCTACCCGTATCGTTGGCGCTGCGGCCGTTATCCTTGACGATTTCTTGCTTGTTGATGTTAGCAACGGACATTTCGATTCCTTTGACTTGCGGACACTGCAGCGCCTGATTGGCCGCCGCCGGTGCCGTGTTGAACAATAATCTTGCCGCCCCATTCCGAACCCGGTCTGGACAGCAAGAACGCGATTATAGCCTAAACCCTCCGCCGGACGACAGTGGTATGACAGGACGGGTCAGTAGCGCGTCATCTTGCACGTCGTCGGCAAGGCCGTTTGCGCCGCCGGAATCACTTTCAGCGTCCGAAAACCATAGCCAGAACCCTCGATATCGAACGGCGTGCCCGGCGTGCCTGCCTGCTCCATCTGCGTCGCGACCAGTGGTTGGATGGCTTGGTGATCCTCCGCGCGCAGCGTGATGCGGTGAAAACCATTGTCCAGCGATGCGCCTTCCAGCGCACGTGCCACGGCGCCTGCCTCGGTCGTACCGGCACGCTCGATGGCGGCGACCAGCATGTCGATCATCATCTGGTCGCGAAGCACCGGATAGTCATCTGCTGGCGCCGGATAGCGTGCGCGGAAAGCCTTGTAGACAGCATCAGACTTGGCGCCGCCAAGATTCGGGTGCCACTCCGCCACCGCCACCACACGACCAACGCCCGCCTCGCCCATCGCCGCCGGCGCACCCAGCGAATTGCCGTAGAAGGTGAAGAAGCGCGCCTTCAGCCCCGCATCGCGCGCGGCCTTGACCAGCAGCGTCAGATCATTGCCCCAGTTGCCGGTAACGACCGTATCCGCGCCCGAGGCCGCGATACGCGCGATGTACGGCGCAAAATCCTTCACCTTGCCGATCGGATGCAGCACCTCGCCAACAATGGCCACATCCGGCCGCTTCTCGCTCAATTGCTGACGCGCCGATTGCGCCACCTGGCGACCGAATGTGTAGTCCTGCCCAATCAGATAGACCTTCTTGACCGACTTGTCAGATCGGATCACCTCGGTCAGCGCATGCATGCGCATATCGGCCGAGGCATCAAAGCGGAAATGCCAGAAGCTGCAGGCTTCGTTGGTCAACGCAGGATCGACAGCGGCGTAGTTCAGGTACAGCACACGCGACTCTGGATGCCGCTCGTTGTAGCGCGAAATCGACGTCGACAACGCAGCCGCAGCTGCCGAACTGTTGCCCTGCAGAACGAAGCGAATTCCCGCATCGGTTGCCGCCTGCAATTGCAGCAAGGATTCATCGACTGTGTTCTTGCTATCCAGGCGCACCAACGCAAGCGGATGACGCCCATCAGGCAGCTTCACACCCCCACGTGCATTCACCCCTTCGATGGCGAAGCGCAGATTGCGATCCACAGCCTCCCCCGCGTTGGCAAACGCGCCGGACAAGCCTTCGATCAATGCCAGCCGGATCGGCGCAGCCTCGGGTTGCGCGACGGCTGTGCCGCATAACCCAACGGCCGCCAACGCGGCCACAAACAAACGAAACACCATGGCAACTCCCCGTGAAGCGCGGATGGTAAAGCGCCCCGCCATGCCGACACAAGCGACCAGGCGATCTGAGGCCCTACACTTGAGGCATTCAGGAGAACCATCGTGGGCACCCGAACCTGGCAGCGCACCGCGCTGCTCGCCATTGCGCTGGCGTGGATGAGCGCATGTACCGTACTCACCCCATTCAAACGGGGGAGGCACTGATCGGCCACCCGGCCTCCGCCGTGGAAGCGCGTTTTGGCAAACCACCCGAGCAATACCCTCGCGCCGACGGAGGCACGCGCTGGCTGTATCCGACGCAACCATACGGACAATTCACCTACGCTGCAGACGTTGACGCGAGTGGCAAGCTCGTCTCGTTCCGGCAGATTCTGACGACGATGGATTTTGCGCAGATCCGCGTTGGCACCTCAACGCAGAAGGATGTGCTGCAGACATTCGGCAAGCCCGAGGAGACTGCCTACTTCCGGCTGATGGATCGGCAGGTGTGGTCCTACCGCTTCAAGCACGAGGGCGTGTGGCCCTCGCTGATGAACTTCTATTTCGACCGCGACGGCGTCGTGCGTCTCACGCAGGTCAGCCCCGACCCGATGTACGACCACGATCACGATTCGAGCCGCTAAGCCTTGCAATGGCAACATCCACGCGAGGCGCATCACCTGGCGTGGATGTTCGGGTCGGCCATGTCGTGGATCTCACAGACATTGCTCTCAAAGACGGCCGGCACGGAAATCACGCTCCTGACGTGTCCGGTGCCGCCGCACCCGCTTCGCGTTCCGGTGGGTAACCGGGTGCGCGCTCTGTAGTGATCGTGTTGGGGTCTGGGCTGACTCCTGCGTGTATTCGTTGAAACCCGCAATCAGATCTGCGGATTGAGTTTCTCGCTGCTCTTGTCCTGCAGCTTGTTCAGCGCGGCCAGGTAAGCCTTTGCGGATGCGGCAACGATGTCCGGATCGGTGCCCACGCCGTTGACGATGCGGCCCGACTTAGACAGACGCACCGTCACTTCACCCTGCGCCTGCGTGCCGGTCGTGATGGCATTGACCGAGTACAGCAGTTGCTCGGCGCCGCTGGCGACCTTGCTTTCGATGGCGTTGAGCGTGGCATCGACCGGGCCGTTGCCCTCTGCCTCGCCCGTCACTTCCTTGCCGTCGGCAACAAAGACGATGCGTGCGTGCGGACGCTCGCCCGTTTCCGAACGCTGCGCCAGCGACACGAAGCGGAAGTGCTCGCCTTCGCTGTGCTGTGCTTCGTTGGAGACGATCGCAACGATGTCTTCGTCGAAGATCTCGGCCTTCTGATCGGCCAGTTCCTTGAAACGCGTGAAGGCGGCATTCAACTCGGCTTCGGAGTCCAACTCGATACCCAGTTCCTGCAAGCGCTGCTTGAACGCGTTGCGGCCCGAGAGCTTGCCGAGAACGATCTTGTTGGCCGTCCAGCCCACGTCTTCGGCACGCATGATTTCGTAGGTATCACGCGCCTTCAGCACGCCATCCTGGTGGATACCCGAAGCATGTGCGAAGGCGTTGGCGCCCACCACAGCCTTGTTCGGCTGCACCACGAAGCCGGTGATCTGCGAGACCAGCTTGGAGGCCGGCACGATCTGCGTGGTATCGACACCGACGTCGAGGTTGAAGTAATCGCGGCGCGTCTTGACGGCCATCACCACCTCTTCGAGGCTGGTGTTGCCGGCGCGCTCGCCCAGGCCGTTGATCGTGCATTCGATCTGGCGCGCGCCGCCCAACTGGACAGCGGTCAGCGAATTGGCAACGGCCATGCCCAGATCGTCGTGGCAATGCACCGACCAGATCGCCTTGTCGGAATTCGGAATGCGCTCGCGCACCGAGCGGATCAGCGCGGCATAGCCTTCCGGCACCGCATAGCCCACCGTATCCGGCAGGTTGATGGTGGTCGCGCCTTCATCGATCACGCCTTCCAGCACGCGGCAGAGGAAGTCCATGTCCGAGCGGCTGCCGTCTTCCGGCGAGAACTCGATGTCATCCGTGAACTGCCGTGCAAAGCGCACGGCCAGGCGCGCCTGTTCGTACACCTGATCCGGCGTCATGCGCAGCTTCTTCTCCATGTGCAGCGCCGACGTGGCGATGAACGTGTGGATGCGGAACTGGCCGGCCGGCTTGAGCGCCTCCGCAGCGCGGGAGATGTCGCGGTCGTTCGCACGCGCCAGCGAGCAAATCCGCGAATCCTTGACCGACTGGGCAATTGCGCGAATCGCTTCGAAGTCACCGTTGGAGCTGGCCGCGAAGCCGGCTTCGATCACGTCCACCTTGAGCCGTTCGAGCTGCTTGGCGATGCGGATCTTTTCTTCCTTCGTCATCGACGCACCGGGGGACTGCTCGCCGTCGCGCAAGGTGGTATCGAAAATAATGAGTTTGTCGCTCATGGCGGCTCCTTGGTGGGGGTGACGTTTTTGACGTCGATCTTAGTGGTGTCTCGAATGTTTTTTGCGGCGCAGAATGCAAAACGCCCCGGCGTGCATGGTTGCAGGCCGGGGCGCTGTGAATTCTGGTTCGCGAAAACTTGGCGGTTTCTGCTTGCCTTGTCTTGCGATTTCCCTATGCGCGTGTCCCGACCTGACGACCTAGTAGGCCATCAATCGAGACTAGCGTAATCAGAATGGAAATCGGGTGCGAAAGCATGCGGACGACTATAGACGAATTCAAAAATTGACGCAAGCGCACAATGGTGCAGCGCATCGGTCACTCGTGCGCTTCATCCGACGCCTCCTTTGGCATGCGCGGGCTGCCCTGCTGCCCTTGCAGCGTGCGCCAGCCCCACAGCAGGTAACCCGACACCGCGTAGCCGACAAACAGGCCGAACAGCGCCACCGGCGGATCGCTCGACACGACTACGAACAGCACGAGCATCAGCACCATCACACCGAACGGCACGCGATTCCGCACACCCAGCACCTTGCCGCTGTAGAACGGCGCGTTCGACACCATCGACAGCCCCGCGTACAAGGTGAGCCCGAAGGCGACCCACGGCATCCACAACTCTTTCACCGGCAGCTTGTTGTCGATCGCCAGCCAGACAAAGCCGGCGATCAGCGCGGCGGCGGCCGGGCTAGGCATGCCCTGGAAGAAGCGCTTGTCGACCACGCCAATGTTGGTGTTGAAGCGCGCCAGGCGCAGCGCCGCTCCAGCACAGTAGACGAAGGCCGCGAGCCAGCCCCACTTGCCCAGGTCGCGCAGGATCCATTCGTACATCACCAGCGCAGGCGCCACGCCGAATGAAACCATGTCCGACAGCGAGTCGTACTGTTCGCCGAACGCGCTTTGCGTGTTGGTAATACGCGCAACACGGCCATCCATGCCGTCGAGCACCATCGCCGCGAAAATGGCGATAGCTGCCGTCTCGAAGTTCAGGTTCATCGCCTGCACGATAGCGAAGAAGCCAGCGAACAGCGCGGCCGTCGTGAAGGCGTTGGGCAGCAGGTAAATACCGCGACGACGCGGACGGACGACCTCAAGATCGTCATCATCCGGGCGCGGCTGGTTGTGTCGCAGCGGACGCAGATGCGTCACGTTGCCAGCGGTGAAACGCTTCTTGCGTCGGTTGAACGCGGGCATGGTGGCCTCCGGATCAGTCCAGTTCGGCAAGCACCGTGAGCGTGGCGGACACCTTTTCGCCGATCGTCACGCGTGGGCGCGCTGTCAGCGGCAGGTACACATCGACGCGCGAACCGAAGCGGATGAAACCATAGCGCTGGCCGCGCGTGAGTGCTTCTCCTGCCTTGGTATAGCAAAGGATGCGCCGCGCGATCAATCCGGCCACCTGCACCGACGTGACGAGCTGGCCATCAGCGCGACGTAGCACGATGGCGTTGCGCTCGTTCTCGAGCGACGCCTTGTCCAGGTCGGCATTGACGAACTTGCCCGGGAAGTACTGCACCTTCTGCACCGTGCCGTCGACCGGCGCGCGGTTCGAGTGCACGTTGAAGACGTTCATGAACACGCTGATCTTCAGCGCGTCGCGATCGGCATACGGGTCACGCACTTGCTCGACGGCGACGATGCGGCCGTCGGCCGGCGAGAGAATCGCGTTGGCCTGCGTTGGCACTGCACGCGCCGGGTCGCGGAAAAACTGCAGCACGAACAGTGTCAGCACCCAGAATGGCCAAGCCCAACCAAAGCCGGCGGCGGCCTGCACGATAAGCGAGACAATGAAAATCCCGCCTAGGTACGGCCAGCCCTCGCGGGCGATGATGGGATGCGGATACGTGTTGTTCAAAATCAGACCTCGACAGCGTCTTGAAGGAAATGCGGCATTCTAGCCGACACGGGGCTGCGCCAGTACTCGAAACGGCACACCACCCCTTGGATTCAGCATAAAAAAAGCCAGCCCGAAGGCTGGCTTTCCGTTCTTTCACGCCCAAGGCGTGATCGATCAGTGCTTAGTTCTTGGACTGGTCGACCAGCTTGTTCTTGGCGATCCACGGCATCATCGCGCGCAGCTTGGCGCCGACTTGCTCGATCTGGTGCTCTTCGGTCAGGCGGCGGCGCGAGATCAGCGTCGGTTGGCCTGCCTTGTACTCCAGCAGGAAGCTCTTGGCGTATTCGCCGGTCTGAATGTCCTTCAGGCATTGCTTCATGGCCTTCTTCGTCTCTTCCGTCACGACGCGGGGGCCAGTGACGTACTCGCCGTATTCGGCGTTGTTCGAGATCGAGTAGTTCATGTTGGCGATGCCGCCTTCGTAGATCAGGTCGACGATCAGCTTCAGCTCGTGCAGGCACTCGAAGTACGCCATTTCCGGAGCGTAGCCGGCTTCCACCAGCGTCTCGAAACCAGCCTTGATCAGCTCGACCGTACCGCCGCACAGCACGGCTTGCTCGCCAAACAGATCGGTTTCGGTTTCTTCGCGGAAGTTGGTCTCGATGATGCCGGCGCGGCCGCCGCCGTTGGCGGTGGCGTACGACAGAGCGATGTCACGCGCAGCGCCCGACTTGTCTTGGTGCACAGCGATCAGGTGCGGCACGCCGCCACCTTGGCTGTACGTGCCACGCACGGTGTGGCCCGGGGCCTTCGGGGCAATCATGATGACGTCCAGGTCAGCGCGCGGGATCACGGCACCGTAGTGCACGTTGAAACCGTGAGCGAACGCCAGAGCGGCGCCTTGCTTGATGTTGCCGTGCACTTCGTTCTTGTACACGTCGGCGATCTGCTCGTCCGGCAGCAGGATCATGACAACGTCGGCTTCCTTCACAGCCTCGGCCACTTCCTTGACTTGCAGGCCGGCATTGACGGCCTTGTTCCACGACGCGCCGCCCTTGCGCAGACCGACCGTGACCTTCACGCCCGAGTCGTTCAGGTTCAGGGCGTGGGCGTGGCCTTGCGAGCCATAGCCGATGATGGTGACGTTCTTGCCCTTGATCAGGGAGAGGTCGGCGTCCTTGTCGTAAAACACTTTCATGGTGATGTCCTAATTTTCAAATACTTCAATATCGATGGGGTCCGGCCGCATTTACACGCTGGTGCATGCGCCGGTTCAAACCTTCAGAATGCGCTCGCCGCGGCCGATGCCGGAGCCGCCCGTACGGACGGTCTCCAGAATGGCAGTGCGATCGATGGCATCGAGAAACGCGTCAAGCTTGCTGCCGTTGCCGGTCAGCTCGATCGTGTAGGTCTTCTCGGTCACGTCGATGACGCGGCCGCGGAAGATGTCCGCCGTACGCTTCATCTCCTCGCGTTCCTTGCCGACCGCGCGCACCTTCACGAGCATCAGCTCGCGCTCAATGTGCGCACCTTCGGTCAGGTCGACGACCTTGACGACTTCCACCAGGCGGTTCAGGTGCTTGGTGATCTGCTCGATGATGTCGTCCGAACCGGTCGTGACAATCGTCATGCGCGACAGCGAAGCGTCTTCGGTCGGGGCGACCGTCAGCGTCTCGATGTTGTAGCCGCGCGCCGAGAACAGGCCCACCACGCGCGACAGCGCGCCGGCTTCGTTTTCCAGCAGGACGGAAATGATGTGACGCATTACAGGTCCTCCGCGCCGAGCAGCATTTCAGAAATGCCCTTGCCTGCCTGGACCATCGGCCAGACGTTTTCGGTCGGGTCGGTCTGGAAGTCGAGGAACACGGTGCGATCCTTGAGTCGGAAGGCTTCGCGCAGCGCGGGCTCGACGTCGGACGTCTTTTCGATGCGCATGCCCACGTGGCCATACGCTTCGGCCAGCTTCACGAAGTCGGGCAGCGCCTGCATGTAGGAATGCGAGTAACGGTTGTCGTACTCGATTTCCTGCCACTGGCGGACCATGCCCAGGTAGCCGTTGTTGAGCGAGCAGATCTTCACCGGGGTGTCGTACTGCAGGCAGGTCGACAGCTCCTGGATACACATCTGGATCGAGCCTTCACCCGTGATGGTGACGACTTCCTTGTCCGGGAACGCCTTCTTGATGCCCATGGCGTACGGCAGGCCCACGCCCATCGTGCCCAGGCCACCGGAGTTGATCCAGCGACGCGGCTCGTTGAACTTGTAGAACTGCGCGGCCCACATCTGGTGTTGGCCGACGTCGGAGCAAACAAAGGCGTCGCCGTTGGTCAGTTCCCAGATTTTCTCGACCACGTACTGCGGCTTGATGATCTCGGAGGTGCGGTCGTACTTCAGGCAATCGACGCTGCGCCACTGCTCGATCTGCTCCCACCATTTGGCCAGTGCCGTCTTGTTCGGCTTGGCTTCGCCCGACTGGATCTGGCTGATCATCTCCTGCAGCACGTCCTTGACGTTGCCGACGATGGGGATGTCGACCTTCACCCGCTTGGAGATGGACGACGGATCGATGTCGATGTGGATGATCTTGCGCGGCTGCGACGTGAAGTGCGCCGGGCTGCCGATCACGCGGTCATCAAAGCGCGCGCCGATAGCAATCAGCACGTCGCAGTTCTGCATCGCCATGTTGGCTTCGTACGTACCGTGCATGCCCAGCATGCCCACGAACTGCTTGCTGGTGCCCGGGAATGCACCCAGGCCCATCAGCGTGTTCGTGACCGGATAGCCCGTCAGCGCGGCCAGTTGGCGCAGCTCTTCGCTGGCCTCGGCAAGCACAACGCCGCCGCCCGAATAGATGTAAGGACGTTCGGCCTGCAGCAGCAGGCTCACTGCCTTGCGGATCTGGCCGGAGTGCCCCTTGTTGACGGGGTTGTACGAGCGCATCTCGATGGTTTTCGGATACTCGTACTTGCACATCTCGCGCGAGACATCCTTCGGGATGTCCACCACCACCGGGCCCGGACGGCCGGTCGAGGCGATATAGAACGCCTTCTTGATGGTCGAAGCGAGATTGCGCACGTCCTTGACCAGGAAGTTGTGCTTGACGATCGGACGGGTGATGCCGACGGTGTCGCATTCCTGGAAGGCGTCCTGGCCGATGGCGTGCGTCGGCACGTTGCCGGTGATGATCACCATCGGGATCGAATCCAGGTAGGCGGTGGCGATGCCGGTCACGGCATTGGTCACGCCCGGGCCGGAGGTCACCAGGGCGACACCGACCTTGCCCGTGGCACGCGCATAGCCGTCAGCCGCATGGACTGCCGCCTGTTCATGGCGCACCAGGATGTGTTCGATCTTGTTTTGCTTGTAGAACGCGTCGTAGATATAGAGCACCGCACCGCCGGGGTAACCCCAGACGAACTCGACGCCCTCTGCCGCGAGCGCATTGACGAGGATGTCAGACCCCATCATGTCGGCAGATGAACCGCTATTGGCGTGGGAAAATTCCGCGCTTGGCATATTCATGTCAGTCCTTTGCAATTTTCGGCAAAAAATTGTTTGGATGCTCTCTACCGGGCTTGTGGCGCGGATTTGAGCGGTGCGCGTCTGCATGGATGGTCCGCCTGATGGGCGGCCAGATGAGACAAACCACAGATATTGTGAACCGCCGATGATACTGCAATGCCGCATGCCGGTCCAGCGACGGCAAGATTCGCCCCGGAGCGCGGGCCGCCAGACAGTTAGACTGTCCGCCGACCCGCATTTTTGCTAGCATCGCAACATTTTTGACGGCCCAGGCCGTCGTTGCTGCGAGGCGCAATGCTCACATCGCATCACGTGATGACAATGTGAAATTTCGCCAGACCGCCCCACAGGATTCGCACCCGCCGTTGTATGGCCTCTGAACAGGAACTGTCGGCTTTCCTCATAAGCGTCGAAAAACGCGCCTTCAAGCAGGCAGTATTCGCGGTCCGCGATGATGACGCCGCGCTCGACATCGTGCAGGACGCGATGATCAAGCTGGCCGAAAAGTACGGCGACAAGCCCGAGGCCGAACTGCCCCTGCTGTTCCAGCGCATTCTGCAGAACACGATCCACGACTGGTTCCGTCGCTCCAAGGTGCGTAACACGTGGGTCAGCCTGTTCTCCAGCTTTCGCACGGACGCCGAAGGCGACGATACCGACCCGCTGGAGCTGATCGAAAGTGAAGCCGGCTCCACGGCAGCAGAAAGCAGCGCTGACAAGGTCGAGCGTTCGCAAATGTTGGAAATTCTGGAACGCGAAATCGAGAAGCTCCCTACACGTCAACGGGAAGCCTTTCTGATGCGTTACTGGGAAGACATGGATGTTGCCGAAACCGCCCAGGCGATGGGCTGTTCCGAGGGGAGCGTGAAAACGCACTGCTCGCGGGCAACGCACGCCCTGGCCCAAGCGCTGAGGGCGCGAGGGATCCGACTATGAACAAGGTAGAACTTCGAGAACGCCGCTTTGCGCACGCCGTCCGCACCGCTCTGAACGAGTCGGCCGGACAGTTGCCGCCCGATGTACGTGACCGCCTCTCCGCGGCACGCCGGATGGCGCTCGCGCATAAAAAAGCGGAAGCGCCAAGCACGGTGCGCTCGCCTGCCCTGGTCATGCCGGGTGTGGGTCAGGTGTCCTTCGACCCGGATGACGACGCTGCGTCGCCGCTGCACCGTATCGGCGCGTTCCTGCGTCGCTTCGGTCTGCTGTGGCCGACCATCGCGCTGGTCGCAGGGCTTGCCGGCATCTATCAGTGGCAACAACAGCAACGCGTGGACGAACTCGCTGAGGTCGACGCCGCCATGCTGCTCGACGACCTGCCGCTGGCTGCCTACGCCGATCAAGGCTTCCATCAATATCTCGATAAACGCGATCAGTGAAAGGCTGATCGATGAGCAACTTCCACCGCACCCACGGCCAACCACCGCGAGGCGAACGGACCTTGCGCCTGCGCGTTGCCTTGATCTCGTTGATCGGCGCTGCAGGTCTGTCCGCCGGATTGGCAATCGCACAAGCGCCTGCAGCATCGGCACCGGCCACCGCATCGGATGCCGGCGCCAGCACGCAGTTGGCACTGCCAACGCCGCCGGCCACCAATCCGCAGCCGTCCGTCCATCCGAACTGGTCTGAGTTGACCGTCGTGCAGCAGCGCATCCTGGCGCCGTTCGCGCCGGAATGGAACAGCATGCCCGAGCTGGCCCGCAAGAAGTGGCTGCAGATTGCCCAGGCCTATCCGAAGTACACGCCGGCACAGCAGCAGCGCTTGCAGACACGCATGGCTGACTGGGTCAAGCTGACGCCGGAACAGCGGCACCGAGCCCGCGAGAATTTCCAGACCACCAAGTCGGTTCCCGTCCAGAAGAAAAGCGAAGCCTGGCAGCGCTATCAGCAGTTGCCTGACGAGCAGAAAAAAGAGCTTGCTGCGGCAGCCAAGGCACAGAAGCGTCCGTCGGCCGTCACGGCATTGCCGGGTAGCACGAGCTTGGCCAAGGATGCAGCCAAGGCACTGCATCACGGTGCGCGCACCAAGCCGGGCACGACCAAGTCGGCTCCGAATCCGCTGGCGCCGGCCAAGCCGACCGCAACGGCAGCGGCATCTGCGCCCGCGGCAACCATGCCCGCGCCTCCAGCACCGGCAAGTGCGCCGGTCTCGCCAGTGCACCCGGTGGCTCCCACCACCAGCCCGGACGGCGAGTCAGGCAATCCCCCTCCGTCGACCGTACTGGGCGGCGGTTAAGCCCAGTTCACCCTTTGGCATAATCCGATCACGCACCGTACACACGTTGTACCGGCGCATGATCGATTACGTCTTGACTGTGCTCACCCGGTTCGATGGCCACTACCGCTTCTCCCACCTCGCCTGTTACGGCACCTGACCGACTTGCCGCTCCCACGCTGCGCCGCCGCCTGGCTGCGATGCTCTACGAGGGCCTGCTGCTGTTTGGTGTGATGTTTGGCGCGACGGCCATCTTTCTGCTGTTGCGCGCGATCATTCCTCCGCTGGCGCGCACAGGTGATATCGGCCTGCAGGTGTGGGGCTTCCTCGCGCTTGGTCTTTACTTCGTGGGCTTCTGGCGCAAGCGCGGTCAGACGCTCGCCATGCAGACCTGGCGCATGCGCGTCGTCAACGCGGACGGCTCGCCCATCTCGCTTGGCCGTGCCATTGCGCGCTACACGCTGGCCTGGATCTGGGTGGCTGCGGCGGTCGGCATCATCCACGTGAGTGGGGTTTCCCGCTGGACTGGCGCGGGTGTTGCATTGGCCTGCGTGCTGGCCTGGGGCGCGCTGGCGTGGCTCGACCCGCAGCGCCAATTCCTGCACGACCGCCTGGCCGGCACGCGGCTGGTGCGCAGCTGATTCCATCTCTGGCGACGGCACACACCCATGACGCGCGCCGATCTACCCGCCTCCCCCACGCCGCTGGCCTCTCTGACGGCAGCCAACGCGCGGCGCATTGCGGTAGGGCTGCAATGTGCAGCGACATTGGCGGTCGCGTGGGCCGCCCATCGTTGGGGGGCGTTGAGTTGGCCAGGCACGGCTGCCGTTGCCGCAGCGGCCCTGATACTCGGTTATCTCATCTCGGTTGGCTGGGCATTTGTCATTGTATCCACGAGCCTCGGTACAGCCATTCCGGATGACCCAGTGTGGGATCGCATGCCCGTACCGCGCGAGCAGCGCATCGGCGTGGCGGGTTTTATCGCGTGCTGGTTGCGCGAATGCGCATCGGTGGCATGGATGTTTAACGTGCTGCAACCGTTTCGCGCACAGGCAGCGTTCGATGCTGCAGCGGGTGGCGGCACGCGCGTGCCCGTGCTCATGATCCACGGTTACGGCTGCAACCGCGCGGTGTGGCTGCCGATGCAGAAGCACTTGGCGGCTGCGGGCCACCCGACCGAGGCGATTGACCTGATGCCGTTGCTGGGCGACATCGACGACTACGCGCAAGACATCGCCGCCGTTGTCGCGCGTATGACGCGTATGTACGGCCGCGCGCCGGTCCTGCTCTGTCACAGCATGGGCGGACTCGCTGCGCGCGCGTTGCTGCGGCAATCCACGGAAGCCTGCCCGGTCGCACACGTCATCACGCTGGGCACGCCACATCGGGGCACGGCGATGGCGCGCAGTGGGCGCGGGCGTAACGTGCGCCAGATGGCCTGGGCCAGTACATGGTTGCGCCAGCTTGCGGCATCCGAAACGCCGGCCGTGCGGGCGCGCATCACGTCGGTCTTCTCGTGGCACGACTCCATCGTCGGGCCTGCCGGCGCGTCCTGGCTGGAGGGTGCGCGACACTTGCCGTTCTCCGGCATTGGTCATGTGTCGCTGCTATGCGACGCACGCGTGCGCGATGCGGTACTGGCAGAACTGGCGCGCATCGAAGGCACGCTGCCGCCCCCATCCGCCTGAAAGGCACGCTGGGCGCAGGTCTCCGGCGCCCGCCTCGACGTTCCACGGCAACCACGTCATGTGACGGTCATGTTTCTGACACGGCTTATTCATGCAGCGGTGGCGAAATCCGTCCAACGCAGCCTCTGTTGCCGACATGGTCCTGCCAAACTCGCCAAGCCGTCCTGGTTTCTTCCGCCGCCTCGCGCAACGCTTTCGCGCCGCCCCCCTCACCGGTTCCGACTGGAACGCACCACCGCCTCTGATGCAAATGGCCGCCGGACTTGCCGCCGCCGGCGCACTGGGTTCCGCCGTACCGGCCGGCCGCGGTGACGTACGGGATCACGAGGCGCCCGCCTCGGCGCCGATCCCGGCTCTGGCGCCCGATCAGTTGGCGGACAAGGACACCGACCCGCCCGCAGAAAAAGTCCACCGCTATCGCACGATCTGGCTGTCGGACATCCACCTCGGCACGCCGGGTTGCCAGGCAGACTACCTGCTCGATTTCCTCAAGCACAACGACTCCGACACGCTGTACCTCGTTGGCGACATCGTCGACGGTTGGCAGCTGCGCAAGGGCTGGTACTGGCCGCAGGCGCACAACGACGTCGTGCAGAAGGTACTGCGTCGTGCGCGCAAGGGCACCCGCGTGGTGTTCATCCCCGGCAACCATGACGAGATGGCGCGCCAGTTCCACGGTCTGAATTTCGGTGACATCGAAGTCGCTGAAGATGCCGTGCATGTGACGGCCACCGGCAAGCGCCTGTGGGTCGTGCACGGCGATCTGTTCGACGGTGTGATGCAGCACGCGCGCTGGCTCGCCTACGTGGGCGACTCGCTCTACACCTTCATCCTGGCGATGAACCGGCACTTCAACCGCATTCGCGTGAAGCTGGGGTTCCCGTACTGGTCGCTATCGCAATACCTCAAGCATCAGGTCAAGAACGCGGTCAACTTCATCAACTCGTTCGAGCGCGTGATGACCGACGAGGCACGCCGCCGTGGCTGCGACGGCGTGGTCTGCGGGCATATCCACAAGGCCGAGATTCGCGAGATCGACGGCCAGCTTTACTGCAACGACGGCGACTGGGTGGAGAGTCTTTCCGCGCTGGTCGAAACGATGGAAGGCGAACTGCAGATCGTCTACTGGACGCATCTGCTCGATGCGCCGCGCACTTCCCGCCGCGCTCGCCGTGCCGCTGCGGCCGCTGCCTGATGGAAACCCAAGCCCACATGACCAACACCAACATCGACCTCACGCAGCCCCAGCCCGCCGCTACCCAATCGACATCCGCCACACCGCAAGGAGAGCCCGTGAAAGTCATGATCGTCACCGATGCGTGGGAACCGCAGGTCAACGGCGTCGTCCGCACCCTGACCCAGACGCGCCGTGAGCTTGAGGCCATGGGCCACATCGTCGACATGATCACGCCGCTCGAATTCAAGACGGTGCCGTGCCCGACATATCCGGAGATCCGCCTGTCGATCCTGCCGGCCAAGCGCGTGCGCGAGCGCATCGAGAAGTTCGCACCGCAAGCGCTGCACATCGCCACCGAAGGCCCGCTGGGGCTGGCTGCGCGCGCCTATGCGCTGCGCCACAAGCTGCCCTACACGACGGCGTATCACACACGCTTTCCGGAGTACGTGCAGGCACGCTTCGGCATTCCGCTGGCCTGGACGTATCGCTTCCTGCGCTGGTTCCACAGCCCCGCCCAGGCCGTGATGGCGCCGACGCCCGTGGTGCTGAAAGACCTCGCCGATTACGGCATCACCAACGGCGTGCTGTGGACGCGCGGCGTGGATCTGGATGTCTTCACCTCGCAGCGCGGCAACGTGCTCAACACCGCGCACCCGATCTTCCTGTACGTCGGTCGCGTGGCCGTTGAGAAGAACGTGGAAGCCTTCCTGGAACTGGACCTGCCCGGCTCCAAGTGGGTGGTGGGCGAAGGCCCGGCGCTGGCCGGCCTGAAAGCAAAGTACCCGAACGCCAACTACCTGGGCGTGCTTAAGCAGCCGGAGCTGGCCAAGGTGTACGCCTCGGCGGATGTGTTCGTCTTCCCGAGCCGCACGGATACGTTTGGTCTGGTGCTGCTCGAAGCCTTGGCCAGCGGCCTGCCGGTGGCGGCTTATCCAGTGACGGGCCCGATCGACGTGCTGGGCGACTCGCCGGCCGGCGCATTGCGCGAGGACCTGCGCGAAGCCTGCCTGGAAGCCCTGCGCATTGATCGCACCACGGCACGGGCGCATGCCGAGAAATTCTCGTGGCGCGCGGCCTCCGAGCAATTCCTGGCACACCTGCGCCCGATGCCCGTCGTACAATCCGGCGATACAAAGACCGCTCAACCCTCGACTGCCACGGGTGCTTAAGCCTTGCGTTCAATGAAGCCGACCACGCCGCCAGAGCGTCCAGCTCCGCCGCCCGCGGCGGGTGCCTATTCGCCGGCCGACAACCCGCACAAGGGCAACCGGGGCATCACGCGGGCCTGGTTTGCCCTCAAGAACTCCATCAGCGGCATCCGCTTCGCCATCGACGAGGAAAGCGCGTTCCGCCAGGAACTGACGCTGTGCGCGATCCTGCTGCCATGCGCGTTCGTCATCCCCGCTACGGTGGTGGAACGCATCCTGATGCTCGGCACGCTGGTGCTGGTGCTGATTGTCGAGCTGCTCAACTCAAGCGTGGAAGCGGCAGTCGATCGCATTTCGCTGGAGCAGCACGGGCTGTCCAAACGCGCCAAGGATTTCGGTAGCGCGGCGGTCATGCTGGCCCTGCTGCTGTGCGTGGGGACGTGGGTGGCGATCGCCTGGCCGTGGGTAGCATCGCTGTTGCGCTAAGGGCTTACCCGCGCACACGCGGAGATAACGTTTGGCAATGTCCGCCCCACTGCATGTGGGGAGTCTTTGCACAAGCACGATCTTTTATAATCCGGGCACACACACGCCACGGAGACAGGGCCACCGGCCTTGGCAGTTCAATGGAAACCAAGCAGCATTCCACCGGCCCACGCCGCACGCGCGATCGCATCCTCGAAGTATCGCTGCGCCTGTTTAACGAGCTGGGCGAGCCCAACGTCACCACTACGACGATTGCCGAAGAACTGGAGATCAGCCCCGGCAACCTGTACTACCACTTCCGCAACAAAGACGACATCATCAACTCGATCTTCGTGCAGTTCGAGCAGGAGATCGCGCGTCGCCTGAAGCTGCCGGATGACCACAAGGCCACGCTGGATGAGACTTGGGGTTACCTGCAGTACATGTCGGAGTTCCTGTGGAACTACCGTTTTCTGTACCGCGACATCAACGATCTGCTGGCACGCAACCGCATGCTGGAGTTGAACTTCAAGCGCATCGTCGAGCAGAAACGCCATTTCGCGATGGACATCTGCCACCAGTTCATCGAAGACGGTGAAATGGAAGCCACGCCGGTCCAAGTCGATGCGATCTGTACCAACATCGTGGTGATCGCCACCTACTGGCTGTCGTTCCAGTTCGTGCAGCACCCGCGTCAGTACAACGACCAGAACGCGATCCGTGATCATCTGCACGGCGCGAGTTACCACATCCTGTCGATCCTCGCGCCTTACCTGCGCGGCAAGCCGCGGCGCGCCTTCGATCTGCTCGCGGTCAGCCGCAGCAATGATCCGCCGATTGGCGCACCAAGCGCCTCCAGCCCTACCACCCCTGCCAAATGAAATCGATCTGCGTCTATTGCGGTTCCAGCCCGGGTGAACGCCCGGACTACAAGGCCGGCGCCATTGCGCTGGGCAACGAGATGGTCAAGCGCGGCCTCACGCTCGTCTACGGAGGCGGCAACGTCGGCCTGATGGGCATCGTGGCCGATGCGGTGCTGCACGGCGGCAACCCCGTGGTGGGCATCATCCCCAAGTCGCTGGTGCGCAAGGAAGTCGGCCATAAGGAGCTGACTGAGCTGCACATCGTCGACAGCATGCACCAGCGCAAGCAGATGATGGCCGACCGCGCCGATGCCTTCATCGCCATGCCCGGCGGTGTGGGCACCTACGAAGAGCTGTTCGAGACCTTCACGTGGCTGCAGCTCGGCTATCACAACAAGCCGATCGGCCTGCTGAACGTGGCGGGCTTCTACGACAAGCTGCTGGCCTTCATCGACCACGCCGTGCAGGAAGGCTTCCTCAAGCGCCACCACGCCGACCTGCTGCACTTGAGCGACAACCCGGCCGAGCTGATCGACATGCTCGCGCAAGCACCACGCGAGACGGTCGACAAGTGGTCGGAGCGCCGCGAGCGCACCTGAGCGGCAAGCGGTCTAGAAAGACGACCCAGGCTGGCTCAGAAACTGCACCTCTTCGGGCGTAGACGCGCGCCCGAGTACAGCATTGCGATGCGGAAAGCGCCCAAAGCGCGCAATGATCTCGTGATGCTTTTCCGCCCAGACTAGCGAGTCAGCATCGCCCTCCTGATCACGCAGGCGCGTGTAGAGGCGGATCGACTCGTCCTGCACTGCCAGCACCTCGCTGTGCTCGAACGGCAGGTAGCAGAACGCGCGATGAAAGCGCGTCGGCAACCGGGCATCCCAACCTGCTGCCACGACGATCTGCGCGGACTGCAGTGCAGCCGCGTCACTGGCAAACGCGCGCGGGCTGCTGCGGAACATGTTGCGCGAGAATTGATCCAGCACGACGATGCGCGCGATGGCCTCCAACGGCGTATCCATCCAGGTATCGGGCTCACCCACTGACAGCGCTTCCCACAGCGGCAGGAAGCGCGCGCGGATCTCGGCATCGAAGGCGTCGGACTTGGTGAACCACTCCGGCCTCGCATCGGTGAGCGGCGTGGTGCCAAACCAGAACGCGAGCACGTCGTCGGCAGTGGGCAAACCGATCATGCGGCTGTCTCCTCAGGTTGTTCTTGTCTTGTGACGTGCGCTTAGGGCGACACCCTATCGCGGCACATTGCGCATCCAGTCGGCGGTCTGCCAGAAGGCTTGCATGAGGCGCATCTGCAGGGCTTCATCCAGGCCGACGTCTTGCATTGCGAGCGCCATGCAGCGCATCCATTGATCGCGCTCCTGCGTGCCGATCTCGAACGGCAGATGGCGTGCGCGCAAGCGCGGATGGCCAAAACGCTCGATGTAGTGATTCGGGCCACCGAGCCAGCCGCACAGGAACCAGAACAGCTTGTCGCGTGCGCTGTCCAGGCTGGGCGGATGCACCCCGCGCAGCACGGCAAACTCGGGCTCGAGGTCCATCAGGTCATAGAAGCGATCGACGAGTTCGCGCACGCGCGCCTCGCCACCAATCAGATCGAAGGCCAGGGTTTCCTGGCTGGAAGTTGCGTCAGTCATACAGCGTCAATCACATCAAAAAACGATCAGGCATCCCGCAGCGTCGCCATGGCCGGGCGTCGCAGCACATCGCGCAAACCCAGCCAGCCACCGGCAAAGGCGCACAGCATGCCGCCCACGATGCCCACCGGCAAGATCGCCGGGTTGAATCGGTACGGGAAATCAAACACATGCGCCGACAGCACCCAGCCGATGGCGATGGCGCCCACCCCCGCCATCAATCCGGCCAAGCCGCCCACGATCAACACCTCGGCGTATTGCGTCTGACGCACGATGCCGGAACCCGCGCCCAGCGCGCGCAGCACGCCGGCATCGCGCAAACGCTCGTCGCGAGACCCGGACAGCGCCGCATACAGCACCAGCACGCCCGCCGCCAGCGTGAAGACAAATAGGAACTCGACCGCTACCGTCACTTGGTCGAGCACGCCCTGCACCTGCTGCAGGATCAGCTCGGTATCCACCACCGTCAGATTCGGGAACTCGCGCACCAGCTTGGCCGGCAGATCAGCCTGCCCTGCCGGAATGCGGAACGCCGTCACGTAGGTCTGCGGCATGTCGTGCAACGCCGCGGGCGGCAGGATCACGAAGAAGTTCACGCGCATCGAACTCCAGTCCAGCTTGCGCAATGACGTGATAGGCGCATCCACCGTCTGCCCGGCAACGTCGAAACGCAGCACGTCGCCCAGGTGCAGATTCAGCGTCTTGGCGATGCCCTCCTCCACCGACGCCTCGGGCTTCTGCCCGCCAAACCACTGACCGGCGACGATACGGTTCTCTGGCGGCTGTTCGGTCGCGTAGGACAGGTTGAACTCGCGCTCGACGAGGTTGCGTGCGCGGGATTCCACATACGTCTGGCGGTCGATCGTCTGACCATTCACCTGCGTCAGGCGCCCGCGCACCATCGGGTAGAGCTTGGGATCGGCCACACCCGCGCGGGCCAGCACCTGCGACACCGCCTCCATCTGATCCGGCTGGATGTTGATGATGAAGCGGTTGGGCGCATCGGCAGGCGTGGCGTTGTGCCACGAGCGGATCAGGTCATTGCGCGTCATGGCAAGCAGCAGCAGCGCCATCAACCCGACAGCCAGCGCCACGGTTTGCAGCACGCTCACGCCGCGACGGCGCTCCAGCACCGCCAGCGCAAAACGCCAGCCAACGCCCAGCGCACGACCGCGCCCGAGCGACACTGCCAGTGCACGCAGCCCGCCGGCCGCCAGCAACGCAAAGACAAGGATGGCGCCGGCAAACCCACCCGCCGTCAGCGCGCCCAGCTTCACATCACGCGCTGACACCACCAGCAACGCAAAGAATGCGGCCGCCCCCAGCGCATAGCCCACCCAGGCAGCGATGGCGCGCTCATCCACGTCACGTCGGAGTACGCGCAGCGGTGGCACGCGTACCAGGCTCAGCAACGGCGGCACGGCAAAGCCGACCAGCAACACCAGTCCTGCTGTCACGCCCACCACGGCCGGCCACACAGACGGCGCCGGCAGCGACACCGTCACCAGATCACCCAGCGACGCCAGCAGCAACCAATGCGCGCCATAGCCCAGCGCCACCCCCACCAGCGAACCCAGCACGCCGATCAGCAGAAACTCCAGCGCAAACGTCCCGAGAATCTGCCCCTGCCGCAGCCCGAGGCATTTGATGATGGCCACCGCATCGGTATGCCGTGCGGTGTAGCGTCGCGCGGCCATGGTGATCGCCACGGCCGCAATCATCGCGGCGAGCAAGGCGACGAGCGAGAGGAAGCGCTCGGCACGATCCAGTGTTTCGCGCATCTGCGGCTGACCATTCTGCAGAGACTCAATACGCACGCCGCGCACCTGACGCGTCTTCAGTTCGCTTTCGGTCCAGTTGCGGAAGGCAGTGGTGGCAGCGTCGGGCCCGGCCACCAGCAGGCGATACGTGACGCGGCTGCCGTAGGTGACGAGGCCGGTGGAAGCCAGATCGGCCATCGGCAGCATCACGCGCGGGGCAAAGTTCATGAAGCCGGCACCGCGGTCCAGCTCCTGCGTGATGACGTGGGCGATCTTGAAGGTGCGTGTGCCCAGGCGAATGGCATCGCCCACACGCAGGCCCAGTGCTTCGAGCAACGGTGCGTCGACCCACACCGTGCCTGCAGAAGGAATGGCGCGAATAGGCGCACCCACGGTATCGCGCCCGTCGCCGCTCACCTTGAGCGTGCCGCGCAGCGGGTATCCCGCATCCACCGCCTTGATGGCCGCCAGTTGCGATGCTGGCTCGCCGGATGACCCGTTGGTGAGTGTGCTGGCCATGCTGGGGAAGGTGGCGGTGTGCGTCACTTCCAGGCCGCCGGCGCGCGCATGCGCCTCGATGTCATTCGGCAGCGGCTGATCGGACACCACGAGCACATCTGCGCCGATCAACTGGCGCGCATCGCGCTCCAGGCCGGCATGCATGCGGTCCGCCAGAAAGCTGACAGACGCCAGCGCAGCCACGGCCAGCACCAGCGCAACAAGCAGCAGGTTCAGCTCACCAGCGCGCCAATCGCGGCGCAGCATGCGCAGGGCTTGGGTCCAGACGGAAAAACGTGACATGGGCGGAACATGGAGAGGGCGCACATCGTCATTGATCGCGCAAACCCCGCCATGTTCGCACGACTTCAGTGGGCCAGCGCGCGGGTGTCCTCGGCGTGCCAAGGAAGCGCCTGGTCGGCCGTCAGCAACGAAACCTGCTCGGTGGCGCGATAGCCCGCCAGATGGCTCAGCCCCTCGCGGAACGTCGGCTGCCCAATGCGCTCGATCAGCTCGCGCACCCATGAGGCAAGCGCGTCATTGCGGCGCACCGCCAAGTAATACGTCTCGCGCGTGAGCGGCACGAAATGCAGGCCATGGGCCTCGGCGCCGGGACGCAGGCCAAACCCGACATCTGCCCGCCCTTCCTGCACGGCCACGGCGATCTTGTCGCTGGAAAACTCCTGCTCGTCGTAACCGTTGATCTGGTCGGGGTATAACCCGGCCGCCACCAGCAGTTGATCGAACAGCAGGCGCGTGCCAGAACTGCGCTGGCGGTTGATGAACCGCGCCTGGGTCCGGGCCAGATCCTGCAGCGACTGCACACGCCCCGCCCATTCCGGCGACATCATCAACCCCTGCTCCCGATCGGCCAGGGCGATCAGGCGTACAGCGGTCGGGCGCAGCCACTTGCGCAGCGTCTGGTGGGCAATTGAGCCAGCGCCCTGTTGGGGCGCCACATAGAAGCCGGCCACCTCGCACTGCTTCTCCTGCAGGCAGATCAGCCCTTCCACGGCGCTGCAGAACACGGTATCGAGCCGCGAAGCCTGGCTTTCATGCGTAAAGGTCTCGGCCAGCACTTCCACTGCCGGATCATGGCTGCCCGAAAAGCGAATGCGTGTTTGCGACTGCGAAGCGTCTTCCAATTCGGCCATGAACTGGCCCATGGCTTGGCGCACAGCCGGGTCAAGCTGCTCGCGCAGGCGCATCTCGGCACGCAGCATCCGCTCGCCGAACAGGGTGAGCGATGCCCCGCGACCACGCTCCATATCCAGCAGCGCCCGCCCGAGCATCTCTTCCCACGAGCGCATCACGCCCCATGCGTGCCGGTACGACAACCCCACCTGCTTGGCTGCCCGGTGCAGCGACCCCGTTTCACGCACCGCCCGCAGCAACTGAAAGACCTTGCCGTTGGCGCGCGGATTGTCGTCCGGGCCAATCACCGGGAATACCTCGAACTGGAACGTCATTATGTTTGTGATTTCCTATTTACTTCGCTCGTGCTCCCGGAAAACAATTCCCGTCATTCCCCGGGGCGGGCGCATCGTGCGCTGCCGACTGCCTCAATGTTGCCGCCATCATGCAACATCCAACATAAAGCGTCCACGTCTCTTACACCCTGCTCACGACATGCCTGTATTGCTCCAAACCCTTCGGTTGTCTGCCCTTGCGTGCCTGGCCCTCACTTTTGCCAGCGCTGCATATGCAGGCGATCTCCGCATGGCTACCACCACCAGCACGGAAAACTCCGGTTTGCTCAAGGTGCTGCTGCCCAAGTTCGAGGCCGCCACCGGCATCCATGTGCAGGTGATTGCCGTTGGCACCGGCAAGGCGGTCAAACTGGGGGAATCGGGTGATGTGGACGTAGTGCTGGTACATGCCCGCCAGTTGGAAGACGCGTTCGTCGCTTCGGGCGGCGGCATCGGCCGGCGCGACGTGATGTACAACGACTTCATCCTCGTTGGCCCGACGGCGGACCCAGCAGGCATCCGCGGCCAGAAGAACGTGATTCAGGGCATGGAGACCATCGCCAGCGCTAGCGAGAAGGCTGGCACCAAGTTCATCTCACGCGGTGACAACTCCGGCACCGACGTGATGGAAAAAGCCTACTGGAAGACGGCCAACATCGACCCGAAGGGCAAGCCTTGGTACGTGAGCGCGGGCCTGGGCATGGGTGAAGTGCTGAACATGGCCGCGCAAATGAACGCGTACACGCTATCCGATCGCGCCACCTACGGCGCGTACCGCGCCAAGACGGGCCTGGACATCGTGCTGGCGGGGGACCCGCGCATGTTCAATCCATACGGCATCATCGCCGTGAACCCTAAGAAGTATCCGAGCACGAACTACACGGACGCGACCAAGCTGATCGAGTGGATCACCTCGCCCTCCGGCCAGCAGGCGATTGCCGATTTCAAGGTGAACGGAGAGCAGGTGTTCTTCCCGAGCTATGGGAAGGCAGTGGCGAGCGGGAAGTAATCCCGCTGCGTGCAACGTTACTTGCTGGAACAGGACGGCAGCTTAAGCTGCCGTTTCCAATTGCGGATGCTGCGGCAGTTCTGCTGCCACTTCGCCGATCATCCGGCGCAGCCACATCACATCGGGTGCGGCATGACTGCGCTCGTGCCAGAGCTGGTAGAAGCGCATCTTCGGGAACGCCATCGGCGTCGGCAGAATGCGGATCGGCAGGTACTGCGCACAATGCGCGGCGAACTGACGGCCGGTGGTGAAGACGAGGTCCGTGCGCATCAGCACATACGGCACCAGCCCGAAGTACGGCAGCGACACCTGGATCTGGCGCTTGAGCCCCTGCTCAGCAAGTGCCTGATCGATCATGCTGCGCTGCATGACGGCATACGGCGCGGGCGCCAGGTGCGGCATCTCCACGTAATGCTTGAGCGAGATGCCCTTGCGCGCCAGCGGGTGCTGCGCACCCAGCATGCAGACGACTTCGTCATCGAACAGCGGGGAAATGTGCAGATGTTCGGGCGGCGAAAGCCAGTTGCCGATCACCAGATCCATGCCGCCCTGCTCCAGCGCAGCCAGGTAGTCGACGCCGGCATTGAGCGGGTGCACCACCAGCTTGGCCTGCGGCGCTTGCTTGCGCAGGCGCTCAACAATGTTGGGCAGGAAAAATGCATCCAGATAATCGGGTGCACCCAAGTGGAAGGTGCGTGTGGTGTTGGCCGGATCGAACTCCTGCGACGGCCGGGCAATGCGCTCCATCGCTTCCAGGCTCTGCTGGGCCAGGGTCAGCAGCTCATGGCCGCGCTCGGTCGGCACCATGCCGTTCTTGCCGCGCACGAGGATGGCGTCGCCAGTGATCTCGCGCAGGCGCTTGAGCGTGTTGCTGATGGCCGGCTGCGACTGGCCGAGCTTGACCGCCGTACGCGTCACGCTCTGCTCGGTGAGCAGCGTGTACAAAACGCGCAGGAGATAGGTATCGAGGTGATCTTTGCCGTGCATCTGGATGCCGAGCACGGGCGACGCCGTGCGGTCTAAAAACGTACTGGGGGGACGCTGTCAGTGTATGTCACTTGCACGTCGCGCCGCCAGAGCGCTACCGGCGGGTATACCCCGGATTTTGGCTTTCCGATGCGGGTTATCACATGGGCCAAATATTGCATTCCTGGCCCGGTGCTATGGTTCCGTTACACACACAAACAGGCGTAGAACCCCCATGGAGACTCAGCCCATCCGTTTCTTCCACCGCGGCCAGGTGCGCACCGTTACGGATGCCCCGATCACCCGGACGGTGCTTCAATACCTGCGTGAAGACGCACACTGTACAGGCACCAAGGAAGGGTGCGCCGAAGGCGATTGCGGTGCATGTACCGTGGTGCTCGGCGAGCTGCAGGACGATGGCAGCGTCGGCCTGAAGGCCGTCAACGCGTGCATCCAGTTCCTGCCCACGCTCGATGGCAAGGCGCTGTTCACCGTGGAAGACGTGCGTGGTAAGGACGGCAAGCTGCATCCGGTGCAAGAGGCGATGGTGGAATGCCACGGCTCGCAGTGCGGCTTCTGCACGCCGGGCTTCGTGATGTCGCTCTACGCGCTGTACGAGAACACCGATAACGCCGCGCCGATCCCCTCGCGCCAGGCCATCTGCGATTCGTTGACCGGCAACCTGTGCCGCTGCACCGGCTACCGTCCGATCATCGACGCGGGCGAACGCATGTTCGAGCTGCCCTCGCCGGCCGGCATCGATCGCACACAATTGGCAGAAACGCTGCGCAACCTGCAGCGCAAGGACACCTTCAGCTACGCACCGGCCGGCACGGAAAACGCCCCGCGCTTCTACGCACCGCGCACCGCCTCCGCCTTTGCCGCCATCAAGGCCGCGCACCCGAACATCCGCATCCTGGCCGGCAGCACCGACGTGGGCCTGTGGGTGACCAAGCAGTTCCGCGAGCTGGGCGACATCCTCTACATCGGTCAGGTGGCCGACCTGTATGCGCTGGAGAAGCGCGACGGCTGGATCGAGATCGGCGCCGCGGTTTCGCTGGAACAAGCCTACGAATTCCTGGCTGAGGACTACCCCGAACTGACCGAGCTGTGGAAGCGCTTCGCCTCGCTGCCGATCCGCAACGCCGGCACGCTGGGCGGCAACATCGCCAACGGCTCGCCGATCGGTGACTCCGCCCCCGCGCTCATCGCCATCGGCACGCGCGTTGTGCTGCAGCGTGGCGAAGTGCGCCGCGAGTTGCCGCTCGAAGACCTCTACCTCGCCTACCAGAAGAACGCGATGGAAGACGGCGAGTTCGTGGCCGGCCTGCGCATTCCGGTGCGTGAGGGTCGCGACGCCATGCGCTTCCGCACGTACAAGCTGTCCAAGCGCTTTGACGAAGACATCTCCGCCGTGTGTGCCGCACTCGCCATTGAGCTGGACGGCAACATCGTACGCAGCGCGCGCATCGCCTACGGCGGCATGGCAGCCACGTCCAAGCGCGCCACTGAAACCGAAGCCGCCATCACCGGCCAGCCGTGGAACGAAACGACCGTGCGTGCTGCCATGGCAGCCATGTCGCGCGACTACACCCCGCTGACCGACATGCGCGCCACCGACAACTACCGCCGCATCTCGGCCGCCAACACGGTGTATCGCTTCTGGCTGGAAACCCGCACTGACGCGCCGCTCACGCCCGAACAGATCAATGTGCGCGCGGTCGAACTGAATACCCTCACTGCGGCCTGAGAACATGAATAAGCAAACCGAAGCCTTCCTGCTCGCAGAAGCCGATATTGCAGCGGCCATTCCTGACCAGCGCGGTGCAGTGGTCGGCATCTCGCGTCCGCATGAATCTGCACATCTGCACGTGGCGGGCACTGCCACGTACACCGACGACATCCCCGAGCTTGCCGGCACGCTGCACGCCGCGCTTGGCATGAGCACGCAAGCGCATGCGCGCATCGTCAACCTGGGCCTGGACCGCGTGAAGGCGGCGCCGGGCGTGGTGGCCGTGTTCACGTCGGCGGATATCCCGGGCACCAATGACTGCGGCCCGATCATCCACGACGATCCGATTCTGGCGACTGACACGGTGCACTTCATCGGCCAGCCGATGTTCATCGTGGTGGCGACGTCGCACGACGCGGCTCGTCGCGCGGCACGCCTCGGCGACGTCGAATACGAAGTGCTGCCCCCGCTGCTCACGCCCGAAGAAGCGCGCGCCGCTGGCAAATCCGTGCTCCCGCCGATGCATCTGAAGCGCGGTGAGCCGGCCGAGCGCATTGCCGCTGCGCCGCATTCGGAAGCCGGCCAGATGTCGCTGGGCGGTCAGGAACAGTTTTATCTGGAAAGCCAGATCTCCTACGCGGTGCCGAAGGAAGACAACGGCATGCACGTATGGTGCTCGACGCAGCATCCGACCGAGATGCAGCACATGGTCTCGCACATGCTGGGCTGGCACGCCAACCAGGTGTTGGTGGAATGCCGCCGCATGGGTGGTGGCTTCGGCGGTAAGGAATCGCAATCGGGCCTGTTTGCCTGTTGCGCCGCGCTGGCGGCATGGAAGCTCGCCTGCCCCGTCAAGCTGCGTCCGGACCGCGACGACGACATGATGATCACGGGCAAGCGTCACGACTTCCGCTTCGCCTACGAAGCCGGCTACGACAACGACGGCCGCATCCAGGGCGTGAAGGTCGACATGACCTCACGCGCCGGTTTCTCGGCCGACCTGTCCGGCCCGGTGATGACGCGTGCCATCTGCCACTTCGACAACGCCTACTGGCTGCCCGAAGTGGAAATCGACGGCTTCTGCGCGCGCACCAACACGCAGTCGAACACCGCGTTCCGCGGCTTCGGCGGCCCGCAGGGCGCGTTTGCCATCGAATACATCATGGACAACATCGCGCGCTCGGTCGGCAAGGACGCCCTCGACGTACGCCGCGCCAACCTGTACGGCAAGGACAAGAACAACGTCACGCCGTACGGCCAGACCGTGGAAGACAACGTCATCCACGAACTGCTCGATGAGCTGGAAGCGACGTCCGACTACCGCGCCCGTCGTGAAGCCATTCGCGCGTTCAACGCAACCAGCCCTGTGCTCAAGCGCGGCCTGGCGCTGACGCCTGTGAAGTTCGGCATCTCGTTCAACGTGAAGCACTTCAACCAGGCCGGCGCGCTCGTGCACGTGTACAACGACGGCTCGATCCTCGTGAACCACGGCGGCACCGAAATGGGCCAGGGCCTGAACACGAAGGTCGCGCAGGTGGTGGCGCACGAACTGGGCGTAGCGTTCACGCGCATCCGCGTCACTGCCACGGACACCAGCAAGGTGGCCAACACGTCCGCCACCGCAGCCTCGACCGGCAGTGACCTGAACGGCAAGGCCGCGCAGGACGCCGCACGCCAAATCCGCGCCCGCCTGCTCGCATTTGCCGCCGAGCACTACGAAGTGCCCGTCGAAACGGTATCGATCGTGGGCGACCAGTTGGAAATCGGCGCACGCCGCGTGCCGTTCGATGAACTGATCCGACTGGCCTACATCGCGCGCGTGCAGTTGTGGTCCGACGGCTTCTACGCCACGCCCAAGCTGCACTGGGACCAAGCCAAGTTGAAGGGGCGTCCGTTCTACTACTACGCCTATGGCGCAGCGGTGTCGGAAGTGGTGGTCGATACGCTCACCGGCGAATGGCGCCTCCTGCGCGCCGACGTGCTGCACGATGCTGGCCGCTCGATCAACCCGGCCATCGATATCGGTCAGGTGGAAGGCGCGTTCATCCAGGGCATGGGCTGGCTGACCACGGAAGAACTCTGGTGGAACAAGAGCGGCAAGCTGATGACGCACGCGCCGTCCACCTACAAGATCCCGACGGTCAACGACTGCCCGCCGGACTTCCGCGTGCGCCTGTTCAACAACGCCAACGTGGAAGACAGCATCCACCGCTCCAAGGCGCTGGGCGAGCCGCCGCTGCTGCTGCCGTTCTCGGTGTTCTTCGCCATCCGCGATGCGGTGGCCGCGGTGGGCGATGGCCGCACCAACCCGCCGCTGAATGCACCCGCCACCAGCGAGGAAATCCTCAAGGCGGTGGACGCCATCCGCAGCGCCCCGCTGTCTGCCTGACCTGGAGTACGGAGACCGTCATGGACCACACGCAACTGCGCCCGTTCCGCTTCGCCGACGTGCTTGCTACCGTGCAGGCCGGGCAGCCGTGCGTGCTGGTCACCGTGACGGACGTGCAGGGCTCGGCCCCGCGCGAACCCGGCACGCTCATGCTGGTCGGAACTGACGGCTTCTTCGGCACCATCGGCGGCGGCCATCTGGAATGGCGAGCGATGGAAATCGCACAAGCCATGATGGAGGCGCCCAAGGTTGGCGGAGAAGCTCGCCGCCAGTTCGTTCGCATTCCGCTCGGCCCCGCATTGGGCCAGTGCTGTGGCGGCGTAGTACGCCTGTCGCTGGAGCGCCTTGATGCGCGTGATGCAGATTGGATCGCCCTGGCCGACGACGCCATGCGCCAACGCCGCAGCCTGCGCCGTTTTGTCTCCGCAGATGCCGCTATGCCTGTTGAAGCGACCATCGGCGATGCCGCTGCAGCGGGCGTTGCGCTCGATGCCAGCGGTTTCACGCAAACGGTATTGCCGCCTGACATGTCGATCGTACTCTGCGGCGCGGGCCATGTCGGCCACGCCATCGTGCGTGCGCTGGCTCACCTGCCCTGCCGCGTGACGTGGGTGGACGAGCGCGATGCGATGTTCCCGTTCCCCACCGAGGTGCCGCCGAACGTCGTCATCGAATCCACCGATACGCCGGAAGCCGTAATCGACCAAGCGCCCGCCGGCAGCTACTTCCTGGTCATGACGCACAACCATGCGTTGGACCTCGCGCTGTGCGAACGCATCATGCGCCGCACGGACTTTGCGTACTTCGGCCTGATCGGCTCCAAGACCAAGCGCGCGCGCTTCGAGCACCGCATGGTGGAGCACGGTGTGGACCCGGCACGCCTGCCGGAAATGGTGTGCCCGATCGGTGTGGCGGGCATCGCGGACAAGGCGCCGGATATCATTGCGGTATCCGTCGTCGCGCAACTGCTGCAGGTGCGAGAGCTGCAACAACATGCGCTCAGCAGCGCTAGCAGCGGCGCGGCGGTCCCTTACCGCGTCCCCACATCCGTCTGATCATGCCGATCTCGCCCACTCTTGCAGAACGCATCGCCACCAGCCCGAAAGCCGAACTGCACATCCACATCGAAGGCTCGCTCGAACCCGAACTGATGTTCGCGCTGGCCGAGCGCAACGGCGTCAAGCTGCCGTATGCCTCCGTCGAAGAAGTGCGCGCCGCCTACGCTTTCGACGACCTGCAATCGTTTCTCGACCTGTACTACGCCGGCGCCAGCGTGCTGCTCACCGAGCAGGATTTCTACGACATGACCGCCGCCTACGTGGCGCGCGCACTTGCCGACAACGTCCACCACGCCGAAATCTTCTTCGATCCGCAGACGCACACCGCGCGCAACGTGCCGATGCACGTGGTGATCAACGGCATCGTCCGCGCGCTGGATGATGCCGAGCGCGAGCATGGGTTCTCCAGCCTGCTGATCCTCTGCTTCCTGCGCCACCTGAGCGAGGAAGATGCCTTCGCCACACTGGAAGCTGCGCTGCCCTACATCCAGGACCCGGCCAATCGCATCATCGGCGTGGGGCTGGATTCGTCGGAACGCGGCAACCCACCGGAGAAGTTCGCGCGCGTATTCGCCCGCTGCAAGGAACTCGGCCTGCGCCTGGTCGCCCACGCAGGCGAAGAAGGCCCGGCGCAGTACGTGATCGACGCGCTCGACATCCTCAAGGTGGAACGCATCGACCACGGCGTACGCGCCATCGATGACGCCGCGCTCGTCAAGCGCCTGGCTGCCGAGCGCATCGCTCTGACGGTCTGCCCGCTGTCGAACGAAAAACTGAAGGTCTACCCCGACTTGCGCGATCACTCGCTCAAGCAACTGCTGGACGCCGGCTGCGCAGTGACCCTGCATTCCGACGATCCAGCCTACTTTGGCGGCTACATGAACACCAACTGGCTCGCCACCTTCAACGCCCTCGACCTGTCCGCTGCCGATGCGCATACGTTGGCGCGCAACAGCTTCGAGGCGTCCTTCCTGCCCGAGCAGGACAAAGCGATGTGGCTTGCCAAGGTCGACGACCACTGGAAACACTCGCATTAAGAAACCCACGAGACGAAGATGACCACGATGCCTCCGACTTCCAACACCGTTCACGCCTACCGCGGCCGCGTGCTGCATTTCCTGCACGATCCGCAGTATCGCGAGCGCGATGCCTATGAGTACTGGGAAGACGGCCTGCTCGTGGTCATGGGCGGCAAGGTCGTGCAAGCCGGCGACTACGCCGCGCTGCGCGAGAACCTGCCCACCGGCACGCAACTGCACGACTACAGCGGCAAGCTGATCGTGCCGGGCTTCATCGACACGCATATCCACTTCCCGCAGACGGACATGATCGCGTCGCCGTCGCCGGGCTTGCTGCACTGGCTGGAGACGTACACCTTCCCGGAAGAGCGCCGCTTCGAGAGCGAACAGTACGCCGCCGGTGTGGCCTCATTTTTCCTCGACGAACTGCTGCGCAACGGCACGACCAGCGCGATGGTGTGGAGCACCGTACATCGCGGCTCGGCCGAAACACTGTTCACGCAAGCGCAGCAGCGCGGCATGCGGCTCATTACCGGCAAGGTGATGATGGACCGCAACTGCCCGGAATACCTGCGCGACACGGCAGAATCCGGCGCACGCGACACGGCAGACCTGATCTCGCGCTGGCACGGCAAGGACCGCCTCGGCTATGCCATCACGCCGCGCTTCGCACCCACCTCCAGCGAAGCGCAACTGGAAGCCTGCGCAGAACTGGCCAAGCAGTACAAAGACGTCTTCATCCAGACGCACGTCGCCGAAAACCCCGACGAAGTGAAGTGGGTGGCCGACCTGTTCCCGAATGCACGCAGCTACCTGGACGTGTATGACAAGTACGGCCTTCTGCGCAAGGGCGCCTTCTACGGCCACGCCATCTGGCTGGACGACAGCGACCGTCAGCGCATGGCCGAATCCGGCGCGGCCGTGGCACACTGCCCCACGTCCAACCTGTTTCTGGGCAGCGGCCTGTACAACTTCCACAAGAACGACGCCCACCGCCTGGCGCTGACGCTCGCCACCGAC
Organism: Ralstonia sp. RRA; assembly: GCF_037023145.1. Classification (NCBI taxonomy): domain Bacteria; kingdom Pseudomonadati; phylum Pseudomonadota; class Betaproteobacteria; order Burkholderiales; family Burkholderiaceae; genus Ralstonia; species Ralstonia sp. RRA. Next base: position 1,096,783 of record NZ_CP146091.1, on the reverse strand, counting down.
GTGGGCGGCGGCAGCTCGTTCTCGATGCTGCGCACGATGGGCACGGCGCACAAGGTCGCCCGCATGGGTGGCTATCATCTGACCGCACTGCGCATGTTCTACCTCGCCACGCGCGGCGCTGCCGAAGCCTTGGGCTGGGAAGACCGCATCGGCAGCTTCGTGCCGGGCGCCGAAGCCGACTTCATCGTGCTCGATCCGGCTGCCACACCGCTGCTGGCACGCCGCAACGCGCGTTCGGAAACGCTGGAAGAATTGCTGTTCTCGCTCGCGCTACTGGGCGAAGATCGTGCGGTATCCGCCACCTACATCCAAGGCGAGCCCGCCAAATTTGCGGTTGGCGCGGCTGCTTGATGCCCGTATAATCGCGGCTTCCATTGGGGAGTAGCCGCTCGAAGTCGACACTTCGAGGGCCACGTCAACAGACTTGACCGCTGTCGCAATGACAAGTGGTTATGGCGTGGTCAGCAGCCACTTCAGGTGCCCTCGGCACTTGGTGACGCGCCTGGCGAGACCGATGACACACCTCTGCGGATAGGGCCGGCAGCGGTGCGTCATTGGTTCGCACACGGCCCGGACACCACAACAACATGGAAGCCTTCCTCGTCTCCACCGGTATCGTCGCCCTCGCGGAAATCGGCGATAAGACCCAACTGCTGTCGATCCTGCTGGCCGCGCGTTTTCGCAAGCCGGTGCCGATCATCCTCGGCATCTTCATCTCCACCCTCGTCAATCACGCATTGGCCGGCGCTGTCGGCGGGTGGATCACACATGTACTCGGCGAAAACGCGTTGCGCTGGATTCTCGGCATCGCGTTCATCGCGATGGCCGGATGGATGCTGATTCCCGACAAACTGGACGACGAAGAAGCACCGAAAGACACGCGTGGCCTGGGCATCATCGGCACCACCATCGTCGCGTTCTTCTTTGCCGAGATGGGAGACAAGACGCAGATCGCCACCGTGGCACTGGCGGCGCGCTTCCATGACATCGCGTGGGTGGTCGCAGGCACAACCTTCGGCATGATGCTGGCCAACGTGCCAGCGGTACTGCTGGGCGACAAGTTTGCTTCGCGCATGCCGATCAAGTTGGTCCATCGGATTGCGGCGTTGATCTTCTTGGTGCTGGGTGTGCTGGCGTTATTGGGCGTCGGTAAGTAAGACCGTAGCTGCCGGCTGGCTGGAGGCCGTCACTCGTCAATCGAGCGCAGCGGCCCCTGCCCGCGAATCCAAGCCCAATCGGCGAGTTCGGCCATTTCCTTGTCGCCGCGGCTGTCGCCATAGGCAAACAATTTCAGTGGCGGGCAATCCGCCCACCACTGCCGCAACCGCACAACCTTCTGCGGCCCCCAACAGTTCTCGCCATCGAGCTGGCCAGTGAATCGGTGCTGCTCGAATGCCAGCTCAGTCGCCAACACAGCGTCGAAGCCGGCGTTGGCCGCCCACTTCTTCAGATAGAGCGATGGCGATGCACTGACCAACACCAGCGCATGCCCCCGCGCCCGGTGCTCACGGATGCGTAGCAACATCTCCGGTCGCACGAGGTGAGCAAGATGCCTGTCGACAAAGCACTGCGCCCATTGATCGAGCGCGGATTCCTCCATCGGCCCCAGCGCGAACCACGCAAACTTTGCCTTGGCCGCGCCGCGTGAGATCAGCCCGATCTTCATCGCGCCGATCCACGGCAATGCGCGCAGCCCAGCCCACAGAAAACGCCGCGCACCAACCGCTCGCCAGACGAAATGGCGAAAACTGTCGGCGGTCGTGATGGTGCCGTCGAAGTCAAAGGCGGCGATGATGCGGTCGGTCATAAGCGCGAGCCGGACGAAAATGAATGGCTCGGAAGATAGCAGACGTGCAGGCAGCGTGACGTCCACCTGCGATCGGTGTGCGACGGGTGAAAAAAAACGGGGCCGTAGCCCCGTTCAACCCTCACCGGTCATGCCACCCGCTAGGGAACGAATGGCATGCTCCGATAAACCTTTCTGTTGTCGATTCAGCGTGCGCCTCAGTTCGTCTTGGCGCCGCCTTCAAACCACTTGGCGATGATCGTGCGCTCATCGTCGGTGATGTTCGTCACGTTGCCGAGTGGCATCAGCTTCTGTTGCACGACCTGCTGGTAGACGAGCTGTGCGTGCTTGCCCAATTCATCCGGCGTATCGAGCAACACGCCCTTAGCCGGCGAAGGCATCAGGGTAGGATGCGCCGAGTGACATTGGTAGCACCGTGCGGTAACGACTGCCTGTACTTTGGCGAAGTCCGAACCGCCAGCGGCAGCTGTAGCAGCGGGCGCCGAGGCACTTCCTGCAGCAACGGCCGGGACCGCAGCGGCGCTTTCCGCCACCGGAGCAGCCGGACGCGGCGCGAGCCACACCGCCACACCCAACAGCACCGCCACGCCCGCCGCCGGATAGCCCCAATTGATCACGCCCTTGTGCTTCAGGATGAAGAACTGACGAATCAGCACGCCGGCCAGCATGATCAGCACCAGCACAACCCAGTTGTACTTGAACGCGTACGTCATGCTGTAGTGGTTCGACAGCATCGCGAACAGCACCGGCAGCGTGAAGTACGTGTTGTGCACGCTACGCTGCTTGCCGCGCTTGCCGTGGATCGGGTCCGGCTTCTCGCCAGCCTTGAGCGAGGCCACCACCTTGCGTTGCCCCGGGATGATCCAGAAGAACACGTTGGCGCTCATGATGGTCGCGATCATCGCGCCGATCAGCAGGAATGCCGCGCGGCCCGAGAACAGGTGGCACGCCGCAAACGCGGCTAGCACCACATAGATCGCCACCAGAATGCCCACCACGCGGTCGTTCTTGCCGAACACGCGGCAGATGGTGTCGTACACCAGCCAGCCGACCACCAGGAACGCCAGCGCCAGGATCACCGCCGTCGTCGCCGTCATGTCGAACACGCTGCGATCGATCATGTAGACGTTGGCGTTGAACAGGTACACCACCGTCAGCAGCGCAAAGCCCGACATCCAGGTGGAGTACGACTCCCAGTAGAACCAGTGCAGATGATCCGGCAGTTGCTTCGGCGCCAGCAGGTACTTCTGCGGGTTGTAGAACCCGCCGCCGTGCACGGCCCACAGCTCGCCGTCGACGCCCTTGTCCTGCAGGTCTGGCGCCGTCGGCTTGGTCAGGCTGTTGTCGAGCCAGACGAAGTAGAACGACGAACCGATCCACGCAATCGCGACGATCACGTGCAGCCAACGCAAGAGCAAGTTGGCCCAGTCGAGGATATAGCCTTCCATGATTCGCTCCCCTCTGCCCTTAGCTGCCGCGATAGGTCGAATACGACCACGGCGACACCAACAGCGGCACGTGGTAGTGCGCGCTGGTATCGGCCACGCCAAAGCGCAGCGTCACCACGTCGAGGAACGCGGGCTCGGGGAGTTTGACGCCGGCTGCGCGGTAGTACTCGCCCACGCCGAAGTCCAGCTCATAGACGCCGACCTGCAGCGCGTCGCCTTCCAGCAGCGGCGCATCGCAACGGCCATCGTGATTGGTGCGAACCGATTTCACCGGTTGGCGTTGATTGTCGACAATTTTGAACAGAGCGATCGCCAGGTTTTGGCCCGGTGTGCCTGCAGCGGTGTCGAGCACATGGGTAGTCAAGCGTCCCATTTGTCTTCCTCTGTAGTTCGAATTTTCAGAAGCGCCGCTGCCTCCACTTGCACCTCGCGCCGAACCCTTGCGTGACAAGGGCTGGCGTCGGGGCCCGCTCGGTACGTGCTGTGCACGCATCCCGGCGCGCGTCCAGCCGGTTTACGCTTGCCGCCTTCTCTATGAAGGGGCCTGCCAAACCGGCAAAGCCGTCGCTCGTTCTGGGTCCGACTCCGTGCTTCGGTGGGGACTCGAAACAGGGATTTCCCTAGTTTGTCGGATTCCTGAACGCATTTTGTTGACAATATTGAAGGCGCCCACGAATAATTGTCAACAGATTTTCGCAGTTGCTTATGCTGCGATGCGTTACTCAAAGGCGGGTCTGCCATGTCCAAGAATCTCAAGCTGGTCTCCACGGAAACGACGCTAAAGCCCGGTACGTCGGGCACCAAGGCATCGGGGGCACGTATGTCGGTCGAAGAACGGATGTACCACGAGATCTACGACGCGATCATGGAGCACCGCCTGCCTCCGCGCACCAAGTTGACGGAGCATGCGCTTTGCGAAATCTATGCCACCGCACGCCATACGGTGCGCAAAGTCTTCTCCCAGTTGGCCGCCGACGGCCTGGTCGACCTGGAGCCGAACCGCGGCGCCTTCATCGCCGCCCCTTCCATTGACGAAGCGCACGCCATGTTTGAACTGCGCCAGATCCTGGAGCGCGCTGTGCTCGATAAGGTGGGCCATAGCGCCAACCCCAAGGCGGCCATCGCGCCGCTGGTGGAACTCGTCAAGGAAGAGCGCCAGGCCTTTGTCACGCATGACCGCCCGCGCTGGATTCGCCTCTCGGCGGAATTCCACGTCGCGCTGGCCGAGCAGGCCGGCAATCCGCTGGTGGTCGAGATGATGCGCCGCCTGGTCTCGCGCACCACGCTGATGATTGCCAGCGTGGAAGCGCCGGGCCAGAACGCCTGCTCGTTCGACGAGCACCTGGACATCCTCAACGCGCTGGAGCGCGGCGACGCCACTGCCGCCCAGGCCCACATGGCCCAGCACTTGCAATGCTGCGCGGACCGCGTGCGCCCCGAGGCGCCCGCTGATTTCGACCTGCGTTCGGTATTGGGCCCGAAGGACAAAGTCTAGGACCGGTTTTGCTGTATTGGGCGAGCCGGCACGACAGAGGCCGGCCGCCACAAGCCGGACGCCCGTCCGGCTGACCACCCGAAGGAGACCTTCATGACAAGCAGCACCATCGCCGCCCCCACGGCGGATTTGACCAATGAGCGCGTGGCGTACGGACGCCTGCTCGCATTGGGGTTGCAACATGTATTGGTGATGTATGCAGGCACCGTGGCGGTGCCGCTCATCGTGGGCGGCGCACTACATCTGCCCAAGGAGCAGATGGCTTTCCTGATCAATGCCGATTTGTTTGCTGCGGGTCTTGCTACGCTCATCCAGGCGTTCGGCATCTGGAAGTTCGGTATCCGCATGCCGGTCATGATGGGGGTGACCTTCGCCTCCGTCGGCCCGATGATTGCCATCGGCACCGACCCCACCATCGGCCTCCTGGGCATCTATGGCGCGGTGATCGCGGCGGGGATATTCGGGATCATCGTCGCGCCGCTCATGGGGCGCGTGCTGGGTCTCTTCCCACCGGTCGTGACCGGCACCGTCATCACGCTGATCGGCATGTCGTTGATGGGCGTGGGCATCAACTGGGCGGCAGGCGGCCAACCGACCAAGAAGATGGTGGTGGACGGCGTGCTGCAGACCGTACCGAACCTGGAATACGGCAACCTCGGCAACCTGGCCATCGCGGCGGCGGTGCTCGTCATCATCCTGCTGCTGACGAAATACGGCAAAGGCCTGATCGGCAACATCGCCGTACTGCTGGGCATCGTGATCGGCACGTTCATCGCCATGGCGTTCGGCAAGGTCAGCTTTTCCGGCATCGCCGATGCCGACTGGGTCGCCGTCATTACACCGCTGCACTTCGGCATGCCGACCTTCCACTTCGGCGCCATCGCCTCGATGTGCATTGTGATGATGATCACGCTGGTGGAATCGACCGGCATGTTCCTGGCCCTGGCCGAGATCACCGGCAAGAAGCTCTCCACCGATGACTTGACCCGCGGCCTGCGCGCCGACGGTCTGGGCACCGTGATCGGCGGCGTGTTCAACACCTTCCCGTACACCTCGTTCTCGCAGAACGTGGGGCTGGTGACGGTGACGGGCGTGCGCTCGCGCTATGTGGCGGCCATGGGTGGGATCATCCTGATCGTGCTGGGCCTGTTCCCGAAGATGGCGCATATCGTGGCTTCGGTGCCCTCCTTCGTGCTGGGCGGCGCGGGCATCGTGATGTTCGGCATGGTGGCGGCTACGGGTGTGCGCATCCTGGGCTCGATCGATTTCAACAAGTACCGCCACAACCTGTTCATCGTGGCCATCTCGATTGGCTTCGGCATGATCCCGACGCTGGCACCGACCTTCTTCCAGTACCTGCCCAAGTGGCTGGAGCCGGTCACGCACAGCGGCATCGTGCTGGGCACGCTGGTCGCCGTCACGCTGAACCTCTACTACAACGGCATGCAGTCCGCCGAGCACGCCATGCGCGACGCTGCTGCCAACACCCACGGCACGGAGTAATTGCGTGAGTTTCCCCATCAGCGCCACTGTCGCGCACAACGACCCGCTCCTGATCGCCCAGCACGCTGATGTGCTGGTCACCATGGATGCGCAACGCCGCGAGATCCCCGACGGCGCCCTGGTGGCGCGCGGTGGCGTGATCGAATGGGTGGGTGCCACGGCCGATCTGCCGGCGCAGTATCGCGACGCAATCGGCCAGCCCAACGTGCGTGTGATGGAGCTGCGTGACCACGTGGTCACGCCCGGCTTCGTCAACACGCACCATCACATGTATCAGAGCCTGACGCGCGCCCTGCCCGCCGCGCAGGATGCAGAGTTGTTCGGCTGGCTCACGAACCTGTATCCGGTGTGGGCAGGCCTCACGCCCGAGATGGTGCGTGTCTCCACGCTTACCGCGATGGCGGAACTGCTGCTTTCGGGTTGCACGACGTCCAGCGACCACCTGTATCTGTATCCGAATGGCAGCCGGCTCGATGATTCGATTGAAGCCGCGCAGCAGATCGGCATGCGCTTTCACGCGGCGCGCGGCAGCATGAGCGTGGGCCGCAGCCAGGGCGGCCTGCCGCCGGACCGCGTGGTCGAAGGCGAAGCGGCCATCCTCAAAGAGACGCAGCGCCTGATCGAAACCTGGCACAACGCCGATCGCCACTCCATGCTGCGCATGGTGGTGGCGCCGTGCTCGCCCTTCTCCGTCTCGCGCGATCTGATGCGCGAATCGGCCAAGCTTGCACGCAGCTACGGCGTGTCGATGCACACCCACCTGGCGGAGAACGACAACGACATCGCCTACTCGCGCGAGAAGTTCGGCATGACGCCGGCCGAGTATGCGGAAGACCTTGGCTGGGTTGGCCACGACGTGTGGCATGCGCACTGCGTGAAGCTCGATGCGCACGGCATCGACGTGTTCGCGCGCACCGGTACGGGCGTGGCGCACTGTCCCTGCTCGAACATGCGCCTTGCCTCGGGCATTGCCCCCATCCGCACCATGCGCGATGCCGGTGTGCCAGTTGGCCTGGGCGTGGACGGCAGCGCGTCAAACGACGGCGCACACATGCTCGGCGAGACACGCCAGGCGATGCTACTCGCGCGCGTCGGTTTCGGCCCGGCAGCGATGAGCGCGCGTGAGGCACTGGAAATCGCCACGCTCGGCGGCGCCCGCGTGCTCAATCGCGATGATATCGGCGCGCTCGCACCCGGCATGTCGGCTGACTTTGTCAGCTTCGACCGCCATCAAGTCAGCTTTGCTGGTGCGGACCATGATCCGGTCGCCGCATTGGTGTTCTGCGCCCCGTCCAACGTGGCGCACAGCGTGATCAACGGGCGCGTGGTCGTCGAAGACGGCCGCCTGACCACGCTGGAACTCGACGCCCATCTCACGGTTCACCGGAGGCTCGCGCTGGAACTGGCGCAGGCTGCCCGGGCAGTCCCAGCCTGACGGAATGGCGCTTTGCCACGTTCATGACGCATTCGTGATGTCGTGAATTTCGAAAGCCGAATTCCGTTGCTTGGCCGGCGTTGTATGAAGTCTCCTCGACATGAAAAAAACCATGACAAGCAATAACTACCCGCGCGATCTGATCGGTTACGGCAAGAACCCGCCCAACGCCAATTGGCCGGGCGGCGCGCGCGTGGCCCTGCAGTTCGTCCTCAACTACGAGGAAGGCGGTGAGAACTGCGTGCTGCACGGCGATGCCGGCTCCGAGCAATTCCTCTCCGAGATCATCGGTGCGGCTGCCTACCCTGCTCGCCACATGAGCATGGAAGGCATCTACGAATACGGCTCGCGTGCGGGCGTATGGCGCATCCTGCGTGAGTTCGAAAAGCGCGGCCTGCCGATGACGATCTTCGGCGTGTCGATGGCCCTGCAACGGCACAAGGACGTGACGCAAGCCTTCGTTGACCTGGGCCACGAAATCGCCTGCCACGGCTGGCGCTGGATCCACTATCAGAACATCGACGAAGCCACCGAGCGTGAGCACATGCGCATCGGCGTCGAGATCATTCGCGAGCTAACGGGCAACGCGCCGCTCGGCTGGTACACCGGCCGCGACAGCCCCAACACGCGCCGCCTGGTGGTCGAGCACGGCGGCTTCGCCTACGACGCCGACTACTACGGCGACGACCTGCCCTTCTGGACCGAAGTCGAAGTCTCGGGCGGTGAAAAGAAGCCGCACCTGGTGGTGCCGTACACGCTTGACACCAACGACATGCGTTTTGCCAGCCCGCAAGGCTTCAATACGGCCGACCACTTCTATCAGTACCTGAAGGACGCCTTCGACGTGCTGTACGAGGAAGGCGACCCCAGCGGCCTGGCCGCACCGAAGATGCTGTCGATCGGCATGCACTGCCGTCTGCTGGGCCGCCCAGCGCGTTTTCGCGCGCTGCAGCGTTTCCTCGATTACGTGCAATCGCACGACAAGGTGTGGATCTGCCGCCGTATCGACATCGCGCAGCACTGGATGCAGAACCACCCCCATGCAAAGCAACCCGTTTTGAGCACCGCAGCATGAGCCAGACGACTTACACCCTTTCGCAACTCAACGGCATGGACGCAGCGCAGTTCGTGCAAACCCTCGGCGGCATCTACGAACATTCGCCGTGGGTAGCCGAGCAAGCTGCTATGCAGCGCCCGTTTGCATCGGCCGACGCGCTGACCGCTGCGATGCGCAACGCCGTTGATACCGCCGGCATTGATCTCCAACTCAAGCTCGTGCGCGCTCACCCGGAGCTGGCGGGCAAGGCCGCCGTGCGCGGTGAGCTGACGGCGGAATCGACACGCGAACAAAGCGGCGCGGGCCTGAATCAATGCACGCCGGAAGAGTTCGCACGCCTGCAGGCCCTCAACGCCCAGTACAACGAGAAGTTTGGCTTCCCGTTCATCCTGGCAGTGCGCGGTTACGACCGTCACGGCATCATCGACAACTTCAGCAAGCGCGTTGAGAACGACCGCGACACTGAACTGCGCACGTCGCTGGAACAGATTCATCGCATCGCCGGTTTCCGTCTGAATGATTTGATTTCAGGCTGACAGCACGACGCTGCAAATGTAGCGAGCACGGGGCGCTGCCCGGCCGGAATGCCTGACCGGCTGGTCCGCGATTGCACCTGAGAGTGCAGCGCGGTGTGCGGCACAAGACCTCACAGGAGACAACAACATGCAGTGGACCATCAAGCGCGGTGTCACGACGTTTGCAGTGGCGTCCGCGTTCGCGGTGTTGAGCGCAAGCGCCATTGGCCAGTCGCCGGAATCAAAGCCCGCCGCACAGCCCACGCAACCGGCTAGTGCCAAGCTCGTGCACGCCATGAATTCCATCGCGCAACTCAATGCGATGGACAAAACGCAGTTTGTGCAGGTGCTCGGTGGTGTCTATGAACACTCACCGTGGGTGGCCGAACGCGTGGCCACGCAACGCCCGTTTGCCTCGGTCGAAGCGCTACGTGCCGCCATGCGCCAGACCGTGAGCAACGCCGGTGAAGCACAGCAGATCAAGCTCGTGCGCTCTCACCCCGAACTGGCCGGCCGTGCTGCCGTGCGAGGCGAGATGACCGCAGCCTCGACGCGTGAGCAAGGCGGTGCGGGGCTGGCTCAACTGACACCCGAAGAGTTTGCACGCCTGCAAGATCTGAACAAGCGCTACAGCGAGAAGTTCGGCTTCCCATTCGTGATGGCCGTACGTGGCTACGACCGGCAGGCCATCATCGATGCGCTGGCCACACGGCTGAATAACGACCGCGACACCGAGCTGCGTACGTCGCTGGAGCAGATTGACCGCATCGCCGGTTTCCGTCTCAACGATTTGATTTCAGGTTAATCAGTACAACAACACTGTGGGTGCGGTGTCATGGGGCATGGGACACCGCCCGGCATGGAGCCTGACCGGCCGGCCTGCGACTGCATCAAAGAATGCGGCGCAACCTGCAGCAAATCCATCAACAGAGGAGATAGAGAAATGCAGTGGAACATCTTGCGCGGCGCCGCCGCGTTTGCCGTGGCGACCAGCGCCATGTTCATCGGCGCAGCAGATGCGGGGGCAGTGGAGTGGAGCGATACCTCGATCGGCTATCGCTACGGCACGCAATTTGCCGAGCCGTTTGTCGGCACCGGTATTCACAAGAACGTTTTCAACTTTACGCATGCCGACGGATACAAGTACGGCACGAACTACCTGAACGTCGATCTGCTGCAATCGGACAGCAAGGACAGCAACGCACAGGAAGCCTATGTGGTGTATCGCCACACGCTCGATATCGGCAAGGTCTTCGACAAGAACCTCGGCGCGGGGCCGATCCGTGGCTATGGTCTGACTGCCGGTTTTGATTGGAACACCAAGAACGATACGGGCTATGCGTCCAAGAAGCGCATGCTGGTGGCGGGTCCTACGTTGATGATGGATGTCCCGGGCTTCCTGAACATCAGTCTGCTGATGCTGTGGGAGAGCAACGAGCCGATTGGGGTGACCAGCCGCTACCACTACAAGGCGCATCCGATGCTCAATGCCGCATGGGGCATCCCCATCGGCTCGACGGGCCTGTCGTTTGAGGGGTATGCCAACTACATCGCGGCCAAGGGCACGAACGAATTCGGTGGCCCAACGTCACCGGAATTGAATATCGATGCCATGCTGATGTACGACCTGGGCACGCCTTTGCACCTGGGCAAGAACACGCTGCGCGCGGGCATTGAATATCAATACTGGCGCAACAAGTTCGGCAACCCGGCATCGGTGCCCGGCTCACTGGCGAAAACGCCGATGGTGCGCGTCGAATATCACTTCTGATGCGCATGCGCATGAAGCACTAAGCCACCAGCAACAAACAAAAACGGCGTCTGAATCGCTTCAGGCGCCGTTTTTGTTTGGATCGCCGGGCCGCCAATTGCAGCAGCCCGGTTGAACCATCAACGGATCAACGTGCCGCCGACACGTCTGCCACCGCCAGTGCAGTCATGTTGACGATACGGCGCGACGTGGCCGACGGGTTCAGGATGTGCACCGGCTTGGCGGCGCCCAGCAGGATCGGGCCCACCGTCACGCCCTGCCCGCCCGTCATCTTGAGCACGTTGAACGTGATGTTGGCCGCGTCCAGCGTCGGCATCACCAGCAGGTTGGCGCTGCCGGCAAAGGCGCTCTTGGGCAGGAAGTGGTGCCGGATGTCTTCCGACAGCGCCGCATCGCCCTGGATCTCGCCTTCCACCTGCAGCTCGGGCACCTCGGCCTTCAGCAGGTCATACGCCGCACGCACCTTGCGCGCCGATGCGCTCTTCGACGAGCCGAACATCGAGTGCGACAGCATCGCCACCTTCGGCTCCTGACCAAAGCGGCGCACTTCTTCTGCCGCCAGCTTGGTGATGTCGGCCAGCTCTTCAGCGCTCGGGTTCTCGTTGACGAACGTGTCCGTGATGAACAGCGTGTGCTTCTCCAGCATCAGGCCGTTCATGGCGGCGAACACCTTGGCGTTCGGGGCCAGACCGATCACGTCGCGCACGTGCTCCAGGTGTGCATCGAAGCGGCCGACCGTGCCGCACAGCATTGCGTCGGCATCGCCCAGGCGCACCAGCATCGCGCCGATCAGCGTGTTCGAGCGGCGCAGTTGCGACTTCGCCATATCCGGCGTCACACCATTGCGCCCCATCAGCTCATGGTAGGCGGTGTGGTACTGATGGAAACGCGGGTCATCTTCCGGGTTGATCAGCTCGAAATGCACGCCCGGCTTCAGGCGCAGGCCGGCCTTCTGGATGCGCATTTCGATCACATGCGGGCGGCCGATCAGGATCGGCTTGGCCAAGCCTTCGTCCACCACCGTCTGCACGGCACGCAGCACGCGCTCTTCTTCACCTTCGGCATAAACAACACGCTTCGGGTTGGCCTTGGCCGCCGAGAACACCGGGCGCATGGTCAGGCCCGTGTGGTACACGAAGTCGCTCAGTTGGGCGCGATAGGCGTCCAGGTCCTTGATCGGACGCGTGGCCACGCCGGACTCTTCCGCAGCCTTGGCAACCGCCGGCGCGATCTTCTCGATCAGGCGTGAATCGAACGGCTTCGGAATGATGTAGTCCGGGCCGAAGTTCAGGTCCTGGCCGGCGTAGGCCTGGGCCACGGCATCGTTCGTTTCCGCTTCGGCCAGCTCAGCGATGGCCTTCACGCACGCCAGCTTCATCGCTTCCGTGATCTTGGTGGCGCCGCAATCGAGCGCACCACGGAAGATGTACGGGAAGCACAGCACGTTGTTGACCTGGTTCGGGTAGTCCGAACGGCCCGTGGCGATGATGCAGTCCGGGCGCGCGGCCTTGGCCACTTCCGGGCGGATTTCCGGCTCGGGGTTGGCCAGCGCCAGGATGATCGGCTTCGCAGCCATGGTCTTGACCATGTCGGCGGTCAGCACGCCGGCAGCCGAGCAGCCGAGGAACACATCGGCATCGCGCACGATGTCGGCCAGCGTACGGGCCGAGGTGTCCTGCGCATAGCGCGCCTTGTTCGCCTCCATCTTGGCGTCGCGGCCAACGTAGATCACGCCCTTGGAGTCGACCACGTAGACGTTCTCACGCTTGACGCCCAGGCCCACCATCACGTCCAGGCAGGCAATTGCCGCAGCGCCGGCGCCCGACACCGCCACCTTCACCTTGGCGATGTCCTTGCCGACCACCTTCAGACCGTTGAGCAGCGCCGCCGACGAGATGATCGCCGTGCCGTGCTGGTCATCGTGGAATACGGGGATGTTCAGGCGGTCACGCAGCTTCTGCTCAATGTAGAAGCACTCCGGCGCCTTGATGTCTTCCAGGTTGATACCGCCCAGCGTCGGCTCCAGCGAGGCGATGATGTCGACCAGCTTGTCCGGATCGCGCTCGGCCAGTTCGATATCGAACACGTCGATGCCGGCAAACTTCTTGAACAGGCAGCCCTTGCCTTCCATCACCGGCTTGCTGGCCAGCGGGCCGATATCGCCCAGGCCCAGCACGGCAGTACCGTTGGTAATCACGCCGACGAGGTTGCCGCGCGAGGTGTACTCGGCCGCCAACGCCGGATCCTGCTCGATCGCCAGACACGGATACGCCACGCCCGGCGAGTACGCCAGCGACAGATCGCGCTGGTTGATCAGCGCCTTGGTCGGGCGCACTTCGATCTTGCCGCGCGTCGGGGCGCGGTGGTATTCAAACGCGGCGCGGCGCAGTTCGGCCTCGGCGCCCTGGTCTTGGGAATCGGGCGAGGCGTCGTGAAGCTTGTCGTTCATATCGATGAATCCTGGTGGAGCCTGATGAGGAGTTCCGCGGATGAGACGCACGTGCGCTCAGGCAGAAACTCTCTGAGACGAAGTGGCAAAAAACAGTGGGAACAGAGGGAAACCGGGAGCAAGGCCGCAGGCGTTGCGGTACACCGTCAGGAGGGTGGCGACGGCGCGCAGGCTGCGCCGACCAGGGGTGGCGGTCGGCGCGAGATGGGATGGAGTGACAACGCTCAAGCGAGGGTACGGCTGGCGGCCCGCAAATTAGGTCATGCATTCTAACGTAGACCGCCAGCCAAAACCCACTCGGGCACACTACTTAGCCGCTGGTTTCACCGATGGATCAACGGGCAGTTCCACGAGGATGGGCTGCGCGTTCGGTGCCGGGAAATTGGCGAAGGCGCTGCGAATCAGGTAGGGCATCACCGCGGTCAGGGAACCGTCTCCACCCTGAGTCTGCGCCGTCACCTGGTAGACGCGCTTGCCCGATGCCGCCTCTTCAATGTCGACGTGATAGGCATAGAACGGCACCTGCACGTTGGTGTCGACATACTGCGGACCCCACGGGCCCCAGGGCCCCCACGGACTACGCCACGGACCCCACGGGCCGGGGCCCCAGTACGGATCGGGGTAGACCGGCTGGCGCACCTGCACAAGGCGTGTGGCCATCGAGTAATTCAGGCGGACGAGATAGCGTGCGCTGGCATGCGGCGCGCTGGTAAAACCGCGAGCAGCCAGTTGGTCGGACGTCCAGGCCTCATAGGTCTGGCGCTCCAGGTCATTTTGCTGCGCTGCAGTGTGCTCAAACGCATAGGTGCGCGGCGGCGCGTCTTCCCAGCCGGGCTGCTTGAACGCGGTGACCTGGCTGGTGACGGTGCTGGCACAACCTGCCAGCAGGCTGGCTGCCATCAACGCACCGGCTATCGGCCAGATGCCGGATGGTTTGATCCTCTTGGCCCAATTCCACATACAAAATCCCCCTACTCTCCAATCAGACAGGTTCCGGCGCGCCCGCAAAGCGTTGCGCCCGGCCTTTTACTCAGAGTCACGCTGTGCGCCGAAGATTCCCGCCAAGCGCCTGAGTACAATGGTCTTTTGCGTTCCGCTACGAGGATGTTACCGATGTTGCGCACCGATACCGCCGTGACGATTTACCGCAAGGATTACGCCGCCCCCGCGTTCCGCATTGATGAAGTGGCGCTGGAGATCGACCTGGTGCCCGAGCGCACCCGCGTCGTCAACCGCCTGCGCATGACGCGCACGGCAGCGGCCAAGCCGCTCGTGCTGGTGGGCGAAGGGCTGGAGCTGGCGGGCGCGACGATCGACGGCAAGGCAGTGTCCGGTCTGCAGGCCGACGGCGATACGCTCACCATCGACGCCGTGCCGGCGGAGGCCGGCGCCAGCTTCACGCTGGAACTCACCACGTTCTGCAACCCCGCCGCCAACTCCTCGCTGATGGGGCTGTACGTTTCCAACGGCAACTTCTTCACGCAGTGCGAGGCCGAGGGCTTTCGCAAGATCACCTACTTCCTCGATCGCCCGGACGTGATGACGGTCTACACCGTCACGCTGCGCGCATCGAAGGTGGATTACCCGGTGCTGCTGTCCAACGGCAACCTCGTGTCGGAGCGCGACCTGCCGGACGGCCGCCATGAAGCCGTGTGGCACGACCCGTTCAAGAAGCCGTCGTACCTGTTCGCGCTGGTGGCGGGCAAGCTGGAATGCATTGAAGAGCGCATCCAGTCTGCCTCCGGCAAGGAGAAGCTGCTGCAGGTGTGGGTGGAAGCGCAAGACATCGGCAAAACGCGCCACGCGATGGACTCGCTCATCCACTCGATCCACTGGGACGAGCGCCGCTTCGGGCTGGAGTTGGATCTGGACCGCTTCATGATCGTCGCCGTGGGCGACTTCAACATGGGCGCGATGGAGAACAAGGGCCTGAACATCTTCAACACGAAATATGTGCTGGCCAACGCGGAAACCGCCACCGATGTGGATTTCGCCAATATCGAATCCGTTGTCGGCCACGAATACTTCCACAACTGGACGGGCAACCGCGTCACCTGCCGCGACTGGTTCCAATTGAGCCTGAAGGAAGGGCTAACGGTGTTCCGCGACCAGGAGTTCTCCGCCGACATGGCTGCACAAGCCGCGTCACAGGCAAATGCGGAAGCCGCCGCTGCCAGCGCGCGCGCCGTCAAGCGCATCGAAGACGTGCGCACGCTGCGCCAAGCGCAATTCCCGGAAGACGCAGGCCCCATGGCCCACCCGGTGCGCCCCGACAGCTACGAAGAGATCAACAACTTCTACACCGTCACGGTGTACGAGAAAGGCGCAGAAGTCGTGCGCATGTACCAGACCCTGCTTGGCCGCGACGGCTTCCGTAAGGGCATGGACTTGTACTTCCAGCGCCACGATGGTCAAGCCGTCACGTGCGACGATTTCCGCGCCGCCATGGCCGATGCCAACGGCCGCGATCTCACGCAGTTCGGCCGCTGGTACAGCCAGGCCGGCACGCCGGTGGTTGCCGTTGAGGGCCATCACGACGCGGCCGCGCGCACCTACACGCTCACGCTGCGCCAGCGCTGCGAGCCGGTCGGTATCGAGGTGAACAGCGGCATCCAGAAGCAGCCATTCCACATTCCGTTTGCCGTGGGCCTGATCGACCAACAGGGTCGTGACTTGCCGCTGCGCTTGCGCGGTGAAACCGCATCAGCATCGCCCGTCACCACGCGCGTGCTGGACTTTACTGAGGCCAAGCAGACCTTCGTCTTCGAAGATGTGGCCGAAGCGCCGTTGCCCTCGCTGCTGCGCAATTTCTCGGCGCCGGTCGTCGTCGAATACGGTTATACGACTGAGCAACTCACCTTCCAGCTCGCGCACGATTCCGACCCGTTCAACCGCTGGGAAGCCGGCCAGCGTCTGGCGACCGACACGCTGCTGCGCATGGTGGCGGACATCCAGCACGGCCGCGCGCCTGCGGTCGACCCAGCGCTTGTCGAAGCACTGCGCGCCGTGGTGGCCGACGCCTCACTCGACCCCGCCTTCCGCGAGCAGATGCTGATCCTGCCGGCCGAAAGCTACCTCGCTGAGCGCATGGACGTGGCCGACCCGGCCGCCATCCACACCGCCCGCCGCACGCTGCGCCGCACGCTGGCCGAAGCACTCAACACCGAGCTGACTCGCGCCTATCACGACAACCAGACCCCCGGCGCGTATTCGCCCGATGCCGTGTCCGCTGGCAAGCGCGCACTCAAGAACATCGCACTCGGCTACCTGGTGGAAACTGAAGCCCCGGAAGCACTGGCCCTGGCTGAACAGCAATACGCCCGCGCCACCAACATGACCGACCGCATGGGCGCGCTGTCCGCCATGGTCACCAGCTATGCGCCCGGCCGCGAAGCCGCGTTGGCGGACTTCTACACGCGCTTTGCCGACGACGCGCTCGTCATCGACAAGTGGTTCTCGCTGCAGGCCATGCAACCGGGCGCTGCCGGCAAGCCGACGTTGGAGACCGTGCGTGCGCTGATGGCACACCCGGCCTTCACGCTGCGTAACCCGAATCGCGCGCGCTCGCTGATCTTCAGCTTCTGCTCAGGCAACCCCGCGCAGTTCCACGCCGCCGATGGCTCTGGTTATGCGTATTGGGCCGAGCAGGTGCTCGCGCTCGATGCGATCAACCCGCAGGTCTCCGCCCGCCTGGCACGCTCGCTGGACCGCTGGCGCAAGTACGTGCCCACGCTGCGCGACGCCATGCAGGACGCGCTCAAGCGCGTGGCGGCCCACCCGAGCCTGTCGCGTGACGTGCGCGAGATCGTCAGCAAGGCGCTGGCGTGAACATTGCGTCAGGTAAAATCGCGCCCGTCTCAGGAGAACCCATGAAGCGCATCAACCTCACCCGCTACCTGATCGAAGAGCAGCGCGAGCACAACACCATCCCGGCCGAGCTGCGCCTGCTGCTCGAAGTCGTGGCGCGTGCCTGCAAGGCGATCTCGCACAGCATCAACAAGGGGGCCCTTGCCGGCGTGCTCGGCTCGGCCGGCACCGGCAACGTGCAAGGCGAAACCCAGCAGAAGCTGGACGTGATCGCCAACGAAGTCCTGCTCGAAGCCAACGAATACGGCGGCAACCTGGCCGCCATGGCCTCGGAAGAGATGGAATCGTTCTACGAGATTCCGCACCGCTATCCGAAGGGCGAATACCTGCTGCTGTTCGATCCGCTCGACGGCTCGTCCAACATCGACGTGAACGTGTCGATCGGCACGATCTTCTCGGTACTGCACATGCCCAAGCCGGGCGAAACCGTGACTGAAGCCGACTTCATGCAGCCCGGCGCCAAGCAGGTCGCTGCCGGCTACGCCGTGTACGGCCCGCAGACCACGCTGGTGCTGACCGTCGGCAACGGCGTGCATATGTTCACGCTGGACCGCGAAGTCGGCAGCTTCATCCTGACCAGCCGCGACGTGAAGATCCCGGCTGACACGAAGGAATTCGCCATCAACATGTCGAACATGCGCCACTGGGCCCCGCCCGTGCGCCGCTACATCGACGAATGCTTGGCCGGCACCGAAGGCCCGCGCGGCAAGGATTTCAACATGCGCTGGATCGCCTCGATGGTGGCCGACGTGCATCGCATCCTCACGCGCGGCGGCATCTTCATGTATCCGTGGGACAAACGCGAACCGGGCAAGGCCGGCAAGCTGCGCCTGATGTACGAAGCCAACCCGATGGCCTTCCTGGTCGAACAGGCCGGCGGCGCGGCCACCAACGGCCATCAGCGCATCCTGGACATTCAGCCCGAGAAACTGCACCAGCGCGTCTCCGTCGTCCTCGGCTCGAAGAACGAAGTGGATCGCGTGACGCAGTACCACCTGGAAGCCGAAAAAACGGCGTAACCACGCCGTGTAAGGTCAGTGTTACAGCGGCTCTTGCAGAGCGACAAAAAGTTCTGTTAGAATTGCTGTTTCCGACGCCGCTGTAGCTCAGTCGGTAGAGCAGCGCATTCGTAATGCGAAGGTCACCAGTTCGATTCCGGTCAGCGGCACCAGAATTCAAAAAGCCCAGTCTTCATCGACTGGGCTTTTTGCTTTGGCCTTGCGAAACCGATCAGATCTTGGGGATCCGCAGCTTCTGCCCCGGGTAGATCTTGTTCGGGTCCGAGAGCATTGGCTTGTTGGCCTCAAAAATCACCGGATACTTGTTGGCATCCCCGTAGGCCTCCTTGGCGATGGCCGACAACGTGTCGCCACGCTCCACGGTGTGCCAGTCCGATTCTTCCGACTCGGTATTCACCGACATCTGGTCATCGACCGATTTGATCCCTTCGACATTGCCGCAGCACAGGATGATCTTCTCGCGCGTGGCCTGATCCGGCGCCACGCCGAACACCTTGGCGGCATCGCCCTCCACCTGCACGGACAGTGCCGTGGCGCTCAGGCCTTGCTGGGCGATGTAGTCCTGAATCGCTTGGCCCTTGGCATCGTCAGCGGCCTTGGCGGCGTCGGCATCGGCGGATGCATCGGCCGGGGCGGCGGCAGCGCTGCCGTGGAACAGCTTTTCGCCAGCCTCTTTGATGAAGTCAAAAAAACCCATAACGACCTCCATAAGTACACAACGGGGAACGGGAAATCAGCAGGCGCAGAACAGCCGGGGTGCGCCCTCCGCCGCAGTGTAGCCCCTCACGTGCGATGCCTCCATGACATGCGCCGGCAAATGCAAACTTTGGGGTCGCCGACATGCTGCAGCGCAGCAAGATCGCTGGCACAATGGTCTCATGCTGAAACACTTGCGATACGCCGGTGGGGCAAGCACCATCGTTCTCATCCGGGCTATTTGCTGCCGCCAATGAACCGCATCTGGATGAAATCCATTTCCCGGCTGGTCGACGCGCTCACCACGCCAGGCTTTGGCCGCCAGACGTGGCCGCCCAAGCCCGTCCGCCCCGCCAAACCCACCCCGCGCCGAGAAGCCGGGCGCCGCATCCACTCTACGCCCACCGAGGGCACGTTCGCGCGGGAGCAATTCATCTACGAACCGGAATCGCCGGCCGTCGTGGCACGCCGGCCAGAGTATTGGCTTTACACGCCACCACTACGTGGCAGCAAGCCGCCCGCGCTGATGGTGATGCTGCACGGCTGCAAGCAATCGGCGGAAGCGCTGGCGCACGGCACGCGCATGAATGCGCTGGCGGATCGTGAAGGCTTCATCGTGCTGTATCCGGAGCAACCGCGCCGCGCGCATCCGCAATGCTGCTGGCACTGGTACGACCCCGAGCACGTCGGTGCGCGCGAGGCCGATGGCATCAGCCGGTTGGTCGAACAAACGCTGGAGCAAACCGGCGCCGACCCTTCACGTGTGTATCTGGCAGGGTTGTCGGCGGGCGCGGGATTGGCCGGCCTGATGGCACTGCGCCATCCAAAGCTGTTTGCCGCGCTGGCCCTGCACTCCGGCCCTGCGCTTGGTATCGCGCGTACGCCCGCCTCGGCATTGAATCTGATGCGGCGCGGCGCTCGCGTTGACCCAATTGAAGCGCTATCAACCATGGTGGATGTAGCGGCCTACCCCGGCATGCCGACGATGCTTCTGCACGGGTTGCGCGACGACGCCGTCAACCCGGCCAACCAAGCGCAACTGGCATCGCAGTTTCGCGCACTCAATCATCTGACCGATGCCACCTGCGTGTCCCGCGAAACCTCGCGCGGCGACGGGTTCGTCCTGCGCAACGACATGCGTGACGGCGAATGCGTCGTCAGCCTATGCCAGCTCACGGCAACCGGTCACGCCTGGAGCGGTGGCGACCCCCGCTACGCCTTCCACGCACCCGGGCCGGATGCGACCTGGCTGTGGTGGCAATTCGCGCGACGCCACGTGCGCGAGACCGCGCTGGCAGCGTAGGAAATGCGCCAGCGTCAGAGGTCGATCGACTGCTGAACGCCACCGCGCCCCAGCAACTCGTCGATCAGGCCATAACCGCGCGCGAGGCCGGCATCCTCTGCGGCTTCACGCGTCGGCAACGGACGCTCGTCATGCGAATGCGCG
This sequence comes from Ralstonia sp. RRA, assembly GCF_037023145.1. Lineage (NCBI taxonomy): Bacteria > Pseudomonadati > Pseudomonadota > Betaproteobacteria > Burkholderiales > Burkholderiaceae > Ralstonia > Ralstonia sp. RRA. Next base: position 1,076,274 of record NZ_CP146091.1, on the reverse strand, counting down.
ACCAGTGTCTCAACGGCCGTCGGGTCTGCACCCGATTCGCAGATGCGTACAACGAAATCCCATAGCCTTGGCGCTGCCGCCCCGTCCTTGGCCGACTTGCGTGCGGCGCGCGGAATGGCCAGCACGTAGACGTCGAAATCCTTGTACACCTCGGTGCGCCAGTTCGATTCCACGGTCATGTTGCCTCCCCTCGAGTACGCCGGCATGACAGACACATCGTGTCGACATTGCAAACGCGCCCCGGAAAAAACACTGGCCGGTACATGTCCGGCCTGTCTTCAGTGCATCAGCATTCGCCCTTCTTGGCGTGACCTGGAGGGCAGTGGTAGCGATCATCACGATCGCGGCGATCGTGGTCCCAGTCTCGACCGCGATCACGGCCGCGCCAACGGCCATCATCGCCACGGTCCCAACCGCCCTCACGCATCTGCCAACCGCGCGGACCTTGCTCCCAACGCGGCTCGCGCCAGTGATAGCCGTCACGGCCGTGCTCACGATAGCCACGACGCCAGACATACCGGCCATCGCGCCATTGCCAGTAACCCGGCACCCACACGTAGCCCGGCTGCATGACCGGCACGGGCTCATATTGGGGCGGCGGCGGTGCATACGTCGGGCCAATCTGCACGCCAATGGACACCTGCGCCTGCGCAGGCAAGGCAATCGACGCCGTCACACCGGCCGCAGCCAGGCACGCGGCGAGAATCCATGCGTTCTTTTCCATCGGGGGATCTCCTTCTTCTGCAATCAAGCTTGATTCGATCCTAGCATCGGCCAGCGTCACCCTCTCTAGGGTGTTACGCGGCGTTACCTTCGTTACCGGATGCCGAAACTGTGTTCACGTTTGCGTGACGCGGCCCTCGCGCCTCTTCAAGCCATGCGCAAAACGCCTGCACCACCTCGTCACCGAGATTGCGTGCCGGGCAATACCAGTAGTAGCTGCGTGCGGCAAGCGCCAACGACGGAAATGGCGCGACCAACCGCCCCTCCTCCAAGTCTTCAGTGATGAGCGCCGACGGCCCCATCGCCACCCCAAGCCCATCGATAGCCGCCTGAATCGACAAGTAGAAATGCTCAAACGTGAGCGCGTGTGCAGGCCGCAGATTGGGCACGCCCGCCAGTACGAGCCAGCTCGGCCAGATCGAGGGCAGCGTGTCTGAATGCAGCAGTGTGTGTTGCCGCAAATCCGACGGCGCATCCAGCGGCGCGCGCTTGAGCAGTGCCGGGCTGCATACGGGAAAGCGGCTCTCATCCAGGAAGCGCCCCGACCGAAACCCCGCGTGGATCTCCGGCCCGCCGCGAATGATCACGTCAAAGTTGTCCGGCAGGTCTTCGATCTCTTCAATGGACGTGGTGAGCCGCACCTCCACGCGCGGAAACCGCATTTGAAATGTCGACAGACGCGGAATCAGCCAGCGCATCGTGAACGTCGGGATGCTGTTCACACGCAGGATGCGCGCCGCGTCGCGATCGCGCACCGACTGGCTGGCCACGCTGATGCGGTCAAGCGCCACACCAATCTCCGAAAGGTAGCGCTGCCCCGCATCGGTCAGCTCCACACGCCGGTTCAAGCGTCGAAACAGCGGCACGCCCAGCCACGCTTCCAGCACCTGAATCTGCCGACTGATGGCGCCATGCGTGACGTTCAATTCCTCGCCTGCACGCGTGAAGCTCAGGTGGCGCGCCGCCGACTCAAAGGCACGCACAGCATTCAACGGAGGCAGTTTGCGCATATCGCGTGAGTTTTCCGCACAGATCGAGTCAGTATATATCGATTGTTGATCACAATCTGTGGCGATACGCTGTCGCCTTCCCACTCAAGCCGAGGCGCCGTCGAGTGAGAAAAATCGACTCGACCTCTCATCCCGCTCATCGTGACTCCCGCCGTCATCGCCCTGGTTCTGTGCGCCGCCCTGCTCCACGCCTCGTGGAATGCGCTGCTGAAAAGCGGCTCCGACCGCCTGCGAGCAATCACGCTGATGACGCTGGCCTCCGGCTTGGCCGCGGTGCCGATGGCGATCGCGCTTCCGTTGCCAGCCCCGGCTGCGTGGCCGTACGTGGCGTTGTCCGCCGTGCTGCACGTCGGCTACAACGTGTTTCTCGCGCGGGCCTATCGGTTCGGGGAATTCGGGCAGGTGTACCCGATCGCGCGTGGCTCGTCGCCGCTGCTGGTGACGATGGGCGCCGCACTGTTCGCGGGTGAGATGCCCGGCGTGATTGCGCTTGCGGGCGTGGTGCTGGTGAGCGCAGGCATCTTGAGCCTGGCGCGCGGTCGCAAGGCGGACCTCGGCTCTACGCTCGCCGCACTCATCACCGGCGTGTTCATCGCGTGCTACACGGTGTGCGATGGCATTGGCGCGCGCGTGGCCGGCAACGCGAATGCATATTCCGCCTGGCTGTTCATGCTCGATGGCCTGCCGATGGTGCTGCTCTATCGCGTATGGAAAGGCCCGCTGAACATCGATCTGCGCGACACCGACACGCTCAAGACGTTCGGTGGCGGCGTGGTCTCGCTCGTCGCTTACGGCATCGTCATCTGGGCCGTGACGCTCGCGCCAATGGGGCCGGTGTCGGCCCTGCGCGAAACGTCGGTGGTGTTTGCCGCGCTGCTCGGCCGCTTCTTCCTGAAGGAATCGCTCACGGCACGGCGCCTGTCGGCCTGCTCGGTCATTGCCTTCGGCGCCTACTGCCTTGGGCACCCGGCGTGAGCACGGCACTCATGCAGCGTGTTCAAGCAGCGCGCGGCGGGTACTTGACCGCTAAGATGTCGATCTGCTCGACGCCCGCGGGCGTGCGCAGCGGCACCGTATCCCCCTCGCGCGCCTTGATGAGCGCACGCGCAATCGGCGAAATCCAACTCACGTAGCCCTTATCGAGATCGACCTCGTCCATGCCGACGATGGTGATCGTGGTCTCGCCTCCTGCCTGGTTGGCATAGGTGACCGTCGCGCCAAAGAAGATCTGATCGTTGTCGCCTTGCAGGCTGGCGTCGACCACTTCGGCCTTCTCGATACGACGCGTGAGGAAACGGATGCGCCGATCGATTTCGCGCAGGCGCTTCTTACCGTAGAGGTAGTCACCGTTCTCGGAGCGATCACCATTCGATGCCGCCCACGACACGATGCCGACCACTTCGGGACGCTCAGTGTCGATCAGGTGCATCAACTCCGAGCACAGGCGCTCGTAGCCCGCGGGCGTAATGTAGTTCTTGGAGCCCGGCGGCAGCGGTGCGGCGCCCTCGGGCAGATCGTCTTCGTCGTCGCCGGCGTCTTCCCGGACGAAAGCCTTGTTCATGGTGGAAGCAACGTGAGTTCAGGGCTCCATTATAGAAAGTTGGCTCCCCCAGTAGAAAAAGTGAAGAAGGGGGTTCACAAGGTCGAAAAACTCTGTATAATCTCATTTCTCGGTTGCGGCTGTAGCTCAGTTGGATAGAGTACTTGGCTACGAACCAAGGGGTCGTGGGTTCGAATCCTGCCAGCCGCGCCAACCTGATAAAGACGAGAAGGGCTTCCAGGAATGGAAGCCCTTTTTGTTTGTCCGCCGCCCGCTTGCCACCCCTCGTCGGCAAGCTGCGCACGCACCACAAGCGCGAGGCGGCGACCAGAAAAGCGGGATCAAGGAGCTGGATCGATAGATCTCCCCCCTGCAGGGCATCACGCGCGTCGCAATGCGTGATTCGCCACTAGACACTCCGCAGATCACATGTATAATCGCGCCCTTCGGTTGCGGCTGTAGCTCAGTTGGATAGAGTACTTGGCTACGAACCAAGGGGTCGTGGGTTCGAATCCTGCCAGCCGCACCAACCTGATAAAGACGAGAAGGGCTTCCAGAAGTGGAAGCCCTTTTCTCTTGCCTGCGCCCGCCATCAGGGTGCTGCGCGCGTAGACCACAAACAAAAAAAAAGCGAAGCCAATTGGCCTCGCCTTCCTTTTGCATCAACGCCTCGCCTCGGCTAATCACCGCGATCCCGCGCAATGCGGATCACATCGGGGTTGCGCCGCAGCGCGCGCATCACATCGGCCAGATGCACACGGTCGTGCACCTGGATCAGGAACGTCATGAACGTCGCTTCCTGATCGCCCTCCTGCTCCATCGACACGTGCGCCACATTGGCATCGGCCGAGGTCAGATCCGCCGCCACGCGCGCGAGAATGCCCTTCGTATTGCGCACGAGCACCTTGATCGACACGTCGAACGCGCGCGTGGTGTGCTCCGCCCACATGACGTCGATCCAATGCTCCGGATCCTTGCTGTGCAGGCGCTTGGCCACGCGACATTCCTGCGCGTGGATCTGCAGCCCTTCCCCCTTGCCGATATAGCCCACGATGGAATCGCCAGGAATCGGCCGGCAGCACGACGAAAATACCATCGCCATGCCCTCATCACCGCTGACGGTGACAGCGGGCGCCTCTTCGTTCGCGAAGGTGTGCACGGCGGCCATCAGGGCTTCGTCGCCTTCATGCCCGCCCTCTTGCAGCACGATCTCGATACGGCGTGCGATCACGGCCGGCACACGGCGGCCGAGCGCGAGGTCCGCAAAGACGTCTTCGCGTGCCTTGTTGCCCGTCCATTGCACGATGCGTTCCCACACCGGCGCGGGCACAGCCTTCATGTCGATGCCAATCTGGCGCAGTGCCTGTTCCAGCAAGCGCTCGCCAAGCTGAATGGCCTCATCGAGCTTGGCCGTCTTGAGGAAATGCCGGATTGCCGCGCGCGCCTTGCCGGTGCGCACGAATGTGAGCCATGCCGGGTTGGGTTTCGAGTACGGCGCCGTCACCACCTCGACGATGTCGCCGTTCTTGAGCTCCGTGCGCAATGGCAGCAGCTCGTTGTTGATCTTGACCGCCACGCACTGGTTGCCTAGGTCACTGTGCACCGCGTAGGCAAAGTCCAGCGCCGTCGCACCACGCGGCAGTGCGCGGATCTCGCCCTTTGGCGTGAACACGTAGACAGCATCCGGGAACAGGTCGATCTTGACGTGCTCCAGAAACTCCTGCGAATCCCCCGTCTGGCTCTGGATATCGAGCAACGATTGCAGCCACTGGTGCGCCTGCTGCTGCGCGCGGTCAGGCTCGTCGTGATGCTGCTTGTACATCCAGTGCGCAGCCACACCCGCTTCTGCAATCTGGTTCATCTCGCGCGTGCGAATCTGGAACTCGACCGGCGTGCCAAACGGCCCCACCAGCGTCGTATGCAGCGACTGATAACCGTTGATCTTGGGGATTGCGATGTAGTCCTTGAACTTGCCGGGCATCGGCTTGTACAGGCTGTGCAGCGCGCCCACGGTCATGTAGCACTGCATCTGCGTGTCGACCACCACGCGGAAGCCATACACATCCAGCACCTGCGAGAACGACAACTGCTTGTCGTGCATCTTGCGGTAGATGCTGTAGAGCGTCTTCTCGCGCCCCGTGAGTTCTGCCGGGATGCCCGCATCGCCCAGCGCGCGCTGCGCCGTCTCAAGAATGCGCGTGACCACCTCGCGACGGTTGCCGCGCGCGGCCTTCACCGCCTTCTCAAGCGTTGCGTAGCGGAATGGCGAACCGATGCGGAAGCTCAGTTCCTGCAGTTCACGATATGTGGTGTTCAGACCGAGTCGGTGCGCGATCGGCGCGTAAATCTCCATCGTCTCGCCCGCGATGCGGCGACGCTTTTCGGGCGGCACATGGTCGAGCGTACGCATGTTGTGCGTACGGTCGGCCAGCTTGACGAGAATCACGCGCACATCGCGCGCCATCGCGAGCAGCATCTTGCGGAAGCTCTCCGCCTGCGCCTGCTCACGGCTTTGGAATTCCAGCTTGTCCAGCTTGGTCAGGCCGTCGACCAGTTCCGCAACCTTGGGGCCGAACTTCTCGGCCAGCTCGCTCTTGGTGACACCCTGATCTTCGATCACGTCGTGCAGCAGTGCTGCCATGATCGACTGCACATCCAGCTTCCAGCCCGCGCAGATCTCTGCCACGGCCACCGGGTGCGTGATGTACGGCTCACCGCTCTGACGATACTGGCCGAGATGGGCCTCGTCTGAGAAGTGAAACGCCTCCTTCACCAGCTTGATATCGGCCGGCTTCAGGTACGACGACAGCTTCTCGGTCAGCCCCGAGATGGAGACGACCTGCTGGCGCGGTGGCGTGGCCGGCTGCGAGGTCGGGCCGAACAGATGCCGATAGGTCTGCTCCAGCACCGCATCGATGAAGAGCTTGTCGCCGGTCGCGTCAGGCTTGGCCTCTTGCGCGGCACCTTCGGCTACTTGCGCCTTGGGCGTTTTGGGCGCTTTCGGCACTAGCGCAGACCGCTCGCCCACCAGGTCCGCACCACGCGGGTCAGGCAGGTTCGGCGCCCCCGTGCGAGGCGACGCGGGGCCGGAAGCGGAAGTCGGCATGGAAACGAAGGAAGCAGTGGAAGACCCAGGCAGCGGTGTAGAACCACTCGCTGCGTCCGACGTGTTGCCGGACGACTCCGCCGGCGGCACGTTTTGCTCGTGCGTGGCGGAGCGTTGGTTTCTGGGCGAAGAAGAAGCGGGCGAGGTAGGCATGCCGGGGTCTTGTGCGTTCGCGGCTTTCACATCCATGAAAGATCGCAAGAACGATCAGTGACCAAGGCAGCGTACCACGCCAGGTAATGCGTCAGCTCAGGACGGAACCTTCTTGAGCATCTCGATACCGACTTGGCCGGATGCGATCTCGCGCAGCGCGGTCACGGTCGGTTTGTCCTTGGCATCGACCTTGGGCGTGTGGCCCTGCACCAACTGACGGGCGCGGTATGTTGCGGCCAGCGCCAGTTCGAAGCGATTCGGAATCTGTTTCAAGCAATCTTCGACGGTAATACGCGCCATGAAAACTCCACCTGGTGGCAAATCTTGTTGATCTCGGTATTTTAGCAGCAGCGCGGCACTCGGCCCGGATTGCACCTCGGCGCGAGCGCTACCACACTTTTACAAAAGCGCCGAAAAACGCCAGCGCTTCAGGTCGTTCAGTGAATGCCCAGCTCGACGAAAAGCTCGCCGTGGCGCGCCTTCTGCGCACCAAAGCGCAGGCGTGTGGCCTGCACCACTGTGCGCAATTCAGTGAGCGCGTTCTCGAACACTTCGTTGATGATGATGAAGTCCGCCTCAGGGGCGTGCGCCATCTCGGAACCCGCAGCCAGCAGGCGACGCACGATCACGTTCGGTTCGTCCTGACCGCGCTTCTTCAGGCGATCTTCCAGCGCCGTGAGCGACGGCGGCAGGATGAAAATCTCGACTGCATTGGCAAAGCGCTTGTGCACCTGTTGCGCGCCCTGCCAGTCAATCTCGAGCAGCACGTCGGTGCCAGCGCGCATCTGTTCTTCAATCCACACGCGCGAGGTCGCGTAGTAGTTGCCATGCACCTCGGCCCATTCGAGAAACTCGCCGCGGTCACGGCAGGCCTTGAACTCCTCGACGGTCATGAAGTTGTACTCGCGGCCGTGCTGCTCGCCGGGACGCGGCTGGCGCGTGGTGGCCGAGACCGACAGGCGGATCGACGGGTCCTGCGCCAGCAGCGCATTCACCAGCGTCGATTTGCCGGCGCCGGAGGGTGCCACGACCATGAACAGGCTGCCCGGGAAATGGTTCTCGATGGGCGTATCGACGGCAGAGTGGGCTTGAGAGGATGGCATGTTCTAGTTCTGTTGTTCTAGGGTGTTATTCGAGGTTCTGGACTTGCTCGCGCATCTGCTCGATCAGCAGCTTGAGCTCCATCGATGCATCGGCCAGTTCCTTGGCGGCAGCCTTGGAGCCCAGCGTGTTCGCCTCGCGGTTGAGCTCCTGCATCATGAAGTCCAGGCGCTTGCCGAGTTGACCGCCCTTCTCCAGGAGATGGCGTGTTTCGCGCAGGTGCGCCTGCAGGCGTGAGAGCTCTTCTGCGATGTCGATGCGGATGCCGTAGACGGTGGCTTCCTGGCGGATGCGTTCGGACAGTTCATCACGCGTGAGTGCCGGCGTGCCTTCGGGTGCGGCCAGGCCAAAGGCCTCGCGCAGGCGCTCGGTCAGCTTGTCCTGGTGTTGCTGGATCAGGTTCGGCACCATCGGCGACAGCTCTTCAACGATCTTGAGCATGGCGTCAACGCGGTCCAGCAGCATGGCCTTGAGCGCATCACCTTCGCGGCGGCGCGATTCCAGAAGTTGCTTGAGCGCCTCTTTGGCAGCATCGACCACGGCTTCGCGCAGCGCATCCTGGGTCAGCTCAGGTTCAGCCAGCACGCCGGGCCAGCGCAGGATCTCGCCCATGCGCAGCGAGCCCGACGCGGGCAGATAGCGCGTCACTTCCTGCTCAAGCTTAGCCAACTGTTGCAGCACGCCGACATTGAGCGCCGCCACATCGCTGGCGGCTTCCTGGCGCTGCAGGTTGATCCGGCACTCGAGCTTGCCGCGCGACAGTGCGCTCATGAGCATCTCGCGCAGCGCCGGCTCGAAGGCGCGGCACTCTTCCGGCGCGCGGAAGAACAGATCAAGAAAGCGCGAGTTGACGGTGCGGAACTCGACCGACACGGTGGCGACGTTGCCGCTCGGTGCACCATGGGCGTCGGTAAAGGCTGCCTGGCGCGTAGCGACGCCGTAGCCGGTCATGCTGTGGATCATGAAATCGAGGTGTCTTCTTAGAGGTGCTGGATGCCCGGCGTGCCGAAACGCATGCTGCGGCACGCTGAGAATTGGCGGGGAATCCCCCACCTTTTGTCGCTTTACAACGTGTGGACGGGTCAGGGAGAATCCGACAGCCATTTCGCCACACAAACCCATGACAGAGTCAAAAGGCTCAGGACAGCCACGCAGTGCACCGTTGCCGGTCGGCACCCTGCTGTCCAATTACCGTATTGTAAAGAAGTTGGCCAGCGGGGGGTTCAGCTTCGTCTATCTCGCCACCGATGAGCATGGGACGCCGGTGGCCGTGAAGGAATATCTGCCGTCTTCGCTGGCCCGTCGCGCGCCCGGCGAATTGATTCCTGTCGTGCCGGAAGAAAGCGCGAGCGCGTTCCGCCTCGGGCTCAAGTACTTCTTTGAAGAAGGCCGCTCGCTCGCCCGCATTTCTCACCCCGCCATCGTGCGCGTGCTCAATTTCTTCCGGGAAAACGGCACCGTCTACATGGTGATGACGTATGAGCAGGGCAAAACGCTGCAGGAGCACATCCTCAACGCGCGCCAGCAGGGCAAGCTCAAGATGCTGCGCGAGCGCTTCATCCGTCAGGTCTTCCATGACCTGATGAGCGGCCTGCGCGAAGTGCATATCCACAAGCTGCTGCACCTCGATATCAAGCCGGGCAACATCTACCTGCGCGAAGACCATTCGCCGATCCTGCTCGACTTTGGTGCCGCACGGCAGACGCTCACCGCAGAGGCTTCACGCTTCCAGCCGATGTACACGCCGGGCTTTGCTGCACCGGAGCTGTACCGCAAGCACAACGAACTGGGGCCGTGGACCGACATCTACAGCATTGGCGCAACCATCTACGCCTGCATGGCCGGCACGCCGCCGCAGGAAGCCACGCAGCGCGAGAAGGAAGACAAGCTGGAAGAAGGCCTGGAGCGCCTGCGCAAGGTCTATACGGCCAGCCTGATTGACTTGGTCGGCTGGTGCCTGAAGATGAAGCCGGAAGAGCGCCCGCAAAGCGTGTTCCGCTTGCAAAAGGTGCTGCGCGAAGAAAGCAACGCGCTGACCGAACTGCAGGCCCTGACTGCCGTCACGCAGGGCGGCCCGATCCCAGAAGAGAAAGAGGCGCTGACGACACGTTTCATGAGCCGTCTGTTGCGCCGCCGGGACAGTTGACCGCCGAGTTGCCTCAGGTAGGCGGAGTATGATTCCACAACGGTGCAGCGCTGGACGGGACCAGTCGCCGTACCGTTTCCCTTCACCGAATACTCAATAGCCGCAATGCGATTCTCGGTCTATCAAGAAAGCAAAAAAGGCGCGCGACGCGTCAACCAGGACCGCATGGGGTACTGCTTCACGCGCGACGCCATGCTGATGGTGCTGTGCGATGGCCTGGGCGGACACTCGCTGGGCGAGGTTGCTGCCCAACAGGCACTGCAAACCATGGCGCGCCAGTTCCAGCGCCACGCCCGCCCGTCGATCCGCAATCCGCACGACTTCCTGCATGAGAGCATCATGCTCGCGCACCGCGACATCCACCGCTATGCGGAGACGAACGGTCTGCCGGATGCGCCGCGCACCACCATCGTCTGCGCGCTGGCGCAACGCGGCTCGCTGCATTGGGCACACGCCGGGGATTCGCGCATGTACCTGATGCGCAAGGGCGAGCTGGTGACGCGCACGCGCGATCACTCCAAGATCGAGAACCTGCTGCAACAGGACCGCGTGCTGCCAATGCAGGTCGCGCACCACCCCGAGCGCAACAAGATCTACAACTGCCTGGGCTCGCCCAACCTGCCGCTGATCGACATCGGCGGCCCGGCCAATCTGGAGCCGGGCGACGTTGCCATGCTGTGCTCCGACGGCCTGTGGGGCAGCGTGCAGGAAGACGAACTGGTCGACACCTGCACGAGCTTCTCGGTTACGCAGGCGATTCCGGAACTGATTGCCCGCGCATTGCGCAATGCCGGCGACACCGCTGACAACACCACCGCCATCGCCATGATGTGGGAGCTGGACGCGGTGACCACCACGCAAGACTCGGTGCAGACCGACACCCTGCCGCTGAATGCCTTCACCACCTCCATCCTCGACGCGCCGGGCGGTGAGTCGGGGCTGATGTCGGAAGAGGAAATCGAGCGCTCCATCGCCGAGATCCGCGCCGCCATCGACAAGACCAGCAATCTGACGCGCTGAGCCTCCGAGCAGCACTCAACCGGCCCGCCCTGCCAGGAGCAGCGCGGGCCGGTATCATGTCGGGCTATCCGTTTTCTCAAGCGAGACCCCACATGCGTCCCAGCGGCCGTCAGTCCGATCAACTCCGCCCCGTCACCCTCACCCGCCACTTCACGCGCCACGCTGAAGGCTCGGTGCTGGTGTGCTTTGGCGATACCCAAGTGCTCTGCACGGCCAGCGTGCTGCCCAAGGTGCCGCCGCACAAGAAAGGCAGCGGCGAAGGCTGGGTGACGGCTGAATACGGCATGCTGCCGCGCTCGACGCACACCCGCTCCGACCGCGAAGCCGCACGCGGCAAGCAGACCGGCCGCACGCAGGAAATCCAACGCCTGATCGGCCGGGCAATGCGTTCGGTGTTCGATCTGGCGGCGCTGGGCGAATACACCATCCACCTTGACTGCGACGTACTCCAGGCTGACGGCGGCACGCGGACGGCCAGCATTACCGGTGCGTTTGTGGCAGCGCATGACGCGATCTCCGCCATGCGCGCGAAGGGCCAGTTGCCCGATGGCGCACAGCCGATCCGCGACTTCGTCGCTGCGGTGTCGGTAGGTGTGGTCGACGGCGTGCCGGTGCTCGATCTGGACTATCCGGAAGACTCCGCCTGCGACACCGACATGAACGTCGTCATGACCGGTAGCGGCGGCTTTGTGGAAGTGCAAGGCACGGCGGAAGGCACGCCCTTCACGCGTGCCGAGATGGACGCGCTGCTGGGCCTGGCCGACCAGGGCATCCGCACGCTGATCGGCCTGCAGAAGCAGGCGCTGGGCCTGTGAGCGAAGTCGCCATGCGCAAGATCGTTCTGGCCTCCAACAACGCCGGCAAGCTGACGGAGTTCAACGCCCTGCTCGCGCCCCTCGGGTTCGACGTGACGCCGCAGGGCGCGCTCGGCATTCCCGAGGCGGAGGAGCCCTACGCAACCTTCGTCGAAAACGCGCTCACCAAGGCGCGCCACGCGAGCCGTGCTTCGGGCCTGCCCGCACTGGCAGACGATTCCGGCATCTGCGTGCACGCGCTGGATGGCGCGCCGGGCGTGTACTCCGCGCGCTATGCGCAACTGGCCGGAGAAGAGAAATCGGACGCCGCCAACAACGCCCGCCTCGTGCGCGAACTGGCCGGCAAGGCCGACCGCGGCGCACACTATGTTTGCGTACTGGTCTACGTCCGTCATGCCGACGATCCGCAGCCCATCATCGCCGAGGGCAACTGGTTCGGCGAGGTGATCGACGCACCGCGCGGCGATGGCGGCTTCGGCTACGACCCGTACTTCCTGCTGCCTGATCTCGGCAAGACTGCCGCTGAGTTGTCCAAAGCGGAAAAGAACAGCGTGAGCCATCGCGCACAGGCGCTCGCGCAACTGGTCGAGCGACTGCGCCTGTTTGAAAACACCTGAAGTTTCGATGATCCCGATTCACCCCGCCGGCGTCAGCAAGACGCCCTCCGCGACCGCCGCTGAGACCGGTGACAAGGTCACCTCCGTCTTCCTGCAGCCGGGCAAGATCAGCCTGCCGGCGTCACCGCCGTTGTCGTTGTACGTGCACGTGCCGTGGTGCGTGCGCAAGTGCCCGTACTGCGATTTCAACTCGCATGCGGAACCCGACCAGGGCATCCCGGAAGAACGTTTTCTCGCGGCCGTGCGGCAAGATCTGGAAGCTGCGCTGCCGATGGTGTGGGGCCGGCATGTGCACACCATCTTCATCGGTGGCGGCACGCCCAGCCTGCTGTCTGCGCAGGGGCTGGACCGGCTGCTGTCGGACATCCGCATGCTGCTGCCCGTCGATGCCGATGCCGAGATCACGATGGAAGCGAATCCCGGCACGTTCGAAGCCGAGCGCTTCCGCAGCTATCGCGCCAGCGGCGTGAACCGCCTGTCGATCGGCATCCAGAGCTTCAACGACGCGCACCTGCAAGCGCTGGGCCGCATCCACAGCGCGACTGAAGCACGTGCCGCCATCGACATCGCCCGCACGCACTTCGACAACATCAACCTCGACCTGATGTTCGCCCTGCCCGGCCAGACACTCGCCGAGTGCGAGGCCGATGTGGAGGCGGCACTGTCTTTCGATACCAACCACGTGTCGCTGTACCACCTGACGCTGGAACCAAACACGTACTTCGCCAAGTACCCGCCCGCGTTGCCGGACGACGACACCGCGTTTGCGATGCAGGACTGGATTCACGCGCGGCTGGCTGCGGCTGGCTACGAGCACTACGAGGTCTCGGCGTATGCGAAGGCGGGCAAACGCTGCAAGCACAACCTGAACTACTGGCAGTTCGGCGACTACCTCGGCATCGGGCCGGGCGCGCACGGCAAGCTGAGCTTTCCGCACCGGGTCATCCGCGAGATGCGGCACAAGCATCCGGACACGTACCTGCGGCAGGCCGAAACGGCCGGCGGCGCGACCGTCGTGCAGGAGCAGCGCGAAGTTGATGCAACGGATCTGCCATTCGAGTTCATGCTCAACGCGCTGCGCCTGACGGACGGCTTCCCCGTCACGCTGTTCCAGGAGCGCACGGGCCTGCCGCTTCGCACGATCGAGCGCGAACTCGATGCCGCCGAACAACGCGGCCTGCTCTCGCGCGACCATGTAGCGATCCGCCCGACCGAGCTGGGACAACGATTCCTGAACGATCTGCAGGAATTGTTCTTGGCCGACGACGAAAACTGACGGTTGCCGGCTGTCGCATTGCGCGATGTGCCGCTACAATGGCGGCCTTGCGTGCAATGCGCAGCGAAGTACAAGGAAGCGTGGCCGAGTGGTTTAAGGCAGCAGTCTTGAAAACTGCCGATGGGGTGACCCATCCGTGAGTTCGAATCTCACCGCTTCCGCCACTCCCCATCTAAGTCGTTGTTTTTTCTGAAAACCGTTGTACAGTAACGGGTTTCGGACAGCTTGGTGTGCCAATTGTGTGTGCCAAAAAGCAAAACGACGACATGCCTAAGTACCTCTACAAGCGCTCCGACGGCCGCAGCCCGAACTGGCACGTCCGCTTGACCCCTCCGTCCGAAATTCACCATCTACTTCCCTCTTCCGAACTCAGCATCCGGAAATCGACCGGCACACCGGACAGGAAGAAGGCGCAAGCCGTCGCTGCACGCATTGAGGCCAAATACCGCCAGGAATGGGAAGCGCTGCGCGCGCGCATCCACGACCTCACGGACAAAATCGCACTACCGACCGTTGGGTTGACCGATTCACTGATTACCCAGATATGTGGCGCGCGACTTGCGTCCTGGTCATTGACCGACAATGGCGAACGCATCGAGAACGAAGGCCTGGACGATGAGGAACTGCAAGACATTGAGCAGTTCTGTGAGCTGTCCGATGCCGCGATGCGCAGCATCCTGGCGAAGGGAAAGCGCTCGTCGGACTGGGACGATGTTGTCGAAAATATCCTGGAGTGGTGCAAAAACCTTGGGTATCTCGTTGAGACAACGGACCCTTTGTTCCCGAGACTGGTGCGGAGCTTTGCCGACGCCGAGAAGACCGCTCAAGCCATCATTCGCCAACGCAACGCCGGCGATGCTGCTGTCTTCCCGACGCCAGAACTTGCGAAGCCGCGCTTGTCCGAGATGGTGGAGGCGTATACGGCTCACAAGGAAGGAAATGTTGGGCGCAAGACCTTCACGACCTGCCTCAGCATCTGGCAACGCTTCATCGATTTCTGCGGAGACATAGCCCTCGATGCCGTGACCTCGGAGTTGGTCTACCGCTTTCTCGATGACCGGTTGCATACGGCCCAGCAGCCATGGTCTGCAAATTACGCCTTGGGTAGAGCGAAGAACACACTCAAGGAGTTCTTCGCCTTGGCGCGCACGCGGAGCATGATGACGTCTGCAAATCCCGTGTTGGCGCTGGAAATCACCCCTAAGCTTAGTGTTGTGCAAGCTGCGGAGCGGGCAAGGCCCCGTCACCCGTACAGTGCCGAGCAACTCGACACGCTCTTTGCCTCTGACTGGTATGTACCGACATCATCACGGTTCACAGGGAAAATGCGCCGGGATTTGGCCGCCAGGTATTGGGCACCGCTGATTTGCCTTTTCCACGGCCTGCGCGTTCGGGAAGTCGTTCAGCTTCATAGCCACGACATCTCCGTTGTGGAGGGCGTACTGCTCATGACGATTCAACTTGACCTTACCGGGACCGAGTCCAGCGACGCCGTTGAGCGAACAGTCAAGAATGAATCCACCAAGCGAACGGTCCCGGTACACCCGATACTTATCGAGCTTGGCTTTGCCGATTTCGTCGACACGGTGCGACAGCGGCACACTGTGGGTGCCCCCCTGTTTCCGTCGGCCGTTCCTGACCCGAATAGCAAAGCCCCTCTATGGGGACGAGCCTACGAGCAAGCGTTCTTGCGACATGTCCGCGAACGGCTCGCCTTCGGCCCCGGCTTTGGCAATCACAGTTTCCGGCACACAATCGAGGACAAGATTCGCGACGCCCAGTTGCTGGAAGGTGTATGGCCTGCTGGCCTCTCGCAGTTTTATACGGGCCGAAAGCTGCCGCGCGACTCTGACAAGACTCTGCTTCGCCTCCAGGGGAGCGAGATTGACTACGGCAAGGGCTACAACCCCATGCACATGGTGGGCCACATCCGGCGCATCGAATACAAAGACGTGACGCTGCCGCCAGCATTTGCCACTTGGCTGGCTGGTGCAACAGCCGTTGACCCGACTTTGCTTCGGCAGAATCAGAGCCGCCATCGCAAGACATCCAAAACCGCACCTCAATCGTCGCTGCGCAGCGCTTGACGAAGCGACGTGCGGAGGGCGGCCGACTGCTTCAGTGGGCCGCCCTTTCTGAATCAATGCATCAATACCTCGGCTCACGGTGCCTATCGCGGAGCGCCAGCCTTCGCAGATGCAGGCTAATCGTCGTCATGCTGCCCCGTCCCAGTTCCGCACGCACATTGCTCGGCCCGACGCGTCGCTTCTGCTGAACGAGCACGACACACGCGCGCACGACGTCGACCAAGGTAACGCCTGGTCGTCCCGCCATCGTTTTGTCCTCCTTTGATATCCGCCCGATTGGCGCATAGCACGTATAGGCAACAACGATGGAATTACGTAATCGATATTTGAATTACGTAATCGATATTTGGTGCATTCTCGACCGTCCTCGCACATTCTGTTTTTGCTTCAAAAATCAGGAGAAACGCGAGAATGAACACAACCGTAAGCACCCAATCCGTCGGCGTCCGCACAGTCCTCCACCTGTCTCCCGCCGTGTGCGCGGCAGCGATGTCGGCCGCCCAACAATCGGGACAGAGCTTGCAAGAATGGCTCGATGACCGAGTTGGCTATGCCATGGCCGACGACGACGTCATGCTTGAGAAAGGACTCGGTGCGGTGGCACCCTGGTCGCTTGCCTGCGCTGACCTGTTCGCGCAAGTCGCTAACGGCGCGCCGGAAGCGCTGTGCGGCCGGTGGGCGTTGCTGTACGAGCGCGTCCGACTTGAGCGGTCGCTGTGGCACGAGCCCGCGCAGAGCGTCGAGGAAATCGAAGCCGGTACCCTGTTCGCGGAACCCTACATCTCGCTGCCCCGGCTACGGGCAGCGTGGCCACGGTTGTGTGCGGCGACGTTCTGCGTCTAACAGATGGACTCGGCTACCCATCCTAGCCGAGTCCCATGCCTATCGCATCCTTCCGGGCAGGCCAACGAATCATCAAATCACTTCGCCCAAAAGCTCCCGCCCCGCCTTCTTCAGCGTGAACGTGCCGTAAAATCGGTTCAGATAGGCAGGCCGGTCCTCACCGACCGGGATGTATTGCAGCTTGCCGCAATTCTTCAGCAAGAGCAGGGCGTGGAACAGGATGTCTCCCGATTCCTGCGCATCCACAAACCGCGCCGCGCCGACCTCAGCATACCGGGTCAGCCCATCCTGTTCCGGCGAAAACACAAACCGCTGCTTGTCATCCAGACCCGCGACAGACCGCTCCGTGGCCACGTTCAAATGCTGAACGACCACGAAGTGCCGCACGACATATCGGGCAAAGTTCTCCGTGGAATCGTCCTTGTAAGCGTTCAAAGCTTGGCGCAGGCCCTCGAGCGATAGCTTCCCTGCATCCCACTCCAAGAACTGCTTGGCGCCCTTCTCTTTCGCCAGATTCTCTGCCTCTATGGCACAAACAATCAGGGTCCAGATGGCCTGCCTTGCGAAATTCGGCCACTTTTGCTCATCATGGCCAACCGTTCCGCGAAGTTTCGCCTTCAACGCAGCAATGGAGAGGTACTCGCTATCATCAGTCAGTCCTGCGGCCTGCAATGTTTTGTGGTCAGCCTGCTCTGTTTTCGCCCACTCGTAGTTTTCCTGGATAGTCTCAAACACGAGGTTGTCTTCGGTGGGCTTATTCAGGTAGGCCGCAATCACATCGGCGATATGTTCCTTCTGCCTAGGTGCACCCGTTTGCTCTGCAAGCAGAATATGGCGCTCGGCCAATGCCAGCAGTGTCTCCATCGCCAATCGCTGTAGCGCCCGCACCTGGAGAACAGCCCATTGCAACCGAGTCCTTTCCAGTCCAGAGTCATCAATAGGGGCACCTCCCGGAGTACAGCCGGCCGCCATTGCATGCCGAATGGCTTCCACCGTTGTATCGGCCTCTTCCTCCTCCAACGCAGCCATGGTTCGCAGTGCCAGCATCAAGCCCTTTCGCCTGTGTTTGCCATCCTCGGAAAGCTTGCCAAACTCCGCTGCGAAGTACTGCCGCATAAAGGCGTTCTGCTCTCCCCGTGACGGCGCCTCCAGCGCAAGGACGGGCCTAAGCTTCTGCAGAAGCTTCTTCGTGCAGGTCAGTTCGTGCGGGTCGGCCAACCATCGCGCGACGGCAGGTTCCAGTTTTTGCACTTCCTCCTCGTAGGCTTTGGCCAGCGCAAGGCCCGCGTCCGTGCAGGAATATGTGCCGTGGTACTGTTTCGTCCCTTCGTTGAGAAACCGCAAGCCATTCAGCAAACTGGGCTTGTACCAGGCCGTGTCCCAGAACGACACTTTGATGCTCGGCCAAGTCTCCTTGCGCAACTCAACTTCATCCGGGTCGTTCTCGAAACGGTCCGTGCCTGGGTACCCTTGCAGACCATCAAGCTTCGCGACCCAGTTGAGCAGAAGCTGAATCTTCCAGATGCCCAATTCCGTTTCTTTGCGCAGCTTCCCGACATTCCCTTTGCCGTCAACAAATGCGCGCTGTTGCAGCGTATCCACCATCCAGCAAATGGCGGCATAGGGGCGAATGTGCCGTGCCGCGTTGTTCAAGCCCGTAAACACGCCACCGTACAGTCGTTCACCGACGGCGCCCATTCCAAGGAAGTCACCTGCGCTTGAGCGCGGCGGCACAGTCGTAAAAGTCGGTCCAGCCGGAATCATTGCGCCTCCTCTTTTTCAAGCTGCGGGGTTTTAGGACGAAAATCCACGGTGACAGCCTCCCCCTCCCTGGCGAGTATTCGATTAGCCGCTGCGCCAAGCTTGAGAAAGATTGGCCGCTGGCACCGAGCCTTACAGACCGCCATACGCATAGACTTAAGTCTGTTGATTTCTTTAACACCCAACCGCTCGTAGCACTGAGGACACCCCACAACTGCAGGCAGCTCATCGGCAATGAGGACCGAGTAAAGTTTGTAATTGCCAGACGATTTTCGCAGCGCTTGAACCACATCCGCGATGTCATTCTGGTCATCAGGAACCGGCGGCTTGGAGTTATCCAACGCCAGTACCAGCACACTGTCGATGCGGTCTTCGACGCGCGGTGCGCAGGCAATGCGATGAGTCTGTTCGAGCAAATCCGGAAGTGCAAAACACTTGGCCATCAAAGGAATACGCCCTTCTTGCCACTCCGCCTCCAACAGACTCGGATAGTCGGCTGCAGAGAGCTGCCCTCCAGCGAACATCTCGATGGCTGACCGGATTTGGTCATAGCTCACCGGTTGCCGTCGACGCTCATGGCACAGCGCCGTAATGGCACCCACACTGGCGACCATTGGTAAGAGATTGTTGACAGCCGTTGGGCCCAATCGCAAGGTCATCAATGTCGACAAGAGCCCCATCATCTGAGAAGACAGATGCGCGGGAACCACGTCGGCGAGCTGCGCCCGACCTGTATCCACCTCCCGGAGCTTCGGCGGCATGGTCGCTCTCAGGTTGGTGCGAATCTTCTGCGGGATGGCCAAGATAGCAAGCCCGTCTGGCATGGGTCCCGCCAAGCGCTTATCGATGGCAATCTGCACAGCGATTCGAGCCTGGACCACAGATTCCCTGCGCTGTTGCCGCTTCTTTATGGCCCGCCGTTCTTCCTTGGAAACACCCTCGTTCTCGTCGGACTCGGCATCGTTATCCGCTTCATCCTCGTCCGATTCAGCATCCTCGTCGTCGTCCGCATCGGGCGACAGGGCCTTCTCGACCTCTTCATCGCTCATCTCGAGCAACTTACCCAGGGCCTTAAAGATGCGAAGGGCTTCTGCACTGGGTTGGTCACTCTTCTTCGTGCCTGCACCCTGCCCCGCGAGCCATTGGGCTTCCGTGACCAACGGGTCGTCTGACTCACTGTCCGCCGGCTCGGTTTCCTTGCTCTGTGGCCGCCCTTTGTTGTTCAGCTTGCGCTGAGTGAGCAACAAGTGCGCAGCGTTCAAAAGCAGATAGGCATCTTCTTCGTCATAGACGTTATCCTCAATCCGTCCAATCGATTTGGACAGGTCCACCTGCTTGGGTTTTGCAATCAGCTGAGGCTCGACATTTACCCAGGTGGTCGCATCGAAATCGGCACCCTTCACGGTCAACCACAAAGCCCTATCCGGCAAATCCCGAACCAGCTTCTCACCCACTTTTACGCAGGCGCGCCCTTGCGCATCAAGCGTCGCGGTCAAGGGCGACAAATGACCTTCGCTATGATGCAAATCGAGCTGCACCTCCTGGGAGGCCGGCACTGGTGAGCAACACACCTCGAGCACGTGATGGCGCGTGATATGGGCCACAGCATTCACTGTGTCATCGGCAGCCAAGGGCGCGGGATATTCGCACGGGATGTAACGCGGAACCTCGTCGGTCTTCCGCCAAGCAGCTGTCATCGACTGAGCCACGTGACGAATCAGGGAAACCTCGATGTTGTTGGTATTCCAAAGGCTTTGCTGCGTTGCATTGACCGAACCGGTCATCACGAGCGCTTCGCCATTAGCGTCCACCACCTCGAACCACTTGGCGTGCAAAATGCGGTCGTTATCCGGGGGCTCGACAAATTGATTGGGCTTGCTCCCCTGAGGGATGTCCTCCAGGAAGGGCGCAATCAAGTCATCGTTCTTGCGAGCCAAGCCATACCGGACGTGCTTGACGCCCAACTTGTCACGAAGTCGAACAACAGCTCCGACGTCCTTGTCGAAGTACGGTGACAACACGGTCAGCGACTTAGGCGTCGCGAGGTTTCGCCGAGCCAGGTCAAGGAACTGCGTGCCGGCCGCTTCAGCCAAAGTCGTCACCAACCAGACCCTCTGCGGGTCCGCCGCGTTGGCAGCATATTGGTCGCGCTGTGCCCGTGCCCTCCGGGCGAACCGGGCCAGGATTTCCTCGTCTTCGCGGGACAATAAATTTAGCCGCGCCGGCAACAGTTCCAGGAAGTCGGCAATTTGGCCAAAGACCAGTGGGTCCCTAGTCGCCCTGACTGCATCGACCACCTCCAGCGACCGGCTTTGGCCCTGCGTTGTCAGATTGGCGCTACTGACCACGAACACATCGCCGTCATCCGATTCGAGGTAGGCAATCTTGGGATGGAAGATGCCCCCGCCTTTACCTTCTTTCGTGGGTGTGGTGCTAATTACCCGATAGCGGCTGCCTCCAAAGCGACTCGTCGTGTTGTCCACGCTTTGGCGAGCCTCTCGAGCATCCAGCATGACCGTGATTTGCTCACAGTCTCCCTTATGCAACAGCGGATACGGCGCAGCCTCAAACCAAACGGACGAATAGGTGTAGGAGGTGAACAAAGCCCTTTTGGGCGCCACTTCTTTGAGAATGTCGTACAGCGTTGTCACTACGCCCCCCCTCAACGGCTCGCAGATTGTTCTTATTCGAAACACTCATGGTATGCAGACTTTCTGCATGATGAACCAAGAGCGTTCGCCGCGAGATATCTTGGGTACTCTTTTGCCTACCGTCAAATCAAGCGCATTAGCGGCTGCCGTTCTTTGGTGCACAACCCGCTGCCTGCGGCGCGGCGGAGCCCTGCAGCGCAGCGGCGAAGGTGCTGCGCAAACGGGATGCCACTGCACTGTTTCTGCCAAGGTCTTGGCTTGCACGTCGCGCTTCTCGCGACACAACCAAATCTAGAAGAACGACTCGACATGCCAGCCGCTTTTCGACGCTACATCGGCATCGACTATTCCGGGGCTCAGACGCCCAGCGACAGCCTGAAGGGGCTGCGCGTCTATATGGGCACCGAAAACGCGGAACCCGTCGAGGTGCTCCCGCCACCCAGTCCTCGGAAATACTGGACGCGACGTGGCTTGGCCATGTGGCTGGCAGACCGTCTACGTGAAGATATGCCGACCATCGTTGGCATCGACCACAGCTTCTCGTTTCCCCTCCGCTACTTCGAGGTTCATCAGTTGGAACACGATTGGTACGTGTTCTTGAAGGACTTCCAGAAGCACTGGCCGACGGACAGCGACCACACCTACGTCGATTTCGTCCGCGACGGCCTCGCCGGCAACGGCGCAGCACGGCAGGGAAACCCCAAGTGGCGGCGCATCACCGAAGAGCGCTGCAAGGCCAAGTCGTGCTTCCACTTCGACGTGCAGGGCTCGGTTGCCAAATCAACGCATTCGGGGCTGCCGTGGCTGCTCTACCTGCACCGGCAACTTGGCGATAAGATTCATTTCTGGCTATTCGACGGGTGGGACATTCCTCTAGGTCGCTCCGCAATCGTCGAAGCCTATCCGTCGATATGGAGGCACGCGTTCGCCGCTCAGGACGGTATGAGCAGCGACCAGCACGATGCGTTCGCCATCGCAGCGTGGCTCAAGGAAGCCGACAAGGCTGGTCGACTGCAAGCCGCATTGCACCCCTACCTATCGCCTGCTGAACAAACCATCGCAGGGGTGGAGGGCTGGATTCTGGGAGTCGGCTCTGCCTGACACACGTCGGGCACACGCAGCAGCACTCCGCCGGAAGGCAGTCCAGCGCGCAGCGCCCTGGCGTTGCATATCGCGCTGTTTTCCCGTTAATGGGTGTCCGTGATTGGGAGACGCCAGTATCTTCCTATCCGAAGGCCATCCATCGCCATAACACTGCCAGTCGATTGATTGGGAAGAGCACCATCGGAACCTACTGGCATATTTGCCAGGGCTTCGCCCATAAGACTGCTCCCCGGGCAAAGTTCGGCACGCGCTCGGCGTGCTGCGTATAGTGCGGTGCCTTTCACCGCTTGCTAGGGGCCGGGCGGGGCCTGAACGTCCCGCCGGCCACACTCCACCCTGTTGAGACTAATCTTTCTAGAGAAAGATTAGAGCGAACGCCAGAATCGCCTGTAAACCCTTATTTCAAAAGGCTTTACGACGCACCCAGCGTTCACGTAATGACAGGGTTTCGTTCACGTAAAGACGGGGGACTTATGTGAACGCTCGCCTGGGGTTAAGTTCGCCTCTTCCGCACGCCTCAGACCGGCGGACTATCGCACTACCCTGTCATTTTGTGAACGCACTTGGCCCACACCTCAAGCGAACAACGAGGACACATCAATAGGCGCCGTTGAAACGCTTTGCTCAGCAAACTCATGGGTGCGGTTGGGTGACTGATTGCGGCGACGCTGCGAGCGCTTCGGCATGAGCACGCGCTCCTCGTTCGGAAAACGCCACCGAGTAACGGTCACTGCATCAGCCTGTTCTAGGCATGACCCTGCCGACGCCTTCACCGTCCATCCAGGAAGCCGATTGATGTCGCTCAACGCACCCCGCAACAGTTGGCGTCGACGTCGGACTGTCGATGCCGCGACAGCGCGCCCTTCCGGCCAAACATAGGGGCCCAACGTGTCCAGTCTGAACGACATCGTGTCCCCCAGCCTGATACGCACCGAAAGCGCACAATGCAACGCGCGCGCGACGTCCGAGCGCAGCGACAAGCGTTCGGTCAACGAGACGGGAGAGAACTGCCGGCCCACGAGTATCTCCGTCAGTCGCCAATTGAGCACGACCTGTACGCCATTGGTGTCCCCGCGCCGCCATTGCAGGAGGCGAGAGCAAACCTGTACACCGGATGACGAGGTCGCCCATACCGTCACCTCGCAAAGCCGCTCCAATTCCATGCGGATTTGCCGGGTGGCGTTGCCACCCTCTGCCTGTCGGCCACAACGCCGTATCAACTCGCTGTAGCTGACGATTAACGCAGCCAGCGCCACCGGCTCGCCCTCACGATACGGAACCGGCAATGCCGTGCCGGAGCTACCAGCCCCGTTGTCGAGCGCGCCGACCAGTGCATTCCAATCGCTCCGGCCGGCGTGCCGTGCCCCATACTGCTCCGTAGCCAACTCAAGTAACACCAACAGCAAGGTCTGCTCAGGCATGCCGAGCATGTCTGGTCCGCGCAAACGCCACTCGACGCCACCAAATTCGCATTTGGTGTCCAGCTTCGGGCGCGAGCCTTTGCCAAGCGAACCGAATATCGCGGCCGTCGGTAACATTGGGTCGTATCGGACGAGACGTTTTTCCCGTGGCTTCCACTTCATTGCGTTGCCACCGGTCTCTTCTTCGCTGTCGCCGCGCGGTTCGAAGATTGGCCTGGTGCCCAGAGCGTCATCAGCCCCGATTCGGGTGCCTTTCGTAGAACCACGGTAGCACTCGGCCGTGCATAGTTGGCCTTCGAACAATCGAGCCGAACATAGTCACGCAAATCCGCCCGCTCAATACCGAGTTCGCTCGCCAGCGCATCGGAAACCGGCGAAAGATTGGCTTGCCAGCGCACACCATCCGTGAGTGCTGTGCACCCCCGTGAGGCACCGACCTGCTCTCCTGTGCCGCTCGAAATGGAACTGCGATTGGCGTGATGCGCCAAAAGGACGGCACTGCCCGTGTCGCGCGCGAGACGCTGAAATCGCGCGACCACGGCCGTCATGAAGGCCGTGTCGTTCTCATCACCATCGTGAAATTGCCGCAATGGGTCAAACACAATCAGACGGGCATTCGCGCACAACTCAAACAGTTCACGGCATTCCTTCGTGCCTTCTCCCATGCGGACCAGTGACCCATGCCCGCCCAGCGGATAGATGCCCAGATTGGTCTCCAACAGGCCCAGCAAGGCATGCTGGTCCTTTTTGTTCTGAGATGCCATGGACGAGACCAATTGCTCAGTGGCCTCGTGCAGTTTGCGGTGCATGATTGCCAGCGTCTCCTCGGCCAGGAACAACACAACCTTGCCAGGTGACCGGTCAGTGCCGTCTAGCGCCCCTCCAAGAACGGTATTGCCAGATGCTATGGCGCAGCCGATTTGAGTCAGGAGCGTGGTCTTGCCAAGCCCGCCAGGAGCAATCAACGAGCCAACCGTACCCGCCAGCAACCCCGGGAGAACGTGGTTCAAGACAGGGGGCGGCGTACGCAGCGTCTGGCGGATATTGATGCGCAGGTCCGCAAGGGTGGTCATTGTTCACCTCCCACAACGTGCTGTGCGAGCCAGGCATCCACGTCCACCCGACGCCAACGCAGCAGGCGGGTGCCGGGAATGTGAAGACGTGGCGGTACCGCCAACGGATTGCGACGCAGGTCTTTTTTGATTGTCTCCGGGCTGCGGCCGAGTAGCTCCGCGAGTTCGAAAAGATCCAACAGATACGACATGAATACACTCCGATAGATTGTTCTTTCCGGAGTACAGAGGGCGTTTCATGGCCCTATGCACCGCCAGATGTCACGGCGTGACTTCATGTGTATTCACGGGTTTTAGCCTTGCGGTGCCTCCTTGAGATACCGACGGTAGGCATGCCGAAAGGCGCTGCTGCAAATAGCAGATAGCTCGGGCCATCGGCCAAACACAATGAGGGAGCTGCAGCTCCCTCATTGATTTTTTGAGCGCCTGCGTGCCGCCGCTCACCTACCCTTAGCTTTCGCGAACCCCGCATCCTGCATCGCACGCAACAAGCTGTCGTGCCCGTCACCATCGACAGCGCCCTTGATTGAAGCCCACAACTGATACTCGTCGGTCGACCTGACATTTTCCGCTGGGGCCCTGCCGTAACGGCCCTCTTTGACGGAGCGCGTCGCGCGGTGGATGGCTTTCAGGGCGTCCTGCAGAGGATGATTGGTTTGGCCATCTTGTCTTGATGGCCGGACGAACGCTTGCACTTGCTCAAGAACATCCACCGCTCCAGTGCCGCCGGCCGCATCCAATCCCGAACCTGCATCCGCCAAGTCTCGCGCCTCCCGCAACAAGCGAGCGGCTTCTACGAGGCGCCAGTTCGGGTCGCGCTCATGGGCCTCGCGCTTGAGCTGTTCTGCTTCCGCCTGACGGCGCGCCGGCTCGATGATTTCGCGCTCGACATAGCGGCGTTCTTCGTCTGTCAGTTTGACGTCCAGTTTCGGCGGAATGGCCTGGGCATCCACTGGGATGCTGCCGACGAACTTCTGGATGGGATAGCCGTGCGTGTTGTTGTTCTTACCTTTGCGCACGTACGCGCTGCGATAGAGAGGGAATCGGCCATTGCGGGGTTTCTTTTTGTGCATCGCTTTTCTCCTTCAAGAGAGTGGTTGATGCACAGGTATAGGTAACGGCGTTGCACGGGCGAGCAACGCATAGTGGCGACAGTGAACCCCCTTGATGTCATACACGCGCGCTCCTAGCGCGATACGTCATCGCGACACTCTGCGGGACACGTCCATTGCCGACAAGGGGCATGTGCTGATGTCACCACGGCCACTGCGCCGGTATCCCCGAGGGCCGTCACGGCAGCACCCTCAGCATCGGGCAGCACAGCTTCAATGCAGGCCCGGCCCGACGGCACCGAACGCTCGCTCCCGATGGCATCAGCGGGCGGACGGCACGGCGTCCAGCCGTAGGCCTTGGTCACACGCCAGGCCGCGTGTATGAGTCGTGTTGGGCATCGACGCACAGTTGTGGGAGCACAGTTGACGCGACCGGGCCGGATTGAGGCGGGGCGAAACCCCGCCGCCGGCCCAGCGCATGCTCCCCGGTAGTAGGCGCGGATGCGTCAGCAGCCGCGTAGGGTGACGCGGGGTCCCCGCGCTGCGCGGTGGAACAGTTGATTGCGCAGCGTGGGGCAGTCAGGCTGGCACGGCATGCCGGCAGAACGGTTGGCTGCCGACGTCCCAGGGTAACGGGTGGCCTTGGGAAAAGGTCTGGGGACGGCGGCGGGGTTTCGCCCCGGCGCAAGCCGGCGGAAAACACAGCGGCTTTGCCGGACGTCGCGACGAATACGTCGGCGTCGCGCGCCCCAAGCGCGCGAGGCTGGACGCGGGGAAGCGACAGTTGCCCCATGCCCGCGCCCAGCCGGGCGACGAATCCTCGATAGCACACAACGTCAATTTGGCGAGCGTGGTGGACAGCCTCTTTGGCCCCTTTGGCACTGATAGCTATACGAAAGCACACCCCACGCTCGCCCGATGAAATCTGACGGCTCGCGTGGCGTTGAAAACGCTATCACTGGAGACAGCCACGATGACACACCACCCAGCGGCGCAATCACGCGCCACCAACGATGCCCTTTCCCGCGCCGCAGAGGCACCCAACACTCACCCACGAGAGAACGCCGCCGACATCTCTGCGCCGCAGTCCAACGCCCCGGATGGTGCGAAGCGAAGCGACAGTGCGGCGCCGCCAAACGTGTCTACGCTGGCCTCCGGACGACAACGCACATCGCAAATCAAGAGCCGAGGGCTGACCTCAGAGATACACCCCACCCTGCTACAGGAGGTCATGTGGTTGCGAGCCCTGTCAATGCTGAATCGATTCCGCGTTATCCGCGCCGTCGATGTTGCGCTCGCCTGCTGCCCAGAACGGCCATTCAAAGCGGCACTGACTGCTGCGCAACGCGCGATGCGGGGGATGGCCAAAACCGGCCTGGTCCGTCGCTATCGCACCGACCGGTTCCAGCATGTATACGGTCTGACCACAGCAGGCGCGCGGTGGCTGCAAGACCGGGGGGCTGAAGGGTCACCGTCGGTTCGACGCGTCGCAGATATGAGCAATCCCGAACACCGGCTGTGGATGAGCTTCATCGTTTTAGCCTGTGAAGCGCGAGGGCTGCGTGCGCTCACAGAATCGGAAGTGCTACAGGAACTCAATAGACCGATAGGTAAGAAGCGCAAACCCAAACAGGGCCTCACGACCGTCGAGCATTCAAGCGGCAAACATGTTCTACGCCCCGACGCAATCGCCTTCGAGAATGATGGTGCCACTTGGTTCGAAATCGACCGAAGCAAGCGTGGCGCCGACCGTGAGGAATCATTGTCGCTACTAGTCGGTCGCATTGGACTCGTGTTGGAGAAAAGCGAAACACTGCGTCGCGTCGTAGTCCTTGCCAGAACCGACCGCATCCTGCTGCGTGCCCAAGCGGTATTGCGAGCGAAAGCTCTCACTGCCAACAGTGAAGTGCTCGTACCCGGTCGAGGACGGCACTTCCGAGAAATCGAACCCGGCATATGGGAAGTGTGGGCGGCAGTCTGGCCATCCGGAGGTGGGGACGCAATCGATGTATGCGTCGGACATGTGGTGACTCAGCTCTTGCCAACATGGTTGCCCAAAGTGCGATTGGACGCATCCAACAAACAACCGTTGTCGGGTTGGCTTGACGAAAACTACCTGCCCTACCGACGCCCGACCACCGCGAAGCCATGGCGGCAGCCGGTTTCGCCGCTGCGGTTATAGAGCTGTTTGATGTCTTTCGGCTGGTGCCTATACGTAGTGATGGCACTCCACCATCGAAGAACCCACCTACTACATTGAAGGACATCGCCATGCAGGCATTCGGAAATATCGCAAGCCAACCGGAAAAGAAAATTTCGAAATCCACGAACCGGCCATATTGGCAATTTCGACTGGCGGAGAGTCAACGGGGAGTTGACTCAGAGCCCACATGGTATTCAGTACGCGTCTTCAAAGACACCGACCTGAATCTGCAGCGAGGGGATTTTGTGAAAGTGACCGGCAAGTTGAAGACCGACTTCTACCTGTCGCGTGAGGGCAAACCGACCGGCACTTTGCTCATTCTCGCGTTTGAAGCGACGAAGATTGCCAAGCCGGTCGCCGCTCCTGCTGCTCAAGAACCGGCCTCGGCTTGAACGTACCACCACCGGATTGTTATCGAGGTGTGATGTGTGTACGAACGAACCCGAGTCTCCAGCAAGCGAGCGTCCGTCAACGAGCAAGGTCAGCCGGACGCTTGCGGGGCGAAGCCAACAAGACCTGCTCGTCATCCTAGAGATTGTTGAACTCCTGGTCCAGTCGAGAGACTGGAAAGGGCTCATCGAGTTGTTCTCAGAGGATTGAGGGCCACGGTTGATTTGGACTGCGGGGGCGCCGATGTGCTCCGCCAAAGACGAACCAGACCATCTCCGCCGGCTGTATCTCAAGGACAGTGATTGATTCGGCCACCCGGGAACGGGTGGCCATTTTTCGTTCGGGGGTAGCCGACGTACACGGCGTGTTTGCCTGCAGCTTCATGGCTGCGGCGCAGTTCGTCCATTCGAGGTACATGCCGCCGTCGAGGGACGCTGCAGAAAACGTCGCGAATCCCAATTCGGCTCTCGGTACGTGCACTTCCTTGTATCCAACGAAGAAAAGCCCAGAGCAACGCGACCAGCGCACTAATCTCAGGCGGCAGTCATCAGTACCCCAGCATCCGCAGAAAAAATGCGGCGACCAGCCCCTGACGGGTATGGTCGCCGCAAAATCATGTCTAATGTCCTAAGAAGCCCGCTGTTTAAAAATCCTTTTTTTTTAACAACCAATTGTTGCCTTCACGCAACGTCATGTTTTTATGCATTTGGTTGCGTTTGTCCATCTTTGGGAAAAAAAAGATATTTGGCTCGGGCTATTTCCATAAGCGCCAGCCGGGGTTAAATTGCAGAACGCAGAGCACCTCTGACGCGGGAAGCCTGCAACGGAGCACGGAAACCGCCCATCCCGGGGCACTCGCCATTTCCTATCTGAACGCATAAAAAACAGGGGTTTTATGGATTCGCAATTAACGCATATTGTTGAGAAATCGCGCGCGGCCAGGATTGGCGGCCTTGGAGGTCTTTCCACAGGAGAGAAGCTCGCGGCGGCGTTAATACTGAATCGACCGGATTAGTTGGATTCCATGGGCTACACGATTGCGGAGGCGCTAGACAGGCTGGACCACGAATGGGTCACGCGCTTGCGACAAGCGGAACGGATATTGAAAGAAGAGCAATCGAAATTCCCGCTCTTTTAAATTGGCTTGCCAAATAAATCACCAAACCACCTATGAATAACTCTGATTCAACCATGCGACCTGACCCAACCGTAACCCACCCCAGCAATCGTGAGGAGGACTCTTTGAGCGACATGACATCAACTGCACGCTCTGGAGCGGCACCAGAGCGTGTACTGCATTTCAACTGTGACCTCAAGGAGTTGCGTAGCGAGAGCGCCCCTCTATATCACCGTTACTGCGGTCAGACGCATCCTCAGGCGGCGTACATTGAAATCGACTGCGAATGCGGCGGCGTCGATTTCGGGTATTACCGCGAAATCGGTAACGCGGTACCCGAAGCCGTTGCGCACGGCCGAACCCGACGCTACAGAGTGCCAGCCGAGGCGACTGGCGAGACGCTGGCCGACCTGCTCGAATCAGCAGAGTTCCAGGTTCTGGCGGGAAGGGTGTACCAGGGTGTCAAAATCGTCTGGGACGGCAATAACTATGTCGGTAGGCCTGATTATGACGCCCAGGACGCCGAAGAAGCCCTGGAGGAGATTTTGTTCAGTCTGGAGGACGAGTCTCTGCTCGAAGTCTGGGAAGTAGATGACTATTTATTTGCCAACAATAGCCTGGAGGCTCTTTGGCGCGATGAGTCGCTGCAAGCCGCCGTCGCGGCCCTCCGGGCTGAGGCCCGTAGGGAACATATCCACGTCGACGGCAGCATTGAGACTGCGCTGCTCGACGCCGCACGTGACACATTCCGGAACGGCGGGGAACTCAGCACGGCCCATGTCAACACGCTGCTTGAACGAGGTCTGATTGATGCCGAAGAGGCCAGGCAATGGCGTGGGGAGTGCTGGCGGCACCTATCTGACGAATGACGCTGTGCCGACTATACGCCTTGGCTCTGCTTGACAGTTGGCGTTCCTCGGCCCCGAGCGCTGGCGTCTGTGGTCGTGCGTGCCAGCATGCATTGTGGCGCTGGGGCTCGCTACGCATACAAGGGAGCAACCTTGTCGGCAGCCCCAACATTTGGGTGCTCGCTATCCACGACACGAACGTCGATGCCCAATGCGATGAGCCGGTTAATGACTCGTGTGGCGCGTGACTCGATGAAGTGCACGAGTGCGTTTGGCGGCAATTTCGTGAGTTCTGCCAGCTCCTTCACCTCTGGGCCAAGCAAGTGGCTTTCCAACACCTGGTCGAATCCTGCGGCCTCGACAAATGGCTTCAGATAGTCAACCGGGTTCTGGTCACTGATGACCAGATTCGTGAGCTGTGTCAGGTAGGCGATGTTCATCAGGCTGTCGACCCGGTCCTTGCCGAGCAATTCGGCACCGCCCGCTGCATTTTCGACGAAATTGCGCGGGAAAATGTGGTGCAGATTCGGTTTGTCGGTAGCTTGGTAGTAGGCCGTTGTCAGCACCTTGGCATATGGCGCCTCCCAGTTCAGGGGTTCGTGGCTTGCATAGAAGCCCACTACGGCGCGGTACAGGCGCGACTTCGAGTTGTAGCTCGCCGTGCGCAGGTTTGCCCTATCAAGGTCAAGGACCTTAAAGCTATCAATCGGTTTCTCGCCGGTGAGCTCTCGAATGTGTGCCCACATTTGCGAGGTGCTCGTTAGCAGGTCCTTCTGATGGAAGGCGACCGTCCAAAAATACCGCTTGAGCAGCGCATAGTCAGGTTGCTTGCGACGGAAGAAGTAGGCCGCCAGTACCATGTACAAATAGCGGAAGGGCACAAGTCCCGGGCCAATCAGATTCAGTGTCTGGTGCAGGAACTTGAAGGTGTTGCGGAACGCTTCAGTCGCGTCTTTCCAGATGGCCTCAATATGCTTGGCCTGCAGCTGACTCAGGTAGCGTTCCGTAATGTTGTCCACGCCGCAATCCGGAAACTGGCGACGCACCAGCACGGCCAGCATCTGCAGATAGTCGTTGTCATCAAGGTGCCGGTACTCGCTCGCAAGCATTGAGGGACCGTCGCGGAAATTGTCGAACAGTTCGCGCAGATAAAACGCCGGCGTTTGTGCGTCTGCCGGGCGGTACGTCTTCGCAACAACAATATCGAAGATGCTCAGCGGCTGGCCTTCCTTGTTCACACGCTCAAAAATCTGGCACACCTCGGAGACCTGGATGCCATTGAGCTCGATAAGTGAGAGCCGGTAACTGCCAAAAATAGCGAGAAAGCGCCGCAGGTGCTGGCGCATCGGGTGCTCGTACTTGACATTGCGGCTCTCAAGCTCAGCCTCCACCTGGCCGTAGTGCTCCAGGATGCGTTGCAGCTTCACCACGCGAAACTCTTTGACTCCTTGCATGAGCTCTTCGCTTCGGACAATTTCTTCCGGGAAGAGGAAGCGTTGTCGATAGGTCTCGTCATCCGTGTCGCCCGTGCTTTCTACCGATAGGTCAACAAAGAGGGTTGGGTCGAAGCCTTCTCGGTTGGCAATCTTGCCGCCAAAAATGGAGGTGAACAGCGCGGTCGTTCGCTGTTGGCCATCGAGCAGGTAGTGGTATTCGGAGAGTTTCGCCGGCGACTCTATTACGTGGCCACCGATTTCCCGGTGGCTGTGCAGGTAGATGTTCGTGCGCCAGACCAGCAGGCTGCCCAAGGGGTAGAACTTGTAGAGGCTGTCCCAGAGCTTCTTGACGTTCTCCGGTTGCCATACGACATCCCGCTGGAAGGTTGGGATTTGGTACTTACGTTCGCGCAGGTTGCTCAGAAATTTACTAATCGTAAGGTCTTGCGGCAGGATGCGATTGGCAAATTCGCTCGTCTTATCCAGTGCGCGTGTGGCACCGAATACCGCGAGCCCATCAAGCTGGCTGCTCGTGCTCGGCAATGCACCGTTCATATCCCCCCCATTTCTTGTTGGTTGCATTTTGCACCTGAACTAGGCGCTCAGGAAGCTGGCAGTAACACTTCTGCGAGGTTGCATCGACTTTCTCGCGGATACGCATGATGGATGTGGGTTCTACTGGACACAAGGCCACACAGCCGCTAGTTCTTGCATTACTCTCGTCGCACGACAAACCTAGGAGAACCCTGTGGCGACATACAAAGACCTTCTGGCTCAGAAGGCAAAGCTGGAGGAGCAGCTCGAGACCGCGCGAGTGGCGGAACTCGAGGCAGTCATCGCTCAGACGCGTCAAATCGTGCTTGAGTATGGCTTGACTGCAGAGGACATCGGACTGACATCCAAAAGCAAGAAAAAGGCTGGCAAGAAGACAGTTGCAGCCAAATACATGGACCCTAAAACCGGCGTGACTTGGTCCGGCCGTGGTCGCGCGCCGGCATGGATTGAGGGGAAAAACCGCGACCGATTTCTGATTAAGTAGCCCGCTGCTCCCCAGTCGCTACATGTAGCAGCAACCTGTCGCGGCTGGGGAAGGTCATTCCTGATGGACTCGCCAGCGGCGTGACGCATAGCTACGTTCCAGCTATCTTGACGAGTTGAAACAGACACCGTTCAATGCCTCGCGCAAGCATTGTTCTGCAATGACCCAAGGAATCCGCTCCTGCTCCAAGCGCAGGCACTCGCCCCAACGGTTCTGGTGGAGCCCGTCATAGACCGCGCGTTCTTCTACTGTCAGTTCCGGAAGCGCTTGCAAAGACGCCTGACTTTTCTCTTGCGTCCAAAACTGCGGCCAGGCCCGCAACGTCACCTCGTCCATTAGCACCGAGCGCAATTGCGGGAACACCTGTCGCGCCCGCGCAAGGATAGCCAAGCCGTGCGTGTCCAAGTCACCCCAGTAGAAAACTCGGTCTTGGGGCACCCAAGAAAAGGGCTCCAGCAGCGACACTGCATTTCCAAGCTTCATCACCGCAACCGTACCCTGCAGCTCCGGTAACGCAAGACCTGTCGCCAGGTTTTCCACGATAAGCAGCGTTTCGGGTTGCCATTTGAGTGCCACCAGGTCCTCCACAGGCACTTCCAAGTCAGACAGTCCACCAATTTTTCCGCGAAGAATGGGACACAGTACACGTACGCGTATCTGAGCCGGTGCCTTACGCAAGCCACACAACGTGTGGAAATCGGTCTCGAGAGCAGTCTCCGGCCGCAAAAGCCTGAGCAGTGCCGCAACCATCCCCTTGCGATTCTCTACCCACTTGGTATCTACATCGTTGATAGGCAACTGCCTCAACAATAGATTGGAGGCGGGGTTCTCCAATAGCCAGCTCAGTACCTGAATGAGCCGAGCGAAATCTGTCGACTCATACTCCGCCAATTCAATACAGAGCCGGGCTACGGGCACGCTTCCGGAAAGGGCTGGCCAGGTAGCAACCAATGTCTCGAAACAGGCACGCGCACGCCGCCACCCCGCTCCCTCGTCAGCGTCATGTGCGACCATCTCCGGCTCGGTCCACGTCACCTGTTCGGGTAGATTTTGAGTGCCCAACCGAAGCCACTGCCGTTCGACCCAGCCAACTTGCCCAAAGCCCTGCCAGCCTCGCCACGATTCACACCAGCACCGCACACTAGCGATGTCCTGGGCTGCCTCCTTCTCAGTAGCCGTACCTAACGGCAGGCATTGTGGCCAGGACCCTTGTCCCGCTAGCCAGCTCGCACGATGCCGTTCATACGTTTTGCGCAACTGAGTGCGCAGGGCCTCAGGCAGCAATAACTTCATTCGCGGCCTCAGAGGTAACATCGGATTTCAGCAGGAGCTTTTTCTCCTGACGGTCATATGGAATGAGCGTGACCCGGGAGAACTTACGGTCGCTGATGTCCACAAAGCAGGCCCCGCCGATAAAGGGCTCCAGGGTCATGACCGACTTCAGCGGGGTCGCAATGACCATCTGAAAGCCAAACGTCTTGAAGATATTCATGGCAGCTTCCGTGAATGCCGCGTCCGCCTTATCGAACGCCTCATCCATCACGACCGTGGCAAATTGCGGCTTCGCTCGGTCGCGACCACCCAACTGGTAACGCAACGCTGCTGCCAAGCAGGTGGACGTCAATTTTTGACGCTGGCCGCCAGACTTGCCCGAGCCGCCTCGATACCGCTCAACCTCCACACCGTCCGCATCCATTTCCCGGGCAATGAAATCCACATGCTGGCGCACATCGAGCACCAGATTTCGCCAATTACGGTCCACCGTCTCAGAACTCGACAACCGCTTCACCAGCACATTCAGCTTTTGGAACCGTTGCTCGTCCTCATCCTGCGCACCATCGAACGCATGGCTCAACGCATCGCGCAAATCTTGCTTGAGCTGGCGCACGTCTTCAAGCTGACGGTCTTCCGTATCAATTACCAAGTGCGTTCCGGGGTTAAACGGGGCTGTCGCAAGACTCACATTGACAAGCTCCATTCCCTCGCGAATGGCCTTCCGCTCCTGGTCCAGTTTTGTCGCCAGCAGCGTCAAGTTCTGGTCGCTGTGTTCGCGCAATAGGGTACGGAAGCGCTCCACATAGCGAGGCAGCCCATCCTCAACGATTTTGCGCAGCTTATGGAAGAAGTCTTCTGCGCTAGCCAGCGTTGCATCGAGCCCGCCGGCTTCGGCAGGCCACTCCCGCACAAAGTGTCCAAACTGTGCCTCAATGAAGGTCTTCTGCGTAGTACGGTGACTTTCAAGCTGGCTGCGCTCCTTCTCCAGTTGCTTATCCGCCAAACGGTGAATTTCGGGGAGGGTCTCCAGCGTCAAAGCCTTCCCAACAGCGTCAAAACGCGCCTCCAGCTCGACTTTCATGGCGTTCGGCAACTCCGTGGCCAACATCGCCGATGAGAGGTTCTCCAACGCCAGCTGCAACCCGTCCACTTCAGCGTTCGCGGTATGCAACTTGCCCTTGATAGCGCCAATGTCATCAAGCAATTGTCGACAAACTCGGTCCTGTTGAACGATGTCCGCGTTAATCTGCTCAAGGTTGGGGCGCGCCGCCTTCTCTGCTTCGAATTGCTTCTGCAGAGTCGATATCAAGGCCAGCATCGAAGCCACGTCGATGTCATCCCACTGGAAGTACTGCAAAGCCTGCGCATGACGTACCTGGTCATCGAAATCTCGGCGGGAGCTTTCCAACTGCTTGACGTTGGCGTCCACCTCAACCAGTTGGAGCGCAATCTGCTGGGCGTCCTCCTTCAGCAAGGCGATTTTCGCGCTGTTATCGAAGCCAAGAACCCATTGCCGTGAATCGTTCACAGAAAACCGGTCGTTCTTCTCGTGGCGACTTGCGTTATGCTTGATTTGCCCTTCTCGCGTAACTGCACGGGTCGCCTGGCGAAATACGTCCAGATTGTCCGCACAGAGGTAGTTGAATCGGGCAATCAGCTCTTCCTTAACCCACCCCGTCTGCGACGCGTTCTTGGCAAACTCCAGCTTGTGATACAGCGACTCAGCTTCCGGCCGAACCGGCGTATTAGCATGAGGCGTCATACGCAGGTAGACCAGCCGATGGTCAATCCGAGTCTGGTTCACGTACTGCGAGACCTTGTGATAGTGCTTCTCGTCGACCAGCAAAGACTGCGCGAAACCGTTCAACACACGTTCGATGGCGCCTCGCCATTCTCGGTCGGAGGCCTTTACTTCCAGCAGTTCCCCTGCAAACGGAAGGTCGTGCTCTTCGACGTCAATGGCCTTGGCCAGCGTTTCTCGAGTTGTCAACAGCATTGAGGGGATGTTGGAGCGTTTCGTCTCCATCACTTCGACCTCACGTCGCAACGTCTGCAATTCTTCGCCGAGCCGATGCTGCTGACGCTTGAGACCGTCGCGCTCCTCCGACAACGTCTCCTGTTTGGCAGTCAGGGTCTCCAGGTGGACCTGTGCTCGCTGCTGCAACTCAACAAACGCGATGCCTGTAGTTGGCGCTGCCCAGCCCAGCACTTGCCAATGCTGTTGTACCTGCTCGCGCTTCTCGGTTCGATGCGTACGCTGCCGCTCCGCCTGCTTCAGGTCTGCTTGCAACTGCTCCAAAATGCGGCCGCCTTGGTCGTTACGCTTCTCGCGCAACAAGCCCAAATACCGTTGGGCGTCCTCTTCCTTCTGAGTTTTCTGCTTAAGCTCGGTCTCCAAGCCGGCCCGCCTAGTTTTGGCAGACTCAATCGCACTCTCAAGCAGTGTTTCTTTGCATTGAACGACGTAGGGCTCGATATGAAGGCTCAACACCCCCAACTCTCGTAACGATTTTTCCGCTGCCAGCAACTGCTCATGGGCTTCGCTAGCCGGCTCCAGCACGGCTTGCTGGTCACGCGCGGTAACCACGGCTCGATGCGCTTCGTTCAGTTCGTTGAAGCCATCAACCAATTTCTCCGCCAGAGCAAAGGTTTCTGGCTCTTGCAGCATGTACTCGCGCAGGAACGCATTGAGGTCCCCCACGTTTTTGAGCGACTGGGTCTTATGCAGCAAACGCATCGCCGTAGAATGGTCAATACCTAACAAGCGCCGGAAGCGCTCCTCATACGGGGCAAAGTCCTCTTGGACGTTCAGCTCTGGAATGGTGCGTTTGAGCAGCCGCACATCAAAATCTGACTGTGCGAACGCATCCAGCTCGCCTAAATCCAAAGCGCGCTCCAACAACAGGTAGCGTCGCCGCACGTCAGTCGGAGTCGTCGACTTACCTCGAACCCAAAGCACCTGTGCGACGGTCACAACCGCACCGGTATCCGACCGATAGGTTTCAGCCAGGACAGACCACGTAGTTTCTTTGCGCAGGTACTGAACCACGGCGTCGCCTTCGTCGCCAGTTTGCTCGCTCCAAGCACCTCGCAGGTATGACATCAAATTGCGGTCGCGTGTGCTACGGTCACCTTCCCGTGCCGCCACGTTGAAGTCCACCCACTTGGGGCGCGTCATCAAGGCAGCATGTGCATCTAGGATGGTCGACTTCCCTGAACCTGAGTTCCCCGTCAGAAGCATGCCTTCTGCTGGAACGTCAATGCTATAGCGCCCCGAAAACGTACCCCAGTTCTGCAGTTGGATACGCGTCAGCAGAAATTGCGGCTCATCCTTCGGTAAGCCCGCGTCGAAATCAATCGTGGCCTGTGTTGCCATCATGCTTGCGCTTCTTCGGCGCCAGTATTGTTGCCTTCCGCCGAGGCGCCCTTCCCCTCAACTAGGGAGCGATACACGGCTCCAAGCGCCTGAATCGTCTCTGCGGTAAAAATCAGACGCAATACCGGAGAAATCTCGAATCGGTCATCCGTCAGCTTCTTCAACAGATGCATGTCTTTGACCCGCTCAATGGCGGCACCGACTCGTTTGACGAAGGTGACATGGTCCGTGTTCTGATGACTTTCATAGACGCTCAAAGCCGCCGCCATGTCGGCCAACGAAACCGCAGCACGGACGCCCTGCCCTTCAGCTTCAAGCAATTGCTGGCGAAGGTACAGCAGCAAGACCGAATCGAGGAAGGTGAGAGCGCGCACCCGCAGCAAGGAAGGTGCTTCAAGCTCTTCCGCATCCACTGGTCGAGTGAACGCCACCTTGTTAAGTGGGTCCAGCACCAGCTCTAGGAACAGTTCATGCAGCCGCGCACGCAACAACGCCTCATCGCGGACGAGCACGGCCCATTGGTCGGGTGTTCGAGAGCCATCCAGCAGCGGACCCTTCAGCAGGTTGACGAGCACCTTGCGCGCCTCGAACAGCAGCTGGCCCTGGTCGTCCTCAAACAAGACCGGGACCGAACCTGGCAGCATAGCTTGGGAATCGGAGTCAGCGAAGCTCACTTGCCCGCTCCTTTACGAAATAGAAAAGAGGAAGAGCCGCTTTGCAAATCGACCCCTGACGGTCGGTCCAGAACACGGTTTCCTTTTGTTCTGCCGGTCCAGCATCACCGTTGTTCAAGGCCAAAGCCACATAACCAATCACGGAGCCCAAGCCTTGCGTAGCCGGATAGATGGTTAAGACTTCTCCGACCGAAACCTGAGACCGATGCCGCAGCAGCTCCAACAAGTTGCGCTTGAGCTGGGGGAAATCTATGTCCGACTGCCGTACCATCTCGTCGATTTGGCTCAAATCCAGCGGAGGTAGCTCGACCTGCGTCACCACCGTTGGCGGCGCATGTAATTCAGGGTCGTGCAACGTAAGCTGTCCCGCTGACGAAAACTCAGCCACAGTCAACGTCAAATGGAACGGTAACGGCCTCACCAGAGAAACAGTGTCTCTGGCTCCGAGCGCAGCTTGTTGCGCCTGCTTGAGCACTGTCTGCAAGCGGCGTTGCTCCTGGAACTCGCGACTCTGGACAAATGTGCGCAAGCTCCGGGCAAACTGCGTCTGCACCTCATGAATCAGGCTACCTTCGGTCATCAGCCGGTCGGTTAGACGGTGCAGGAACTTGCGCTCTTCCGGGTCTAGTCGGCGAGCAAATGGCCGACTCAACACTTCATCCAAGGCGTCCAGCAGCGTGGCGGATTGGGCATTGTCTGTCAGCAGACGCCAGAAGGCGTTGAAGGTCTTGCCTTCTTCGCTCTCCGCAATGAGGTCAACGCCGTTGAACAAGGCTTCGAGTACGCGGCTACGCGACTCATCGTATTGCAGGATGTCGGTACGAAGCTGACGGTTGAGCTTGTCGAAGCCATCCCGAACGCGGTGAAAGTCCACCGCTAGGTCCTCAACCAGTGAAATGATTTCCCGAGCACGCTCAAGTGCTTGGTCCGAAGTTAACGTCTTGATGTGTCCCGCTCGAGTTTGCTCGATTTCTTTGTCCAAGCGCTCACGCTCGGCAAGCAACCGTGCCAGGCGGGCCTCCGGATTGTTGTTGGTCTCTTCGGCCAAGTGGCTGACTTGCTCAATCACGCTGGTCAACCGGCTTTCTGTGGCGGTATTGCGAGGCTTCAATTGGTTCTGAGCAAACCGCAGAGCCTGCACTGCCGGCGCGGAGAGTTCGTACTCTTCCTCGGAGGAACCCACTCGCAAACGCCGCTCCAACCAGCCATGCTTGAGCCACTCGTACAAGTAGGACTGCGCAGTCTGGGGCAAGTTGTACCCCTCCTCACGCAAACGAGTCAGTTCACGCGTGAGCCGCTCTTGGGCAATTGAGCTCAACAAGGTGCGCTCTTGCTCAAGCCAGAGATTCTCGAGAATTGCCAGAACTTGTGGCGCGTTGTCGGCGGCCAACAACTGCCACAAGGGCTGGCGCCGCAGCGCGTCATACTGGCCGGCCCGACGAGCGGAAGACATGCGAAGTTCCCCTTGCGGTTCTCCACCGGTTCGACGTCGGGCCGCAACTAGAGGCCGTAGCGACCGCCCTTGCCAAACCCCAACAACCCCATTGCGAGATACGCAACTACGAGAAATAGAATTAGGCCAAAGACAATATTAGCCGCACGATTCGCGGCCGCCCTACCTTTTTTTACTGCTATAGAGACGTACAGGATGATGCCGATGATTAATATTATTGGCACACCAGCCCTCAAAAAAATAGAACAGCCACCACAATCCGACTGCGGAATTTAAGCTGCTTCAATAATTTGTCTGCAAACATCGAAGCAATCATCGACGTGTGAATTTCCTACGTACTTCATCGCAGCGAAGCCGATGGCTGCATTGGTCGCCCATCCGATTACAGGGACGAACTTGAGAACCTGTTTTGTTACGGCCCTCCCTGCTACCTTTTTTAGGGCCTGCGTGATGAGAGTCTTTGTGACTTCCGCCCCAATCATTGCCAAACCCGCGCGTTTAAGTATCTGAAAAATCACCTGTTTGGTTGCCTCGTCGTAATGACCGATTTGGTCCTTAGATAGGCCGAATTTATTATTGATAGCTGGAATCAGCTCCAGAAGAATGACAACGTCTGCGGCCACATCCACGCCCGGCGTAGGAATGGCAGAGACTCCGCCGGAGGCTAGCGCCCGCTTCGTCACCATTGACTTGCACTCCTCTCGCAACTCTTCCAACCTCTGTAGATTCTTGGGAAGCATCTCAACTCCTCTCTGTGTGTCGAATACCATAGTTCGCCGTATCGTCTGCTCTGCAACGAGACGTGTCCGGTTGGACTGAACTTCGCAACTACACTGCGCCAGATGGGCGCTGCGCATCGGCAAAGTGCCGCTGGTTCTGCGGTTGAACGCGAAGGAACGGAATATCGCTAGGCTTGCTCGCTATCACCCGGACCTCAGGAGTTGGCTGCCGTTCCACTTTACTAGGCCAATGACTGCCATACTCTTCTCACCCGCAGACGGAGAATGTCGAGCCGCTCACCCTTGTCAGCGGCTACTTAATTGTGCGCCCTCGTTTATACAACTGACGCTGCGGCATGTACCCCCCACACAGGAGGGGAGCCCCATGAAACGGCCATTACTGGCATGAGGCACAAGAAACGGCAAAGAAGTGAAAATCTTTAGGGCCACCAAAAATCACCCGCCAAGTGTCATTTCCTTCGTAGATACTGCGTTTGCATCCCTCTCCGCGCGTCCGAGCAACACGGACAGGATGATGCCCAGCGACTTGATACCAGTTTTCCGCAAAATGAAGACATTCCGCGTCTCAAACGGGCCGCTGGGCGGAGCCTTACAGACCTATGGCGACGAGAATAGTGGTCAATTCCAATTAAGACACAGAACGTCTCGATACCCCCTTAGACTCTGAACCCACGTACTCTTGAAAAACGAGCGATAACCGCTCCCGACACGTCGGTTGCGCCGTCTGCTTTGGCGTACTTATAGTCTCGACAAGGTTTTCTACGCAGCACCTAGCTCTGTACAACCGCCCATGCACATTACGCTCGGACTCAGCCTAGACGGTCGCCAGGGACCCTCACTCAAGAACACACTCAACGAACCTGTTGTTGGGCGGATGGGCCTACTTGGACTCCTCGAGATGTACCTGGGTCTAAGCAGGCCAGAGGTTTCCCAGGCTCGCCGCGTGACGAGCTACCTGGGCCACTTGAGAAGGCATGCCGACCGGCCCCGCTTCTACAGCCGGTCTTTGGAAGCTGATAGCGTTGGAACAAGCGCCCGTCTGTTGGCTTGGCGCGATGAATGGCGCCTGGCTGGCTGGGACGGCTCCACGCCAGCCGATGGTCCAAGAAGGCTCCAAGAAATGGCACTGGTCGAGCAGTCGGCCTTTGGCGACATTCCGCCCGGCGAAGCCGAGCGCCTCACCGAGGTGTTGACCAGTCTGGCTACTGAACGCACCCCGATTCAGACCGTACTGCTGGTGGACCCATTAGAAAGTTTCCCAGCGGTCTGGCGAAGGGTCTTGGCCCTGCTGCCGAACGTCACACAGTGGCAACCTGAACCCCAGGGGGCTGGACAGCTTCGTCAGTTGCAGGAGCGCGCCGTTCAAGCGCTGCAGGATGGGCAGCTCGAAGCCCTGGCAAGTCCGATTGCCGACGGCAGCGTAGTGCTTGTGCAGGCGTCAACTCGCGAGACGGCCGAGCATTGGCTAAGCGCCACGTGCCGGGAAAGCGGCGCAGACCGCTTGCTGGTCTGCGAGTCCGAGGGGGACTCACTGGACGCCACGATGATGGCAACAGGCTGTGCTGCCAGCGGCTTTCAGAATTCGAGCGAGCTTCGCCCAGCGCTGCAGGCCGTGGGACTGGCGCTTGAGATGTGTTGGAAACCGGTCGATATCGGACGGCTGGTCGAATTTCTCTCTCACCCAATCGGCCCCTTCAGCCGGAGCGTGCGAGCAAGTCTTGCCAGAGCTGTGGCGGACCAACCAGGCATCGGCGGTGAGGCCTGGGAGAAGGTTAAGGCCGACCTCAAAGCGAGCGATGGCGGGGAGCCTATTCTGGATGACATCGCATTTTGGCTAGAGGGCGAGCGCTGGACCCGAGACATGGGAGCCCCGGTGGATGCCCTGTTGACTCGCGTCGACAGGCTCGCTGAGGCGCTTCGCAAGCGTCTTACCGGCGACGAGGCCTTACGTGCAGCGGTTACTCCCGCCGTCGGCCAGTGCGCAGCCATTCGAGAAGGTCTAGTTGAGTTCCAAGGTCAAGGAGTTGCCAACCTGACGCCGCGTCAGCTCGAACAACTCGTAGTGCAGGCCACGCCAACCGGCGCCACGAACCCCGGTGCTCCCGCCCAGGTTGGCTGTATCCGCGCCGAGTCGAGTGCCGCTGCTTGCATCGAACCCGCCAGCGAGGTCATCTGGTGGATGCCATCGACCCCGCAGTTACCTCAGCCTCTTCCCTGGTCCCAGACCGAACTGGAGGCGCTGCGCAAGCTAGGCGTGGAGTTGCGCAGCCCGCAACAGGAACTCGATTCATTGGCCCAGCAGTGGCTGCAACCATTGCTGGCAGCCAAGGAGCGGTTCGTATTAGTACTGCCGCCCGCCGGCGCCGAAGAGCACCCCTTCCGCCAACTGCTTCTGAGGCTGGCACCAAGCCTGCAGGGTAGTTGCATTAATCTGGACACCGAGCTTAGCAATGAGTTCGTCGGGACGCTCTCGGCCAATCTCGCCAGCATGCAACTGCCGCAAGCCCCCAGATACATCGAGCTGGGAGAGCCTGTAGCGCTACCTGTGGAGAGACAGTCATTCACCTCCCTCTCGGAACTGTTCAACGCCCCGGCACTTTACGCTGTCAAACGAGTTGCTCGGCTGCGCCCGACACAGTTGCTCGCTGTCGAGGAAGACAATCGTCTCCTCGGCACTCTTGCACACCGCGTCTTTGAGAAGCTCTTCGAACAGGTCGGCAGCCTAACTTGGACCGACCAACAAGCCATGGAGTGGTTTCGGGGGCATATCGATGAGCTACTGGCAACGGAAGGAGCGCTGCTCTTAATGCATGGCGCCGGTGTGAGTCAGCAACGATTCAAGTCGGTATGCGAGGGCGCAATTCT
This sequence comes from Ralstonia sp. RRA, assembly GCF_037023145.1. NCBI lineage: Bacteria > Pseudomonadati > Pseudomonadota > Betaproteobacteria > Burkholderiales > Burkholderiaceae > Ralstonia > Ralstonia sp. RRA. The sequence goes on along the minus strand of NZ_CP146091.1, from coordinate 1,033,359 downwards.
CTCCATGCTGAGTCACCTGCGAGCGGCAGGAGCAACGGGCGTCTGCACTGAATTTGCTCTTGAGGGAAAACTTGGCGGCGTGCATCTCGTCGGCAAAGCCGACCTGCTTGTACAACTGCCCAAGGGGCAGTCCGTGGTGCTAGACATGAAATGGCGCGGCGACAAACGTTACGCCGCCTCTTTGCATGAAGGCCAGCATCTGCAGTTGGCCCTCTACTCTTCACTCTGCGAACAGCAAACGGGCACTGCGCCTGCTGCACTGGGCTACTTCATCCTCGAGTCAGGTGCAATGTTTGTGACGGCACCTGATGTCATGCCCGAAGCGCAGGTACGCACACCTCCTGTTGGGTCGACTGCCGACTTGCTCCAACAAGCAATGACGAGCTGGAAGTGGCGCGCCGAGCAATGGTCGAATGGACAAATCGAGGTTGTATCCATTGGGGGTGGCGAAGACTTCCAGGGGCCACCAGGAACGCTGCAAGTTGAAGGGCCAAAGACTTGGGACAAAGACCTCCTGGTACTGCTTGGAGGCTGGGAACAATGAATAACATCGAGTTCATCAGCGCTGGCGCCGGCAGCGGCAAGACCTACAAGCTCACCACCACTCTAGCGGAGGCGCTTGAGTCGGGAGATGCACGTCCGCAGGGCATCCTCGCCACTACGTTCACGGTCAAGGCAGCGACCGAGTTGCGCGAGCGTGCGCGCTCACGACTTCTGGACAGGGGCCGCATCGACTTGGCGACGGCAATTGGTCAAGCCAGACTCGGCACCGTCAATAGCGTTTGCGGACAGATGCTCAAGCGATTCTGCTTTGAGCTAGGCCTGTCTCCGGACCAGACCGTGCTGAGCGAAGGACAGACCAAGCGGTTGCTAGCCGCATCCCTTGCCGAAACGCTCGATAAAGATGGGCAAGCAGAACTCGTTGAACTCACGGCTAAGTTCGGTATCGAGCAAGCAGAATGGTCCAAGTCCATTGAGAATGTAGTCAAGGCCGCGCGAGACAACGACATCTCTCCGGAACAACTGCGCACCATGGGTGCCAGAAACGCCGACCTGATGCTCGCTAACTGGCCCGCGCCATCGAAAGGTGCCGCCCCCACCGAAGCGCTGACTGCCGCGTTGACGAAGGCCTTGGCAGATGTGTCTGCCTACATCCAGCAGACCGAGGCAGCCGGAGGCCAGGTCGCAAAGAACCTGCGAGAGGGGCACCAGGAACTGGAACGGCTCGAAAGGGTATTCCGTGCGGGCCGATGGACCTGGCAAGACTGGCTTGCCGGATGCAGCATCGACGCTGGAGCCAAGGTTAAGGACAAAGTCCAACCCGTCGCCGAAGCTGCTCAGGTGCACGAATCTCACCCGGCTTTCCATGCTGACGTGCGTCGGTATCTGGATTTGGTCTTCAACCTAGCCGCCGACGCTCTCGACTCATACGCGGAAAGTAAGCGGACGCTGGGTGCCGTTGATTTCAGCGACCAAGAGGTCTTGTTGCTCAGTGTTCTGCGTGACAACGAAGAGGTGCGCGCCGCCCTGGCCGGCGAGCTGGACTTGGTCATGGTCGACGAGTTCCAGGACACGAGCCCGCTGCAGTTGGCGCTCTTCGTAGAGCTTGCAAAGCTAGCCAAGCGCTCCGTGTGGGTAGGTGACCCCAAACAAGCCATCTACGGCTTTCGCGGCACAGATGCGCGGCTCATTTCGGGGATTCTCGGCGCTATCGAGGGCTGGGGCGGTGAGATTGGCGAGCCTCTGGTCACGTCGCGTCGTTCGACACCTGCGCTTGTGTCGTTGACGAATTCGGTCTTCGAATCGGCATTCTTGCCTGACCTGCAACCCGAGGACGTTCGGTTGCAGTCGTGGCGTACTGATATCCAAGACCAGCCTGTTCTCTTGAACTGGAACTTCGAGAGCAACAAGAACGAGACGGATTACCTCGGACTTGGACAGGCCGTGCACGCGCTAGTTAACTCAGACCTCAAAGTCGAGGACAAGGCAACAAAGACACTACGGCCCGTACGTCCTGGCGATATTGCGGTCCTATGCCGCAAGAATGACCAAGTCGAACTGGCGGTGACATCGCTGACCCGGTGGGGCATCCCATCGGCAAGTCCCCGAGCAGGTCTGCTGGGGACACCCGAGGCCATCTTTGTCCTGGCGTGCCTACGACGTTTGCTCGACCCCGGCGATACCGTCGCATCTGCCCTGGTGCTTGGCCTAGCGGATGGTGTGCCGGTGGAGGAGTGGCTAGCCGACCGGCTCAGATTCATTTCCGAAGAGGGCGCGGTGTCGCACCAGTGGAGGACTACTGGCGCCTCAGCGCATCCGCTACTTGCACGCCTTGAAGCCCTAAGGCCAAAGCTTTCAACGTTGACGCCCAAGGAAGCGCTGCGATTGGCAAAGGCCGAGTCGCATGTCGCACGGGTGGCCAGCCAGTGGTCGAGCTCACCCCAGCAGGCTAGGACTCGAATCGCCAACGTCGAAGCCCTGGTGGAGCTCGCCACAGCTTACGAGGATGAATGTGAGGCGGCCAAGCGGCCTGCGACGGTTAGCGGTTTGCTACGGTGGTTTGAAGCTCTAGCCGAAGCTCAAGATGACGACCGCGCAACAAATGCGGACGATGCCGTCAGTGTGATGACCCACCACGGCGCAAAGGGCCTTGAATGGCCCGTCGTTATCCTCTCGTCGCTAGGAACCGGAGCACGAAGTGCTTTGTGGGAAGTTCGTGCTCGCACCGAGGGCGACTTCAATGCTGAACGCCCCCTTGACAATCGGTTCGTACACTTCTGGCTCAAGACCTGGGGCAAACGCACGCAACCTCAAGCCGCAGCAAACGCGGAGGCCAGCGTCATCGGCAAGGCAATGGCAGCGGACGCCCTTGCAGAGAACAAGCGGTTGTTCTACGTCAGCATGACCCGCGCCCGTGACATCAATGTTCTGGTCTCCTGTGTGCGCAAGAGAGGCGCTAATCGAGGCTGGGTGGATGAACTCGGCGCCACCGCTTTGCTCTTCGGTGATAGCGGCCCAGTTACCTTATCGGACGGCAGAACCATCCAGAGAGAATCCCGAACCTGGAAGGCTGAAGATTGTGCCCTCGAGCCGCCTGAGCAGGTAGCGACCACTTGCAGCTGGTTTGTCGCTGCGCCAGCCACAGACGCCCCACCGCTGTGGTATCGCCCCAGCAGCGCTACAGGCGGAGCATATGGCGTCGCTGAGTCCGAGGCAGTAGGTGTCCGCATCGCAATTTCTGGCAGTGTCGCGATGAACGACCTGGGGACTGCGCTGCACCTGTGTGTAGCGCGCGCCAGCGTGGCAGGCACGGTCTCTGAGGTGGACATCGAACGCATCCTCTTGGCATGGGGTGTAGCCCACGCAGTCGACAGAACCGCAGTGGTTGCTCAGATACAAGCCTTCTTTGCGTGGCTGCAGCAACGCTGGCCGGATTGCGCGGTCCATGTTGAAGTACCAGTGGAAGCCAATCGCCCCGACGGAACCCGTTTGCGGGGCCGTATCGACCTGCTCGTGGAAACACCCGGAGGATGGGTTTTGTTGGACCACAAGGCCAACCCTGGTGGTACGAGCCATGATGACACGCTTGTGCAACAGCATGGGGCGCAGCTATCTGCCTACGCCCAGGCAATCGAAGCTTGTACGGGCAAAGCGGTCAAAGAGCAGTGGCTATATCTGCCGGTGGCTGCTCGCGCGGTAAGAGCCACCGCCGCGTAGCAGTGGTAGGTTTCAGCCACCGATTTTGCGGATAAAGCGCAAGCAACGGTAGCGTTCTTGAGCGGCACGCCGAGGAAGAGGTACGGTGTGCTACTCAATAGCCGCATGAATACCGCGAGAGGGAGTCGACCGCGAGACGAAATCGCCCGAACTTAAAGGGTGCCGTTAAGCTGATGGGCAAGCGGCCCAAAGCTGTCATGCTCCCGGATTAGTCGGCGTTCCAACTCGTCCAGACTCTCTCCGTCTGCCGGGTTCTGAAGATAGGTGAGTACGATGCGTTGCCCGACCCTAACCGCGTTGGCAAGGGCGTCGTGGACCTTGCGATAGGGCCGACCTGGGTTCGACGCGTGACGTGACCGGTTGTTTCGAGTCCAGGTTGAAAGAGAGAATTCAACCCTGGCAAGGAGCAACCCAAGATGCCTCGCAAGAGCTTTACCCCCGAACAAATCATCGCGAAGCTGCGCCTCATCGAAGTAGCGATGGGCAGTGGCAAGACCGCTCAACTGGCCTGCAAGGAGGCCAGCATTTCCGAGCAGAGCTATTACCGTTGGCGCAAGGAGTACGGCGGCCTGCAGCACGACCAAGCCAAACGCTTCAAGGAGCTTGAGCGCGAGAACGCCCGGCTGCGCAGGCTGGTTGCCGACCTGTCGCTGGAGAAGGCGATGCTCAAGGAGGTCGCTTCGGGAAACTGGTGAGCCCCGAGCGACGCCGACGCGCCGTGTGCATGCTGCAGGAACGGTTCGAGGTCTCGGAGCGCAAAGCCTGCCGCGTCGTGGGCCAGTCCCGGGCCGTACAGCGCTATGTGGCGACGGTGCGCGCTGACGAGGACGCACTCACGCAGGCCATCGTTGCGCTGGCGGCCGAGTACGGTCGCTATGGCTACCGACGCATCACGGCGCTGTTGCAGGCCAGCGGTTGGCAGGTTGGCCGCGACCGCGTGCAGCGCATCTGGCGTCGCGAGGGGCTCAAGGTACCGAAGAAGCAGCGCCCGAGGGGCCGTCTATGGTTCAACGATGGCTCCTGTGTGCGGCTACGCCCGGAGTATCCACATCACGTCTGGAGCTACGACTTCGTGCACCACACGACCGAAGACGGCCGCAGCCTGCGACTGATGACGCTCGTCGACGAGTTCTCGCGCCAGTGTCTAGCCATCAAGGTAGGGCGACGCTTAAACAGTATGGACGTCATCGAGACGCTGGCCGACGCCATGCTGGTACATGGCATCCCCGCGCATGTGCGCTCGGACAACGGTGCGGAGATGACAGCGAACATCGTGCGTGACTGGCTGGGACGTTTGGGTGCGAAGACGCTGTTCATCGCACCCGGCAGCCCGTGGGAGAACGGCTACTGCGAGTCCTTCAACGGCAAGCTGCGCGATGAGCTGCTCAACGGCGAACTGTTCTACAGCCTCAAAGAAGCGCAGGTCGTCATTGAACAATGGCGCCGGCACTACAACACGCGGCGACCGCATTCGTCGCTTGGATACCGTCCGCCGGCACCTGCCGCCCACTGGCCAACACCGATGACCGCACAGCAACCAGGCACCATCCAATAAACTTCAACCCTCTCACAAGAACTGGACCGGAATATCGGTCACGTCACGCGTAGGGCCTGCCAGCCAGCAAGTTCTCTACGTTCGTCCAATAACGGCGAATACGACTGTACCCGACGGGTGGACCTTTGCGCCCAGCAATACCGATATAGACGCCGGCACGCTCACCGCCCACCGTGAATATCTCCCAGCGATACGCGTACGGCAGGGTTACATCGAAATCTTCCGGCTCGACCACTTCGGGCGCAAAGCTCAGGGAGCACTCGGCTCGCGCGGGCGCATTGCCGCCAACTATCTTGCTTTGAGGATGAGCGTCGCTGTCATTGACCGGCAATCGGCGAGTCGGGCTCGAGGCGGCTGCGCGCTGCCGAATCAATTCGACTTCGCTGTCGATGATGCTCAATAGCTGTTCTAGTGAGCCGTCGAATGGCTCACATATCTGGCGCTCCTCTGCTCGAGAAGACGCAGCGCGCTTAAGGTCAAAGACGCCCTGGCGACCCTTAGCACGTAGACGTATAGCCCGCAGTTCGGAGTTGCCGTCGACGCTGAACCAGACGGTTAGCCCATTCTCGAGCATTCCAACTCGCAGATGCGAGCGGTGTACTTCGATTGAATCGCGCAACGCCAAAAGGCATTCCTGAGCGCTGCTATCTTGACTCACTCTTAGACCTCCATCCGCGTACCGCAATTTAGTGAAACGCCGCAGAGAGTTGCGGGCCAACTCAGTCCTTTCTGGCTTCTGCAGGCCCCAGAAGCTCGTCTACGCTGCGAACCGTCCAAGCATTCGCATCTGCGCCTGCGTCAGCCAGTTCGTCTACTAGGTCCGCTGTCTGCTCAGCCCCCCCACTAAATGACAGCTCCCAGAGAACGCCATGGATAATTTGAGCAAGTGATGGCACTAGCACCGCTGAGCCGGGACAATCGCTACTGATACCGTTGCCCTCCACGACGGGTACATTTCCATTGAATCGCAGCGGCAAGTTCCAAAGCTCTGCCAATGGGCAGAACATGATGGACCACTGGATTCTTGTTCCCGCGCAATACAGCATGCCTCCGTTGAGCTCCACGTCCTGCCGCAACACGTGGCCGATGCCTACAATCGAAAGGCCATGGCGTACGACTAGCTCGCCTGTTTGGGCGTTCTTTTCCCAATCCGGCCGTAGCTCTAGGTATTCGATTCCCTCTGCCTCATACTCGCCGGTGTAAGGAGCAGCCGGATTCTTCCTCGCTTCCGCCAGGTACTCGGCTGCGTACTGCCGCCTGAACATCTGCAGCAGGATGGGATTGCACTCGAGCAGCGCGAAGATATCTCGGAGGTGGAGGTCCCCTTCGAGTCGCACTGCATCCATCAGGTAAGCGACCGCATCCGCTGTGACATCAGAACGGAGATACCCCTCTTCTCCGGTTTGTGCGTCAACACCCCAGGCGACGAACTCCAAGCAGCCACCGGCTTTAAGGACAAGCCCTCGCATTCAGTCGCTCCGCGCGTAGTTAATGAGCCCGGCGATACAACTACTTGTGCCCTTGCCAGAGCGGGTCTGCGTCGTCGTCCCACGCTGGCGCGAACACCACACCTTGCCAACGCGGGTGTTCGGGGTCAAACGGCGTACCGGAGCCAAGACGAGGCAGCTGCTGGTTATAGACCCACCCTGGTTCACCTGCCTGCAGCATCCTCTCTCGCAAAGCCACATACTGTGCAGTCGAGAACCTTGGCCCAAACTGAAAGAAATCCTGCCCCTCGAAATCACTCTTTGGCGTCCAGACCTGCCATAGGTACTTGTAGAAGCGGGCCTGTGGATGAAGACGCTGCGCAAAAGACACCAGCCCATCCGGTGTAAAGCGTTCCCAGTTTTCTCTTGTTGGCGCTATCACTCTCACTCCACCGAAGAATCGCCTGCTTGTTTGGCCATCATCGCACGGGGCCCTTCTCGAAACATCCGCACTCGCGTGGGATTGCATCGGCGATGCTGCGTTATTCGACGAAGCACGTAATCAGCGCGCTGAGCAGATTGCCGGTGCCAATGCACCGGAAATGGCTGTCAAATGTCCGATGAGTTTTTGGGTCATACGTTCCGACCAGCTGGAACGCTGCGTTCCTGGCGACCTGTTTTCCGCTTGCCTCGGTCTTGATGGCCCCAATCACCCTGAAGTGTGCGTCTCGAAGATATTCGGTGCTCATAGCCCCTCCCTTGGTTGACGTGATGCCAATTGCATGTGGCACCCTGCAACCCTACGACCACTCCAGGACACTCCGTGTCCCAATATGAGCGGGCACCAGTCGTCTCAGAAATCCTCCGCCCAGCGCTCCCAGAAACCAGGTTCGTCGTGATGGGCGTTTTTCATCGCAAGCTCAAGCGGCACAATGTAGAAGCCCACATCACTGAACTTCATCGTACCGTCTGGATGCTCGAGAAACGCTTGGACTTTCCGGTACAGCGCATTACGTCGGTCAAATGGCACGTCAAGATAGACCTCGCCAGCATACGAACGCATCATGGTCTCTGACGCAATAGGCGCGCATTCGCGCCACCCAATGCCCTCGCCATCGAGCCAGTCCAGAATGAGCTTCCTACTTTCGAAAGTCTTGTGGTCTTCGCGATGCGGCGGCTTGGCGCGCAAGAACTCAAGGTAGAGCACATCCCGCCTCAGTTTGCGAGCTATCGCGTCAATGTGTTCGAGTAGTACCGGCATCGCAGTCTCGTTGTTGCAATTGAAGAATGTTTTGTCGAACCTCAGCTATCAGTCAAAGAGCTGTAGTTTCGGATTCGTTGTTGATACCGTACGGCACATGCCCCGTCGCCACGTGCCGGGCCGCCGACTCGCAATTCCGGACGTGGTCGTCGAAGAAAATGTCTGGCTCAAATTCGGCTAAGAATGGTGCCTTGGGCTGTCCTCCCAGAAACATCGCCTCGTCAACCGTAACGCCCCACGCCATCAGCGTACGAATCGCTCGCTCATGCGCCGGTGCGCTGCGTGCGGTCACCAACGCAGTACGCACCGATACTAGCGACTCGCGACGACTCCTCAATGAGCACAGAGCATCAAGAAACGGCTTCAGCGGCCCTGGGGGCAGAGGCGTACGCGCGTTGCGGACTTCGTGGTCGATGAATTGCTCCAATTGCATCAGCCTAAAGACGCGTTCCGCCTCATCGCTGAAAAGTACCGAATCCCCATCAAACGCGATGCGCAGTTCGCCCCCATCGGCTGGAGAACCTCTCCCAACTGCGGGGTAGACCCGCGCTGCCGGAAACCCTGCCGCCATGGCCGCCCGGACGTCCGGCGCGTTTGCTGAGAGAAACAGACTGGCGCCAAGCGGGCCTAAATATCGATGGGGCGTCGCGCCGCTCGTGAAGATGGCCCGCCCGATTGCCAAGCCGTGGTGCCGAGCCGATGCAAAAACTCTCAGGCCCGTTATCGGGTCATTGCGCGACAGAATCGCGACCTCAACCTCCTCCACCCCGTTTTTGTTGAAGGCGAGAAGTTTCCGGACAAGCGGGAAAGCTGCCCCCGGACCAGCAGGCACGTCCAGCCGTGCCGCTTGAACGGCGCAATATGCAGCCGGGTTGCCCTCAAGGAAAACCTGGTTTTCGTCTTCGAAGTCGAAGAGCGCCCGTGCCGAAACGGCGATAGTAATTTTGGCGTTTGAAGTCATGACCACCTCGCAATACCACTCAGCTATCGCCATCTGGCGCTAACCCTGGGAGCAACCACGTGGGCGGAGTCGACGGATTGCCTCGCCCTACTTTGACTTGAGCATGTCACTGAAATGGGACATTCCATGTCTCGCTCAACGAATGTGGGTAGAACCGCCCGACCAACTCACTGAGACACAAGATGTCCCAATTGGCCATACAATGTCCTTGGCGCTGGTGAGGCCGCCACGAAACCACATAGAACAACTCCTGGCATGACGACTTCGAGCCTTGATGAAGCGATTCTTCGCATCCTCCCCACCGAGCGGGACGCGGAGGCGTGGCTGTCTACGCCAGAGGTGCATCGGCGACTCGAAGAACGTGGACATCGTGTCGGCTACACGAAGAAAGTGCAGCGACATCTCGCTGCTCTTGAAAGAGACAAGCTCGTCGTATCGATTGAGAACGGCCGAGAGCTACTCTGGCAGCGCAAACCGTGGCTGCAGGGTACCCGCGAAGCAGTGAGCCTGATGAGCGCATCTGAGGCAGTGGCGTTTCACATCCTCCAGCGCTTTGCCGGAGACAAGCTGCCCAACGCCGTTACCAAAGATATCGAGCCGCTGTTCAAGGCAGCAGAGACTCGCCTTTCGCAGGAAAAGGAAGACAGCCGCCTGTACCGTGCATGGGCCGACAAAGTGGACTCCGTCGATGGAGCATTTGCTCTCATACGGCCGAAGCTCAACCCCGAAATCTTCCAGACCTTGGTCACGGCGACATTCTTCGAGCGGGTCTTGCTTGTGCAGTATCGACCGGCCTACAAGCCAGACCATACTGGGGAAATAAAAGCGAAACCGTTGTGGCCACTGGCGCTGGTTGAGTCTGGTGGCATCATGTATATGGTCGCCCAGAACCCGGCATACGCGCCAAAGCCGGAGGAAGGAAAACCGAAGTGGCTCCGCACGCTTTACCGCCTAGACCGCATTGTCTCGGTTGCTGAAACGGGGGAGACATTCCCCTACCCTAAGGACTTCAGCCTACGCACCTATATCCAAACCGAACAGGTCTTCGACTTCATGCCGGAGGCTCCCGTTCTGCTCGAACTAGCCTTCGAGGAGAGCGCGGGAAATCATCTCAAAGAGACACCGATGTCTAAAGACCAGCGTGTCGAACCGCTCCCCGATGGCCGCCTAAGGGTGAGCGGAACTGTCGTGCCAAGCCTAAAGCTAAGGTGGTGGCTTCGCTCCCTGGGGCCGACTGTCGAAATTATCAGCCCACCGTCGCTTCGGGAAGAGTTTGCGCGCAACTACGCTGAACTCGCGAAACGCTACGGTTTGCCGGCTTAGTAGCAAGTCGTGGGCTCCTCCTTGTTGCCCCTCATTCCCACACTTGCGTTTCAAGTGAACAGTTGATAGCTCATCCCTCCTCAAGTCTGAAATGCACGAGACCGTACTTCGATATGTCGCCGATAACATTGACTCTCTACCCGTCGTATACGACTGGAGCTTCAACGAGGATACAGTTCCACTCGGAGTCAAGGCTCTAGGTAGGAATTGGTTCGAGAAGAACTTGGCTTTGAAGACAGCGTTGCACGAAGCCTGGCTTAACGGGTCAGATGATGACCGCAAAAGAATCTGCGATTGGTATATCCAGACGTGGGGAGGGATACGTCGAAACACCGAAGATAATCTCCGCCTCTATGGCACTGGCAGCGAAGAGAGCATCCTCGCACGCGGGGTGCAAGGCATGGCGTCTTGGTCCAAGGCACTCACCATTCGCAACCCGAATAGTTTCGCCATCGCCGACGCCAGGACATGCATCTCACTCAACGCGATTCAGCTGCTGGCGGGCGCTACTGCCCCCAGGATATTCCCGTCGCTGCCAAGTCGAAATTCTCGAGTCCCAAGAGCGCAGAGTGTAGTCAAGCTCCGCCAGAGGGAGAGAAATTTGAGAAAGATAGAATCGCAAAACTGCTATCCGTCGTACAACAAGCTTCTTATTGATATCGCCAATGCGGTAGGTCGAGGAGTTACGAATCAGATGGTCGAGATGTTGCTGTTCGCGCAAGCCGATAAACTAAGTGAGGACCTGATTAGTAGCCACCCGTGATGGCTGTTCCAGTCGGGGCCGGGCGTTGCTCGGGCGGGTAGTCAAGCGGAGGCCCGAGGCCTAGAAGCACTCTCAATCGCTCGACCTTCGCTGGCGAGTAGTTTGTACACATGAGGCCTCTCCTCGTACCCAAGGAAGCGATGGCGCATTGTAGGCATTCATCATGGCGGCATCTTTCCGCAGGTGTCTCGTTCTATCTCCCACTCTAGCAACCAGGACTCAGCCGCGAGCTCGCTGCGAAGGGCACTGACGATGATGCCCGTATCGGTGGTGCCCTCACTTGGCGGCATCGCCTGCTCGAGTTGACGCGCACGCATGACGACAACCTGCAGGCACCGGATTTCCCACAAGAGCCGACGTACAACGGGGTCGTGGCCGTACTGCTGCTGAATGTCGTGCAAGCGTTTTCGGGTGAGTGCCGGGAAGCGTTGCCGTAGAGGGAACGTCATTGTGTGACCCCAAACGTGGCCAAATTACCGGCGGCTGCGCGACAGGCGTTTCAGGGCCTGTTCCTCGTCCGTTGACCAAGCAAGGGGCCGCTCCCACAAACAGGGTTCGGCGAACAGCGCGGAATCGAGCGTGTCCAGCCGCGCCAGGAATGGCCTGTCGACGCCGAACATGCGCGCCAGCGTCACCACGCTCTGTGCCTGTCTGGCTATGTCTTGGAGACGATAGATTTCCCACAGCAGCTCATGCACCTCCGGCGTAGGGCTGCGCTGCCAGATTGCTCGCAAGGCCTCACGGGAGAGCTTGTTGCGCTGCGTCGGTGCGGAGGGGAAGTCACGGGCGGTCATGGTCGAATTACTGTATATTTATAAGGGCTATCCACTTAGCTCCAGCCATGCCAGAATCACTGGATGGATATACAGGTAAAGCAGATATTACCCCCAGAACCGGGGAAGGACTACCCCCGTAACTGGAACGAGTTTCTGGACCGGTTCGGGACGGAAGAGGCTTGCCTGTCCTACCTGGAGGGATTGCGGTGGCCGCAGGGGTTCGTTTGCCCTGATTGCGGCGTAGCGGCCGAGCCTTATCGGTCGAGCCGCACGCGCCTGATGTGTCGCAGTTGCGCTCACCAAACGACGGTGACCGCTGGCACGATATTCGACAAGACCCGTACCCCGCTACGTGTGTGGCTGGCTGGTGCGTGGTATCTGACCAATCAAAAGCAAGGCGTCAGCGCCCTTGGTTTGCAACGGGTGCTAGGCCTGGGAAGCTACCAGACCGCTTGGACGATGCTGCACCGGTTTCGCCGCGCTATGGTGCGACCGGACCGCGAACGCCTGAAGGGGTGTGTAGAGGTTGACGAGACCTACCTGGCCATCACGGACCGAGAGGCCCCTATCTCGGCCATCAACCGCAAGAACCGCACGAGCAAAGTGCTGGTCATCCTTGCGGTCGAAATGCTTCAGCCCAAGGGCTTCGGCCGGATACGCTTGCAGCGCATCCAGAACGATGGCGCCGAATGCGTCATCCCGTTCATACAGGCGTCGATTGAGCCTGGCGCCCAAGTCAGAACTGACGGGTCAGCAGCCTACCGGACATTGAGCAAGCTGGGTTACGAACACCAGCGCAATGTGATGCTGGGTGCCGAGGTGCCAGCTCACGTTTCGATGGCTGGCGTTCATCGGGTTGCTTCACTGGTCAAACGCTGGATTCTCGGCACGCATCACGGCTCGGTTCAGCCCGAACATCTGGACGCCTACCTGGATGAGTTCGTGTTCCGCTTCAATCGCCGCACCTCGGGCTCGCGCGGTCTCTTGTTCTATCGGCTGCTTCAGCAAGCGGTCGTTACCGGCCCTGTGACGTATGCGGATGTAGTGAACCGGGTCGAGACGGTGTAGCATACGAATACTGTATATCCATCCAGTTATCCTGTGCTGGTGGAGCTAAGTGGATACCCCACATATTTATACAGTATCTGCAGCCGATGGCACCTGTCAATGAGAGCAGCAATGGTGTGACGACTGCGCCGCTAGCAGCGGAGCGGCAAGCGTTTGCCCGCACTCCATTAGCCGTGCCTATCAGCCATGGTCCAGTCAACTACGTTTACCAGAGAGCGAGTCCGAACAGACTTGCCTTGACCCAGATGATGCAAACAGCACAGGTGGCGCGCATGCCTTCCCGAATCGACATGGACAGCAATTCGAAGGTGCCTGCATCAGCACGCGCCGGCACGCGGGACGAGGCACTGAGACTGCTGGATACGCACGGTATCTCGATTGTCGAGCTGGACTACGAATCAGGCTGGCAAGACGCCGTTGAGCTCGGACGGCAGGGCCAGAAGGTTGGCATCCGTGTCGAGTTCCGTGGCCACGAAAGCATCACAGTCAAGTCACCGGCTGCGCTGGTTGCAGGTCTCGCGCGGCCGAAAGCCACGTTCCGGCAGCGAAACCTTTACTGTCAGTTCGACTTGGGACGTTTGCCTGCAGGCGAGTTGGAAAGACTGGAGGCAAAAGCGGAAAAGCTGGGCGACTATGTTCTCGCTGGTCACCTGCTGCGGGAGGTCGACGTGGTCTGGTCCGAATAGCCCGAAGCTCGCGCGGCTTAGGAGGGACTTTCCGACCAGCTCAGAATTCGCTATGAAACGGGCCACTGGCGCCGGCGGTGCTCCTCAGTTTCGATAGCGTTTTTTTGGCAGCGAGAAGGACCACATACGTCTCCACCGTTGCCCCTGCAGCCAAGGCTCGCAGAGTCTCGCGAAAAACAGGTGCAACGACATCGGGTGGAAGCCCTAGCCTATCGGCGATATCGAGCACGTAAGCATAGTGCTCCTCTCGAAGTTCTGAGTCGCTCACTCGAGTGTAGGCGTCAGCCACAGTTCCGTTGCGTTGGATTGTGAGCGATTTCCCAGTTCATGCAAATGCTCTTCTGAGGCGAAGGCTCCGACGCTCGGGAATACCCGCCGTTGGCCAATTGCAGAAAGTCATTCGCTTATGGCAATGTGATTGGTCGTTTCACATTGGCTGAACCAGCCTTCATCGATTTCTAGGCGCTCCGGTATGGTGCTCTCAACCACCTCAATCGATAAGCTACGTCATCTCGGATTGCAGTTGTCCGATGAGCCGTCTTTCTCGGCCGACCATCTCGCGTACCTCCAGCGGAAAATTGAGGTTCTGCTTGGGGCACAACTCTGCATCTCCTCGGAAGACATGGATATCGACCAACATGTTCTCACCGCTCTTCTCATCAACGTACCGAAAATACTTGTCGCCATGCTTTTCTTCAGCATCTTCGGCGTCGACATGAGCTGAAATTCGAACGTCAAAATGTCGCTCATACTGGACCAATGCATCGCCGAGTGTCTCCGCATCGACCTGCAGCGCCAAGTCCGTATGGGGGCACGCACTGCCAGTGTAGGTATAGCGAGAATTCTTAGGGCCGCACAACAAAGGCATCCAGCCTCCTTTCTCTGCTCAGAATTTTGAGTACGCGGTCGCCAGTTTGGCCGCGCGTTCGATTGTCTGTGTTTCCGACACGAAGTCACCTCGCTGCTGCCGAGCGGAAAGCGGACGGCGGCCTACTCACTTCCACTCATACGATGCTGCGCGGACGAATTGGGCTCGTGCGTGTTCCGTGAGCCAAGGAAAGCGCTCCTGTAGTGCTAGGTCTGAAGCCGCCGCGTTTTGCGCGCTGTCCGCGTGGTGCCAATGACGTACATCACAGGCCTCCATCCAGATTTGCTGAATCGTTGTGCGGTCTGCAGCGGTGAGCGTGGGCCACGCCGTCACGTCGGCTAGGAACCTCCAAGGCAGGTCCCAAGCTTCGAATGCCTCAATGGCGGCGATTATTTCGAGTTGCACAGGTGAACTGGAACCAATCCTTGCTGCCAATTCTAACGGCTGGTTCTGGCCGGAAGCGGGCGACGGCATGCCGGCGCAAAAGGCATCTTTCTGACACGGCGAGCGCTCGACAGTGAAACGGTCACTCGTATGGCGCTGAGTAGTCGACTTCGACCTCACCAAAGTAGTGACGGACCATCCTGGGACGACGCTCGGGAGTTCCCTCATCAGGGTCAATTTGGTCTGGGTAGGCGAGGTCAATCTGGAATTTTCCACCCTGCACCAGATAGCTCAAACAGAACCACGCCTCGTTACCTGGGACCTCTTGCCAGCGCTCCCAAATCTCATACAGGGCGCTCAGTAACTCATCGTTGCAATGCCGGAATGTCACCACTCGGGCATCACCGCGCTCGTAGAACAACGCCGACTCAATCACGCCGGTTTGGACTTCCGCATACACCAGCAACCTACCGTTGAGGTCGGTGGCACTTCGGAGCGCGAGCTTTCCAATGGCTTGATACAGCTCTTCAATTTGCATGGTCTTTCTGGGTCTGGTCGACGGACATGGTCCAACTGTCTAACGGCCGCTTCTGGCCGAGAGCGGACTGCCAACGGCTGCGGGTCAGCACAACGTTGGCACGCCGCTGTATCTGAGCTTTGGCATCTCAGGCAGCTGCTGTAGATATATGCCAACGAGTTGATTGTCCCCCATCACGCCGGACGCAGGTTCGCTGCTAAGCAAGGTGACGTGATAGAAGCCGTCATCAAGCTCAATCGACTGGCCTGGCGGACATGTGGAACGCCAGTCCATCAAATCGTAGAGGTCTCTGATGCAAAGCATCCTGTCGCGCACCTCAATCCCCAACCGGAGTTTGAAGTCGTGCTTTTCGACGACGGCTTCTTCCGGGTAACCCCTGTACACGTTCATCAAGAACCGACCTGGAGTGCCCGTGCTCACACCAACTATTCGGCCTTCGACCGCTTGCGCCGCAACCAAATCGGGGTCAAAAAATTGCCTCTCGAGATAGTCATCACCCTCAGCAATGGAAGCCGTGGCGAACGGTGAGTAGAAGATTATTCCAAGGCCCTCAACATCCAAGCTAAAGCTCTTGATTGGGTTCATGTTCTTCGCAGGGGGATTGCCATTCCTCTATAACGCCAGTATGCCCGGTGAGAGGAACGACAGCATTTGGCCTGAAGGGGTCGCTGGTGGCCTAACTACCGGCCGCTCTTCTGGCTTTGATAGGAAATGAAGCGACTCGCTTGGTTTGCGAGGCTTGGATGAATATCAACGCGCTCGGCAACACCGCGTAGCGCTGAAAAATACTCTTCGCGCTCTTGCTCGGGCAAGTCCGAGTTCAGCATGCGGTTGACCATCAGTAAAGCGTTGAGCGACGGTGCCCGGGCCAGTGACTCGAGAAGAATATCTTTGTAGCTGGGGTAGAAATGCTCCGTTAGATGGACCAAAGTCCCGGGCGCTCCACAGTCCTCCAGCGGATACTTTTCGAAAAATCGAAAGATAGAAGGGATTAGGTCTGCTTGGCACGAGAGTGGGACCGACTCAACTAGCTTGTCCACCCGTAGAACGAAGCTATCTTCCCGAGGGTCTAGCTCCAACAAATGAATCTCAAAATTACTGGCCGTAAGCGCGTCAGCCACTGTTTCACTCCATTTAGAGTCGGGTCGTTGATTGTCGGCCATTCTGCCCCGTTTCGAATGACGCTTCATGGCCGGTAGCGGTAAGCGATGAGGGTTAGTCACCGCGCTCGATTGTGGTTTCCCAGCCGTCGTAGTCTCCACCGAGCTCCCGCACTTTGCGATTGATAGCGATAGTGTGGTGCGTGATGTCCTCGAGCTCCATGGTGCCTTCGCGGGCGAAGCGCACGACTGTCTTGTTGTCATCGGTCGCTGCAATAGCGTTGACCTCGTATGCACTTTCCCTCGCCCAATCTGCGAACTGCTGGGCGCTTTCTCGCTCTGGGAAATACGCCCAGTGCGCGACCTGCCTACTCACCGAGTTGATGTCTCCTTTCTCCTTGAGCACATCCAGCACGCGCAAGTCCCGGATGACCTGCCAATCATCAGCCGTAGGGTAAAGGTACTTCCAATACCCTTCCTTTTCCGCGTCCTGCTGATAGGCGTATGCAAGCTCATATGCCGTCTGGGGACTCACGGCATCCGCGATTTCCTGAGCGCTCTCTTCCCCGAAAGCGACGTAGAAGTAGAAGTGTCGATGGCCTCTCACAGTGAGACGCCCCACCTGAATACCGCCGCCAGCAGCAATTGCTGTGGCCAGCAGGTCCTCAACCTTTTTCAACTCCTGAAATTCATCTTCCCCTGGCATCCCTTCAGGGGTGGGATGCTTGAATTCCACGCGCACTCGAAGCAGAAACGTTCTTGTGTCCTGCTCCGCTACCTCCGCAAAGGTCGAATTGAAGCTGATGAACGCGCGATGTTCACCCATCTGAGCAGGAAACACTTCCCAGATTTCAGCCATGCTTGCGCCTCCGGTTTAGCGAGCGCCTTACTCTCGCGGAGATTTTCGGAAAAGGACATACCTAGTCTAAAAGTTGGCGACCTTCTCCTGAAGCCACGCGAGGAAAAAGGCTCGGCGCGGCCCGACACCTTCTTGAGCTTCGCCATCACCCTCTTGGCAGCGAGCAGTAGGACAAACGTATCTATCGTGATTTCCTGAATCGCTCAGCCTCGGTCGCAGTGCTTTGGTCGAACACGGTCCGCCGCTCTACCGGGAGTAGAACCAATCGAGAAATTCGGGCGCAACATCGGGGCTAAGCTCTAGCGCTGCCTCAGCCACCGCACCATTGCCCTTCGCTGCCGCGATAGCCGCCAGCGCGCACGACAGGAATCCGCCATCCCACTCCTTGTCGGCAGCCGCCGCGACGAGTCGCGGCAGAGCAGCCAGAGCGGCGAAGTAGTTAGCGTGAAGGTCCTCTGGCACCTGTACGCCTTTCCGCTGGCGCCAAGCTTCCACCACTGCAGGAAATTGGAAGTAGGCGAAATCGGCCCTCAACGGCGCAATAGCCAGCGCGCGTACAACGTGGGGGACCGCCGCGAAGGATGCGGGATAGACGTCGCCCTGATGTGCCAGCGAACTCCACAGCGAGTACCAAGGCTCCGCATTGTCGAGAGAGGATGGGAATGCCTCCAGCTGCGCAAGGAGTGCAGGAGTGTCATGCGCTTTCCCGTATGCGTGGTCAAGCTCCGCCCATCGCGGGCTATCGAGCGGCAGGCAAGTTGTGGAAAGCGAGGCGGTCATAGGTAAACCGTGGTGGATTAGTGCATCAGCCATTGCCGAATTCTGTGCTACTCATCACGCCAATCTCGACCACCTTGGCAATGAAGTCCAGGGCTTCGCCTTCCGACATGCCGCCATCCAGCAGGGCACTTATCTCGACAACCTCGTGGGTACCTCGGCCACTGGGAGCCTTCACGAAGATAGATGCCCTCTCACCGTCGCCGCTGAGCGAGACCGCAATCTCATGGTTCTTTGCAACGCGTCGCCTGTTCAGGTCTGCCATAAGCCCTCCATTCGGGTCGAAGAATCCTAGCACGACGAATTGCTCTCAAAGGGCGCGCGATTGGCGACTAGGTGGGGCGGGTTGCACGCGTCGGCGTCGCGCCAGATACTGAAAACTGCTGAACACGTTCGCCGTCAACGCTACGTCGGTTTGCGACTAGCAGCTCGGGAAGTCCATGTCCAAGAAAGCAAGGTCAAACGCCGTTTTCCACACCCCGTTCGAGGGTAAGCCAGTCCCCCCCTCGCGAGTTGGCCTCTTCGCGTTCTCGCCAGATGTGCACCTGAAGCTGTACAGCGTAGGCACCCAGCGGGAAATAACGACTCTGGGTCTCGCGGCCGCCTGGAAGCGCCTGACTCGCTTCCTCCGGAAGGAGCACCAGGATGAGGTGAAAGGCATGCGATTGATGGCAGGCGTGCTCGACGAATTCTCTGCCAAGCTTGGTGGCCAACCGCAGTGGGAGGAATTCAACCGTGCGCTAGCGGGAGACGCTGCTGCCAAAGCCATGGTGGAGGAGCGGAGCCGCTTTGAGTGGCTCTTTCGCGGATTCGATACGGGCCCGGAAGACTGGAAAGAGCACCACTACTACCTCATAGCCCTCGAGCGCGCCGGCATCACAGCGCTGCACATGGGCCTGGGCGGCGACCTTCCCGGCACTGCTGACTACATCGCCGCGCATCCCCTGCTCAAGCATCTCCTGTGGCCGGAGGCGTACGAAGCATTCCTGCAGGCAAGTCAGCTCGATGATTTGCGCGCGTTGGTATTCGCCATGAGCGTGGAGGCTCACCTGGGCTATCTGGCTGCGTGGGACGTGCAGTTGGCTGCCGGCGGCGACTCCGTATTCAGTTGCGTGATGCCATCCAGCACGCGTCCTGGCCGCAATCCGACCAGCCTGCTCTACGACGAGCTGCAGCGTCGGCTGGGCAAGAACAGCATTGGGCAGATATTGTCGAGCTTCGAAGGCAGCCGGACTCGGTTGGACCAGAGCACACTCAATCGTTGGAGTGCCGGCACGCACAGTCCAGATTTGGCAACCCTTCACGTCCTGCTGGACGCCTACGGCCTCAAGCGGTCGGACGAGCTCCTCTACCCGCAGTTCTGGTGTGCCAAGAACCTGAACATGCTTGGCCACTATGCGCAACGCTTGGTCGATGCTGCCCACCTAGTGGCCGGCAGCCCCGAAGTCGCCAAGATATGGCCCTGGCCGGAATACCCGTGTGGCCACAAGAGTTTCGAGGCTTGGGTAGCCGACCGCTACCCATACTGGCTACGCTACCACCGTGAGCACAGCGAAGAAGTGAAGGCCTTGGCGCTACCACAGGTCAATGCCGCCGCCTAGCAGCGACATCGACCGCCTACCGCTTATTTGCCTTTCGGCACATTGTTACTGCGCCCACCGCCGGATGGCCCGCCCGTCTTGCTGGGAAGGTTTTCGGGATACACGGGTCGGTTGGATGCGTTCATTTCAATCTCCTAAGTGAGCCGCCAGGACCATCCCGACGACAAGCTCACTGTCGCGCATCGATTGCGCTGGAGCACTGGCAATGTTTGGACAAATTTGCCTCCCGACGCTCGGAGTCCCGACGCGAGCATCCTGCGTCGGCGTCTCAGTTGGGCGCTATCTGCGCTTCATGGTGGATGATGGAATCATCCACGCTCCAAAGACCGACGGCCGCCAAGAGGCAGCCGTCGTAGGCGAGGTTCTCTATCCGCATCCCTGCAGAATTCCCACTCCAGGTGAGACCTGGTTGCCCAGGCGGCATTACGTTTTTTCACTCGCTGCACGTAGCCTTCAGTTTTCGTCTCTCGTGACACTCAGTCGCGTTTGTTCAGCACTTAGATACACGCGGCACCTCGAAGCCGACGTCGGGCATTTCGTCCCACCCAGGGACCCGTGGCAGACCATCGGGCATTTCTGCCAGAAGGTCAGCCACCGTCCTCTTCTGAAAGTAGCGCTCGGGGTAGCCATACAGCCCTGCATTCACGCCCGCAGCCCGGGGAGATGCCGCATCGTTGGTCCGCTCACTGCGCGCAACCCGACACTCTTCGATAGCAGACGCACGAACGCGCCGGTGCCCATCACTGCCTGTCACGACGTCACCTAATTTGCCAATATCGGCAAGCAACGAAGCAGCCGGGCGACTCACGCCCAGCCTTTCAGCAACTTCTGCGATTGTCAGCAACACATCTGCGCGCACGGTCCCTGTATTGGGGGAATCAGAGTGGCTCATTTGCGAGGGCCCTGTTTCGATTCTTGCCGCTTGCGTAGTTCATCGCGTAGTGCCTTTTTGAACTCGCATCCGATGGCAGTCGACGGCATTGACAGAGCGGCGACAACACAGCGTCGATTCAGTGCATCCAATCGCTTCAACAAGGCCCGCTCAATCGCATCGATGAGAACTTGCTCTGATTTCATGCGCCGCCCCCCTTTGCGATGTCGATACGCGTTCCTGCTGGCGACTCCAGCTCAGCCGCAACGAGACTGGCACCGGGAATGGCGGCGGTCACGTCGGCTGTCGCCGCACGAATTGCTTCGGCGGCCGATGCCGCTTCGCGACAGAATTCGAGGGACACATATCCAGCCGCACCGATGCCAACCAGCGCGTCAGTGCAACCTACTGCCCCCAACAACTCCACAATAGCGTCATGGTCAGCGTCGGACGCGGACAGCTTGAACCTGAGCGTGAACTGGTGTTCCATGAGCGAGCCTCCAGGCACTACGCAGCCTCTACCGCTCGCCAGCTCTGCGGTTCGCATCACTCTGAGCGGTCTGCCATGCTGCCCATTCGCCGGACTGCTTCATCCGTCCATCCACATAGAATGCGACGCCAACCAGAACAAGCAACGGCCCCATGGCCGCAGTGACGAGCCAGACGTTCACCGTAGCGGGGGTGCCACAAACCTGCGCGGGTGCGACGGCAAAGTCCATAAAGACCGCCACACCGCTCATGACCTGTCCGGCTACTGCCATGATGATTCCAACGGTTGTGCGACGCACCCCCCCTCCGCGTTGTTCTTCGTTGCGAGCCAAGCCGTTAGTGTGCGATAACGGCGAATCCGGAAACATCCTCCCTTCGGGGACGGTTCGTGGCATGAGACTCACAGACAAGCTACTCCGCTTCGCTGCGTCGCAAGAAAACATCGACCGAGTCGCGATGCGGCTCGCGACTGGAGTCGCCGTGCTCGGCATGCCTGTCGCCATCGCAACCATCGCGGCCATGATTGCCAGGTAGCCGACCGCTTCTTGCGCGGTACGGCATCAACAGTCAACAGCCCAGCCTTCGTGCCATGTTGAGACCGAAATAACATCCGCGTGCGAGCCCCAACCCCCTGGGGTGTTCCGGGCTCACTTCACTTCGGAAGGCGCGGCCGCGCTTATCGCCTGGCGCAGATTGCCAGGAAGTTGGTACCTACCTTGCCATAGAGCGCGATGCTTGCGGACAGCGGCAATACGAAGTGACCGACATAGGCGGAACTCGACATCACAGCCGCGACGCCGTTGAAACCCAGAGCCGAATAGCCAGTGGTCGCCTGGACCGGTAGCTTGTTGTAATCGAGGACGTACTGCACGCCGCCGGCAGTGACCGCCGTCCCGCTGACCGTCGGCGTCAAGCCATCCGAGCAGACCCACGAACCATCGAATTCGTTACCGGCCAGCGTCGCCAGCTTCACACCGCCGAGGATACCCGTGCGAATCGGAGAACTCGTCGTGTTGAACCAGTCGATGAGCACGACAGGCCCACGGTCACCAGCGGCGACACGTACGACTCCGGCGCGCGTGCCGCTGGACTTCAACTCGAACCCTGGCAAGGTTGCGTTGTACGCCATGGTCAGGTTGCGAGTGGTAAGAACATTGTTGCCCACCGCAGTGCAGCCCGTTCCATTGAACGTACCGTTCTCGCAAACCGTCACGGTCGCGCCATCGCTTGCGATGTTGAACTCGCCGGCGGCGAGGTATGGAGAACTGCCGTCGGTGTTCGTTGTACGCCCGGCATAAGCGTATGTGCCAGCCAGCTTGGTACCGTCCGTCGCGCTGTAACCGGTGCCGGTCACGGTGGATGCTTTGCCACCCACCGTTGCGGTACCGGTGATGGTTTTCGTGCGTGTGTCGACGGTGACGTTGAGCCCCGAGCCCGTGTAGGAGACGAAATCGCCGTTCACTGTCTTGGTGACGGCCGCTGCGCTCGTGCCGCTCAGCCCATACTGCGTCGATTGAACCGTGATGGTGAAGGTCGGCGCATTGGGGTTGCTGGTGTCGACGGTCAGTCGCCAGCTATCACCGATGGCGGCGGTCAGGTCATAGATGTCCTGGGTGGAACCGGTGGACAGCGGGGTCGCGCCCAAGCTCGCTGCCGTCGCGGCGGATTGCGACGCAACGGTGCTCGTGCCGCCAGTGGTACCCGTGCTCGTCGTGCCACCGGTGCTCGATGACGTGCCGTTGTCGCCACCGCCGCATGCAGCCAGCGCGGCGGCCATTGCAATTGCGCATACGGATGCTGCAGTACGACTACCCCTCATGTGCTGTCCTTATTGTGAAATCAATCTAGCGCAAGCATCGCTGCGAGGACGGCAGGATGCTGCGACAACTCGTACCAAGTGCTCGTCTGTCGCGTCCTTACCCATCAATTTTTAGTGGGCAGAACCTTGAACGTGGTTGTATCGATATGTACACCGTCCTCTTTGGGTTTCATGCTGCGGTCGAGCTCAGCGCCCGACGACAGGTCGAAACGCCCTCTCTGATATTGAGCAGCGCAGTCACGGTAATCCGTCACCGAGTCCTTACACAGCACGCGGTCAATCAACACAAGGCCATCGAGATTTGACTTGGCAGCAACAAGGTCTCCCGTCGTTCCCAGCAACATCGACCCTGCCGTGGAGGCAAAGCCAATCGTGTCCAGGTCGGCATTGCGCACCACCACCGGCGCGCGCAGGTTAAAGAGCCCCGGCACGCTAAACGTCTCAATCGACGTCCAACCGCCGACTTCGGCAACGAAGTCTTTTTGAGAGACGATAGCCGGCTGTCCGGGATGCCACTTCTCAGCAATCTGCACATACTCGGCATAGGCCTTGTCACGCTCCTCTTCGTCAAGCTTGCGTAACGGCCCCACTGCACCCACCAGAATCAGCCCTGCCGTGGCTTGAGAATTCAACGCCCCGGCGACAACCTTTTTCGCCGCCGAAGACTCCGCATTCCGCTGAAGCTGGCTTCGAGCGTTATTCATATCGGATGTCGATGGCCCGACTCCCAGGCGGACGCCATCGCGGGTAACGGAGCAGCCTTGCAGCGCAAAGCCAATCACAATAGCAAGCAGAAATTTGTACATGGATGCAGCCCCTGCGTTGAGGGAATCACTCACTCAGCAACCGTCGGGTTTCCACACGAACTTCTGTTCGAGCGGGTCATAGCAGTAGGCGGCTTGAAAGTGGACAACGCAGCCATTCTCAAATCGCCTCGAGCAATCGCCGTTCTCGCAGTACGTTTCGGACCGCAAAACCTTGCCGGTAGGCGGTCGACAATTGCCAGAGGCCGCTGGCGCTGCGGCAACCTTTTTTGCTTGACCTTCGTCGAACCATACGTGGGCGGCCTCGTCTGGACACTCTCCACGTTGGCCACATTGGGCATGCGCTTCGTCGATGGCTTTCTGCCGGTCACGATTCCAAGCCAGCCCAACGGAACCGTTGCTCGCGTGGAACACGGCCCAGTATCTCGGTCCCTCGGTGGCTCCCGCGATGGAGCACGTTCCCTTTGCGCCGCTGCCGCTGCGGCACTCACGCAAAGCCAATTCGCGAGCTTTGGCAACAGTGGGCTGGCCACCAACGAAGTAGTAGGCAATCCCCTCCGGGGTGTCAGCGCCAGCCAGGGCTGCCGCCGCGAATGCGTTCGAGCAGAGGCTCGGCAAGCTCAATAGAAGAAGCCAGCGTTTCTTCATCTCCGTGCCCCGTCAGCGAACCACCTGGATACGCGAGCCCTGGATGGACTGCGGAATGCCGTTGTCGTGGTAAACGCAAGTCACGCGCAGCAGCGTTCCTTCCCACACGGGCGTCTGTGTGACCGGCTTGTTCGTGTCACAGAGGTACGGCACGAAGGCCGAGACGAAATAGGGGTCTGCTGCCGGAATCTGGAGAGTCGCGCCGGGGACGCACGAGTAGAACTGACCTTGGGTGTTGGCTCCGCCGTAGACCAGAATGCCCTCATAGCCCTTTAGTTCACCAACAAAGCACTGATTCTTGTTGGCTCCGACAGCCTTGGGAAGGGGCAGGTAGGCCGGCTTCTGGGGCTGCGCAGCCACCATGGTGGTAGGCCGCTTGGCGCTATTCGGCGCAACACAACCTGTGGCCATGGCTGCAACCACAGCAGCCAGCAGTAGATGCTTCATCTTTGTCTTGACCCCTCATGGTCCTGTTACCGGCCGGGTCGCAACGACGCTCAGGCATTGCTCGGTAGCTTTGCCCGCATCGTTTGGACTCCCCTACTGAGCGGGCATCGCGGCCCACTCAACATACACATAATGTTGTTTTGCCATATTCTATGTCGTTAACTTGTTTGCGCGCCAGCCAGACACTCCATGTCGTTACACGACAACAGATGTGGCAATGGCGACAGCGACTCGGATACAGGCAGTTGCGAACCGGCTGGGCAAAGCCATCGCGCGGGAGCGGATGGCCCGTGAGCTGACGCAGGAACAACTGGCAGAAATGCTCGGCGTCGAGCAGGAAACAATCAGCCGCTTCGAGCGCGGCTCAACTCTGCCGCCGCTGCCGCGCCTGATTCAACTGGCAGACGTATTCGAGGTTCCGTTGGAATCACTGCTGCGGACAACGACTGGCCGGCCCGCAGATGAGGCCGTCGACATCGCTAAGATGCTGGCAAAGCTGGACGGTGACGGGCGCGATTTTGTTCGGCGCTGGGTCACAGAGATGTGCGAGAAGCTCGGCCGGAAGAAGTAAAGGGCCCCGAAATCAGGACCCTGTAGGCTGGATATTGGCAGGCGGAACACCCCCTTAGCACCAGGTGGTCGGGGACTAGCGCACCACTTGGGCTTTTGCGCTACCACTGCCTCAGAATCCCGGGCGATTCCGCGCCCAACTGAGTGAGCCGAGCAATCCGGTGAGGCTCCCCAAAGATTCTTGCATCCGGCGAGGCGAGCATCGCGCCGCCGAGCTGTCGGGTCAAGCAACCTGCTCGCATGCCCCTCCCCATCGGCAAGACGCCGCTGCCTATTGCGCAGCGGCGCTGCCTATTGCACAGCGCCGCTTGTGGCGCCCCACTGGCATGAATCGCCGACACCCTCCGCACGGGGGGGCGTCCCAGCTCAACAGGTAATTCCATCAGCCACGTCCGATGCGGCGAAGAAGCCTGCAGCCGTTCGATGGCGTCATTACCAGCGTTCACCGGAGCGCTGTCATTCGAACGCCTCGATACAGTCAAGTGCCCGAGAATGGACCGCCTCAAGGTAGTCCGCGTAGGCCGTCAGGTTCTCCTTGACCTGTTTGATGACCTCGCTTGGCGGCGGCTCGCAGTATTCAGACGGTTCCAGAATATAGAAGCGCTTGCCCGTGTACTCCGAATACTCCGCAAGCGTGTCGAACATGGTGTGGCAGTCGACGAGTTGATAGAGTATCCATCGCACCATCTTCAGCGTCAGCGCGCTATCGGTGCGAAACACGAAGCCAGCGTCCGGAAGTGTCAAGGAGTCCTCGTCATCATCCTCTGGCAGCCACGGACGAACGTTCTCATAGGCGCTGGCGATACCTCGCAGCGCCCACTTGGCCAAGTCTACGTCAGCCGCGCTCTCCGCACGGCAGCGCCATTGTGTTGTCTTCATGGTCGTGGTCTTCATTCTTTTCTCTCGATGTAGATTCGGTTATGCCGCCCTGCCGGGTGACCGTAGAGGGCGGAGCGTCTTGGTTGTTGGTGTCTGTTCTGGGCTTATTGCCGGACTAGTGTTCGTAGCGGGTCGGAAATTTATCGCCACCCGAATAATAAATCAAGATATTTTCACGACTCACCGCAATAATAAAAACCACTATTTTCCAGAACATCCGCATTACTGGAAAAAAGTATTTCTCATTAGCTCCTCGCTCGGTTGGTCGCGCCTTGGGCACTCCGGAGTCACGGCCCTAGAGGACACGGCTTCGCTCATAGGACACCCCCCATAAGCGATTGATTTCTATGGAATATGGCGAGATACACATAAACCGTGAGGTAGCCCTGCGGCAGCGTGACCGCCTGCCAGAATGGAGTTAGCTCCCGGTTTGCGCACCCAACAAGCCTGGACGCGACCCAAAAAAGAAGCACTCCTATTTAGTCACCCGCCCCGGGTAATAAAAAGCACTGCTTCTACTTAGTGAAATAAATACGCGAAACCCGTTGAATTAATCAGCAAGCAGCAATAAATTGGCGCTCAACAAACCATTCCCCTTCCCCGCAGACGCGCAAGACCGACAACCCGCCCCTCGTACATAAGGTAGAAGCCAGGCCTCCCGGCGGCTTGCGCCTAGACCGAGGAAGGACAACACACGGCGCCGCCGCTACGGCGCTGACAAAACCAACAAAACGAGATACAGACACATGAACATCGCCAGCAACATCATCAACCTTGCCGACCATCGTAAATTTGTGATGCCCGTTGAGGACGAGGAAGTCTCCATCAAGGAACTGTTTCCTGAGCACCTCCAGGCGGGCATCGCTGCCATCGAACTTGAAATGGAGCAAGCCAAGCAGGACCACCAGCGGTTTCTCCGGATGGCCAGGACCTTCAAGCCCAGCGAAATCCCGGTGTTCATCAACCCGCTGCTTGCGCCGCTGTGGAATTTGCGGTTCGACAACGCCAAGCTGAAGGACTTGTTTGTCCCGCTCCGAAGCAAGGTGACCGCCTACCAGTACAACAAGCTGTACAAGCGGTTCGGCCTCTACTTTGAGGTGGGCTCCATGTTTGGGGACGAGCCCTATTTCAACCTCTGGGTGTGCTTCGGTGCGGATGCGCCGAGCGTGCAGCGCATCCGGGCGGCCTATCAGAAGAAGGGACTGGACTGGATAGAGTGCATCATGGGTTCGGCTGTCGACCTCCGTGTCGACAAAAAGCCTCCCCAGTTCACGTCGCGGTTCAAGGGCGAAGCGTTGCTGCAAATTCCTCGGCTGGTGGAGGGTTTCCAGTAAGGCCCACGACAGCGTGACACCTTGAAGCCGCGCTGGCAGGCCCGCAGCAAGAAAAGCGGTGACCCACCCCAAAGGGATAGGTCACCGCCAAATCAACAGATGTCTTGTCTGCCTGTCCTAGTGTCGCGTCGTACCTGGCATCTGACTCTCCCGCGCCGCCCTGTCCCGTAGGGCACGCAGGTACACCACCGTGAACACCGGCACCTGCTGCGGCAAGACATCAACGGGTGCCAGATGCAGGCTGACACCGGGCGCGACGCCCAGAAGGCAGCTCATCGCATCGAGGAGGGCCTGTGCTTCCGCCAGACTCTCTCCCTCTACAACTGCCAGCGGCCCGCCCGCTACCGCCTCGGAGACGAGGTAGTAGCTACAACCGGGGCCGTTGGCCAGTGGCTCCACCGAGATGTTGGTCATTTCCAAAACCCCTCCGGAGCGCCCTGCTTGCGAATCGCATCTAGACAGTACTCATACGGCAGCACCGTCGAAACACTCACGTCCGTAACTCGCACTCCGCGCAACAAGCTTGGAACGGTGTCCACTCGACTTGCCGCAGCCGTTGCCATATGCACTTCGCTATAGGTCTCGTCAGCAGTCGCGTCGCGGTCCGTCTGGCACATTGTCAGAAGCGGAATGATGTCTGGCCATTCCACACCATTGCGGACTACGGCAGCCTGGTTTTCGCCCTGCCGGCCGAGCATCACCTGAATGACCGGCTTGCGCTGGAGCGAACCCAGATACTCGATGACCGGCGGCTCATAGAGCGGCAGCAAGAATCGATGCTGTGCCGCGCCCATCTGATGTGTAATCGTGACATAGTTGCCGCCGTTCGGAGCGCAGAATCCGGTCAATCGGACGGGAACAGGTCCTCCCGCAGCAACCAGTGCATCAACCATGGCTGCAGATGCGTCGCCGCACAGAAACCAGCCGTCCAGCGACCGCCCCGGCCCGAGATAGTTCTCTGTGGCCGCGCGCACCTCGTGCGGTCGCATCAGACGCGACGAGCCCACCAGCAACGCAAGCACGCTGTTTTCAATATCGATATCGTTCATTTTGTCCTCATGAGACGCGCCGACATTGGCGCAACTTGTATAGCGACAGGCGGGTTGCGTCGCGGAGGACATGGCCGATGGAAGATAGGTGGAGACTAGCGGGCGTTGCGGACCCGGCATCATTAAAATCGAGAGTTCGCAGCGCGAGGAATTTTCTGCGCAGAAATTTCCGCTAATTTTTACGGAGACGTACCGCGTTCCACCATCAGACGCTCAGCGTGCGCTGACGAGGGGCTACACGCTGCTTGCGAAGCGTGTGTCGATAGCGCCGCGCCGCCGACACGTGCAGAAATTTCTGCGCGGAAATTTCTGCTAGTTCTTACGAACACGCGCCTTGTTGGGCATCGGCACAAGACAGACAAGACCAGGGAACCAGGGTCTTGCATGCCCCGCAGACCTCTCGACCGGTCCGCAGGCGCTGCACAGGGTCGAGACAATTTTCTGCGCAGAAATTTTCCCTTATCCTTACTGAATCGGGCCAGCGTCGCTCCAGCGCGACACGCGGGAGCCCGGGGGAACCGCTCTGGCCTGCCGCCGCCAGCTGGTTGCTTGTACGATGCGCTTGACGTGTTCGCCCAGTATCGAGTGCGGCGGCCAGCGTGAAGCCGGACAAATTGCACCGGGGGACGTCAATTTGGCGCCCATCCGATAATCACTAAATAGAAGCGATTTTATTCAGTCGATTTACATTTGTCGGCATTTGAATTCATTTGAGGCATCAAAAAGGTATTGCAATTAGCATTTCTCCTCGCTACACTGCAAACACGTTAGCAATGACCACTCGAAATCGATTAATCGGCATCGAGGATTATCTAACGGATTATCCGCCGAATAGGCGGTTGCGGCACCTTCCCTGCGTCAGCAGGGATAGCTCGAAGAGCAAGCTTGGCTGTTGTACAGGCCTCGTTATCCACCGAATGGGTGGATGCTGTACCTCCCCTGCGTCAGCAGGGATAGCTCGAAGAGCAGGCTTGGCTGTTGTGCAGGCCTCGTTATCCACCGAATGGGTGGATGCTGTACCTCCCCTGCGTCAGCAGGGATAGCTCGAAGAGCAGGCTTGGCTGTTGTGCAAGCGCTCGTTATCCACCGAATGGGTGGATGCTGTACCTCCCCTGCGTCAGCAGGGATAGCTCGAAGAGCAAGCTTGGCTGTTGTAGATACCTGGTTAGCCGCCGAATAGGCGGTTGCAGTACCTCCCCTGCGTCAGCGGGGATTGCTCAAGCACCCGCGTCAGCGGGTACCTCGATACCGACGAAAAGGCCGAAAGGCCAGCCCTTCGCAGGAGCAAGCGAAAACGGCAGTAGTCGGTATCGCCCTCTCCTCTTCCATTTCCTGCGCTCAGTTCACTTCGCTTGGCCGGAACCCTACAGGCAGCGCAAGCACTGGCGAACAGCCCATTACGACTTGGCTTCGACACCTGCAACCTTGGTGAAGATTTCGGCAAACCTATCCGTCGTAGGCTCCGTCGCCGTCCAGTAAGTCGTCCACCGTATTCTCTTCAGGTTCCGAATCAACGCAGCAATGACTGCCGACTCCGCATTGAGCATGTAGAGTTTGCGCAGCGTTTCCTCGCGTGGCCGCTTGCCTTCCGGCAATGGCCGTGCAGCAAGGAGATAGACCTTGCTGGCATCGTCGAGGTACGTTTTGCAGTGAGCCTCAATCGCCTGTTTCTCGTCCTTGATTATGGCAATTTTGGCTTCGAGCGGGATGGACGCCGGAATAATTCCGTTCAGCTTGTTCAGGAAGTCGTGAAGGACAAAGGCTGGCCCGCCCGCAGCATGGCTGAGACCGAGTTCAGCGCGAATGGCCTGCTCGTCGTCTTCGGTCAAGCGGACCTTGAAATCGCCGGCGATTTTGTGGTTCCCCAGCAGCTTGAACCTCAGCATCTTCTGGGTGCCGGCGAGGAGTATGAACAGCTCAAGCGCACCCCACACGATGCGCCCCACCGAGTCTGTCGTCATGAACAGCAGGAAGACAAACTTGCCTCTGCCTTCCGTAAGTCCAAAGGCAATGGACGGCTCGTGCCGGTTGACCGCCTCAAGAAAGGCAGGGTGTAGGCCCTTGAAATTGAATTCCATCGTGATGCCCTTTCGCGGATAAAAGCCCGCATTGCGGATTGGCTCCCCCGACCAAAGCCTCAGGGGGTACGCAATGCTAGTGCGCGGCGTTGGCAAGTCGCCGGTGTTCGTCCAACAGAAAGGCTACCGTTCCTTTGGGATGCTGAAGGGCACCGGCAGCGCACTCCCTGGACTGCTCAATCTTTTGGGCACCGGTGGCGCGCAGGACAGCATCCCCATCAGCCTGCAGAAGAGCATCCAGCATAGGTTTGGTGAGGTCGTCCGAACAATTGCTCACCTGCAGTGCTACGCGCATTTCATGCCATACCAGCCCCATCGCGCTTGTCGGCAGCCCTATAAGAAGCCCTATCCCCATGACAGTCAGCTTGAACTTGGTCAGTGCCGACAGCTCACACCATCGCTCATACAACGCGCACAGCAGCCTCATTGTCGCCCTCTCGAACTTGTGGGCATCAAGCAGTCCTACGGCAAGCTTGACGGTTTCTTTACCCCGACAACCCAAGGACCGCTTGCCTCGCGTTTTCCTTCCTGGACTCCGGTACGCCAGCTATTTGCATCGACGATGATTGTGTTCTTTGCCGCGAGTCTGGGCGCGCATTCGAGGCACTCTGGTAACCTCCACGGGTAGCCGGTCCGCTCTGGTTGCGTGTGCCAAACAGGTGTGCCAAAATCGCCCCATGCAGTCGCACTAAGCTGTTGAATTTACAGCGATTTAGCCGCCATGCGGGAGACTCTCACCGCTTCCGCCAGTCTCTTTTCTCCCTCCCCCGTCAAGCCAACGCCCCGAGCAGCACATCCGTGCCTTTTCGCGACGCGTCGATCGCACGGGCAGTCGTCTCCCGCAGCACTCCTTCGTAACCGGCAATCGCCGCATCGAGCCCCACGCGCCCCTGCCGCACCTCGCCCAGCCATGCCGCCAGATTGGCCGCGTCGGTCAGCGCGGTGTTGGCGCCCAGGCCACCCGCGGGGCTCATCGCGTGGATCGCATCGCCAAGCAGGGTCACCCGGCTGCTTGCCCATGGCGCCAACGACTGCGTGGCGCGTACCGGCAGCATGACGGTCGAGGCCGCGTCCCCATAGGCAAACAGCGCACGCAGTCCGCGCGCCCAGCCGAGGGAGAGCCCCGCGACGCTCGCATCGGCGTTGCCACTCGCACCCAGCCGGTGATTCTGTGCGATCACGGCCCAGTACAGATACGGCTCCACTTCGCTCAGCCCAGACTGGAGTTGCGCGGGCGACATCGCAAAACGCATCGCATCGATGATGACGGCCAGCCCATCGCCAAAGACGATCGTCGTATTTCCCGGCAACTGATCGTCGATACGTGCCAGCGCGGCAGGCGTCAGATACGTCTTGCCGTAAACAACGGAGGCATCCGTCAATGCGGGTTCGGTCCCCGGCAGCCGCTGTGCCCGCACGCCGGAGTGCACGCCATCGGCGCCGACCAGCACGTCAGTCATGCGCGGCGAACCATCGTCGAATGTCACTTCGATGCGCCCGTCTTCGCACGACCGGTGACGGACATGCCCGCGCCCAAAGTGCACCCACTTGCCGATTCCGTCGAACAACACCTCGCGCAGCGTCTGGCGATGAGCGTTCAGGTCTGCGGGCTCATCGGCATCGTCGTCGCGCCACGAATCGACCCAACGGCCATCCACCGGACGCAGATGCGGATCGAACAGGTTCACGCGGCGCGCCGGCACCGCGCAGGTCTTGCGGAACAGCGTGTAGCGCGACGGTGGCAGACAGTCCTGCAGCGCCCGTTGCCCGGCGGCATCGATACGGATGCGATAGCCCTGCGGACGGCTACCCAGGGCGGCATCGCGCTCGAACACGTCGAAGGCGATACCGCGACGGCGCAGCCCTTGCGCGAGACACAATCCACCCAGTCCCGCGCCGATGATGGTCACATGCAATGGTTCAGACATCGGCCCACTCCGCAATTGGCGTCGATTGATCGGCGTCATTGCCCAGCGCACGCCGGGCGGCGTCCAGTGCCGCATCAAAACTCTCGACGATTTCCATCGGCACCTTGAATGCCTGCACAGCAATGGCAGCCTGCGCACGCACAGCCAGCCGCTGCACAGGATCAGGCTCGACATGCACCAGTATCCGGCACTGCGCAGCCAGCGCCGCCTTGTTCTCCTTCAGCCAAACCGCACGCAGCCGGCGATCTTCATGCGCCTCGTCCACCTGCTGAACGCCGTGGATCACCACAAACGGCTGGTTGCGCGCCAACAGCGCCTCCATCTCACGCGCCCACTGCGGCGCATACCCTGGCGCCTGGGCGCCACTGCGCAACATCACAATCGGCCAGGCCGAGATGTCGTAGATGCGGAATCTGTCCAATGCTTCTGCCATGTTTCCCCCTGCTCGGATTGCGGTCCATGAGCGGCCCCTGTGGGCCGTGGGGTCACTATCGCGCACCGCAGCAAAGACGTGATAACGTGGTTTGGACAGAAACTATTGGAAACCCGCCAACCGCACATGCGCGCGCAACCTCGCACCTGCGATGCCATGCCAGCCCGCCCCACGGCCGAGCTGGCCACCCTCAAGGCCTACAGCGAACGCACAGACGGCCCCGAGATCGTCGCCGTGGTGGGCACGGCCGAGAGCAACGACCGGCTCCAGTTCGGCACGCGTGAAGTCGACTGGCACAGCCATCTACGGGGCCAGATCTTCTGCGTGGACAGTGGGCTGATGCATGTGCGCACACGGCATGGCTCGTGGATCCTGCCACCGCACCGCGCTGGCTGGATTCCGCCAGGCGAGATGCATAGCGCCACCATCAGCGGCGTGATGAGCGGCTGGTTCGTGCTGGTTGCGCCCGCGTGCTGCGCCGATCTACCTGACCGGCCATGCGTGGTTGGCATCAGCGACGTCATGCGCGCGCTCGTGCGGCGCGCCGTCACCTGGCCGGTTGACGAATTCCTCTCGCCGGAAAGCCGGCGCATTGCCGCGGTGCTGCTTGACGAGCTGCGCCACGCACCGCGCGAGCCGCTGCACCTGCCGCTGCCCACCGATCGGCGCCTGGCACGCATCGCGCAAAGTCTGGTCGATGCACCGGGCGACACGCGCACGCTGGAAGCCTGGGCCGAGTGGGCCGGTGTGTCGCCGCGCACGGTCAACCGGCTGTTCCTGGCGGAAACCGGAATCGGCTTTGCGCAATGGCGCCGCCAGGCCCGGCTGGTGCATGCGCTCGAACGCCTCGCAGCCGGTGAGCCGGTTGCCAACGTGGCCGACGCGCTGGGCTATGCCACGCCCAGCAATTTCATCGCCATGTTCCGGCAGTACTTTGGACAATCCCCGGCGCGCTACTTCGGGCGACGCGAAACGTCGGCAGCCACCTCCGCTGACGATGCGTGACCAATCCCGCCAGAATCCGCAGGCAAAGCTGATATAGTCGCGTCGGCTCCGATTTCTGATTCTTGCGATGTCTCTCGTCTTCCGCCGAACCGTTCTCACGTTTGCTGCCGCAGCTTCCGTTGCGGGCACCGGATTGGCTCACGCCCAAACTGCGACGCCGCAAGCGCCGGCTGCAGCCACGGCCGCCTCTGCCGGCACCGTGGCCGAACTGCAGCAGTTGCTGGCACAAAAGCGCCTGACCGAGCTACGCACCACCTACAACGGCGACTACGGCACGAGCCTGCTGCTGGTGAATGAAGACACCACCGCTTACGTCGCGCTGTCGTATCGCAAAGAACTGTGGCGCGTGTACAAGTTCGCGTCGGTAGCGCCGGCTGAAGGCGCGTACGACACGCTGGCCCGACAGACCCGCGTCTGGGCTGAGGACGACCTGCGCCGCGCCGTCACCGCCGGCCAGAAAGCGCAACTCGAGCGCGAAGCGCAGGCCGCCGAACAGCGTGCTGCCTCGCTCAGTCAGGAAGTCCGCATCATGCAGGCGCAACGCCAGAAGATGCTGGAAGAGCAGCAGACCGTGCGCCAGCAAACCCAGGCGCTGGACGTCGAACGCCGCGCCTACAAGGCCCAGGTTGATTCGCTGCAACAGCAGATCCGTCTGCTGGAAAAGCAGCTCAACGATCCGAACTGGACACCTGCTCCGTAAGGCACCCCACGCTATTCCCTGGCCTGCGGTACGCACCGCAGGCTGGCGGCCGCCCTGTCTCCGACACATCCCTCAACAGTTTTAGGATAAGTCTGATCGACCGCCTCCCGACGGGCTCTTAGCATGTCAGCTGTTCCCGCAAACGGCCCCTGCGCCTTCTGCGGCCATCAGCGGAGACGGACGTGGACTCTCTCAACTTCACCATTGACGGCGACCTGGGCTTACCGGGCTTCGTGCGCGTGCCGCCACCCTTTGGCACGCCGCGTCGCGCCGTACGGGCGATCCACGCCACCCTGGCGCGCGTAGAAGACGACGCGCGGCTGGCTGCGGCCGCAACCGCGCATCAGGTGTCGCGAGCGCAATGGCACCGGCGTTTGACGGTCTTGGCTATCGGGGTGGCATGCACGGTGGCTGCAGCGCTGGTCGGCTCGCATACCGGCAAGCGCCGGCAACCGATTCCCCACATTGACCCGGCGCAGTACGCGGCAATCGCGCAGGCGCCCGTGCCGAGTGTGCCGCAAGACGCGTTTGCCGCAGACACCGCACCGAGCGTCGCTGCCAATACGGCCGCTGACAAGGATGAAGCCGCGCCGGCCAAGACTGAAGCCGTACCGAGCGTCGAAGCGCCACCCGATATCAGTGTGGCAGCCAAGCCGAAGGCGGAAGCGGTGCCCGCACCCCTACCCTCGAAACAGGCAGACACCGCCACCAAGCCACGC
Source organism: Ralstonia sp. RRA (assembly GCF_037023145.1). Classification (NCBI taxonomy): domain Bacteria; kingdom Pseudomonadati; phylum Pseudomonadota; class Betaproteobacteria; order Burkholderiales; family Burkholderiaceae; genus Ralstonia; species Ralstonia sp. RRA. The sequence goes on along the minus strand of NZ_CP146091.1, from coordinate 997,962 downwards.
ACGCTTGCGCGTGCGACCGGCCGCACGGCGGCACCTGCGGCTCCGGCTCGCCCGGCTGCCTCCACCTACGATGAACCGGTGGCAATCGAAAGCTACCGCGCGTTGGATGACACGGCGCCCGTCACCTCGGGCTATGTCGCTCCAGGGACTTCAGTACGCATCGAGCTGCAGCGCCACACGCGCCTGACCGACTGATCCGGCGCGCGCTCCACCACCCCAAACGGGCGGCGGCTGCCTAGTGCAGTTGGCCGCCCGTTTCGCGTACGTCATGTAGCGTGCGCAGCGTCGTCTCGATGGCAATGCGCAAACCGGCGACGATGGTGTCGTGCGCCATGCTCGGCTGCCCCGGATGCTTGGCCGACTGCGACGGCAGATACGGGATGTGGATGAAGCCGCCGCGCGTGGGCAGCTTGTGACGGGCGATGGCGTGCATCAACCCATAGAAGACGTGATTGCAGACGAACGTCCCCGCCGTCTGCGAGACCGACGCGGGAACCCCGCCCGCGCGCAGTTCGCGCACGATGGCCTTGATCGGCAGGGTTGAAAAATACGCCGCTGGCCCATCACTTGCGATGGCGATGTCGATGGGCTGCTTGCCGGCGTTGTCGGCAATGCGCGCATCGTCCACATTGATGGCGATGCGCTCGATAGCCATCTCGGCGCGGCCGCCGGCCTGCCCCACTGCGATCACCACATCCGGGTGCAACGTCTGCAGCAGCTTGCCGAGCACCTTGTTGGATTCACCAAAGATGGTCGGCAACTGGCGCGCGATGATCTCGGCGCCGGCGATCCCCTGACCGTCGAGCGTGCGCACGGCTTCCCACGACGGATTGATGGGTTCGTTCTCGAACGGATCAAAACCGGTGACGAGGACGGTAGGCATGACGTTCTCCTGCAACTACGTAAGACAAAAACGATGATAAACGTCCGTCGAACGTCATGCCCAAGTGCGCGTTGGCCTTACTTCGCCTTGCTGCGCTTGTTCTCGAAGTTCAACAGGATGTCGACTTCTTCCGTGCCCGCCGTGTGCAGCCATTCGCGCGTCAGGCGCTCGCCCAGGCGGCGCATGTCACCCTGCAGGTTCACATCGGGGTTGAGCACGCGCACGCCGCTTTTTGCGAGCTCGGCTTCATCATGCTCGTAGGTCTGGCGGCTCGAGTCCCAACCGCGGGCCTCATAGTCCTTGGCCAGTTTCAGCACGGTCTGCTGGGTGGCGGGCGGCAGCTTGGCAAAACGCGCTTCGTTGACGAACACGGCGTTTTTCGGGATCCAGGCGTTGACCTTGTAGTAATAGGTCAGGCGCTGTCCAGCCTTGGTTTCCAGGCCGGTCGACGGCGAGGTGACCATCGTGTCGATACGCCCGGCGGCGATGGCGGCGCTCAGGTCAGCGGCCTCCACCTGCACGGCCTGCGCGCCGTACAGCTCGGCAATGCGCTTTTGTGCGGCGTTATACGTGCGCAAACGATGTCCCTTCAGGTCGGACAAACGGGCGATCGGTGTTTCGGAATACAGGTTCTGTGGCGGCCAGGGCACGGCGTAGAGCAGGCGCAGGCCATTGGCCTTCATCAGCGCTTCAATGCGGCTGCGCGAGGCGTCCCATAGCAGGCGTGCGTCGTTGTAGCCCGAAACCACAAAGGGAATCGAATCCACACCGAACAGCGGATCGCGCTGGGCCAGCGTCGAAAGCATCACTTCGCCCGCCTCAGCTTTGCCATCTTTGACGCCGTCAAAGATCGCGGCCGCCTTGAGCAGCGTGCCGTTCGGCGACACCTCGAACTTGAGGTCGCCATTGGTGGCCGTACTCACGGCGCTGGCGAAAGCCTGCAGGTTTTGCGTATGAAAATTGACGGCCGGGTACGGCGTGGCCACACGGAACGTTTCGGCGTGCGCTTGTGCGGCCGAAATCAGCGACAGCGCGCTGGTTGCAAGAACACAAAAAAAGCGGCGTCCCGACACGGAACGGCCGCTCGTCATCTGGCTGCTCATGAATCCCCCCGGAGAAGAGCGCGATGCGAGGTCGACGACCGCACACCCCGGCACCCCCTTGGGCGGCGATCACGATTGGTGGCGCACGCCGGCAATCGACTCGCCGACGTGACGCGCACCGCACGCGATGCATTAAACACGATTAGTGCAGCATCAGGAAGTACAGGAGCACGATATTGGCTGCAAGCAACAGTAGTGCGGTAGGGACTTGCGCTTTGATCACAGCGTTCTTATCGGACAACTCCAGCAGCGCGGCAGGCACGATGGAGACGGTCAACGGGCTCGCTATGTCAATGAACTGGCTCCAATGCCAGCATGGCGAAGGTTGCCAGCCAGTGCTCACCAGCATATTCCCCGCTGATCACATGCGGCAGCCCCGCCTCGATATGGAGCGTCGCAGCTGTATCCAGCACGGCCTTGGCTGGCGCGCTCTCCGGAAGGCGCGCAGCAATCCGCTTCATGCACCAGGCTCGGCTCAGGTTCAAACCGTTCAGGTGGGCGATCTTGGGGTCGCTATGGTCGCTGACATGCGCAGGTGCCAGGAGGCGGTCGACATGGCCCGGCACTGGCAGATACTCGGCAAACCAGCCAGCAAACGCGGCCGCCGGCAGCACGTCCGACATCAGCAAGGCTTCGGTCAATGCTGCAGACAGGAACTCGTCGCCGCCCGGCTCATAGTGCGCCGGATAGTTGGTGTCTTCCCCGTAGTAGCGGCGGGAGGCGGAGACCACCAGTTCCTCCAACTCCGTGTCGCGGCGATGGCGCGCGAAATCCAGGATCAGCTTCAACGCGAAGGCGCTGTTGTAATGCGTGCCGACCCGGATCGGATAGCTGAGCTTGGTGAAATAGCTGAAGATGCGGCTGCGGATTTCTGCCGTCAGCGGCTCCATGGCTGCCAGCCACGTCTTCGCCTTGGGATGCTGCCAAACATCCAACTCTTGCGCCAACGCCATGACCCAGGCGAAGCCGTATGGACGCTCAAACGATGTGCGCCCCGGCGCCTGAAAATACGCGCACTCCTTCTGCATGTTCTCCACAGTGAAGTGCTCGTCAAACAGCTTCGCAATGGCATCCTGCTGCGGCAGAGACGGATACAGCCTTGCACAGCGCGCCAGCAGCCAATAGCCATGCACCGCCGAATGCCAGTCGTAGCAGCCATAGAACACCGGATGCATGTCGCGCGGCGAGCGCACATCCTCTGCCCCATTCAGCAGATGCATGATGTGGTTCGGATACTCGTGATACAGCGAGCGCAGCGGCAGTGCAGCCAGATCTGAAGCCTGCTTGACGGTGAGTTCGACGGTGAATGGCATGGCGTCTCTCTAGCGGAAAACCAGGAAATACATGAGCAGAATGTTGGCGCACAGCAGCACCAGTGCGGTCGGGATCTGCGTCTTGATGACGAGATACTTGTCCTTCAACTCCAACAGCGCGGCCGGCACGATGTTGTAGTTGGCGCCCATCGGGGTCATCAATGTCCCGCAATAGCCGGCCAACATGCCGATGGTCACCAGAGGAGCGGGATCGGCGTGCTGGCCAACCACCAGCAGCGGCAGCGCAATACCCGCCGTCAGCACCGGGAATGCCGCAAACGCATTGCCCATGATCATGGTGAACAGCGCCATGCCCACGCAGTAGATCACCACCAGCAGGAAGCGGTTATTCGGATCGGCAAACAGGCTCACGATGTCCTTCACCGATTTACCTGTCTGTGCCGCAACAAACACGCCACCCAGCATCGCCAGCATTTGCGGGAGCACCGCGGCCCAGCCGATCGAATCCAGCAGGCGACGCGACTCACGCACCGCGTGCAGTGGCGACCCGCCGGTCAGCGCCCAACCAACCAGAATGGCACAGACACAGCTCACGCAGAGCGCGGCCAACGTCAACTGCTTCTGATCCAGGATGTAGACGCCGCCCACGGAGACCCCTTTGAACGCCAGCGTGCAGAGCACCGTGATGACCGGGATCAGCAGCGCCGGCACAAACAGCTTGTTGCGCAGCTTGTTGGCCGAGGCATGGCGTTGTTCCGGGGTGCTCTGCTTGTACGTGCCGATCGACAGCAAGCCCGCCCCAGCGATCAATGCGATCAGCAGAACGATGACACCGACGATGCGATACGCCATCGGCTTGCCAAGCGTCGCCACCATCAAATCGCTGAACAGGAAGACGGAGCCGAACAGGAACCAGAACAACGCCGTGGTCAGGCGCTTGGGGTTGCCCTTGTCTCGCAGCGTCATACCGACCAGCAGCATGACGATAAAGCCGATCAGATAGAAAACGCTGTTAATAGTCAGCAGGGTGCTCATGCTGTCACCTCATTCGTCTTGGACGGATTGGATTGTTTCCATGCATCGACATCGCGCTGGATGCTGGCATCGAGCCGCACCAGGCGGAACATGTGGATGACGAGCGCGGCAATGGCGGTGGGAATTGCCCACAGGCCCAGCTGCAAAGGCTCAATACCAGTGATGCCGTTTTCCTTGAGGAACGCATCCATCAGCAGCACCGCACCGAAGGCCAGGAAGATGTCTTCACCGAAGAAGATGGCGATGTTGTCGCAGGCGGCGGAGTGCGCGCGCAGCTTGTCACGGATGTGCTGCGGCAGATCACCGTGGCGGGCGGCTGCGGCACCTTCCACCATGGGCGCCAGCAATGGCCGCACGGTTTGCGCATGACCGCCGATGTAGGTCAGGCCAAGTGCGCCCAGCCCTTGGCGCACCACGAAATACAGCATCAGGATACGGGCGGAGGTGGCGCTTGCCAGGCTGGAGATCCAGTCTTGCGCGCGCTCTTTCAGACCGTAGCTTTCCAGCAGACCGATGATCGGCAGAATCAGCACATAGACCGCCAGCGACCGGCTGTTGATGAACTTCTCGCCGAAGGTTTCCAACAGCGTGCCAAGGTCCATGCCGACTGACAGCCCCGTCGCCAGCCCGGCCACGGTCACCACCAGCAGTGGATTGAATCGCAGGATGAACCCTACGATGATGATGGCCACCCCGATCAGTGGCCACAGATTGACTGCCGTACTCATGTGGTGCTCCCCCCAATTTATGAAAAAGCCCCGCTGGAAGGACGGGGCCGTCGTGGCTCAGGCGCCGGCACGGACAGTGATCCCTTCACTGCCCAGCCGTTCCCGGATGCGTCGCGCGAACGCCAGCGCATGTGCGCCGTCGCCGTGCAAACAAACAGTTTGCGCGTGGATCGGAACCCACGTGCCATCAATCGCCTTCACGCGCTGTTCGCGCACCATGGTTAGCGTCTGGTCGAGTGCGGCGGCTTCGTCGTCGATCAGCGCGCCGGGCGTGCCGCGTTTGACGAGCGAGCCATCCGCGTTATACCCGCGATCGGCAAACACCTCTTCCTTGGCCTGCAAGCCAAGCTCGCGCGCGGCCTTGACCAGTTCACCGCCGGCCAGCCCGAACACCACCAGCGACGGATCGAAATCACGCACCGCGCGCACGATGGCCGCAGCCAACGGGCGATCACGCGAGGCTTGGTTGTACAGCGCGCCGTGCGGCTTCACGTGGGCCAGCTTGCCGCCTTGGGCGCGCACAATAGCCGATAGACCGCCGATCTGGAAGAGCACGCCCGCGTAAATCTCTTCCGGAGGCAGGTGCAGCTCGGTGCGGCCGAAGTTCTCGCGGTCCGGAAAGCTCGGATGCGCGCCAATCGACACGCCTTCGCGCAGCGCCCACGCCGTGGTCTGGCGCATCGTGTTGACATCGCCCGCGTGCCAGCCGCAGGCGATATTGGCGGAGCTCACCAGTGCAAGCAGCGCCTCGTCGTTGTCGCAGCCCTCGCCGAGGTCGGCGTTCAGATCAATCGTGGTCATGGTGTCGTGTCCGGTGCTTCAGGCGTTCAGTCGTGTTTTGGCGGTACGCCGCGCAGTCGACAGAATGCCCTGGCGCTGCCAATCCAGCGCGGTTTCGATTTGCTGCAGATAGCGTGTCACCTCGGCGCGCGCGGCTTCGGCTTCTTCCAGCGTCACACGCTCAAAGCGGATGCGCGTGCCCAGCGGGATCTGCGCCAGGCGCCATTGATCGGCCAGGATGACGGTGCCGATCTTGGGATAGCCGCCAGTCGTTTGCGCATCGGCCATCAGCACAATCGGCTGGCCCGACGGCGGCACCTGGATCACGCCAGGCACCACGCCATGCGAAAGCAGATCGCCGCTCTGTTGCTTCTTGCGAGCAAGCTGTGGCCCTTGCAGGCGGAAGCCCATGCGGTTGCTGTTGGGGGTCAGCGTCCAGTCCGATTCCCAGAATGCGGCTTGTGCATCAGCGAGAAAGTCATCGTATTCCGGGCCAGGCAGCACGCGCATCACCGGCGTGCCATCTTGCGCGCGGTCGAACGTCCAGCGCGCGGCCTTCACGGCGACGGCGTCCTTGCTGATGTCGGGTGCGTGCGATGTATCCGCGGGCAGCACGGGCAGCTTGTCGCCGTCCTTGAGCGGGCGCCCTTCAAAGCCGCCAAAGCCAGCCTTGAGGTCGGTGCTGCGCGAACCCATCATCTCCGGCACATCGATGCCGCCGGCCACGCACAGATAGGCACGCACGCCGCCCTGCGCCACACGCAAGGTCAACGTCTGGCCGCGCTGCACGGGGGTAGCGCGCCAGGCGTGCACCGGCGTGCCATCGAGCGTGGCGCGGCAATCGGCGCCGGTAAGCGCGATCAGGCCATTGGCCTGGAAGCGCAGCGTGGCGTTGCCGAGCGTGAACTCGATGCCAGCCGCATCGCTGCGGTTGCCGACCAAGCGGTTGCCCACATACAGCGACAGCGGATCGAGCGCACCCGATGTGCACACGCCAAAGCGGCGGTAACCAGTGCGGCCCAGATCCTGCACAGACGCGAGCACACCCGCCCGCACGATCTCGATCATGGGTTGGAGTTTGGAGCTCATGCGCGCACCTTCGAGGCAACGAAGCGGATGCGGTCTCCGGGGGCCAGCAGCGTGGGGGGATCACGCTGCGGCAGGAAGAGCGCGGCATCCGTGCGGCCGAGCAATTGCCAGCCGCCGGGGGACGCGGCCGGGTAGATGCCCGTCTGCTCGCCGCCAATGCCAACCGAGCCGGCAGGCACGGCCATGCGTGGCTCCGCGCGGCGCGGCGTGGCGAGCGATTTGTCCAAGCCACCCATATAGGCAAAGCCCGGCTGGAAACCGAGGAAGTAGACGATGTATTCGGGCGCGGTATGGCGACGCACGACTTCGGCCGGGGTCAGGCCGGTGTGCTTGGCGACGTCACGCAGGTCGGGGCCATCGTCACCGCCATAGGCGACTTCAATGTCGACCAGCTTGCCGTCGGCCACCAGTGCCTCGCTGTCTTCCCATGCTTCGCGCAGCAGGGTTTCGAGCACGCGCGCGTCGGCCAGCGGACCAAACACGAGCGTGAGGTTGTTCATACCGGGGACCACGTCTACCACGCCAGCCCAGTTGGACGCGCGCGAGGCCATGGCCCAGATGCGCTGCTGGCAATTCAAGGTCGCCGGCGGCGGCACTTCGCACAACAGCGCCAGTTCGCCCAGCCGGTGAATCGTGCACTGCAACTTAGCCCCCGGTCTCGAAAGCACGCGCATGGCGGCGTGCGGATGAAAACTAAAGCGATACGTTAATAAAACGTTGATAAATTCTATATAAGAAGTAACCCTTAGTCGCGCAGGGTTCGGTCGCGTCTGATCGTGGTCCGGCTGCCCTCATCATAGGCGTCGGACACGACCAGCGTGACTGGCATGTTATGCCAAAGTCATATGAAAGGATGAAGACGCCTCTAGAGCAAGAGGCGTCGAGAAATAGCGGGAATCAGGCGCCGGGTTCTTCGCGCGTGGCGCGCAAGCCCAGGATGAGCGCCACGACAGCGCAGACAGCCATCATGCCCAGCAGCGGCAGCGCGCTCTGACCGATGGCCGCGACCACCGTACCCGTCACCATGCCCAGGCCGAACTGCATGGCGCCCATCAGTGCTGAACCGGTGCCCGCGCGCGCGCCCTGCCCCGCCATTGCCAACGCGCCCGTGTTGGGCGAGATGCAGCCGATCGAGGCGATGTAGCAAAACAACGCCACCAGCACGAGGGGCAGTGGCGTGAACCCGGCCGCGGCAGCCGCCGTCGCCAGCACGCTGGTCACCACCGGAATCCACAGCGCGCGGCGCAACACGCGTGCCGGCGAGTACTTGCGCACCAGCCGCACGTTCAAACGCGAGGCCGCGATCATCCCCGCCGCGTTGCTGCCGAACACCCAGGCGTAGTGCGACGGCGACAGGCCATACCCGTCGATCAGCACGAACGACGACACGGTGATGTACGCAAACATGCCCGACAGGAACACGGCACCGCACCACATATAGGCAGCGTAGTGGTGGTCGCGCAGCAGCTCCCAGTAGTCGCGCAGCACGTGGCTGACCGCCAGCTTGCGCGCCTTTTCCGGCGCCAGCGTCTCGCGCATCAGGTAGTGCACGGCCGCCAGCGCCAGCACGCCGAAGACCGTCAGCAGCGCAAAGATGATCCGCCACGAACCGACCTGCAGCACCGCCCCGCCGATCATCGGCGCGAGGATGGGCGCCACGCCCATCACCAGCATCAGCGTGGAATACGCTTGCGCGGCGCCGGCCGGGTCCATGCGATCACGCACCGCCGCGCGCGCGATCACCATGCCCGCGCAGCCGCCAAAGCCCTGCACGCCGCGCAGCACGGCCAGCATGGTGGCGTCCTTGGCAAACGCGCAGCCAATGGAAGCCGCCACGTACATCGCCAAACCGATATAGAGCGGCGGTTTGCGGCCAAAGCGGTCACTGGCCGGGCCGTAGATCAACTGGCCAATCGCCAGGCTGATCAGGAAGACGGTCAGCGTGATGCCCGCCGCCGCCGACGAGGTATTCAAGTCGCGCGCAATGGTCGGCAGGCTCGGCAGATACATATCGACCGACAGCGGGCCGACGGCGGTGAGCATGCCAAGCAGCAAGAGCCAGCCAGGAATGGGACCAGGCAGGCGGGATCGTGCGGGAGCGGGAGCAGTCATGGGAGGGAAACACAGCGCGGCAGCGGACGTGACATCCCTGCCGGGGCAAACCGCGAACTGTAGCGCAAAGTGACAGATCGCGCCCAGGCACCGGGCAGGTGCATGCCGCGAGCAGCCTCGTTCATGCGCCCCACACAGGGGACATCCTCGCAACCTGCATACCCCCGCATAACAAGCTACCCCACGTAAATCGGCCAATTCAGGCCGGCACGGGATTTGCACTCCAGCACCCCTCGTGAGAGGCGGGTGCATGCCCGCCACCCATGCGCTATCCGCGCCATCTGGCGCTGCGCCGGAAGATATAATTCACATTTGATGAAAAGCATCACCCATTCATGATGATTGCTGCGATGCGTCGGCGCGAATCTGCGTCAGCATCGCCTGTTGTGAAGTGTCGTCAACGTTCATAAGAGATCGCCTCTGCGACAGCCTTGCGCTCGCGGTGAGCGGCACGGAAACCACGAGCCAACTGTTGTGACACCACTCCCACCGCGCCTGTCGCTGACAGGCATGACTAAACGCTACCCGAGCGTGGTCGCCAACGACGGCGTCAGCCTCACCGTCGCGCCGGGCGAGATCCATGCCGTGCTGGGCGAAAACGGCGCCGGCAAATCGACGCTGATGAAGATCATCTTCGGCGCCGTGCAGCCTGACGCCGGTGAGATGCTGCTCGACGGCCAGCCCGTCACCATCGCCAACCCGCACCAGGCGCGCGCGCTGGGCATTGCGATGGTGTTCCAGCACTTCTCGCTGTTTGACACGTTGACGGTGGCCGAGAACATCCTGCTCGGGCTGCCCGCAGGCACCGACCTGCGCGACGTGGCCGAACAGGTGCGCACCACCGGCGACAAGTACGGCCTGCCGCTGGAGCCGCATCGCCATGTGCATACGCTGTCCGTGGGCGAGCGCCAGCGCGTGGAGATCGTGCGCGCGCTGCTCACCAAGCCGCGTCTGTTGATCCTCGACGAGCCGACCTCGGTGCTAACGCCGCAGGCCGTCGAGAAGCTCTTCGTGACGCTGCGCCAGCTGGCGGCCGAAGGCACCAGCATCCTCTACATCAGCCACAAGCTCGACGAGATCCAGGCGCTGTGCCACACCGCCACGGTAATGCGCATGGGCAAGGTCACGGGCGTGTGCGACCCACGCCAGGAAACGGCGGCATCGCTGTCACGCATGATGATCGGCGGCGAGCCTCCGCGCGAACTGCGCCCGCAGACCACGCCGGGCGAGGTCCGCCTGGAAGTCGCCGGCCTGTCGCTGCCCAAGGCACATGCCTTTGCGACCGAGTTGCACGACATCGCCCTGCAACTGCGCAGCGGCGAAATCGTCGGCATCGCGGGCGTGTCAGGCAATGGGCAGCAGGAACTGCTGGCTGCGCTCTCTGGCGAAGACACGCGCGCAGCAGCGCAAACCATCACTATCGGCAACCAGCCCGTCGCCAAGCTGGACCCACGTGCGCGCCGTAAGCGCGGACTGTCGTTCGTGCCGGAAGAACGCCTGGGGCGCGGCGCGGTGCCGTCGCTGTCGCTTGCTGCCAATACGTTGCTGACGCACCAGCGTGCGCCGCAGGTGCGTGGCGGGCTGATCGACAAGAAGGCTGCTGCCAAGCTGGCCACCAGCATCATCCAACGCTTCGGCGTGAAAGCCGGCGGGCCGGACGCGCTGGCCAAGAGCCTGTCGGGCGGCAACCTGCAGAAATTCATCGTCGGCCGCGAAATCGAATGCGCGCCGCGCGTGCTCATCGTCGCGCAACCCACCTGGGGCGTGGACGTGGGCGCGGCGGCACAGATCCACAACGAAATCCTCGCGCTCAAGGCCGGGGGCTGCGCCATCCTGATCGTGTCGGAAGAACTCGACGAACTCTTTGCGCTGTGCGATCGCCTGCACGTGATCGCCAACGGGCGCCTCTCGCCCTCCACTCCCACGCACGCCACCGACCGCGAACAGATCGGCCTGTGGATGAGCGGCATGTGGGATAAGACCGGCGCGGCCTCGGCTTCGGCAGCAGCAATCTCGGAGGTGGCTCATGGCTGAGGTCATGCATGGCAGCCGCCTGGCGCTGCCCATCTCGCTGGAGTTGCGCGCGATTCCGTCGCGCACCATGGCCTATGCCTCGCCGCTGATCGCGCTGGTGCTGACAATGGTGTTCGGTCTGCTGCTGTTCGCACTGCTGGGCAAGGACCCAGTGGCCGGCCTGCGCGTGTTCCTGATCGAACCGCTGGCCAGCAAGCGAGCGATCGGCGAGGTGCTGCTCAAGACCGTGCCGCTGGTGTTGTGTGCGCTGGGGTTGTCGGTGTGCTACCGCGCCAACGTGTGGAACATCGGTGCAGAGGGCCAGCTCATCGTCGGCGGCATTTTTGCGGCTGCCACGATCATCGCTTTCGATACGCCAACACCGTCCATCCCGGGCAGCTTCGCGCTGGTGCTCGCCATCGTCGCTGGCCTGATCGGTGGTGCGCTGTGGGCAGCGATCACCGCCCTGCTGCGCGATCGCTTTCATGCCAACGAGATTCTCGTCTCGCTGATGCTCACGTACATCGCGCAGCTGTTATTGCTGTACATGGTCAACGGGCCGCTCAAGGACCCGAACGGCATGAACTTCCCGCAATCGATCGTGTTCGACAGCGCCTTCGTGTTGCCTACGCTGATGGCCGGCACGCGCCTGCACGTGGGCTTCCTGTTCATGCTGGTGATGACGGCGGCGATGACGCTGTTCGTGTTCCGCAGCTTCGCGGGCTATCGCCTGCAGGTCGGCGGGCTCGCACCCCAGGCGGCCCGCTATGCAGGCTTCTCGTCGCGTAAAGCGCTGTGGACCGCGCTGTTGATCTCGGGCGGGCTGGCCGGCATTGCCGGTGCCTTCGAGGTGACGGGCCCGATCGGGCAGTTGCTGCCGTCCATCTCCCCCGGCTATGGCTTTGCGGCCATCGTGGTGGCCTTTGTCGGGCGCCTGAATCCAGTGGGCACCGTGCTCGGTGCGATCGTCATGTCGCTGTTCTACATCGGTGGCGAGCTCGCGCAATCGCGCCTGGGCCTGCCGTCGGCCATTACCGGGGTGTTCCAGGGCATGCTGCTGTTCTTCCTGCTGGCCTGCGACACGCTCATCGAATACCGCCTGCGTTGGCGCGCGCACCACTGATCGGGCTGAGAGAAACAGAAACATGGAAAGTCTTGCTCCCCTGATCGCCGCGTCGATCAACGCTGGCACCCCGCTGCTGCTGGCCGCCCTCGGGCTCTTGATGAACGAACGCTCCGGCGTGCTAAACCTGGGCGCCGAGGGCATGATGCTGGTGGCCGCCGTGGCTGGCTTCATGGTCGGCTACCAGACGCAGATTCCGCTGCTGGGTTTTGCGGCCGGCGCGATTGCCGGCATGGTGATGGCTGCGCTGTTTGCCTGGTTGGCGCTGGTGCTGGTCACCAATCAAGTCGCCACGGGCCTCGCCTTGTCGATCTTCGGCACCGGGCTGTCGGCCTTCATGGGCCAGCGCTTTGTCGGCATGTCGCTGCCGGCGCAGGCGCACGGCATCCCTGGGCTGGAGTCGATTCCGTTCGTCGGCCCGGCCCTGTTCGCGCACCACTGGATGGTCTATTTCAGCCTGCTGCTGTGCGGCGCCATCGCGTGGTTCCTGTTCAAGACACGCGCGGGCCTGACGCTGCGCGCGATTGGTGAATCGCCAGAGTCTGCGCATGCGCTGGGCTATCCGGTGCGCACCATCCGCTTTGGCGCGCTGCTGTTCGGCGGCGCCTGCTGCGGGCTGGCGGGTGCGTATCTGTCGCTGGTCTACACGCCGATGTGGGTGGAGAACATGGTCGCCGGCCGCGGCTGGATCGCGCTGGCGCTGACCACCTTTGCCACCTGGCGTCCACTGCGCATCCTCTTTGGCGCGCTGCTGTTTGGCGGCGTGACGATCCTGCAGTTTTACCTGCAAGGGATGGGCGTGTCGGTGCCCTCGCAGATTCTGTCGATGGCGCCGTTTGCCGCGACGATCGTCGTGCTGGCCATCATCTCGCGTAACCCGGACTGGATTCGTTTGAACATGCCCGCGTCGCTCGGCAAGCCGTTCCGCCCGGGGGCTGCCTAAACTGCGGCCTAAGCTTTCTGCATTCCGTTTTTTGCTTCAACACAGTCAACGAGCCACACAACAGGAGAAATTGATGAACGTTACCCGCAGGATCACGCTGGCCGCGCTGGCCGCCGGCGCCGCCCTCACCCTCTGGGGTTGCGGCAAGTCCAACGACAACGCAGGCGGCAGCACTGCTGCGCCGGCCGCATCCTCGGCCCCCGCCGCTGCCGCACCGGCGCCGGCCAACGAGCCGTTGAAGGTTGCGTTCGTCTACGTTGGCCCAGTGGGCGACGCCGGCTGGACGTACGCCCACGACGCCGCTCGCAAGGAAGTCGAGGCCAAGTTCGGCGACAAGGTGAAGACCAGCTTCGTGGAAAACGTGCCCGAAAGCGCTGCCGATGCCGAACGCGTCTTCCGCGATCTGGCAACGCAAGGCAACAAGGTCATCTTCGGCACGAGCTTCGGTTTCATGGAATCGATGCTCAAAGTCGCCAAGGAATTCCCGGACGTGAAGTTCGAGCACGCCACGGGCTTCAAGACCGCCGACAACCTCGGCCAGTACGACGTGCGCACGTATGAAGGCGCGTACCTGGCGGGCGTGGTGGCCGGCAAGATGAGCAAGTCGGGCAAGCTGGGCGTGGTGGGTTCGGTGCCCATCCCCGAGGTGATCCGCAACATCGACTCGTTCACGCTGGGTGCGCGCAGCGTCAACCCGAAGGCCACCACCCGCGTGGTGTGGGTCAACAAGTGGTTCGATCCGGGCAAGGAGCGTGAAGCTGCCACCACGCTGATCGGCCAGGGCGTCGACGTGCTGATGCAGAACACCGACTCCGCCGCCGTGGTCCAGACCGCGCAGGAGAAAGGCGTGTACGCGCTGGGCTGGGACAGCGACATGACCAAGTTTGGCGAGAAGGCTCACCTGGCCGCCTCGACCAACAAGTGGGGCGTGTACTACAACAAGGTCGTTGAAGACGTGCTCAACAACAAGTGGAAGCCCGAGACCGTGTGGTGGGGCCTGAAGGAAGGCGCGATCGATCTGGGCGCGTACAACGCGGTGGTGCCGGAAGACGTGAAGGCACTGGTCGAGACCCGCAAGAAGGGCATCATCGACGGCTCGGCCCCGATCTGGAAGGGCCCGCTCAAGGACAACACCGGCAAGGAAGTCCTGCCCGCCGACAAGGTTGCCGACGATGGCTTCCTGCACGGCATCAAGTTCTACGTCGAAGGCGTGGAAGGCAAGATTCCGGGCTAAGTCCAGTCCGCTGCGGCAAGAAGCCGGCACCTCGCGAGAGGGCCGGCTTTTTTCATGGGCGATAGGTGTTCAAATCTTGAAAACCGGGCCGATTCCCCAAGCTGCTACGATGGCCCGCCGGCCAAACCCTTCCATGTGACGCCGGCTTTTCATCAAGGAGCCCACGATGTTCGGACGACTCTTCCGCCTGTGGAGCGTAGTGCGCAATGACGTGCGCTTGCTATGGTTTGCGCTGCGCCATCCGGGCGCGCCGTGGTGGCTGGCGCCGGCTGCACTGCTGCTGGTCGGCTACGTAGTCTCGCCGATCGATCTGATTCCGGACTTCATCCCGGTGATCGGCTGGGTGGATGACATCGTGCTCGTCCCCCTGGCCTTGCACTTTCTGCTACGCGCCCTGCCCGAACGCGTGCGCGAAGATGCACGCTTTGCCGCCGCTCGGCGCATGAAACCGAGCGGGCGGTAACTTCCCTGCTTATGGCAAGAGGATCGTCGAACCGGTCGTCTTGCGCTCTTCCAGATCGCGGTGCGCCTGCGCCGCGTCCAGCAGTTCGTAGCGCTGGTGAATCTCGATCTTCACCTTGCCGCTGCTGACCACGTCAAACAGGTCCGCTGCCATCGGCTCCAGCAGATCGCGCCGTGCGGTGTATGTCATCAGCGTCGGGCGTGTGAGCTTGAGCGAGCCCTTGGCACTCAGCACGCTGATATCGAACGGCGGCACCGGGCCTGATGCGTTGCCATAGCTGACCATCATGCCGCGCGGAGCGAGGCAATCCAGCGATCCGTTGAACGTGTCCTTGCCGATGCCGTCGTAGACCACCGGCACGCCCTTGCCACCGGTGATCTCGCGCACGCGTTCGGTGAAGTTCTCGCGCGTGTAGACGATGGTGTGATCGCAGCCGTGCGCGCGAGCCAGTTCTGCCTTCGCGTCGCTGCCGACGGTGCCGATCACCGTGGCGCCGAGTGCCTTGAGCCACTGGCATGCGATCAGGCCAACTCCGCCGGCCGCTGCGTGAAACAGCACGGTATCGCCCGGCTGCACGCGGTAGCTGTCGCGGATCAGGTACTGCGCAGTCATGCCCTGCAGCATCATCGCCGCGCCAGTTTCGAAATCGATGGTGTCCGGCAGGCGCACCAGGATGTCGGCCGGCATCGTGCGCATGGCGGCGTAGGCGCCGGTCGGGCGGCCTGCATAGGCAACGCGGTCGCCCGGTTTGACGTGCGTCACGCCCTCACCCACCGCCTCCACCACACCAGACGCTTCCATGCCGATACCGCCCGGCAGCGGTTGCGGATACAGCCCCGTGCGGAAGTACACGTCGATGTAGTTCAGGCCGATGGCGTGCTGGTTGATGGTGGCCTCGCCGGGGCCGGGCCGGGGCACGTCAACATCGACGTACTGCATCACTTCCGGGCCGCCGGTTTCGAAAATGCGGATGGCTTTCGCTTGGGTCATGCGTGAATCTCCTTCGGGTCAGGCTGCACCCGTTGCAGGGCGGACATCACCAGATCGGCGGTCGCCAGGTTGGTGGCGCAGGGAATGTTGTGGACGTCGCAGGCGCGGACTAGCGCGTTGATATCGGGTTCGTGCGGCTGCGGCGTCATCGGATCACGCAGGAAGATGACGGCGTCGACGCGGCCTTCGGCAAGCTGCGCGCCAATCTGCAGGTCACCGCCCCACGGCCCGGACAGCATGCGCTGCACGGACAGGCCGACTTCCGCCTCCAGCCGGCCGCCGGTGGTGCCGGTCGCCAGCAGATCGCATTGCGCCAGGTAGGCCTGATGCGTCTGTGCGAAGGCGATCATGTCGTCTTTCTTGTGGTCGTGCGCGATCAGGGCGATGCGGCGCTTTTTCACTGCGCCTTCGGGCGTGATGGTGGTCATAGGTCTGGGCTTAGAAAGTGCCTGGGAAGGCGCCGCCATCCAGCAGGATGTTCTGCGCGTTCAGGTAACCCGCGTGCTGGCTGCAGAGGAAAGCGCATACGGCGCCGAATTCGGCCGGCTGGCCGAACCGCCGCGCCGGATTGCCCTGGCGCTTGCGGTCAAAGTTGTCTTCTGTGCTGATGCCGGCAGCCTTGGCGCCAGCCTCCAGCGTCTTGGTCAGACGGTCGGTCTCGAACTGACCAGGCAGCAAGTTGTTAACCGTCACGCCATGCTTGGCCACTTCGCGCGCGAGGCCGGCCACGAAGCCGGTCAGGCCCGAGCGTGCGCCGTTGGACAATCCCAGCACATCGATCGGCCCCTTCACCGCACCGCTGGTGATGTTGATGATGCGGCCCCAGCGGCGCTCGATCATCTGGTCGACAGTTGCCTTGATCAGGTCGATGGGGGTGAGCATGTTGGCGTTGAGCGCGGCATTCCACGCATCGCGATCCCAGTCGCGGAAGTTGCCCGGCGGTGGGCCGCCCGCATTGTTGACGAGAATGTCAGGCGAGCCGCCCAGGCGCTCGCAGGCCAGCAGTGCTTCAGCCCGGCCTTCCGGGGTGGTGATGTCTGTGGCGACCGCTTCAACGCGGACACCATGTGCGCTGCGGATACGCTCGGCTGCTGCCAGCAGTGCTTCAGCGCCACGGGCGACGATCACCACATCCACACCCTCTGCCGCCAGCGCATCGGCGCAGGCGAAACCCAATCCCTTGCTTGCGCCGCACACCAGTGCGCGCTTGCCCTTCAGCCCCAGGTCCATCCTGTCTGACTCCTTGTGATCGTTATTTGGATCGGCTAGCACCACGCGACAGCAGCGCCATGCCGGCCAGCACCAGCGCGCTGCCGGCGATCTGCCACACCGTAATCGGCTCGCCCAGCAGCCACCAGCCCAGCAGCAGCGTCGACACCGGCCCGATCATGCCCGCCTGCGACGCAACCGGCGCCCCCACACGCGCCACCGCCATCATCGTAAGCGTGACCGGCGCCACCGTGCAGAACACCGAGTTGATGGCCGACAGCCCGTACACCTGCCAAGGCAACACCAGCGCAGACACGGGCCGCAGCGCCAGAAATTGAATGATGCAGGCCACGGTTGACACGCACATGGCATACGCCACCAGCCGCATCGACCCCACGCGCTTGACGAGCTCGCCGCTGGCCAGCAGATAGATACCGTAGCTGATGGCGCCGGCGAGCACCAACCCGCCGCCCAGCCACACGTTGTTGCCGCCCAGGTTGAGATCGTGCGCGAACACCAGCACGATGCCCGCGTACGCCAACGCCAGAGACACCCATTGCAAGCCGGTGATGCGCCGCTTGAACACCGTCGACGTAATCAACAGCACGAACGACGGCGTGAGGAACAGAATCAGCCGCTCCAGCCCCGCCGTGATGTATTGCAGGCCCAGGAAGTCGAGAAAGCTGGAGAGGTAGTAGCCGATGATGCCCAGGCCGACAATGCGCCAGCGGTCGGCCGGAGCCAGCGGTGCCGCGCGTCGCGACTGCCACCAGCCCATCGCCATGAACAGGGGCGCGGCCAGCAGCATGCGCAGGGTGATGACCATGACGGCATCCACCTGATAGCGGTACATCAGCTTGGCGACGATGGCCTTGGCAGAGAACAGCACGGCGCCCACGGAGGCGAGCAGCAGGCCGCCGGTGTCGGTGGTTCGTGCGGAGTTGGAAGACGCAGAAGACGCGGTGGTCACAACGGAGCGCGAGAGAAGCGCAGGACGTGTTGGAGGGCGCCGTCGATTGTATTGGAATTCAACAAAACGTTCCGACGCGGGGTGCGCTGCACGTGGCACGGCTTTCGCTTGGGCGCACCCCCGACCGCCGTACAATCGCGCCTGCATTCCGAATATCTAAAACGACAACGGATCCCACATCCCATGAGCCAAACCACCTCCCCCGCCTTCTACGCGGGCGCCGATACAGTCGCGGCACCCGACCCGACTCTCTGGAACGAAGACCTCAACCCCACCCCGCAAGCTGCCCGCACCTGGACGGCTACCAACTACGCTGCGCTGTGGGTGTCGATGGTGGTGTCGGTGCCGGCGTACATGCTGGCCTCGGGGCTGATGAGCGAGGGCATGAACTGGTGGCAGGCCGTGCTGACGGTGTTCCTGGGCAACCTGATCGTGCTCGTGCCGATGGTGCTGGTGGGCCACGCGGGTACCAAATACGGCATCCCCTTCCCGGTGCTGGTGCGAGCGTCGTTCGGGGTGCGCGGTGCGCAGTTGCCGGCCATCCTGCGGGCCATCGTGGCGTGCGGCTGGTTCGGCATTCAGACGTGGCTCGGCAGCCAGGCCATCTACACGATCCTGAACGTGGTCACCGACAACATGCTGGTGGGCAGCAACATTCCGGGCCTGGGCATCAACCCGGGCCAGGGATTCTGCTTCCTGCTGTTCTGGGGCCTGCACATCTGGCTGATCACCAAGGGGCTGGAGTCAATCAAGCGCTTCCAGGCCCTGGCCACGCCGCTGCTGATCCTGGCGGCGCTGGGTCTGGTCTGGTGGGCGTACGTCAATGCGGGTGGCTTTGGCCCGATGCTGTCGGCGCCGTCGGCGTTTGCGGCGGGCGGCAAGCGCGCCGGCGAGTTCTGGGGCTTCTTCTGGCCGTCGCTGACCGCCATGGTCGGTTACTGGGCCACGCTAGCGCTGAACATTCCGGACTTCACCCGCTTTGCACGCAGCCAGCGCGACCAGCTCGTCGGCCAGGCGATTGGCCTGCCGCTGCCGATGGGGCTGCTGGCGCTGGTGGCGGTGCTCGTCACCTCGTCCACCGTGGTCATCTACGGCCAGGCCATCTGGGACCCGGTCACGCTGGCCGGCAAGATGACGGGGCCGTCGGTCATCGTCGCGCTTCTGGCACTGATTACCGCCACGCTGATGACGAACATCGCCGCCAACGTGGTGTCGCCAGCGTATGACTTCTCGAACCTGGCGCCGCATCGCATCTCGTTCCGCATCGGCGGCTACATCACGGCGGGCATCGGCCTGGCGATGATGCCGTGGAAGATTCTGGAGACCACCAAGGGCTACATCTTCACGTGGCTCGTGGGTTACGGCGCATTGCTGGGCCCGGTGGCCGGCATCATGATGGTCGACTACTTCCTGGTGCGCCGCACCGTACTCAAGACCGGCGAGCTGTTCCGCGTGGATGGCCCCTACGGCTACGGCAACGGCTGGAATGGCCGCGCCATCGCTGCGCTCATCATCGGCGTGCTGCCCAACCTGCCGGGCTTCTTCAAGCAGGCCGGTTTCGTGACCAGCGTGCCGGGCGTGTTCGAGGCGCTGTACACGTATGCGTGGTTCGTGGGGCTGGCGATTTCGGCCGTGGTGTACATCATTCTGATGCGCGGCCGCCGATAAGCCGCTCGATCATCCACATGGGGCGCGCCGTACAATGCGCCCCACTACTGCATTCTTCTCGCCATGAAACAAGATCCGCGCTTCCCCAATCTGTTCATCCTCAATCACCCGCTGATCCAGCACAAGCTCACGCACATGCGCGACAAGGACACGTCCACGCGTACCTTCCGCGAGCTGCTGCGCGAGATCACGCTGCTGATGGGCTATGAAATCACGCGCAACCTGCCGCTGACCAGCCGCCACATCGACACGCCGATGGGCCCGATGGAAGCGCCCGTCATCGCTGGCCGCAAGCTGGCCGTGGTGCCGGTGCTGCGCGCGGGCGTAGGCATGAGCGATGGGCTGGTCGAGCTGATTCCGTCGGCGCGCATCGGCCATATCGGCGTGTACCGCGACGAGCACCACCGCCCGGTGGAATACCTCGTGCGCCTGCCGGATCTGGAAGACCGCACCTTTATCCTGTGCGATCCGATGGTCGCCACCGGTTACTCGGCCGTGCACGCCATCGACGTGATGAAGAAGCGCGGCGTGCCGGACGAGAACATCCTCTTCCTGGCGTTGGTGGCCGCACCGGAAGGCGTGGAGGTGTTCCAGAAGGCGCATCCGGGCGTGAAGCTGTTCGTCGCCTCGCTCGATTCGCACCTGGATGACAACGCCTACATCATCCCCGGCCTGGGCGATGCGGGCGACCGCCTGTTCGGCACGAAGAACTGATCGCACTGCGTTCCACGCAAACAAAAACAGCCGGCATTGCCGGCTGTTTGCTTTGGTGCATGCGGTGGCAACGAAGTGGCGGGGAAACCGGTAGGGAAGCTGCTCAGGCTTGGCGCTGCCTGGTGGCGCGTTCTTCTTCGCGCATCTTGCGAACGAAAAGGCGCCAGAAGAACGCGCCCATGCCGATGAGAAAGCCGATGACGGCGAGGCTCGCCAGGCCGGTATCGGTCGTGAACAAGATTTTGAGTGCGGTCATATGCCAGATCTCCCGGATTGAGGGCCGCGGCACCGGATGATGCCTCGGCCCGATGCAGTCTAGGGAGACTGGCAGGCCAGGTATTGCGTGCGGTCAAGCGCAGAGGCGGTCTCATCCCGCCCGCCGCGGGTTACCTGATGAAAGTCAGAAACCCACTCAGCTCAGCGTTTCTTCGACCCGCCCAGGATGCTGCCCAGCACCCCACGTACGATCTCGCGCCCGATGGTCGAGCCGATCGTACGTGTCGCTGATTTGGCCAGTGTTTCGACGATCGAATCACCTCGGCCGGTACGCCCCGTGCCCTTGGTCAGGATCGAGCCGACCTCACCCAGCCAGCCGCCGCCCTGCTGTGCAGGCGCAGACGTCGATGCGGGAGCCGGTGCGGAACCTGCCGACGCACCAAAGTCGGTGCTGATAGAGCTCGGTGCCGACGCAGATGCGGCCCCACCTGATCCCACACGACCGGTCAGGATTTCATACGCCGATTCACGATCGATGGCCGTGTCGTAACGCCCCGCAACCAGCGAGTTGGTAATCAGCGCACGGCGCTCCTCATCCGAGATCGGCCCGATGCGCGACGCCGGCGGCACGACAAACGCGCGCTCGGTGATTTCGGGGCGGCCGCCCTCATCAAGCATGGAGATCAGCGCCTCGCCCACGGCCAGTTCGCCAATGGCCTGTTCGATGCTGAACTCGGGGTTCGCACGCATCGTCGTAGCCGCCGCCTTCACGGCCTTCTGATCGCGCGGCGTGAAGGCGCGCAGCGCGTGCTGCACGCGGTTGCCGAGCTGCCCGAGCACCGTGTCAGGCACATCGGACGGGTTCTGCGTCACGAAGTACACGCCCACGCCCTTCGAGCGGATCAACCGCACCACCTGCTCCACCTTCTGCAGCAGCGACGGCGGCGCGTCGTTGAACAGCAGGTGCGCCTCGTCGAAGAAGAATGCCAGCTTGGGCTTGTCCAGATCGCCCACTTCCGGCAGATGCTCGAACAGCTCGGAGAGCATCCACAGCAGGAACGTCGCGTACAGCTTAGGCGCATTCAGCAGCTTGTCGGCCGCCAGGATGTTGATCACGCCTTGGCCACGCACGGTCTGCATCAGGTCGTTGATGTCGAGCATCGGTTCGCCGAAGAACTTGTCGGCGCCCTGCTCTTCCAGTGCGATCAGGTTGCGTTGGATGGCCCCGACGCTGGCCGACGAGATGTTGCCGTACTTGTTCGTGTACTCCGACGAATGCTCGCCCACGTGCTGCAGCATCGCGCGCAAATCCTTCATGTCGAGCAGCGCGAGGCCGGAATCGTCCGCAATCCGGAAGACCAGGTTGAGCACGCCGGTCTGGATGTCGTTCAGCTCCAGCATGCGCGAAAGCATCAGCGGGCCCATGTCCGACACGGTGGCACGCACGGGGTGGCCCTTCTCGCCGTACACATCCCACAGCGTGACGGGGCAACCAGCCCATTGCGGCTCTTCGAGGCCACGCTCCTGCAGACGGGCCTTGAGCTTGTCGTTCGACTGGCCGGGCTGCGAAATGCCGGTCAGGTCACCTTTCACGTCGGCCAGGAAGACCGGCACGCCGATCTTCGACAGGCCCTGCGCGATCGTCTGCAGGGTGACGGTCTTGCCGGTGCCGGTGGCGCCGGTAATCAGGCCATGCCGGTTGGCGAGCTGGGGCAGCAGCACCAACTCAGTTTTCGTGTTCTTGGCAACGAGGATGGGATCGGTCATGGCATTTAGACGGGGATCAATCTTTGGGGGCGGGCGCCTATTGCTCGACCGGATGGACGGGTCGGCGGGCGTGTGCAGCATGCTAAAATCTGCGACCGATTATAGAGCGTGCAGGTGGCGTCAAACCGCCATCTGGGCGCCAGATTCCACAGCATTTCCACCGTATTCCGCTCGGAGAGTTTCATGGCCGGTCATTCCAAATGGGCCAATATCAAGCATAAGAAAGCCGCTGCCGACGCCAAGCGCGGCAAGATTTGGACGCGCCTGATCAAGGAAATCACCGTGGCGGCCCGTCTGGGCGGCGGTGATGCGGATTCGAACCCCCGCCTGCGCCTGGCCATGGACAAGGCGACCGACGCCAACATGCCCAAGGACAACATCCAGCGCGCCATCCAGCGCGGTGTGGGTGGCCTGGAAGGCGCGAACTACGAAGAAATCCGCTACGAAGGCTACGGCATCAATGGCGCCGCCATCATCGTCGACTGCCTGACCGACAACCGCACGCGCACCGTGGCTGAAGTCCGCCATGGCTTTGACAAGTACGGCGGCAACATGGGCGTCGCCGGCTCGGTGGCGTTCCTGTTCGACCACGTCGGGCAGTTCATCTTTGCCCCCGGCACGCCGGAAGACAAGCTGATGGACGCCGCGCTCGAAGCCGGCGCCGACGACGTCGTCACCCATGAAGACGGCGCGCTCGAAGTCATCTGCCCACCCCACGATTTCTCCAAGGTCAAGACCGCACTGGAAGCCGCTGGCTTCAAGGCCGAACTGGCCGAAGTCATCATGAAGCCGCAGAACGAAGTCGAGTTCACCGGCGAAGATGCGGTCAAGATGCAGAAGCTGCTCGACGTCCTGGAAAACCTGGACGACGTGCAGGAAGTCTTCACCAACGCGGTCATCGGGGAATAAGCCCGAGACACGCGCACAACGGCGATCGACCTGACCGATCGCCGTTTTTGTTTTCCAGTTTTCGATTTTTTGAGTAGGTACAGCATGAAAGTGATGGTGGTCGGTTCGGGCGGTCGAGAGCACGCCCTGGCATGGAAGCTGGCACGCTCGCCCAAGGTGCAGGTGGTGTACGTGGCACCGGGCAACGGCGGCACGGCGCTCGACAAGCGTCTGCAGAATCTGCCGATCACGGACCCGGAAGTGCTGGCCGCGTTTGCCGAGCGCGAAGGCATCCACTTCACGGTGGTGGGCCCGGAAGCGCCGCTGGCTGCCGGCATCGTCGACCTGTTCCGCAGCAAGGGCTTGCGCATCTTCGGGCCGACGAAGGCCGCGGCGCAGCTGGAATCGTCGAAGGATTTCGCCAAAGCGTTCATGCATCGCCACGGCATTCCGACCGCCAAGTACCAGACCTTCAGCGATGCAGCGCAAGCACATGCCTACATTGACCAGGAAGGCGCCCCGATCGTCATCAAGGCCGACGGCCTGGCTGCCGGCAAGGGCGTGGTCGTGGCGATGACGGCCGAAGAAGCGCACAGCGCCATCGACATGATGCTGGCCGACAACCGCCTGGGCGATGCCGGTGCGCGCGTCGTGATCGAAGAATTCCTGGCCGGCGAAGAAGCCAGCTTCATCGTCGTGTGCGACGGCAAGAACGTGGTGGCGCTGGCCACCAGCCAGGACCACAAGCGCCTGCTCGACGGCGACGCCGGTCCCAACACGGGCGGCATGGGCGCCTACTCGCCGGCGCCGGTGGTCACGCCCACGCTGCACGCCCGCGCACTCCGCGAGATCATCATGCCGACCATCCGCGGCATGGAAAAAGACGGCATCCCGTACACCGGCTTCCTGTACGCCGGCCTGATGATCGACGCCGACGGCAACCCCAAGACGCTCGAATTCAACTGCCGCATGGGCGACCCGGAAACGCAGCCCATCATGGCGCGCATGAAGACCGACCTGTACGACGTGCTCGACCGCGCCATCGACGGCAAGCTCGACGGCATGGAACTGGAATGGGACCGCCGTACCGCGCTGGGCGTGGTGATGGCCGCCCACAACTATCCGGACACGCCGCGCAAGGGTGACGTCATCACCGGTATCCCGAAGGAAACGGAAGACAGCGTCACCTTCCACGCCGGCACCACGCTCAAGGACGGCGTGTTGACCACCAACGGCGGCCGTGTGCTGTGCGTCGTCGGCCTGGCCGACACCGTCAAGGCGGCCCAGCGCGCCGCGTATAACGCCATCGAACAAATCAAGTTCGACGGCGCCCAGTACCGGACCGATATCGGTCACCGCGCCATCCGCCATTGAGCGATCCCTGCCGCGCTGATGCCCCACCATGGGGCAAGCGCGGCTTCCGTCACCCCGGGTGATTCCCAACAAGCCCTAAGCGGCCCGCCCGCTACAATGGTGACAACCGTATGACCCGGCCGCCCCAACGGCCCCTCCCGAATCTGATGGATACCCAAGCCGTCCGCGCCTACCTGCTGGACCTGCAGGACCGCATCACCACTGCCGCGAGCGCGCTCGACGGCGGCAACTTCGCCACCGACGCGTGGGAAAAACCGCCCACCGAGCGCCTGCGCGGCAGCGGCCGCACCCGCATCCTGGAAGGCGGCGCGTTGCTGGAGCGTGGCGGCGTCGGCTTCTCGCACGTGATGGGCGACACCCTGCCCCCGTCGGCCACCGCCAACCGGCCGGAACTGGCAGGCCGCGGTTTCGAGGCGATGGGCGTGTCGCTGGTCTTCCACCCGCGCAACCCGTACGTGCCGACCGTGCACATGAACGTGCGCTGCTTCGTCGCCGTGCGGCCCGATGCCGAGCCCGTCTGGTGGTTCGGCGGCGGCATGGACCTAACGCCCTACTACGGCTTCACCGAAGACGCGACGCACTTCCACCGCACCTGCCAGGGCGCCCTGGCCCCCTACGGCGACGAGCTGTACCCGCGCTTCAAGCAGTGGTGCGATGACTATTTCTATCTAAAGCACCGCAAGGAAGCGCGCGGCATCGGCGGCATCTTCTTCGACGACTTTGCTGAGCTCGGCTTCGACCGCAGCTTCGAGATGATGCGCTCGGTGGGCGACGCGTTCCTGCCCGCCTGGCTGCCCATCGCCGAGCGACGCCACGCCACCCCGTATGGCGACACCGAACGCGACTTCCAGGCCTACCGCCGGGGCCGCTATGTCGAGTTCAACCTCGTATTCGATCGCGGCACGCTGTTCGGCCTGCAAAGCGGCGGCCGCGCGGAATCGATCCTGATGTCGATGCCGCCCGTGGCCAATTGGCGCTACGACTGGCAGCCCGAACCGGGCTCGCCGGAAGCGGCGCTGTACACCGATTTCCTGCCGGCGCGCGATTGGGTATGACGCTTCCCACGTTCGTGCGCCCCGATCTCGACCGCCCCTACCGCCTCGGCTTGCTGGGCGGCACCTTCGATCCGCCGCACGTCGGCCACATCGCCCTGGCCGAGCTGTGCATCGCCCGGCTCGATCTGGACGAACTGCTGTGGATTCCGACCGGTGTGTCGTGGCAGAAAGCCGCTGACATCACGCCTGCGCCGCTGCGTTTTGCCATGACTGAATTGGCCGCCAAAGCGGTCCGTGGTGGCCACGCCAAAGTCCATGTGACCAGCATGGAAGTCGACCGTCACGGCCCCAGCTACACCATCGATACCGTACGTGAGTTGCGCGACGTCTACGGTCCGGACACCTCCATGGCGTGGCTGATGGGCGCCGACCAGCTCGTCGGCCTGGATACCTGGCACGGCTGGCAAGACCTGTTCGAATACGTGCACCTGTGTGTCGCCACGCGCCCCGGTTTTGACCTGAACGCGTTGCATGTGCCAGTGCAGCATGAGCTTGATGTGCGCCGCGGCGACACGGCATTGATACAATGCGCACCCGCCGGCCATATGTGGATCGACCAGACGCTGTCCGTCGACCTGTCGTCCACCCGCCTGCGCCAGCAGCTTGCCGCCGGCGAACGCTGCGACGCCGACCTGCCCGCCGGCGTGGCCGACCTGACCCAATCGCATTCGCTGTACCGCCGTGCCAATGGCACGGTGAGTGTTTGACCGCGTGATTGACTTCACTCGCGCGCTTTTTGACCTTTCTTTCGCCCTTTAAACGTTCTTCTCACTCAGTATGGATATTCGCAAACTACAACGCGTGATCGTCGACGCGCTCGAAGACGTCAAGGCGCAAGACATCAAGGTCTTCAATACGACGCACCTGACCGAACTGTTCGACCGCACGGTCATCGCCAGCGGTACGTCCAACCGCCAGACCAAGGCCCTCGCCGCGTCCGTCCGTGACGCCGTCAAGGAAGCCGGCGGCCACGTCATCGCCGTGGAAGGCGAAGACGTGGGCGAATGGGTGCTGGTCGACTGCGGCGACGCCGTGGTCCACATCTTCCAGCCGCAACTGCGCCAGTACTACAACCTGGAAGAAATCTGGGGCGACAAGCCGGTGCGCGTCGAACTCGGCGGGACCGGCAAGCGCGGTCTGCCCAAGGCCAGCGAAGGCTACGACGACGAGGAAGACGAGGCCGAAGAGGTCACGCCGGCCAAGCGCCGTACCACCAAGCCGGCACTGGCTGGTGAGCGCCCGACCAAGGCTGCAGCGCCGGCCAAGAAGGCGCCCGCCAAGACCGCTGCCAAGAAGCCTGCCACCAAGCGCGCAACCGGCACCGGCAAGCCCGCCACGAAGACTGCCGCAAAAACGGCGACCAAGACGGCAGCCAAGCGCGCTCCGGCCAAGAAGCGGGCAGCGTAATTTCGCGCCGGTAGTCTCGCCATGCAGTTGCTGATCGTCGCCGTCGGGCACAAGATGCCGTCCTGGATCGAGGACGGCTTCTCTGAATACGCCAAGCGCATGCCGCCCGAACTGCGCATCGAACTGCGCGAGATCAAGCCCGAGCAGCGCTCGGGCAGCCGCACCGCCGCCACCGTCATGCAGTTGGAAGCCGCACGCATTGAAGCCGCGCTGCCCAAAGGCTGCCGCATGATCGCCCTGGATGAGCGCGGCAAGGACCTGACCACCGTGGCACTTGCCGAATCCCTCACCGGATGGCAACAGGAAGGCGGCGACATCGCTTTCGTGATTGGCGGCGCGGACGGGCTTGACCCGGCGCTCAAGGCGAAAGCCCGCACGTTGATCCGCCTGTCGAGCCTGACCCTGCCGCACGGCATGGTGCGCGTGCTGCTGGCCGAACAGCTCTACCGCGCGTGGAGCATCACCCAGAACCACCCGTACCACCGCGTATGACCATGGATCTGACGGGCCAAAGCGGCGCGCCGCATCTCTATCTCGCATCCCAAAGCCCGCGCCGGCAGGACTTGCTGCGCCAGATCGGCGCGCGCTTCGAGCTGCTGCTGGCCGATGGTGATGAGGATGCCGAAGCGCTGGAAGCCGTGCTTCCCGGCGAAACGCCCGATGACTACGTCCAACGCGTCTGCGCATTGAAAGCGCAAGCCGCCGCGCGCCGCCGCGTCGCGCGCAACCTGCCCGCCCTGCCGATCCTCACGTCCGACACCACGGTGTGCCTGGGCGGCGAGATTCTCGGCAAGCCGACCGACGCCGCCGACGCCCACCGCATGCTGCGCGGCATGTCCGGCCGCGAGCACCGAGTGCTAACCGCCGTCACCGTTGTCAAAGCCGACGGTACGCCGATGCATGCACTGTCCATTTCCGACGTGCGCTTTGCCGTGCTGACGGACAACGACATCGCCCGCTACATCGCCAGCGGCGAGCCCTTCGGCAAGGCCGGCGCGTACGGCATCCAGGGCCGCGCAGCCGCCTTTGTCGCCCATATTTCGGGAAGCTATTCGGGTATCATGGGTCTACCCTTGTTCGAGACGGCAGCACTGCTCGCACAGGCGGGCATCACGCTGTAACTCGCCCTCTGACCGGCCGCTGAAGCACGCACCGGACAGCGTGCGGGGGCCGGTTTCAAGACACGCTTCGGGCGCAGGACAAGCCTGGAGGCGGGTGCTGAAACCCGCTCTCTTGGTATCCCCATGTCCGAAGACATCCTCGTCAATATCACGCCGCAAGAAACGCGCGTGGCCATCGTCCAGCAAGCCGCCGTTCAGGAGCTCCACATCGAGCGCACACTCACGCGCGGGCTGGTCGGCAACATCTACCTCGGTAAGGTTGTGCGCGTGCTTCCGGGCATGCAATCCGCGTTCATCGACATCGGCCTGGAGCGCGCGGCGTTCCTGCACGTGGCCGACATCTGGCACCCGCGCGATGCCAAGGACGCCCCGCCCACGCCGCAGGTCGCCATTGAGAAGACGCTGTTCGAAGGCCAGGCCCTGATGGTGCAAGTCATCAAGGACCCGATCGGCACCAAGGGCGCGCGGCTCTCCACGCAGGTCAGCATTGCCGGCCGCACGCTCGTGTATCTGCCGCAGGATCCGCACATCGGTATCTCGCAGAAGATCGGCAACGAGGCTGAGCGTGAAGCGCTGCGTGCGCGTGTGACGGCGATGGTGCCGACCGAGGAGCGTGGCGGCTTCATCGTGCGCACGATCGCCGAAGAATCGACCGACGAAGAGCTCGCCAACGACGTCGCCTACCTGCGCAAGATCTGGGCGACCATCCGCCACAACGCCACCACCCTGCCCGCGCCGTCGATCCTGTACCAGGACCTGAACCTCGCCCAGCGCGTGCTGCGCGATTTCGTGACGGATGAAACGCGCAGCATCCAAGTCGATTCGCGCGAGAACCATCAGAAGCTGATCGAATTTGCGCAGGAATACACACCTGCCGTGGTCGAGCGCCTGACGCACTACACCGGCGAGCGGCCGATCTTCGATCTGTACAACATCGAGGCGGAAGTCGAGCGCGCGCTGTCGCGCCGCGTCGATCTGAAATCGGGCGGCTACCTGATGATCGACCAGACCGAGGCGATGACGACCATCGACGTCAACACCGGCGGCTACGTGGGCGCGCGCAACTTCGACGACACGATCTTCAAGACCAACCTGGAAGCTGCGCACACCATCGCACGGCAACTGCGGCTGCGCAATCTGGGCGGCATCATCATCATCGACTTCATCGACATGGAGTCCGCCGACCATCGCGATGCGGTGCTGGCCGAGTTGCGCAAGGCGCTGTCGCGCGACCGCACGCGCATCACGGTCAACAGCTTCTCGCAGCTGGGGCTTGTGGAGATGACGCGCAAACGCACGCGGGAATCGCTTGCGCACGTGCTGTGTGAACAGTGCCCGGTGTGCCAGGGCAAGGGCCAGGTGAAGACGCCGCGTACGGTGTGCTACGACATCCTGCGGGAGATCATGCGCGAGTCCCGGCAGTTCAATCCGCGCGAGTTCCGCATCTTGGCCTCGCAGTCGGTGATCGACTTGTTCCTGGAAGAAGAAAGCCAGCACCTGGCGATGCTGGGCGACTTTATCGGCAAGCCGATTTCGTTGCAGGTGGAGTCATCCGCGGCCAGCCAGGAGCAGTACGACATCATCTTGATGTAACACTGCTCCAAGCGTGCACGGCCGCTACGGTTTGACTGGGCTGCCGTGCGGCACCGGCGCGGCGGCCACCTCATTGGCGGCGCGCGCGGTCAACCGCGGAATCTGCTCCCGCATCACCAGCAACGCACCCAGCACCACCAGCATGGCGATCCCCAGCATCGCCAGGTAAGCACTCGAACCACCTGCCGTGATGACCATGGCGCCAGCAAACGCACTCAGGATCGCGCCCAGTCGCCCGAATGCGACGGCAGAGGCGGTGCCCGTGGCGCGCACCGCTGTCGGATAGACAAACGCACACAGCGCGTACATGGTCGACTGCACCGCGTTGACGAACAGCCCATGCAAGCCCAAACCGACGATCAACAATTGCGTGCTCTGCCGGGTATCCACACCCTGCATAGCGAATGCGCTCAGTGCTGCGCCGATGCAGCACAGTGCCATGGGCCAGCGTGAGCCCCAGCGCGCAATCGCCACGGCACACACCAGCGCGCCGATCACGCCGCCCAGGTTGTAGGCCGTCAAACCCTGCCCCGCCACCGCCACACTCAACCCCTCCGAGGCCAGCATGGTCGGCAGCCAGCTGAATGCTGCGTACACCGCCAGCAGGCACATGAAGAAAGCCGCCCACAACGCCACCGTGTCGCGCGCCTGCCCCGGCGCAAAGAGCGAGCGGAACCCAGCGTGCTGGATGACCTTCTGGCCAGCCAGATCGGTGAAGGTGGCATCAGCCGGCGTGGAGCGCTCCATGCGCGTCAGCAGCCTGGCCAGTTGTGGCCAATGCGACTGGCGACGCGCCAGGAATCGAGGTGACTCCGGCAGTGCCGCAACCAGTACGAACCCAAGCACCAGCGGCAGCGCGCCACCAATCCAGAACAGCCCGCGCCATCCGTAGATCGGCAGCACGTGGCCGGCGAACATCCCCGCCAGCATGCCTCCCAGCGGTACGCACACGATGGTGGCGGTCACCGCCAGCGTGCGGCGCCGGGCCGGCGTGAACTCGGCCGTCATCGTGGTTGAGCTCGGCAGTGCGCCACCAATGCCCAGGCCCGCGATAAAACGCAGCGCGGCAATCGTCGCCACATTGGGTGCAAAACCGATCATGCAGGTGGCCGCACCAAACACGAACACGCTGCCGATCAGCGCCCAGCGCCGCCCGAAGCGATCGGCAAACAAGCCGGCGAGCGCGCTTCCGATGCCCATGCCGATCAAGCCAGCAGCCACCGCCGGCGCAAATGCGTTGCGCGTGATGCCCCACTCCTTGATGAGCACGGGGATGGCGAAGCCGATCAACTGGCCATCAAACCCATCCATGACGATGGCGAATGCCGCGAGCAGCACGGCGGCCTTCTGGGCAAACGAAAACGGCCCATCATCCAAGACACTGCCGATGTCGATGGGGGCACGATCTTGGCTCATACCGGCCTCCGCTGAGAAGTGGAACGGCAAGGTAGTGAACCAGGCGCATACGCCTGTGCAAGCGCGCTAGACGCGCTCGCCAGTCTGAAGCTGCACAGCATGGGGTTGTCTCCATTGGGCTGGCGTCTGCGCGCCATTTATTTAACATGTTAACAATATAGGCGGACCCGCCTCCTGTTCAACTAGGGTGTTTGCGGATGCGCGGATTGCGCCTGCACCAGTCGCACCAACTGCATGAGCGTCTCGGTATGTGGCACACGCACGCCATGCCGATGCGCCGCGACGACCACGGCGCCATTGATCGACTCAATCTCGGTCGGGCGCCCGGCAAGCACGTCCTGCAGCATCGACGGCTTGTGCCCGCGATGCGCGACGATGGCGTGGCGCACGTTGTCGCTTACCTTGGTGGCGTCGACACTGATGCCGCTTGCTCGTGCCACCGCCAGCACTTCTTCGACAATGGTCAGCGCGAGCGCCGGCCCATCCTCCACCACGCCCAGCGCATCGACCGGGCGATTCAGCACCGTACACAGTGGATTGAGGGCGGCATTGAACGCGACCTTCTCCCACACGGCGCCCCATACGTTGGCATCGGCCTGGCAGCGCAGACCCGCGTCGGACAAGACACTGACGACACGCTCCAGCATCGGCCGATCAACACCATCGGCCGTCATCATGCGGATCACACCGGCACCATGCGAGCGCACGTGGCCGGCCCCCGCCAGATCCGCAGGCCACGTCGTCACACCAACGAGGATGCGTTCCTGCGGCACCACCGAAGCCAGCGCCTCTACATTGCCCAGACCGTTCTGCAACGTCAGCACATACGTGGACGGCCCGATCAGCTGACGCACACTCGCCAGTGCGGCACGCGTGTGCATCGACTTCGTGAAGACGATCAGCAGATCCGGCACCTGCGTTGCCTGGCTTGGACGCAGCGCCTGCAGGTTGCGCACGTGGCGGTCACCGGTATCGGTTTCCAGCCGCAAGCCGTGAGCGGCGATCGCACTGAGGTGTGCGTCGTTGATATCGAGCAACGTGACCTGCTCGCCCGTTTCCGCCAGCAACCCGCCGAACAGCGAGCCCATGGCGCCCGCACCCAGAATGGCGATCTTCATGCGCATCTCAGAATGGGTAGTGGCGCGGCGTGGTCTGCACCGTCATCCAGCGCAGCTCGGTAAATTCGGCCACACCCGCGCGGCCGCCAAAGCGCCCGAAGCCGCTCGCCTTGACGCCACCAAACGGCATCTGCGCTTCGTCGTGTACGGTCGGGCCGTTGATGTGGCAGATGCCCGATTCGATGCGGCGCGCGACGTTCATAGCGCGCGCCACGTCACGGCTGAACACGGCAGACGACAATCCATATGCGTTGTCGTTGGCGCACGCGATGGCAGCATCGTCGCCGCGCACACGCACGATGCCCTTGACTGGGCCGAACGACTCCTCCGAGTAGATCAACATGTCCGTCGTGACGTGATCGAGCAGCGTGGCGGGCATCAATGTGCTGGTCGCCTTGCCGCCGCACAGCAGCTTCGCGCCCTTGGCCAACGCGTCGTCGATCAAGTGATTGCAACGTTCGACTGTGCTCATGTCGACCACCGAGCCGAGCACCGCCGGCCCCTTGCGCGGGTCACCCAGCGGCAGCGAAGCGGCCTTGGCGGCCAGCTTCGCAACGAACGTATCGGCGATCGCTTCATCGACGATGATGCGTTCGGTGGACATGCAGATCTGGCCTGAGTTGGCGAACGCACCAAACGCCGCACCATCCACCGCAGCGTCGATGTCCGCATCAGCCAGCACCAGCAGCGGCGCCTTGCCGCCCAGCTCCAGCACAGCGGGTTTCAGATACGTGGCGCAGGTCTGCGCGATGATGCGCCCCACGCGCGTCGAGCCGGTGAAGTTGACGCGTCGCACCGCCGGGTGCGCAATCATCGCCTCCACGATGGCACCGGCATCGGCCGGCGCGTTCGTCACGAAGTTGACGACGCCCTTGGGCAGCCCCGCTTCCTGCAACGCTTCGATGATGAGTCCGTGCGTGGCAGGCGAGATCTCCGAGCCCTTGAGCACCACGGTATTGCCGCACGCCAGCGGTAACGCAATCGCGCGCGCAGCCAGGATGACCGGCGCATTCCACGGTGCGATGCCAAGCACCACGCCAGCAGGCTGACGCACCCCCATGGCGAGGCTGCCCGGCACGTCAGACGGAATGATCTCGCCGGCAATCTGCGTGACCATGGCGGCAGCCTCTTGCAAGCCGCTGGCGGCCAAGTGCACGTTGAAGCCTGCCCACAACGCGGAAGCGCCGGTCTCAGCAGCCATTGCAGCGGCAAAGGCTGCGCCCTTGGCCTCGAGCGCTTGGGCGGCGCGCATCAGCAACGCCCGACGCTCGGTCGGCCCTATGGCAGCCCAGCCTGGAAATGCAGCGGCAGCAGCGTCGACGGCATTGCGTGCGTCCTCCACCGTGGCCGCAGGCGCACGCGTCGCGACAGAACCATCCAGCGGGTTGTGACGCTCGAAGACCGCGCCATTGCTGGCTTGCACGCGCTCGCCATTGATCAGCATCGAGATGGTTTGCGCGCCCTCCAGCGGGGCGACATGCGTATTCGTCATCAGGCAATCTCCACTTCAATCAAAGTTGGTCCGGTGGATTGCAGCGCGGTGTGCAGTGCGGCCTCCAGCGCGTGCGGGTCCGTCACGCGCTCGCCGGTGCAGCCCATGGCACGAGCCAGTCCGACGCAGTCGATGCCGTGCAGGTCCGTGCCTTGCACCGGGTCGGTGGGTGCAAAGCCGAACACCGGCGCGAAATCCTGCAGGGCAGCATAACGGCGGTTGTTCAGGATCACGAACGTCATGGGCAACTTGAGCAGCGATGCGCTCCACAACGCCTGGATGGAATACATGCTCGATCCATCGCCAATCAGGCCGATCACGCGCGTGCCCGGCTTGGCGAGTGCCACGCCCACAGCGGCAGGCATGCCGTAGCCCAATCCCCCGCTATCCATGGTGTAGAACGCCCCAGAGCGACGCATTGGCAGATAGGTCTGCATCACGGAGCGCGCGCTGGGTGCTTCTTCGACGACGATATCTGCGGGGCCGCGCACGGCATCGAGCGTCTGCAAAACAAAGGCGGTGGACATTGGGGACGACGGCTCTGCTCGCGGCGATTTGACGCGGGACGCAGGCAGCGGTCGAGCGGGCGGCGCGGGCCTTGCTAGCAAGTCCTGCACGCCGAGGCGGATGTTGCCGACGGCCGAGATGCCCCCGGGCGTCCACGATGCAGTGGCCGGATCGTCGATCAGCTGTATGAGCTTGGCCCCCACAGGCACGTGCGGCCCATGACCTTCCACGTGATACGTGAACGCGGGTGCGCCAAGCGCAAACACCACGTCGTGACCCTGCAGCAGGGCGACGATCTTCTCGCGCATTGCCGGCAGGAAACCGGCGAACAGGCGGTGGTCTTCCGGAAACGCACCTCGTCCTGCCATGGGCGCGGTAAACACACGGGCGTTGTGCGCTTCGGCAAGCTGCACAACGGCGTCCCACGCACCGGCACGGTCTACCGCTGCCCCCACCACAAACGCTGGCCGTTGCGCCGCATCCAGCGCATCGCCGATGCGCGCGAGCGTCACAGGATCGGGCCGCACTTCATGCGCCACTTCATGTACGGCGACAGGCTCGGTCTGCTGATCCCAGTCATCCACGGGGATCGACACCAGCACGGGCCCGCGCGGCTCCTGCATGGCGATGTGATACGCACGGGCGAGTGCCTGCGGCACGTCCTGCGCGCGCGCCGGCTCGATGCTCCATTTGACGTACGGCTTGGGCAGTTCGGTGGCCTGGTTGGAGGCCAGGAACGGATCGAACGGCAGGATGGACCGCGCCTGCTGCCCGGCCGTGATCACCAGCGGCGTGCGGTTCTTGAACGCCGTGAAGATGTTGCCCATCGCGTTGCCGACACCGGCTGCCGAGTGCAAATTCACCAGCGCGGCGTTGCCGGTTGCTTGCGCATAGCCATCGGCCATGCCGACCACCACGGCCTCCTGCAGACCAAGGATGTAGCGGAAGTCTTCGGGAAAATCCCGGAACATCGGCAGTTCGGTCGAGCCCGGATTGCCGAACACATGGGTCATGCCGAGCCGGCGAAGCAACTCGATCGTGGCGTCGCGCACCGTGACAAGCGCGAGCGAAGTGCGGGTCATGCAGCGTCTCCTTGTATTGCTCTTTGCATTGGCCCGCCCAGTATGGGAGCCCCCCGCCTTGCGCGATATTGAATTTTCTGGCGAAAGTCATTACCTTTTGGCATGCCTTTCGATCTGCGCCAGTTGCGCGCTTTCACCACCATCGTCTCGGCCGGCAGCCTCGGGCGTGCCGCAGAGGTCCTGCACGTCACGCAACCGGCGCTGAGCCGCATCATCAAGCGGCTGGAAGACGAGGTAGGGGCGCCCCTGTTCGAGCGGCACTCCAAGGGGATGCAACTCACCGTCATTGGGCAGGCGCTGCTGCCGCACGCCACGCTGCTGCAGCGCGAAGCCGATTACGCACGTGAAGAGATCGACGCGATGCGCGGGCTTGCCAAGGGCACTATCCGCGTGGGTGCGGTCGGCAGCATCGCGAGCTGCGTCCTGCCGCTGGCGGTCGGCACGGTAGTGGCGCGCTGGCCGAACCTGCGTGTGGAAATACTGGAAGGCGTGTGGGACCGGCTGGCCGAGGGACTCGTCAAGCACGAGATCGACCTTGCGCTGTCGATGGCGATGCCGGATACGGACGAGATCATCGCGATTGCCGATTGCCGCTGGGAAGACGCGAGCTTCGTGGTCGCGTCGCCCGAGCACCCGTTGCGCAAGCGCCCCGCTCTGTCGCTCGCCGACACGATGCCTGCGCCTTGGGCCGTGCCACCGCACGGTACTGGCCCCTACGAGCACATGCGGCAGGTGTTCGAGGCCGCAGGCCTTGGGCTGCCCAATACCGTGGTGGAAACGCGCTCGGTCACGGCGCTCAAGAGCCTGGTGGCGCGCTCAGGCTTCCTGAGCTGGATGGCCGAGCCGATGATCGACGCCGAGCGCCGCGCCGGCGTAATCGAACCGCTGCCGATTCCCGGGCTGGTGGCGCGCCGCACGCTCACCGCGTTCCGGCGCCGCCACGGCATCCTGCCCAGCCCCGCCGTCAAGCTGCTCGAAGCATTGCGCGAGCTGACGGCCTAGACCGACCGGCCGCCTACTTCTTCTCGCGCGGCAGACGCCCCATCAGGAAGAACTCATCGTTCGGCCGCATCGAGATCACGTTCGCCATACGGTTCGACAGGCCGAAGAAGGCCGTGATGCCGGCGATGTCCCAGATGTCCTCGTCGTCGAAACCATGCACGCGCAATGCGTCGTAGTCGGCCTCGTCGACGGTGTGCGAGGCCGTGCAGACCTTCATCGCGAAGTCGAGCATGGCGCGCTGGCGCGAGGTGATGTCAGCCTTGCGATGGTTGACGGCAACCTGATCAGCCACGAGCGGATTCTTCTCGTAAATGCGCAGGATCGCACCGTGCGCCACCACGCAATACAGGCACTGGTTGGCGCCGGAGGTGGCCACCACGATCATCTCCCGCTCGCCCTTGGTCAGGCTGCTGCCTTCGCGCAGCATGAGTGCATCGTGGTAGGCAAAGAAGGCGCGGCACTCATCGGGCCGGTGCGACAGCGCGAGGAAGACGTTCGGCACAAAGCCGGTCTTCTCCTGCACTTCGAGGATGCGTGCGCGAATGTCTTCGGGAATGTCAGCCAGTTCAGGAACGGGGAACCGGCTGATGGGCGGCGTGGTGGTCGTCATGATGTCTCCTTTGGTGTGAGCATCACGAGCACGCCGCCCGGAAGTGAACTGCTTACTGAGTGGCGAACTGGATGCGATGCAGCCCAGCATACAACCCATCGCGGTCGATGAGTTCGCGGTGCGTGCCGGCCTCGGCAATCTTGCCGTGCTCGAGCACGATGATGCGGTCGGCGTTTTCGATGGTCGACAGGCGGTGTGCGATCACCAGCGTCGTGCGGCCTTCCATCAGCCGCTCAAGCGCGGCCTGCACCTGACGCTCGGATTCCGAGTCGAGCGCGGAGGTCGCTTCGTCCAGGATCAGAATCGGCGCATCCTTGTAGATGGCGCGGGCAATCGCCAGGCGCTGGCGCTGGCCGCCGGAGAGCTTCGAACCGTTGTCGCCAACGTTGGTGTCAACGCCTTCCGGCAGGTTGTCCACCATATCCGTCAGGTAAGCGGCTTCCAGTGCACGGCGCACCCGCGCCATGTCGATCTCGGAGGCGTCCCGCGCGCCATACGCCACGTTGGCAGCAATGGTGTCGTTGAACAGCACCACGTCCTGGCTCACGAAGGCGATCTGGCGGCGCAGATCCTGCAGCGACAGGTCAGCCAGCGCATCGCCGTCGAGCGAGATCGTGCCCGAGGTCGGATCAAAGAAGCGCGGCATCAGGTTCACCAGCGTGGTCTTGCCGCTGCCCGAAGGCCCGACCAGGGCGACGATCTCGCCCGGCTTCACATGCAGGTCGACATTGTCGAGCGCCGCCCTGCCATCCGCGCCGTAGCGGAAGGTCACGCGATCGAAGCGGATGTCACCGCGGGCGCGTTCGATATGCTTGCCGCCTTCCTGCGGTTCGATGGGCGTATCAATCAGACCGAAGATGAACTCGGCGGCCGTCAGGCCACGCTGCAGGGGCTGGTTCACATCCGTCAGATGCTTGAGCGGCGAGATCAGCAGCAGCATCGCCATCACAAAACCGGTAAAACCGCCGACCGTGGTCTGGTTGGCCTGTGCCTGCATCATGGCAATCGCCAGGATGACGGACAGCGCGAGCGCCGCCAGGAACTGTGTCACCGGTTGATTCAGGCCTCCGGCCACCGCCACGCGCATGGCATAGCTGCGCAGGCGGTTGGTCATGGCGTTGAAGCGCAGCGATTCGTAAGCCTCGCCGCCATGCAGCTTGACGACCTTGTAACCACCAACGGCCTCTTCCACCACGTAGGCGGCCTGGTTGGTCAGGTTCTGGCTCTCGCGGTTGAGCGAGCGCAGGCGGCGGTTGATACGCGACATCAGCAAACCGATGACCGGCAGAATCACCGCCACCACCAGCGTCAGGCGCCAGTTGGTATAGAAGAGGAAAACCAGCAGCGCCAACACCGTCATCGAGTCGCGCACCATCGTGATGAACACGCCGGTCAGCACCTGCAGCACCTGGTTCACCTCGAAGATCACGGCGTTGATGATCGACGCCGCCGTGTTCTGCTGGTAATACGACGCCGGCGCCTGCAGCAGCCGCTCGAACATCTTCACGCGCAGGTTCAACAGCACCTTGTTCGACACCAGGCTCAGCAGGTAGGTCGACGCAAACTGCGCCACGCCGCGCACCACGGCAATGCCGACCAGCATGGCCGGCACCTGCCACAGCTTGCCGGCGTATTCACCGCCAAAACCCTGGTCCAGCAGGTCCTTCACGACCTTGGGGATGATCCCTTCCGTGGCGGCCACCACGCCCATGGCAACCATGGAGAGAATGAACGCAGTGAGTTCAGGACGCAGGTACGTCCACAGGCGCTTGAGCAACGGCTTGGAGGGGTCTTGATGGTCAGACTTTGCTTGTATACTCACGGCGTTTTCAAATAAGGGTGGGCAGATTGCACCGCATTGCGACGGGCATTGCCGACAACATGTGCATGCTGCACCTGCCATCCGACAGACGGGCGACCCGGCATTTTACGGCAATCACCTGTTTCGGCCCATCCTGGTAGCAGAATCCACAGCCAAGACGCATTGCCGCGTCACCTGATCCTTCCGCATGAGTTCGCGCGTTCCCACGTTCTTCATCAATCTCGAGCACGACGTCGGGCGCCGCAAAGCCCTCGAAGATCAGCTTGATGCACTCGGCCTAGCGCACACGCGTTTTCCTGGCGTGTACGGTAAAGCACTCCCCGCCGATACACTGGCGAGCCACTATGACCACGCCCGTGCCGTTGCCGAAAGCCGCGAACTGACCGTCGGCGAAGTCGGCTGTGCGCTTAGCCACCTGGGCGTCTACCGCGCAATGCTGGAGCAGGATCTGCCCTACGCGCTCATCCTGGAGGATGATGCGAAGCTTGGGGCCGATGTGCCCGCCGTGCTCGATGCGCTGGCGCAGCAAGTCTCACCCGACGAACCCGTGGTAACGCTGCTCACGTATGTCAACCGTTACTACAAACGCAGCGCAAAACCGCTCGATGCCAGCCACAACGTGGTGAAGCTGGCGAACTATCAGTGGCTGGCGCACGGCTATTTCATCACACGCGCCGCGGCCAAACGCATGGTCGAACAGCTCTACCCGGTGTGGCTGGCGGCGGACTACTGGCACAAATTCGAGCGCGAAGGCATCGTACAGATGCGTGCGGTCGTGCCGTACGTGATCAGCGTGCAGGATTTCGATACCGGCTCCAACCTGGAGGCCGATCGCGCCATCAAGAGCCGCGAAGCCGACGAGGAGCGATGGCTCAGCCACCGCCTGCACCTGATCTTCGTGCACAAGTTCCTCTATCAGATCTTCGTGCGGCCGTTCCGCGGCATCGCCAAGCAGAAGAAGACGTGGTGAGCGCCAAGGCGCCAGTTCAGGCGCCTTGCCCGCGCAACTCCGTCAATCCCGCCTCAGCGCGGATGACATCGGTATTGCGGCGCGCCATCATTCGGCGGTAGTTGGGGCTTTCCTGCTCGCGAGATTGCTCGCGATGCCACAGGTGGAAGACCTCGGTCGCGCAGAAGCCGCGCTTGCGGCGCACACCAGCGTTGTACAGACGCACGGCCAGGTCAGCATCTTCATGGCCCCAACCGACAAAGCTCTGGTCAAAGCCATTCACGCGCTCGAAATCGCTGCGCCACACGCCCAAGTTGCAGCTCTTGATGCCACGCAGGCTCGTGTCCTTGAACGTGCGCGGAACAGGCAGGCCCGGTACCAGCAGCGGCAAGAACTTGTTGATGCGGCCAGCACGCCAGGAGCTGAACCAGTAGGCGAGGTCCTTCAAGTGGATGTCGGTCTGCTGCGCGATAACGTCACGCGTCATCTCTTCGCTCAGTAGGATGCGGCTGCCAGACAACAAGCGCCCCGGCTCAGCCAGTGCGCGGTGCCGGGCGACGAAGTCTGGGCGCGGCACGCAATCGCCATCGAGAAAGACCAGATAGTCGGCATCGGTTGCCAGCACGCCGCGATTGCGGATCTCGGCTGCGCGGAAACCGTCGTCGGGGTGCCAAACATGGCGCAATGGATACGATGCCGTCTTGGCGGCGGTTTCCACCGCCAAGCGCGTATCGTCGCGCGAACCATCGTCGGCAACGATCACATCAAACGCTTGATCAGTCTGCGCGCCACAACCGGCCAACACGCGGGCTAGCGCATCCGGGCGGTTGTAGGTCGTGACGATCAGCGCGATGCGACGCGGGCAATCAGCGCTTGCCATGACGATGCAGCATCATCAGCTTGATGTAGCGGTAGTACGTGCCCTCTGCGTTGGACACAGCCAGCATGAAGCCTTCCGCGCCATCCAGGAAACCGCGCTGGATGATGTAGGTGCGAATGAACGCCCACAGCCCGTGGCCGATCGCACTGCCCAACGATGCGCGCTTGCCCTTGGCATAGGCTGCAGCGGCGCCGGCCGTGGAGTAATCGTTGGCCTTGTCGAGTGCGGCCCGCAGGTCGGGAATCGAGTAGTGAATGATCGGCGCGCGAAAATCGCCGACGGTACCTTGGAACACTAGGTGCGAATGCACCGGCGCATCGAAGAAGGTCACCTGCTCGCGCTTGAAGAAGCGGCGGATGCGGTCTGGCCACCAGCCCGAATGCTTCATGAAGCGACCGCAGAAGCTGGAGCTGCGCGGCATGGAATACACCGTATGCGAGCTGCCCGATTCGAGCACCGCGATCATCTCGGCACGCAACTCGGGGCTGATCCGCTCATCGGCGTCCAGCGACAGAACCCAGTCGGTGCGTGCCTCACGCAATGCACGGTTGGACTGTTCGCCGTAGCCCGGCCAGTCCGTTTCGAACACGCGGGCGCCCAGTTCGCGGCAGATGTCTTGCGTACCGTCCGTGCTGCCGGAATCAAAGACGATGACGTCGTCCGCCCAATCGCGCACCGAGCGGATGCAATCGCCGATGTCGGCGGCTTCATTCTTGGCGACGATGATGACGGCGAGCGTGGCTCGGTTGGATGCGGACATGCGAAGACGATCTCAGAGAACAGGATTGGCGCCAAGCTCTTGCCGGCGCCGGTGAATATGCGCGGTGAACACGGCCACCATCACGCTGTAGAACACGACAGTCTGCGCGATGATGAGCATCACCTCGGTCAGCCCAAACAGCATGAAACCGACGCACAGTGTGAGGCCCATGGCCCCGGTGGTCCGGAGGATGCGGTCATCGCACAGCGTGGCGCGCAGGAAGTACGCAGCAGGCACCAGATACAACGCCAGCAATGCACCAATGCCCAGTACGCCAAGCGTGGCGCCATTGTATAGAAACTCGTTGTGGGCATGCTCGAAGGCGGTGGCTTCTTGGGTGATCACACCCTCGGCATGAATCGCCTGCAGGCTGTTATGGAACTCGCCCCGACCGACACCCGCCAGCGGGTGGCGCGTCAACATCAGTGCGGCCGCCTTCCAGAGTTGGAAACGAATGCCGACTGAGGTGTTGGCCTGGCCAGCCTCGTAGGCATGAATGTCGCTAAGTGCTTGATCGAAGCGAGTACGAACCATGCTCGACGAGACACAAACGGCTGCCAGCAGCGCGAAAAATACCAGCAATGCGGTCACCCGCTTCTTCCAGCTCACGTGGCGCAGCGTCGCCACAGCAATCAGCAGCAATACAGGAATCGCAATCCAGCCGCCTCGCGACTGCGACATATACGATGCGTAGAGCCCCGCTGCACCTCCCGTCATGCGCAACACGATGAGCGGCCAACCCTCATTGCGTGCCCAGCCGATGGAGATCAACGAGAACAGCCCCAGCAGCAGCGACACATTGCCGAACGGAATGGTGTTGGAAAAAGCACCCACCATATCCGGCCGATCACCGCGCAGCTCCAAGTACGCCCACACCGCTGAGGTGATGGCGCCGATTACGCAGCCCCACTGCACGTTCTGCAACTGTGCAGGCCGCAATTGCAGCAGGCCAAACAACACAAAGCCAAACAGCCACAGCCGTCCATAAGCAAACGGCACTCCACGCGGCGCAGCAGGGTTCAACAGCGCGCTCACCAGCATGGCCGTCGGCATCGCCACCATGGCCAGGATCAACCAG
Source organism: Ralstonia sp. RRA (assembly GCF_037023145.1). Taxonomy (NCBI): domain Bacteria; kingdom Pseudomonadati; phylum Pseudomonadota; class Betaproteobacteria; order Burkholderiales; family Burkholderiaceae; genus Ralstonia; species Ralstonia sp. RRA. Next base: position 955,494 of record NZ_CP146091.1, on the reverse strand, counting down.
CGATGCTCACACCACATCGCACGCAGCCGATCATTCAACGCCGAATACCCCACCAGCATCGACAAAAGTGCTGACACCAGCAGCAGCGTGAACGCGAGGAATGCCGCGCCATGCATGGACAGCATGAGTGCCGGCAGGATGACAATCCCCAGCACCGACAGAACCGCCGGCAGGCCGGAAACGGCTGCCCGACCGCGTTGTGCCACACCGCTCATCACAGAGCCCCCGCGCCCGGCGCCAAGGCCAGCAAGGCGTCAATGTGTGCGCAAACGCCCGGGTCATAGCGCAAATGCTCGCGCGGAGTCGCCAGCCTTGCCTGCCCAGCCTGCGCACGCGCTACCGCCGCCTCAATGGTGCGGGCAAGCGTGGCCGGATCGTTCACGTTGAAGGTCGGCGCGCCCTCGTCGGAAATCACCTCGGTACAGGCGATGTTGCTCGCCAGCACGGCGGGCGTACCACACAGCACGGACTCCACCCCGATCAACCCGAACGGCTCGTAGTGCGAGGCGAGGATCGTGTAGTCCGCCGCACGGTAGACGTTCTCGATGTCCTTGCGATAACCGAGGTAGCGGATGTTGGGCGAGGTTGACGATACCGGCCGCCCGATCACGGCCAGCTGTACCGGCAGCGTCGTCTTCGAGAAGAACGCCTCCAGCAGCGGATAGCCCTTACGCTTGTGGCTCGACGACGGAAACACGAAGGTAACGCGGTCGCGGGAGAAGCCCAGCTCATCTCGCAGGCGCTGGCGTTCGGCCTCATCCACCAGCGAAAATTTTTCCTCGCTCACCGGCGGGTACACGGTCTTCACCTTGGCTTCGGGGATGTCGTAATAGTCGAGCACCTCCTGCGCCATCAGTTTCGAGTGCGCGACGATCACGTGCGAGCGCACGTAGTCACGCCGCTCCAGCGCGATCTGCTGGCGGTCCCAGAAGGCAGGGGCCTTGGGAAAGCTTTTCAGATAGCCGATGTGCGTACCACCGCAGATGGCGATGTCCGACGCCCCGGTGCGATTGCAGCCGATCATCAGGTCGATATGCTCGCGCTTGGCCAGATGGCGCACCAGCCAGCCGAAGACGTGGTCATTGAGTTTGCCCGTCAGCTTGCGCGTGGGCAGTGCGATGGCCTTGACCTGGGCGTATTCGGGCAGCGCCTTATCAACCGTTTTGGCAAAGAACACAGGACGGATGGCGCGCTCATGCAGGCCGCGGACCAAATCCATCGCGTAGCGCTCGCTACCGCCGCTGTAACCCAGCGCGTTGCACGAGATTCCGACGTTCATGGATGCTGAGGATGTAATCGTGTGAAGTCTGCTGTGGTGTCGGGCCGGCGCCCGACGAAGGCGCCCCCCGGCACCCTCTTCGAATTAGTCGTACATCGTGAGCACGTTCTCGGCGTCCAGCGCCTGGCGCAGCGCCGCGATCGCCTCCTCGCTAGGCACGATGCGCCAGGCATCGCCCAGCACGGCCTCGCAGCGAGCCTGCTCGCAGATATAGCTGATGCGCACGGACACGCCGTTGCCATCCGTTGCCACGTGTGGCGCCAATAGGTCGCGCAACTTGGCAGATGTCGAATTGCCGTTCATCGACAACCGGATGGCGCGGGCAAACTTGGCGCGCGCCTGCGTCAGGTCCATCACCGACTCGGCCGTCACGCGCACCCCACCGGTGAACATGTCGTGGCGGGCACTGCCCTGCACGATCAGCACTTCGTCTTCCTTGAACAACGCGCGGTTGGCTTCGAAGACTTCGTTGAAGACCGTCACTTCGGTCGCCTCGCTGGCAGAGCCGTCGTCGAGCATGACGATAAGCATCTTGCCGCGCTGGGTCATCTGCGTGCGCTGGCCAACGATGACGCCGGCGACGGTCTTGTTGCGCGCGTCGCGGTTGCCCCCCCAGCCACCACCCGCACCGCCACCGCCGCCGTTGCCCTTGCTCGTCACTTCCTGGGCGAGGTCGGCCAGCGTGGTGCGCGCAAAGCGGCGCACCTCGTCGCGGCATTCGTCGAACAGGTGGCCGGACAGGTAGAAGCCCAGCGCCTGCTTTTCTTCCTGCAGCTTGCGCTTGGTGGTCCAGGCCGGCTCGTCGACGAGTTCAGGGCGGTGCGCTTCGGCATCGTCGCCGCTCATCAGATCGAACAGCGAGACTTGGTTTGCCGCGGCAGCCTTCTGCTCGGCGGCTTCCATGGCCAGGCCGATCGAGGCGAGCAGCTGCGCGCGATTGTCATTGAGGCTGTCGAACGCGCCGGCACGCACCAATGCTTCGATCGTGCGGCGATTGACCTGGCGGCGGTCAACACGCTCGCAGAAATCGAACAGGTCTTTGAACGGACCGTCTTCGCGCGCGCGCAGGATATCTTCGATGGCACCCTGCCCGCTGCCCTTGATGCCACCCAGGCCGTAGCGGATGGTCTTGGCATCGGTCGGCGCAAAGCGGTACTGGCTCGCATTGATGTCGGGCGGCAGCACCTTCAGGCCGTTCTTGCCGACGCAATCGTCATAGAGGACCTTCACCTTATCGGTGTCGTCCATGGCGAGCGACATGTTGGCTGCCATGAATTCGGCCGGGTGATGCGCCTTGAGCCATGCGGTGTAGTACGCCAGCAGCGCATACGCCGCCGCGTGCGACTTGTTGAAGCCGTAGCCCGCGAACTTCTCCATCAAGTCGAAGATTTCGTCGGCCTTTTCGGTGGTCAGGCCATCCTTGGCGGCACCCGCACGGAACAGCGCGCGGTGCTCGGCCATTTCTTCAGCCTTCTTCTTACCCATCGCACGGCGCAGCAAGTCGGCGCCGCCGAGCGAGTAGCCGCCCACGATCTGCGCCATCTGCATCACCTGCTCCTGGTAGACCATGATGCCGTAGGTCTCCTTGAGCACCGGCTCGACGCGCGGGTCGGGGTACTCCACCTTCTCGCGGCCGTGCTTACGGGCGCAGAAGCTGGGGATCAGGTCCATCGGGCCTGGGCGATACAAAGCCACCAGGGCGATGATGTCCTCGAAGCGGTCAGGCTTGGCGTCCTTCAGCATGCCCTGCATGCCGCGGCTTTCCAGCTGGAATACGGCGACCGTGTTGGCCGATTTGAGGATGTCGAACGCCGCCTTGTCGGTCAGCGGAATCTGGCTGCAATTCCAGTCCGCCTTGGACGGGTCGAGCATGCGGATATAGCGCTCGGCCCAGTCTAGGATGGTCAGCGTAGTCAGGCCCAAGAAGTCGAACTTGACCAAGCCCACGGCTTCCACGTCGTCCTTGTCGTACTGGCTGACGACGCCGGCGTCTTCCCCGCCCTGCGTATAGAGCGGGCAGAAATCGGTCAGCTTGCCCGGGGCGATCAGCACACCGCCCGCGTGCATGCCGACGTTACGTGTCATGCCTTCCACGCGCTGGGCAAGTTCCAGCAGCTGTTTGACTTCTTCTTCGTTGGCTTCACGCTCGGCCAGCAGCGGCTCTTCCTTCTTCGCCTCTTCCAGCGTGACGAGCTTGCCCGGCTTGAACGGGATCAGCTTGGCCACGCCATCGACGAAGTTGTAGCCGAGATCAAGCACGCGGCCCACGTCGCGCACCGCGGCCTTGGCGGCCATGGTGCCGAAGGTGGCGATCTGCGAGACGGCGTCCTTGCCGTACTTTTCCTTCACGTACTGGATGACGCGGTCGCGCCCGTGCTGGCAGAAGTCGATGTCGAAGTCAGGCATCGACACACGTTCCGGGTTCAGGAAACGCTCGAACAGGAGGTTGTACTTGAGCGGGTCCAGATCGGTAATGCCCAGCGCATACGCCACCAGCGAGCCAGCACCCGAGCCCCGGCCCGGCCCCACCGGCACGCCGTTGTTCTTGGCCCAGTTGATGAAGTCCGCCACGATCAGGAAGTAGCCCGGGAAGCCCATCTTGATGATGGTGCCGGTCTCGAACTCCAGGCGGGCGTAGTACTCGGGCCGCTTCGATTCGCGTACCGCCTCGTCGGGGAACAGCACTTCCATGCGCTTTTCCAGACCTTCCTTGGCGAGGTGGACGAGGTAGTCGTCCAGCGACATGCCGTCGGGCGTCGGGAACAGCGGCAGCTTGGGCTTGCCCAGCTCCAGCGTGAGGTTGCAACGCTGCGCGATCTGCACCGCGTTGGCCAGCGCGGACGGGATGTCGGCAAACAGCGCGCACATCTCGTCCTGCGTCTTGAAATACTGGTCGGTCGTGAAGCGGCGGGCGCGGCGCGGGTTGGCGAGCAACTCGCCTTCCGAGATGCACGTACGCGCCTCGTGCGCCGTAAAGTCATCCGGCGTCATGAACTGCACCGGATGTGTGGCAACCACTGGCAGTTGCATCGCCGACGCCAGCTTCACCGCCTGCTGGATGTACGCCTCGGTGCCGGCGTGGCCGGCACGCTGCAGCTCGATGTAGAACGCGTTCGGGAAGATGCGCGACCAGTTTGTCGCCAGCTTGCGCGCCAGCGCATCGTTGCCGTTGGCCAACGCCATGCCGATATCACCGGCCATGCCGCCGGACAAGGCCAGCAAGCCGGTCGCAAGCGGCGCATCTTCTACGCCGGGCTCGTCAAACCATTCGGGGGCAATTTCTGCGCGACCGCGATGTTGATTGCTCAGCCAAGCACGTGCCAGCAATTGGCACAGATTGAGATAACCCTGCTTGTTACGCACCAGCAGCAGCAGGCGGCTGGGCTTGTCGCGCTCGTCGTGATTGGTGATCCACACGTCGGCACCGACGATGGGCTTGATGCCCTTGCCGCGCGCTTCCTTGTAGAAGCGCACCAGCCCGAAGGCGTTGGCGAGATCAGTCAGCGCCAGGGCGCCCATGCCATCTTTGGCGGCGGCCTTGACGGCGTCGTCAAGGCGGACGTTGCCATCGACGACGGAATACTCGGAGTGGAGACGGAGGTGGACAAAGCGCGGCGAATTCATCCGCGTATTGTAACGGCTGACACCTTCCGTCAAGCATTCGGCGCCTACCGAATTGACCTGTAGCAACCCGCGCCGCTGCGTGGGCCGTTATAATTTCGGCTTACGAATCAACGGGTTACCCAGGCGCCCCAAAACCGGCGCGGCAGCACATGCAGATCGTCAATATTTCCGCTTACAAATTCGTCACCCTCGAAGACCGCGAGACCCTGCGCCCCGCCCTGCTGGCCGAGTGCCAGGCGCGCGAGCTCAAGGGCACCGTGCTGCTGGCACCCGAGGGCATCAACATCTTCCTGGCGGGCTCGCGTGAGGCGATCGACGGCATCGTCGGCTGGCTGCGCGCCGATCCGCGCTTTGCCGATCTGGCACCGAAGGAAAGCCTGTCCGACCATCAGCCGTTCCGCCGCCTGCTGGTGCGCCTGAAGAAAGAAATCATCACCATGCGCCATCCGCTGATCCGCCCGGAAGATGGCCGTGCTCCATTTGTCACGCCGCCGAACCTGAAGCGCTGGCTCGATCAGGGCCACGACGACGAAGGCCGCCCCGTGGTGATGCTCGACACGCGCAATGACTATGAAGTGGCGGTCGGCACCTTCAAGAACGTCGTCGAATACAACCTCAAGAAGTTCACCGAATTCCCGCCCGCCATTGCCGCGCACAAGGACGACTTTGCCGGCAAGACCGTCGTGTCGTTCTGCACGGGCGGCATCCGCTGCGAAAAGGCGGCCATCCACATGCAGGAGATCGGCGTGGAGCGCGTGTACCAGCTCGAAGGCGGCATCCTCAAGTACTTCGAAGAAGTGGGCGGCGATCACTACGACGGCGACTGCTTTGTCTTCGACCACCGCACGGCGCTCAACCCCGAATTGCTGCCGGCCGGCCCCAAGCAATGCTTCGCCTGCCGCGCCGTGGTCACGCCGGAAGAGCAGCAATCCCCCGACTACATCCCCGGCCAGCGCTGCCCGCATTGCGCGGACAGCCAGAAGACCCGCGCCGCCGCATGAAGCGCCTCGCCGTCACCCTCCTCTGCGTGCTCTGCCTTGCGACATTGGGCGGTTGCTCGACGAGTTGCGCAGGTGGATCGAACCGTGGCGTCTTCTGCGGAGCGGGCACGCGGTTCTGAGCCTACATTCCACATCGCGCACCAATAAAAAACGCCGGACATGCCGGCGTTCTTCTTTGGGCGCTCAACCTTCTTACTGACGGCCGCGCACGAACTGGTTGGTGATGGCGACAACGCGTTCGCCGAACAGCTTGGCGGTTTCCAGATCACCGGGCAGCGGGCCTTCTTCGGGGCTGGCGTCCGACGGCGATTGCGACAACGCACCACCAAACCCACCCAGGTAGTTCACGTCGTTGCGCGTGGCCGCCTTGCTGTTGGCCGGCATCATGCCAGTGCCAACCCAGATCATTCCGTGCTGCTGCGACAGCGTCCATAGGTACTGGATCGACGAGAATTTGTCGCCGTTCATCGACGCCGAGTTCGTGAAGCCCGCGGCGATCTTGTCCTTCCATGCGCCGGTGAACCATGCCTTGGACGAGGCATCGGCAAATTTCTTGAAGTCGCCCGAGACACCGCCCATGTAGGTCGGCGCGCCAAAGATGATGGTGTCGACACCAGCGAGCAGCGTCCAGGTGTCGTCATTGACGTCGGCCACCGAGATCAGGTGAGCTTCGGCGCCGGCGGCTTGCACGCCGGCAAAAACAGCCTCGGCCTGCTTCTTGGTATGGCCATAACCACTGTGATAAACGATCGCAACGTGTGCCATGGGAATCCTCTTGTGGGTTGGGGTACGACAGGAAACAACAGAAAAACGAAAAACGGCGCACCTAGCGTGCGCCGCCAACATTACGGCAAATCGAACACCAGCACTTCGCTGTCTTCGCCGCCGGAGAGCGTCACCGCCGCTTCGCTGGTGAGCTTGGCAGCATCGCCACCGACCAGGGTGCGACCGTTGACGCTCAGCTTGCCACGCACCACGTGCACGTAGACGCGACGGCCCTCGGCGATGGGCAGCGTCGCCGTTTCGGCGCCATCGAATCGGCCAGCGTAGAGCGACATGTCCTGATGCACCGTCACCGAGTCATTGCGTCCGTCATTGCTGGCAATGAGGGCCAGCTTGCCGCGCTTGGCAGCGTCATCAAAGCGGCGCTCTTCGTAGCCGGGCGTGAGGTTCAACTGCGCGGGCAGCACCCAGATCTGCAGGAAATGCGTGGTCTGGTCCTGCGCGTGGTTGAACTCGGAGTGACGTACGCCTGTCCCAGCCGTCATGCGTTGCACGTCGCCGGGGCGCAGTACGCTGCCATTGCCCATGCTGTCCTTGTGCGCCAGCTCACCGTCCAGCACGTAGCTGATGATTTCCATGTCGCGGTGGCCGTGCGTGCCGAAGCCCATGCCGGCGGCAACGCGGTCTTCGTTGATGACGCGTAGCGGCCCGAACTGGACGTGCTCCGGGTCCATGTAATCGGCAAACGAGAAGCTGTGATACGACTTGAGCCAGCCGTGGTCTGCGTAACCGCGGTCTTGAGAGTGGCGGATTTCAATCATTTTGATGAATCTCCTATCCAAATTACTGCGTTGATGTGTGAATGGTACGCAGATTGGCTATAGTTGCGCCGTACGGCTTTGATTCATTCCATCAAAAATTCTGAATATGGCGCTCTCGCTGGAATCCCTGGAAGTCTTGGACGCGATTGAACGCAAGGGTAGCTTTGCCGCCGCCGCGCATGAACTGGGCAAGGTGCCCTCCGCGCTCACGTATGTGGTGCGCAAGCTGGAGGATGATCTGGATGTGTTGCTGTTTGACCGCCGCCGCCACCGCGCAGAACTCACGCCCGCCGGCCGCGCACTGCTCGACGAAGGCCGCCATCTGCTGCAGGCCGCCGACGACCTGGCCCGCCGCGTCAAGCGCCTGGCCACCGGCTGGGAGGCCACGCTGACCATCGTGCTGGACAACCTTGTGTACTTTCGCGCGCTGCTGCCTGTGATCCAGGATTTCTACGCTGAGAACACCGCCACCCGCTTGCGCTTCAGCCGTGAAGTCCTGGGCGGCACGTGGGACGCCCTGCTCTCCGGGCGCGCCGATCTGCTGCTCGGCCCCGCGCACACCGCGCCAGTGCAAGGTGTACAGACGCGCACGCTTGGCGCCATTCCATTCGTCTTTGCGGTGGCGACGCACCACCCGCTTGCGCAGGCACAGGAGCCTGTCCCCGCAGCGGCCATCGCGCGCCATCGCATCGTTGCCGTGGGCGATACGTCACGCAACCTGCCGGCACGCACCATCGGTGTCATGGCTGGCCAGGACACACTGGTGGTGCCGACCATGGATGACAAAATCCAGGCGCAGATCCGTGGCCTGGGCTGCGGTTGGCTGCCGGTACCGCTGGCGCAGCCGTATCTCGATTCCGGTGTGCTGATCGCCAAGGAAACCACCGAAGACCGCCGCCTCGGCACATTCCAGGTGGCGTGGCGCAACAACATGCGCGGCAAGGCATTGCAATGGTGGGTCGACAAGCTGGAAGACCCGCGCCTGGCGCAGGCACTGCTGATGCAGTAACGGCAATTGCAGGGGCACGCAGGCAAAATCGCGCAAAATAGTGGAATCCGTGCCTGGAGTTTTGCGTTGTCCCAAGCCAATCTCGATTTTCCCGATCCTTCTGCCACGCCGGTGCGCGACGCGTACCGTGGCCGCTTCGCGCCCTCGCCCACGGGGCCGCTGCACATCGGTTCACTGGTCACTGCGCTGGCAAGCTGGCTTGATGCCCGCGTGCACGGCGGCACGTGGCTGGTGCGCATTGAAGACATCGACTTCCAGCGCAATGTGCCCGGCGCCGATCGCGACATCCTTGCCGCACTCGAAGCACTTGGCCTGACGCCTGACGAAGCCCCGCAATGGCAGAGCGCGCATCTGCATCGTTTTGAAACGGCGCTGGCACAACTGCAGGCCGTCGACCGGCTCTATCCATGCGGCTGCACGCGCCGCGAGATTGCCGACTCCGTCACCACCATCGACGCGAATGGCCGCCTGCGCCACCAGACACTCATCTATCCCGGCACCTGTCGCAACGGCTTGAATGGGCGCTCGCCGCGCGCATGGCGTGTGCGCGTGCCGGAGGCCGACACCGCCACAATCTGCTTTGAGGACCGCTGGCAAGGCACGCAGTGTCAGAACCTCGCCGAAGCCGTGGGCGATTTCGTGCTCAAGCGCGCCGATGGCATGTGGGCGTATCAGATTGCCGTGGTGGCAGACGATGCCGCACAAGGCATTACCGATGTGGTGCGCGGGGCCGACCTGCTCGACTCGACGCCACGCCAGATCTATCTGCAACAACTGCTTGGGCTACCCCCCGTGCGCTACATGCACGTGCCAGTGGTGGTCAACGCCGACGGTGAAAAGCTGAGCAAGCAGACCGGCGCACGCGCCATCAACCGCAGCCAGCCGCTCGCCGCACTGACCGAAGCGGCGCGGCATCTGGGGCTGGAGATTCGAGCGGAAGATCTGGAGGGGTTCTACCGGGACGCCGTCCCGGCCTGGGCCAATCGCCTTGCACGATTGGCAACTGCGTGACCCCGGCGACATAGTTGTCGCCGTTTTCAACGCAATGACTTAGCGCTTGCGCGGCACGCCACCAAGGAGTGCTGCAATCGGACGCTTGGCGCTGCGCGGATGACCTGCCGGTTGTGCCGGCTTGGCTGTCTCTGCGGTTTCAGCCGGCGCCGTCGATTCGTACGGGCGGTTGAAGAACGGATCGTCGGACGGACGGAACGCCGGGCGCACGATGGTGTGATCCAGCACGCGGGCGCCATTGCGCTCATCACGCTCGCGGGCGCGCCGGACTTCACCGCGCGCACGCTTCTCATCGCGCTCGCGGCGCTCACGGTCGCGGGCCTGCTCGCCGGTCGGGTCGAAGTCGGTCAGTTGCTCGCGCGGCAGGTTGCGCTTGATCAGCTTTTCGATGTCGGCCAGGAAACGCTCGTCACCCGGCGCGAACAGCGACAGTGCATCACCCGAGGCGCCGGCACGACCCGTACGGCCGATGCGGTGCACGTAGTCTTCCGCATTGAACGGCAGGTCAAAGTTGATCACGCATGGCATCTGCGAGATATCGAGACCGCGCGCTGCCACGTCGGTGGCAACCAGCACGTCGACGGTGCCCTGCTTGAACGCTTCGAGCGTTTGCATGCGCTCGGTCTGCGTCTTGTCGCCGTGGATGGCGTTGGCGTTGATGCCTTCGCGCTCCAGCGCACGCGCCAAGCGTGAACAGCCGATCTTGCTGTTGGAGAACACGATGCACTGGCGCGGCAGGCCTTGGTCCGCACGCTGCTTCAACAGGTGCACGAGCGCGGCCTGCTTGTGGTTGTCCGGCACCGTATAGATGATCTGGCGGACGTTCTCTGCCGTGGCGTTGCTGCGTGCCACTTCGATCGTCTGCGGATGACGCAGGTAGCTGGCGGCCAGCTTCTTGATCTCGGGCGAGAACGTGGCCGAGAACAGCAGCGTCTGGCGATGCGCCGGCAGCAGGTTGATGATGCGCTGCAGGTCGGGCAGGAAGCCCATGTCGAGCATGCGGTCCGCTTCGTCCAGCACCAGCATGCGCACTTGCGACAGGTTCACGCTGCGCTGTTGCACATGGTCGAGCAGACGGCCCGGCGTAGCGACGAGGATTTCCACGCCGCGGCGCAGTTGCTCGGTCTGCGGGTTCATGTCGACACCGCCGAACACGACCGCGCTGCGCAGCGCCGTGTACTTCGCGTACTTGGCAACGTTGTCGTACACCTGATCGGCCAGCTCACGCGTGGGCGTGAGGATCAGCGCCCGTACCGGGTGGCGTGCCGGCGACGCGCTCGTGTTGGCGTCAGGCAGCAGGTTGTGGATGATCGGCAGCGAGAAGCCGGCGGTCTTGCCGGTGCCCGTTTGCGCGGCGCCCATGACGTCGCGGCCGGCAGTGACCACCGGAATGGCGGCAGCCTGGATGGGCGTGGGCTTGGTGTAACCGCTTTCGGTCAGCGCGCGGAGGACGTCCGGATGCAGGCCGAAGCTGTCGAATGTCACCGATTCGTTGGCCGGTGCTTCAGACGCTTCAGACATCGTTGCAGTATTCATAGGGGAGATGCAGCATGCCGGTTGGCATGGCGGCGCGACAGACCCAAGCGGAAAACCCGCAAGCGGCTCGCGCAAAGCGTTAAAAATCAAAAGTTTATCACGTGAGGGTCGGCACAGGCCGGATGAACAGCATGCCGGCGCCCGCGTGGGCACCACATCTGCCTTGACACGGATCAATAGGCCCAGGCCCACGCTGCGCGACCATCGGGCATCCCAACCTGCGCCCCTCTCCCTCCATGGTGACCACGCTTTATGAAACGCCCGAGCACGTCTGCCTGATGTTTTCCGACCTGGTGGACGATCACGACGACCTGCCGGTGCAGACCAACCAGTTCCTCATCGTCGATCACGGCCACGGCGCGCTGATCGACCCGGGCGGCCAGATGACATACAACGCGCTCTATCTGGCGATGAACAGCTACTTTCCGCCCAAGCAGCTCGATTACGTACTCGCTTCGCACGCAGACCCGGATATCGTCGCCTCGGCCGGGCGCTGGCTCACGAGTTCCAGTTGCGACATCTTGATCTCGCGCGTGTGGGAGCGCTTTCTGCCGCACTTCTGCAATGTGGGCAAGACCGAAGGCCGCATCGTGCCGATTCCGGATACGGGCATGGCGATTCCGCTGGGGCAATCGCATCTGCTGGCGGTGCCGGCGCATTTCCTGCACTCGGAGGGCAACTTCCAGTTCTACGATCCGGAATCGCGGATTCTCTTTTCGGGCGACCTGGGCGCATCGATGGTGCACGCCAACGTGGCGGCCAAGCCGGTGGAGGACTTTGACGCGCACCTGCCACTGATGGCGCCCTTCCACCGCCGCTACATGAGCGGCAACCGAGTCTGCCGGCTGTGGGCGCAGATGGTGCGCGGGCTGGACATCGAATGGATCGTGCCGCAGCACGGCCAAGCCTTCCGCGGGAAAGCCATGGTCAACCGCTTCATCGATTGGGTGGAAACGCTCGATTGCGGCATCGACCTGATGACGCCGGAGATCTTCCGCCTGCCCGCCATGCCGAAAACACCGGCGGGCGCAACGCTCAAGACGCGGGTTTAACTGCCGGGCTGGGGGCAGCCGGCAGGATGATCTTCATCATGGCGCTCGACAGCTCGTGCGCCAGCACATTGGCGTCGATACGCGATGGGTCGTGCCATGTGTACATGAAGCCCATCACGCCGCCCATCGAGTGCGCCGCGACGCGCGCATCGCCAAAGTCGAACACGCCGGCGCGCTTGCCTTCATCCAGCAGCGCATACAGATCGCGGTAGTAGCCACGCGACATGCCGTGCAGCCACTCCACGGTTTCAGGGCGCAGATATTGGCGGTCGCGGTACGTAAGCGCGGCGGCATAGTGGCAGTCGATGCAGCGGCGCGCCATCTCTAGCAGGCAGGCTTGCAGGCGCTCCCGCACGGGCAGCGTCGGGTCAGCCGTCTCGCGAATCGCCGACAGGCAGATCTGCGCGGCCTCGCGGCACAGGATGTCGAAGATCTCGTACTTGTCGGTGAAGTAGTAGTACACCGCGGGCTTGGTCACGCCCAAGGCGGTGCACAGGTCACTCATCGTCATGCCGGCGTAGCCCTTGGTGAAAAAGAGCTGGGCGGCGGTATCGAGAATCTGCCGGCGGCGCGCCTCCTGGCGCTCGGCGATATGCGGGCGCGTAACGGGCGCAGGGGGCGCAGGGGCCGGAGGCGCCTCAGGAGCCTCGGTTTCAGCAGACGGTTGCACGTCGGAACCAGCAGATTTGCGGACGATGGACATGGTGCGCATTCTCGCATGCCGCCTTTGGATGCGCCGCCGCGTCTGCGCATCTGGGCGGCATCACGCCGCTGAAATGCTTGACGCATCAAACGGCGCTTTCTATATTTCTACCCGTTGGTATAAAAAATTACCTTGAAGTATAGATAGCGCGGCGCCACTTTGCGCACGCACTGCACAATCCAACGGAGACAAGCTTTGGCGATGGACGAGTCCGAGTATCTCGGCCGCGTTCGCGCGCTCTGGGCGCGCGCATGGCCGGTCGATACCCCCCGTGAGCCCCACTACCCGATCGGGCGCGCGCCCCTCACCGACTACCTACGCCACTGGGCGCGCACCACGCCAGACAAGCCGGCCATCCACTTCTACGGGCATGACACGACGTTCGCCCAGCTCGACGATCTCTCTGACCGCTTTGCTGCCCTGCTCGCGCAGCATGGCATTGGCGCGGGCGACCGGGTAGCGGTGTTCCTGTCGAACTGTCCGCAGTTCAATGCGGTGTTCTTCGGCATCCTGAAGCTGGGTGCGGTGTATGTGCCGATCAGCCCGCTGTCGCAGCGCGTCGAGCTGATGCATGCGCTCACCGATGCGACGCCGCGCGCCATCGTTGCGCTGGATCGGCTCATGCCGCTGGTGAGCGACGTGCGGGCCGAAACCTCGCTCGAACACGTCTTCGTCACGCGTTATGCAGATGTGCTCCCCGCACAGCCGACGCTGCCGCTTCCGGCGATGCTCACCGAGCCACCGCTCGACTGCGCAGATGCCATCGACCTGATGCCTGCCCTGGCGAGGACGACGCCGATCTCTTTGCCGCCTGCCTCGCTTGATGCCGCAGCCGCACTCAACTACACGGGCGGCACAACCGGCCTGCCCAAGGGCTGCATCCACACGCAGGGCGACATGGTGGACATGGCCGCCGCATTCTCGGCCGTGTCGCTGCGCGCCGATGCCGACACGGTCATGCTCAGCTTCTATCCGCAGTTCTGGATTGCGGGCGAGAACACCGGGCTGATCTTCCCTGCGTTCCTCGGCGTACCGCTGGTACTGCTTGCGCGCTGGGATGCGGAGGCCTTCATGGCCGGCGTGCAGCGCTACCGAGTAACCAACGGCTCAATGCTGGTCGACAGTGCAGCCGAGGTCATGGCGCATCCGCGTGTGCACGAATACAACCTGCGTTCGCTGCGACACACCGGCGTGTCATCGTTCGTGAAGAAGCTGAACCCAGAATACCGCCGCGCATGGCGCGAACTGACCGGCTCGATGATGGCCGAGAGTGCCTGGGGCATGACCGAAACGCAGACCTGCAACAGCTTCACGGTCGGCATGCAGGACGATGATTTCGATCTGCGCTCGCAGCCGATCTTCGTTGGACTGCCGGTGCCAGGCACCGACTTCAAGATCTGCGATTTCGATACGCACGAACTGTTGCCCATCGGCGCGGAAGGCGAACTGTGCGTGCGCACGCCCACGCTGCTCAAGGGCTACTGGAACAAGCCGGAGGCCACCGCGCAGACCTTGCGCAACGGCTGGTTCCACACCGGCGACATCGGCTGCATTGATGAGTACGGTTACGTCCACTACCTCGGCCGCCGCAAGGAGATGCTCAAGGTCAACGGCATGAGCGTATTCCCGGCCGAGATCGAAGCCATGCTCGGCAAGCACCCCGCCATCCTCGGTTCTGCTGTGGTGGGCCGCGCAGATGAGCAACGCGGTCAGCTCCCCGTCGCCTTCGTGATGTTGCGCCCCGAGGCCGTAGGCACGCTAGACGACGCCACGCTTACCAATTGGTGCCGCGAGAACATGGCCGTCTACAAGGTGCCCATCGTGCGCATCGTCGATGCGCTGCCGCTCACCGCCACCGGCAAGGTGCGCAAGCAGGATCTCGCACCGCTCGCAGAACAGCTCTAACCCACGCTTGCTCCATGACGTTTCGCAAACTGCTGATCGCCAATCGCGGCGAGATCGCCATTCGCATTGCCCGCGCGGCCGCCACCGTGGGCTTGCCCTCGGTCGCCATCTATTCCGAAGACGACCGCGATGCGCTGCACCCGCTGCGCGCCGACGAAGCCGTGCCCTTGCCTGGTACGGGGCCGCGTGCGTATCTCGACGGGGAGGCCATCCTCGCCGCCGCTCGCGCGGTAGGTGCTGACGCCATCCACCCCGGCTACGGCTTCCTGAGCGAGAACGCTGCCTTCGCGCGCGCATGTGCACAGGCCGGCGTGCGGTTCATCGGGCCCTCGCCACAGGTGCTCGACCTCTTCGGCGACAAAGCGCGCGCGCGCGCGCTTGCTCACGAGGCCGGCATTCCGATCGTCAACGGCACGCGCGGCGCGACGTCGCTCGAAGATGCACAAGCGTTCTTCGCCGCGCTGCCGCCCTCGCACGGCATGATGATCAAGGCCGTGGCCGGTGGCGGCGGACGCGGCATGCGTGCCGTGCATGAGGCGCAGGCAATTGCCGAGGCGTATGCGCGCTGCGTGTCCGAAGCCACGGCCGCATTCGGTAGCGGCGATGTCTACGTCGAAGCGCTGGTGCCCACGCCGCGTCATATCGAGATCCAGATCGTCGCCGATGCACAAGGCAATGTCTCGCACCTGGGCGAGCGCGAATGCAGCCTGCAGCGTCGTCACCAGAAGCTGATCGAGATTGCGCCGAGCCCGGCATTGGACGATGGGCTACGCACACGTATTGCCGACGCAGCCGTCACGCTGGCCAAGGCTGCGGGCTACTGCGGCATCGGCACCTTCGAGTTCTTGCTGGAGGGCACCGGCACGCCGCACACCACGTTCTACTTCATGGAAGCCAACCCGCGCGTGCAGGTCGAACACACCGTCACGGAGATGGTGACGGGCATCGATCTGGTGGTGACGCAATTGGCGCTGGCACAAGGTGCGTCGCTCGCGGAGTTGGGGCTCGATCAGCCGATCGTGCCGCGTGGTCACGCCGTGCAGGTGCGCATCAATGCCGAGACGCTCGACGCGTCTGGCCAGCCGCATCCTTCGACCGGCACGCTCACCGCGTTCGAGCCGCCCAACGGCCCCGGCGTGCGCGTCGACACCTGCGGCTACGCCGGCTACCGCCCCAACCCGCGCTTCGATTCGCTGCTGGCCAAGCTGATCGTGCACGCGCCGCGCGGCACGTATGCGCAGACCCTGGCGCAAACCTACCGCGCGCTGTGCGAGTTCCGCATCGAAGGATTGGTGACCAACAAGCGCCTGCTGCAAGACTTGCTGAGCGATGCTCAGGTGCAAACCAACGCTGTGCACACGCAGTTTCTCGACGAGCGTCTGGCCGAGCTGGTGACCGCCAGCGACGGTGCGCATCCCGCACTCCATGCATCGGCGGACGTGGCGGCCGATCGCGAGACCGAGTCGGGCGAGTCGCCGCTTGACGCGTTGCCGGACGATGCCGAACTGCTCACCGCACCGATGGATGGCGCACTGATCCAGATCAACGCCCAACCTGGCGAGACCGTGGCGCGCGGGCAAGTGCTGGCCGTGATCGAAGCGATGAAGATGGAGCACGTGGTACTAGCGCCCGCATCCGGACAGGTGCTGCAGGTGTGCGCGCAATCCGGCGCCACGGTGCGCGAAGGCCAGCCGCTGGTAGCCCTGCTCCTGAGCGACGCAGAACACCACGCCGAGTCCGCCGACACCGAGATCAACCTCGACCACATCCGTCCCGACCTGCAAGCGGTCATCGACCGCCACGCATTCGGCCTCGACGCCAACCGCCCGGATGCCGTTGCGCGACGCCGCAAGACCGGCCAGCGCACCGCGCGTGAAAACATCGCCCACCTGTGCGACGCCGATTCGTTCATCGAATACGGCGCACTGGCCATCGCCGCGCAACGCCAGCGGCGCGCGCTGGATGACCTGATCCGCTCGACGCCGGCCGACGGCATCATCACCGGCATCGGCACCGTCAACGGCACGCACTTCCCCGATCAGGACGCGCGCTGCATGGTGCTCGCCTACGACTACACCGTGCTGGCCGGCACGCAAGGCACCTTCAACCACAAGAAGACCGACCGCGCGCTGGAACTCGCGCAGCAATGGAAGCTGCCCGTCGTGCTGTTTGCCGAGGGTGGCGGCGGCCGGCCGGGCGATACCGAAAAGCGCGGCGTCAGCGGCCTGGACTGCCCGACCTTCATCCACTTCGCGCGCCTGTCGGGGCTGGTGCCGACCGTCGGTATCGTGTCGGGCCGCTGCTTTGCGGGCAACGCCGCGCTGCTGGGTTGCGCCGACGTGATCATCGCCACGCGCGACGCGACCATCGGCATGGGGGGCCCGGCCATGATCGAAGGCGGCGGCCTAGGCGTGTACGCGCCCGAAGAGGTTGGCCCCGTCAGCATGCAGGCGCCCAATGGCGTGATCGACGTGCTGGTCGAAGACGAGGCCGAAGCCGTCGACGCCGCGCGCCGCTACCTGAGCTACTTCCAGGGGCCACTCACCCAATGGGAAGCCGGCGACGCGCGCCACCTTCGCCACGTGATCCCCGAAAACCGCATGCGCAGCTACGACATGCGCGCCGTGATCGAAGCGCTGGCTGACACCGGCTCGGTGCTGGAGCTGCGCCAAGCCTTCGGCGTCGGCATCATCACCGCGCTGATCCGCATCGAGGGCCGCGCGTTCGGCTGCATCGCCAACAATCCGCGCCATCTGGGCGGTGCCATCGATTCGGCGGCGGCCGACAAGGCGTCGCGCTTCATGCAGCTGTGCAATGCGTTTGATCTGCCCATCGTCTCGCTGTGCGACACGCCGGGCTTCATGGTTGGCCCGGAGGCGGAGAAGACGGCCACCGTGCGCCATGTCAGCCGCATGTTCGTGACAGCCGGCAATCTGCGCGTGCCGTTTTTTACCGTTGTGCTGCGCAAGGGCTACGGCCTTGGGGCTATGGCGATGGCGGCCGGCGGCTTCCATGCGCCATTCTTCACGGCGTCGTGGCCGAGCGGAGAATTCGGCGGCATGGGCATCGAAGGTGCTATCCGCCTCGGCTATCGCAAGGAGCTGGAAGCGGTGGAAGACCCCATGGAGCGCGAGGCGCTGTTCCGCAAGATGGTCGATGCAGCTTACGAGGAAGGCCGCGCGCTCAACATCGCCAGCTATCTGGAGATCGACGCCGTGATCGACCCGGCCGATACGCGCCGCTGGCTGCTCCGCGGGCTGCAATCGGCGCCGCCCGCACCGCCGCGCCACACGCGCGACCCCGCCACGCGCCGCTTCATCGATACCTGGTAGACGAGAAGACAGCACGCCCCACACAACAAGGAGAAGACATGCCCGCATCGACCCGCTTGGCCCGTCCGTTGTCCGCATTGGCCTGCGCGATCACCGTACTCTGCGCACCGCTGGCGCACGCTGCAGACCCTGCGCCGATCAAGGTGGCGTTCATCGACCAGTTGAGCGGGCCCCTGTCGAATGTAGGCGAACAGTTCCTCGCCAACCTGAAACTCGGCATCGATGATGCCAACGCGCAGCCGCAAGGCGTGTTGAATGGCGCGCGCTATGAGTTGACGACCTACGACAACAAGCTGTCGGCGCAAGACAGCCTGTCGGCACTGCAAAGCGCCATCGATGCGGGTGCGAAGATCATCTTCACTGGCGGGTCGGGCTCGTCTGTGGTGGCGGCCATGGTGGACGCGGCGACCAAGCACAACGAGCGCAACCCTGACAAGCGCGTGCTGATCATCAACTACGCCTCCATCGACCCCGACCTGACCGGCGCGCACTGCAGTTTCTGGCACTTCGCCACCGAGGCCAACACGGCCATGAAGATGCGGGCGCTGGCCAACTTTGTGAAGACGCAGCCCGACATCCGCAAGGTCTATTCACTGAACCAGGACTACGCGCACGGCCGGTTGTGGGCGTCACTGGGCAAGCAGATGATCTCTGCTGCGCGGCCCGACGTGCAATTCACGGGGGAGACGCTGCACCCGATCGGCAAGGTGAAGGACTTCGCGCCCTACGTCTCGAAGGCCAAGGCGACCGGCGCGGACACGCTGCTCACTGGCAACTGGGGGCAGGATCTGAACCTGCTCATCAAGGCTGACGGCGACATGGGCTATGACGTGCGCTATCTCAACCACAGCGGTGCGGGTGCGCCGGGCACCGTGCTGGCGGTGTCGCAAGCCAAGATCGGCAAGGTGACGTGGGTGTCCGAATGGACGCCCGGCAACGGCAATGCTCAGTTGATGCAGATGGATGCGCGCGTGCGCCAGACACCCGCTGGCGAGCACTTCGCCCCGCGCACCGTGCTCTCCGTTGAACTCGTGACGGATGCCATCCGCAAGGCCAACTCCACCGACCCGCTCAAGATTGCACTGGCCCTGGAAGGCATGCAGAAGCAGAGCTTCCTGGGCGAGGTGACGATGCGCAAGGTCGACCACCAGTTGCTGCTGCCGCAGGTGGTGTCGACCATCGCGCCGGTGGACGGCAAGGCCGTCAAGGTCGGCTACGACGGCACCCAGTGGGGCCACAAGACCGAAAGCACGACCGCCGCCAAAGACCTGGACCTGCCGACCACTTGCAAGATGAAGCGGCCGGCAGGCGCATGACGGCTTAGTCTGTGCGGTCGGTACGCAGCGGGCCGTACTCGATCGGCACCCAGGCAAACGCCTTGCCGTCGCGGCGCACATGGCCCAGGCCCAGGAACGGCAGATGCGCGCCGGCCACCCAGAGCTTGTCCTGCGCCGCTTCGGCAAACAGCTTGCGACGCGATGCCACAGCCTGCTTCTGGTCGACGTCGTATTCAAACGCAACCTCGGCGTGCAGGAACTGCACGGCGTGGCTGTGCACGATGTCGCCCCACACCAGCAAGCTCTTGCCCTTGGAGGCAAACAGGTAGCCGCTATGGCCTGGCGTATGGCCGTTGGCGACCACCGAGCGCACACCCTGCACCACCTCATCGCCCGGTTTGAACTGCTTCAGCTGGCCGGCTGCTGCATACGGCGCGACGGAATCGCGCGCCATCTTGAAGAACGGTTGCATGTCCTTCGGCTTGGAGGCGGCAATCGTTTCGCTTAGCCAGAAGTCGGCTTCCGGCGCAGCCACGTAAACCAGCGCATTGGGGAAAGCGGGTTGCCCTTGCGGCGTCAACAAGCCACAGGCGTGATCCGGGTGCAGGTGGGTCAGCAGCACGGCGTCGATCTGCTCGGGCTGATAGCCCGATGCGCGCACGTTGGCGGCCAAGCCACCCATGGTTGGGCCAAAGCATGTGCCCGAACCCGTATCGACCAGGATGCGCTGGCTGCCCGTATCAATCAGATAGCCGTTCACGGCCGTCTGCATGCCTGGCGTGCTCGACACAAACATCCGCGCCAGCAGGCTCTGCACGAATTGCGCGCTCATGCCCACCAGCGTCTTGGCCGGCAGATCGACATAGCCGTCATAGAGTGCGGTGACAACGTCGTCGCCCAGGGCCATGCGGTAGTAACCGGGCACTTGGGCGCGCTGCTGCGTAGCGGCAGGCGGGGGGGCGGCAGTCTGGGCGTGGGCGAATCCGATGGACGTGGCCAATGTGATGGCCACTGCAGCAGAGGTAAGCAAACGCATGTCTTGGCTCCGGAGGAGAAACCGCTGCCCCGTTGCAGCGGTGGGAGCCTGGATCATGCCACCTCTAGTACACATGCGTTGTCGCGATTGGCGACGGGGGTATTGCTCCACTTCGAAACGCAAAATGGTCGAGCCACGCCCGAACCACAGGCGTTACTGAACGATCAACCCCCAACGCCGGCGTGGCACCCACTATCGACAGCATCAGCGCGAGCGCTGTCGTTACAACCATGCGTATGTTGTTCATCGTGTTCAAAAAATTGGGGAAGATGAAGAAGAAAAGGCCCGACATGCCGGGCCTCTGTCTCATGCCGATCAACCGCGGCTGCGCATCCGCAGGTCGACCAGGAGCGTGTTTACTGCGTCACCTTGAACTTCGGTGACGAGTAGACGGTACCACCCACCGTACAGTCCGGCGCCATCGATGCGTTGGTGAACGTCAACGAAGAAGCGTTGTTGTCCCAGGCGGTCGCCACGCTGCTCGGCCCGCAGCTTCCCAACAGGAGCACATTGACGGCGGCATTGTTGATCGTCAGTTGTGTCGTGCTGTCGGCCTGCCCCGTCCACGGGGTCACGCCGCTGATGAAGCCGCATAGCGTACCGCCCGTAAAGGTGGTCGACGTGATGTTGACGATGCCACTGGGCGTGATGGTTCCATTGAATGTGGCCTGGCATTGCACGTTGGTCACCCCTTTTGAGAGATTGGTCACGCCGGTCACCGAGAACGGCTCGCCGCTCGCGTTCATCGGTTGACCATCAGCGCGCGATACGGTCACGGCAAATGCGGGTGTGGCTGCTACGGTGGCAAGTGCGAGTGCAACTGCAAGAGATACGACTTTACGTGTGCTCATTTATTGCCTCACTAGAACTGACGGTTGAAACCGCCTTAAGAATGCGGCGCAAACCGGTTCCCGCTCGGTTCCCGCCGCGCCAATTAGCCAGGCGCAGACAGCCGACACCCGGCTAAAACTTGTATGACACCCCAATGAACGTGATGATCGGATTGGCCTTGAGCGTGGTCTTGGTGGTGGCCAGCGTAGTGCCGTCCGCCGCCTTGATCACGGTGGCCGCTTCCGTCTTGAGCGGCAGGTACGACACCGTGGCCGTCAACGCCCAACGATCGGTGATGGCATAGCTCGCGCCCAGGTTGAAGATGGCCGACCACGATGCTGACGATTGCCCCTCCACATACGTCGGGCCCGGCTTGCCCGCCCCGGCTGCCAGCACGCTGCCCAGTTCACGGTTGACCGCCGCCGAGAAGTTGGGATTCAGCTCGATGTTGGTGAAGAAGCTGTAGACCACCCCCACGCCCACGAACGGACGGAACTTCGACTGCGCGTGCCCGAAGTACCACTGCAGGATGACCCCGGGGCTCCACTGGCGTGCCTTGCGCACCGCGGGTTGGTTGGACGGGTCATCCAGATCGACGTGGCCGAGTGCACCCGCCGGCCCAGGCGCGCGAATCACGCCATGCCCGGTCAGCTTGAACTCGGGCGGCACGCCGGCAATGGTGGTCAGCGCGATGTTGTCGGTAAAGAAATGCGTGAGCGTGAGGCCCAGCGTATTGGCGTTGCTCACGCGCAGCCCGCTGTTGGGCGACGTGAAGCTACCCGGCAAACGCAGCGGATCGTTGATCGGCGCGTTGATCACGCTGGTGGTCAGGTTGTTGCTCGAGTCCTGCGGCATGATGTGGAACCACCCCACCGTTGCCACGTTGTCACCCGCCTGCTGCGCCATGGCACCTGCGGATGCGCAAGCCGCCACCAATGCGACAGTCAGTTTCTTCATGATGCTTCCTCCTGTTGTTCTGAGCGGGGCGCGGCACGACTGTGGGTCTGACTTTGGGTCAAACAGGGCCACACCCCGTGGCGTGTTATTCCGGAAACGTCACTGCACGAAGGCGCCCACGGTGAAGTACGGGTTCTTCGTATCGCTCATATCCAGGAAGCCGAAGGTCTTGCCGGTAAAGATCAGCTTGCCAGTCGGTGCCGAGCCTGCCGGTGCGCTCGTCTGCGTGGTGCGGATCACGCCCGGTACGGTTTGCGTAAAGTCCAGATTCAGCGGACGCGTCAGCGCAACCTGCGACGCATTGAACGGATCGAGCATCGTGGCCTGTGCACCCACCAGCGCAGTGGCACGGTAGTTGAACGTGCTGTCTACGCCCGTGTACTCACCGTCTTGCGAACCCTGCGCGATGTTGGTGTTCGGCGCCAGGAACGAAATGCCGGACTCGTCGTCTGCCACCGGCGGGCCGGCAGTCAGATTCGAGTTGGCCGCCCCCACCCGGATAAAGATCGGCACGAGCTGGTTGTACAGCTTGCCCACGATCAGCACGCCCCTACCGGCCTTGTTCGGATCAAGCGACGACAGCGTGGCCGGCACCTGCGGCTGGTAGTTCAGCGTGGTGAACGCAGACGAGTCCGCACGCAGCGTCAGCTTCTGGTTGACCGTCGCGCTTGATGTCAGGCACGCGCCGCCGTTCTTCACGCCCAGGTTGTCGCACTCGGTGTAGGTGCCGTCCGCGTTGATGGTGAAACGCGCATCGACCGCCTGCTGCGAGAAGTTCTGCGACGGGACCTGGTGGTAGCCGAGCTGGTTGTAGTTGCCTGCGATCTTGGTCAGGTCCGTCTCGGTGCTCGAGAAGCTGATGAACGGGTAGTACGGGAACGTGGTCTTCGGGATCTTGCCCACGCCGACGATGCCGTCGAACTGGATCGTCGCCCCCGGAATCGTGCCACCCAGCACACCTTGCCCCAGGAAGAAACGCGCCGGCCGGCTTGCATCGAGGCTCGCGTTGTTCAGGCGGAACGCGCATTGATTAAGCTTCTCGGTCGGCAGTGCGGTTTCCTGCGTCAGCGTGCCGGTCTGCACGTTGTTGGGAGCGGTGTCACGTGTGGGCGCCACCGTGCCCGTCGTCACCGGAATCGGCGACGCCAGATACGTGATCTGGTACGTCATCTTGGTCGTGTCGAGCTGCACTTTCACCAACTCGCCTGAACCGGAACCGCCCGTGAAGACGGTGTTGTAGTCGATGGCCTGTGGACACAGGCGCTGGATCACCGGGGCCGGCGGATCGTCTCCGCCACCACCACACGCGGTCACCATCGGTGCGCACGCCAACACGACCAGCCATTTACGCCATTGCATTTGCGTCTCCTCCATGTTGTTGTTCAGCTGCGGCGGCGCGCACACTTCACGCGCCGCCGCATGTGATTTCGTTGCTGCGTGCCTCACTGGACGAACGCGCCGACCGTGAAGAACGGGTTGTACTTGTTGTTGTTCATGAGCATTGCGTACACGTTGCCCACCTTGACTGCGACGCCCGTGTCGCCCGCTTTGAACAACGCGACGTTGCCGCTGGCACCCTGCGCGTTGAAGTCGTTCTGCGCGGTGACCAGCAACTTGCCTGGCGAGGCTTGCGTGTAGTCGAGCGCGAACTGCGCCGTCACCCGCGAGTTGAACGGGTTGATGAAGGCTGCGGTGCCGTTCTGGAACAGTGTTGATGTGTAGTTGGCGGCCAGCGTGGAGACGGCGGTGCCGTCATTGCAACTGCCAGCCCACGCATGGAAGAAGCCGCCGGTAAAGGTGCCGGGGAGCTCTGGATGGGCCACCGTGGGGTTGATACCGTTGACGCCAGAGATGTTCGTGGTCGGACCGTTGGATGTCACCACACCGCACGCAGATGCGCTGGTAGCACCGATATAGCCGCCCATTAGCGCATTGGTCGGGATGGTCGTCATCGGCGTCAGGATCGAGATACCGATCTGATCATCGCCCACGGAGGCCAGCACGTTGGCCGGATCGCTGTGCGAATAGCCGACGCGGATCACCACTGGCACCACCTGCCCATTGAGCTTGCCGGCAATCATGATCCCTTTGGCCTGGCTCGGTGTGAACAGGATGATCGGCGAGACCTGACCGACAAAGGCATAGGGCGAATTGGCACTCACCGGGTTGCTGACAAACACGTTGTCTTGCGAGCCGTCGGCGTTCTTTCGCAGCGTCCACGGCGTGCCGGTCGTATGGCACGAGTAATCGGAGCTGTCGGACGTACACGTTCCGTCGGCATTCAACGTCTGCGTCCAATTGACGGCATCGGGCTCCCAGCCCTGGGGCGTTGTCGTCTGGTTACCCGAGCCCGTTGGCGTTACATGCACGCCCACTTGGTTGTACTTCCCTGCGACTTGCGAGAAATCCGTCACGGTCTGGGAAAAGCCCAGGAACGGATAGAAATCAAACGTGCGAGAAGGCACTACTGCGAGCGGAGGAATGCCCGGCGCCACCGTGATGCCATCGAACTGGATGGTCGCGCCCGGGATGCCGCCGCCCACGATGCCTTGACCAACAAACAGCGTCGGCGGGTCTTGCGGATTGACAGTGATCGCGTAGCTGTTGTCCGCCGTCTTGCCCGACTGCAGCACGAAGGCGCAACGGTTCTGCTCAGGCGTCGGCAAATTGGTCGGATGCACGAACGCGCCATTGATCGTCAGCCCCTTGCGCGTGTTGTTCACCTGCCCCGCCGAGGTCGGCACCGACGATTCGATGAACTGCATCTGGTACGTGTTCTTGCTCGTATCGAACTTGACCTTGATGTACTCACCGCTGCCGGAGCCGCCGGTGTAGGTGGTCGTGTAGTCCAGCGCGGCCGGGCACAGGCTCGTCGGCGTGGTTGGCGTGGTGTTTGGCCCGCTGGGCGGGCAAGAACTACCCGAGCACTGTGCGACGTTCGATGCGCCGGGATCGTCCGCACCGCCGCACCCGCCGATGAACGGCATCGCAACTATGCAACTGGTTGCCATGACAACAAAAAGATGACGTCGACTACCCATGGTTGTCTCCTCACGTTTTGAAACTTGTTGTGTTTTTGCCGGCAAATGTCGGCCAATAGCCCCGCCTGTCGGCGTACGACAGCCGACAGCGCACGACCTGCCTCGGCGGCAGATCAATCCTGCAAATCAACAGAAAAGACGGACGTGTTTTGTCGTGCGCGTTAACTCGCGTAACGCACTAATCGGTTGGGTGCCGATGCCAAAACCAGTCGGGGTGTTGCAGCTAACGCGGGAAACCCGGCGCGCTGCGATGATGACGATGGCGGTGACGCGCGTGGGCACGCGCAGATGCGGAATGTTGGAAAGGCCCGTTTTGAATGCGTAACATCCTGTGTCTCCGAAGGTACGCTACTGGCTATTTACTTGTCGTTATGCATGCCACTATGGTCTGCACAGACTATGAAGTAAATAGAGATTTCATTCAAAACATTGTCTGCAATGCCTCGCGCAAGCAGGCGCGGCGCCATTTGGCAGCATTTCAAACGAAGGAATGAATTCGGTTCGTTTGAAGTGTTTTAAACTCCTCCCCTCGATTGTGGGGGGAATATCGTGCGGTGCGACATATATCGAATTATGTTGAAACGGATATATTTCGCGAGATATATGCACCAGCAAAAATCAGTCCTGATACAGCTCCGCACGGAATAGCAGAAAGCCATTCGACAGAAAGATTTGCGCAAATCAGGGAGAAAGAATGGTGGGCCCCCCGGGAGTCGAACCCGGCACCAACGGATTATGAGTCCGCTGCTCTAACCAAGCATGAGCTAGAGGCCCAAAGAGCGGCGTCCCGAATGAACAACTGAGGACAACCGACAAAAAATTGACCCGGCGGGTTAGGCCGGGCCATGTGTGCGATTTTACTCGAAAGTGGGCAGAAACCCACCTCCGAGCATCAATCCGCTACTGATTAGCTACCTTCCAGGAAGCTCTTCAGCTTGTCCGAACGGCTCGGATGACGCAGCTTGCGCAGCGCCTTCGCTTCGATCTGACGGATACGCTCACGCGTCACGTCGAACTGCTTGCCGACTTCTTCCAGCGTGTGGTCGGTGCTCATCTCGATACCGAAACGCATGCGCAGCACCTTGGCTTCGCGCGGCGTCAGCGAGTCGAGCACGTCCTTCACCACGCCGCGCATGGAGCCATGCAGCGCCGCTTCGGCCGGGGCCAGCGTGTTCGTATCCTCGATGAAGTCGCCCAGATGGGAGTCGTCGTCGTCACCGATCGGCGTTTCCATGGAGATCGGCTCCTTGGCGATCTTCATGATCTTGCGGATCTTGTCTTCCGGCATCTCCATCTTCTCGGCCAGCGTTGCCGGATCCGGCTCATTGCCGGTTTCCTGCAGGATCTGACGCGAGATGCGGTTCATCTTGTTGATCGTCTCGATCATGTGCACCGGAATCCGGATGGTGCGTGCCTGGTCGGCGATCGAACGCGTGATGGCCTGACGGATCCACCACGTGGCGTACGTCGAGAACTTGTAGCCACGACGGTATTCGAACTTGTCCACCGCCTTCATCAGGCCGATGTTGCCTTCCTGGATCAGGTCGAGGAACTGCAGACCGCGGTTCGTGTACTTCTTGGCAATCGAGATCACCAGACGCAGGTTGGCCTCGGTCATCTCGCGCTTGGCTTCACGCGCACGGCGCTCGCCTTCCGACATCTTGCGGTTGACGTCCTTCAACTCCGACAACGGCAGCACCACGCGCGCCTGCAGGTCGATCAGCTTCTGCTGCAGTTCGTGCACGGCCGGCACGTTGCGCTCGACGATGGTGCTGTACGGCTTGCCGTCGGCCACCACGGTCTCGATCCACTTGAGGTTGGTCTCGTTGCCCGGGAAGCGCGATACGAAGTCGCCGCGCGGCATGCCGCACTTGTCGACCACGATGTTCAGGATGGCGCGTTCCAGCTTGCGCACTTCATCCACCTGGCCGCGCAGCGTGTCGCACAGACGCTCGACGTTGCGTGCGGTGAAACGGATGCACATCAGTTCGGCCTGGATGGCCTCCTGCGCCTTCACGTACGACTTGGACTTATAGCCTTCCTTCTCGAACGCGCGGCGCATCTTGTCGAACTGGTCGGCGATCACGCCAAACTTGACCAGCGCAGCCTGCTTGAGCTCTTCGAGTTGACGGGCCGAAGCGGCGGCAGCCCCAGCACCTTCATCGTCCTCGTCTTCCTCTTCGTCGGCTTCCTCTTCGGCCTCTTCTTCCTCGAAGTCCTCTTCTTCCTCGGCTGCAGCGGCAGCATCGGCTTCAGCGTTCGGGTCGATCAGACCGTCGATGTACTCGTCGATCTTGGCTTCGTCGTTGGCGACGCGCTCGCCCATGGCGAGAATTTCTGAAATGGTGACCGGGCAGGCCGAGATGGCCATGACCATGTCCTTCAGGCCCGCTTCGATGCGCTTGGCGATGACGATTTCGCCTTCGCGCGTCAGCAGTTCGACCGTGCCCATTTCGCGCATGTACATACGCACCGGGTCGGTCGTGCGGCCGAATTCGGAGTCAACCGTCGACAGCGCGGCTTCGGCTTCTTCTTCCGCCTCTTCTTCCGTGGTCACGGAAGGCGCGTTGTCGTTCAGGAGCAGCGTTTCGGCGTCCGGCGCCTGCTCGTACACGGCAACGCCGATGTCGTTGAGCGTGGCGACCAACGTTTCCAGCGACTCCACGTCGACCATGTCGTCGGGGAGGTGGTCGTTGATTTCGGCGTAGGTCAGGTAGCCGCGCGATTTGCCCAGCTTGATCAGCGCCTTGAGCTTCTGGCGGCGAGCCTCGAGCTCTTCTTCCGAACCGCCTTGCTGCGAGGCAGCAAATTCCTTGAGCAGGGCTTTTTCCTTGGCCTTGCGGTCGCGGGCCTTCAGCTTTTCGGTTTTCGGTGCCGGAGCGGCGGGGGTGTCAAATTCTTCAGTCACGTCCGTGCTGCTGTCATCGTCTGCCTGCGTTTCTGCCTTGGGCTTGCGGCCGCGCTTTTTGGGCTCGGCTGCTGCTTCGGCGCGGGGCGCAGGAGGAGTTGTGGGGGTGGCCTCTGCCTGGGCGGCGCGCTTGGTGTCTTCCGCGGTTGCCTTGACTGGCTTGGCTGCGGTGCTGGTACGAGCGGTACCCGTTTTGGTTGCGCTTGCGCTGGCAGGGGTCTGCTTGCTCTCGACTTCGGTAGCTTTCGATTTCGCCACGGTGGTTGTCTTGCCCTTGAGTGCGACTGAAGCGGCTGTTTTGCCGCCAGGTCTGGCGCTCGTGCTGATCGACGTCGAGACCTTGTCTGCAGTTGAAGACTGGATTGCACTTTTTGCGCGCGCTGCTGCCTTGACGGGCTTGGCGGCGACGGTAATCTCGGCGGTCTGGCGCGGCTGGGCTTTCCCCGTCTTTGCCGGCACAGTCGCCTTTGTTACCGCTTGCCCCATATGGCTCCGACCATTCGCGACTTTCGCCGTTCCCGTTGAAGTCTTTCCTCCTCCGGCGCCGTGCGCCGATGAGGATCGCGTGGCAGAAACAGAAGCAGGACTGGCCTTGGAACCGGTCTTCGCGGAGGTCTTCACCTTCACCATGGGCACGCTCACTCCCCCAAATTGGGAAAAAGATATTGCAATCCGAACCGGCTATTCTAGCACGCCAGACCAGCCGGTCTAAGTGAAAATCGGGTTTTCGCCTGAAAAATCAAGGGGCTACCCGCAATCGCCCGCCCCAGTTAGGTTTGTACTGGGACGTGCGCGCTACTCGAGCTAGCGGCGGCTGGTCTCACTTAACAGCCAACGCATACGCTCTCGATCGTCATCGCTGGCATGACCGCTTTCCACCTTGCGCAGCAACATCTCAAGCTCGCGCTTGTGCGACGCGAGGAGCATCTTTTGCACAGCGCTGTCGAACTCCATGGTGGCCGGCTCCAGCTCGATATCGTCTTCGAGGACAGTCACGCGCAGTCCAGCGAAGGCCTCGGCATACGGCGTCTGGCCGAGGCGCTCGACAAAGGCGCCAAAGTGCATCTCGGGGCTCGCGGCATCGCATTCGGCCAGCAGCCCTGCCAATACCTCACCTTGGGGCAATTCCGGCGCCGTCAACTGGGCGCGTGCATCTGTGTCGAGCCGGGCGGCCAACGCGGGATACCGCATCAACAGGCGCAGCAGCTTTTGCTCCAGCGCGGTTGGTGCGGTACGCGCCACACGCGGGCGCTTTTGCGTCATGCGGCCAGCTTGGGCGGGGTCGCTGCGCAGGCCGCACAGCGCTTCGATGTCGGCGGGCGTGGTGCCGGTCATGTCGGCCAGGCCACGCACGATCTGCAGGCGCAGGCCACCGGACGGCATGGCGGTCAATAGCGGCTTGGCCTCGTACTGGGCGCGGGCGCGTCCTTCGGGCTGGCGCAGGTCGAGATCTTCGGTCACGGCCTGCAGCAGGAAGCGCGACAGCGGCATGGCGTTGTGCACTTCGCGGGCGAAGGCCTCGGTGCCTTCTTCGCGCACGAAACTGTCCGGATCGTGCTCAGACGGCAGGAACAGGAACTTGATCGTTTTGTTGTCGGTGGCGTGCGGCAGGCAGGCTTCCAGCGCACGACGCGCGGCACGGCGCCCGGCGGAGTCGCCGTCGAACGAGAAGATGACGGTATCGACCTGCCGCAGCAGCTTCTGCACGTGGATGGGCGTGCAGGCCGTGCCCAATGTGGCCACGGCATTGGCAAACCCAAGCTGGGCGAGCGCGACGACGTCCATGTAGCCTTCCACGACCAACACGTAGTCCAATTCGCGGATGGCATTGCGCGCCTCGAACAGGCCGTACAGCTCAGTGCCCTTGCTGAACAGCGGCGTTTCGGGGGAGTTGAGGTATTTCGGCTCGCCCTGCCCCAGCACCCGGCCGCCAAAGCCGATCACCACGCCCTTCGTATTGCGGATGGGGAACATGATGCGATCGCGGAAGCGGTCGTAGCGGCGGTGCGAGCCGTCGGCGCTGGTCTTCTCGCTTTCGATGACGAGGCCGGCCTCGATGAGCGGACCTGCGGTGGCGTCGTCACGGTACGGGCCGAACACGCTTTCGAGCGACTGCCAGTCGTCGGGCGCATAGCCGAGGCCGAAATGCGCGGCGATCTCGCCGGTCAGGCCGCGGCCCTTGAGGTATTGGATGGCGTTGGGGGCACTGCGCAGTTGCTTGCGGTAGTGCTCGCAGGCGCGGGCCATGATGTCGCCGAGTGCAACCGTTTTGGCTTGCTGCTCGGCGCGGGCTGCTGGCGGCAGGCCACCGCGCTCTTCCGGCACCACCATGCCGACGGACTGCGCGAGGTCCTTGATGGCCTCCACATACGACAGCCCGGAAAACTCCATCAGGAAGCCGATCGCCGAGCCGTGCGCGCCGCAGCCAAAGCAGTGATAGAACTGCTTGGTGGGCGACACCGAGAACGACGGCGACTTCTCGTTATGGAACGGGCACAGCCCCATGAAATTGGCGCCGCCCTTCTTCAATTGCACGTAGCGGCCCACCACGTCGACGATATCGACGCGGTTGAGCAGGTCGTCAATGAACGGCTGCGGGATCACGCGGAGTGCGCCCCTTGGGTGTTGCGGGTGGGAAGGGGGATCAGGCGCCGGTCAGGGCAGCCTTCACGCGCGCCGAGACTTGCGTCATGTCAGCGCGGCCAGCCAGGGCCGGCTTGAGGATGCCCATGACCTTGCCCATGTCCTGCGGGCCGGCGGCACCGGCCTTGGCCACGGCGTCGCGCACAGCGGCGTCGACTTCGGCGTCCGACAGTTGCGCCGGCATGTAGACCTGCAGCACGGCAATCTCAGCCGCTTCCTTGGCAGCCAGATCTTCGCGGCTGGCTTGCTGGAACGCGGTGATGGAGTCCTTGCGCTGCTTGATCATCTTGTCGACCACGGCCAGCACGGCGGCATCATCCAGCTCGATGCGCTCATCCACCTCGCGCTGCTTGATGGCGGCCTGCAGCAGGCGGATCGTGCCCAGACGATCCATTTCCTTGGCACGCATGGCGGCCTTCATGTCTTCCGTGATCTGTGCCTTCAAGGACATTCAAAAACTCCGATAAACGGCAAAACCCGCTTGGGCAGCGGCCCAGCGGGTTGCAAACTGAGAAAAGTGGATCACTGATCGTAGCACAGAACCACAACAGTTCTAGGACCGATCGGTGGGGGATCAGCCGACGGACGCCGCCTCGCCAGCCGCGACGGCCGAAGCCCACGCCCACTGGA
Organism: Ralstonia sp. RRA; assembly: GCF_037023145.1. Classification (NCBI taxonomy): domain Bacteria; kingdom Pseudomonadati; phylum Pseudomonadota; class Betaproteobacteria; order Burkholderiales; family Burkholderiaceae; genus Ralstonia; species Ralstonia sp. RRA. Next base: position 924,175 of record NZ_CP146091.1, on the reverse strand, counting down.
AGTTGTAGCCGCCGAGCCACCCCGTCACGTCGACCACCTCGCCGATGAAGTACAGGCCAGGTGCAGCTTGCGCCTCCATGGTCGCGGACGACAGCGCACGCGTATCGACGCCCCCGCGCGTGACTTCGGCTTTGCGGTAGCCCTCACTGCCGGAGGGCGTCAGCTCCCAGCGGTTGAGCGCGCCGCCCAGCGTGCGCAGCAGCTTGTCGGACAGCTCCGCAATTGGCGCGTGCGGGTTGGCGCCATGCGTGGCGCACCAGGCCTGCGCGACGCGCTCCGGCAGCCGCTGCGCCAGTACCGTCCCGAGTTGTTTGCGCGAGCCGGATTTCTCGTCGCATAGCCATTGCGCGGCGTCGGTGTCCGGCAGCAGGTCGATGGCGAGCGGCTGACCCGAATTCCAGAAGCTCGAAATCTGCAGAATGGCCGGGCCAGACAGCCCCCGATGCGTCAGCAGCAAATCTTCGCGGAACGTCGTCGCGCCGCCCTTCTTGCCGCCCTTGCTGGCAGGCTGCGCAACCGTCACATCGACCTCCATCGACACACCTGACAGCGCCGAGAACGGCGCCCAATGCTCAGCATTGAACGTGAGCGGCACCAGCGCCGGGTGCGTCTCGACAATCTTCAGCCCGAACTGCCGCGCAATCCGATAGCCAAAATCCGTCGCGCCAATCTTGGGAATGGACAATCCGCCCGTGGCAATCACCAGCTTGTTGGCGACGATCTCGCCGGCGCTGGTCGAGAGGCGATACGCATCGCCATCCTTGCCCACCTCAGCGATCGAGCAGCCGGTGCGCCAAATCACGTTGCCTTTCTCGCACTCCACTTCGAGCATGCGGATGATGTCTTCCGCGCTGTCGTCGCAAAAGAGCTGGCCCTTGTGCTTCTCGTGATACGGAATGCGGTAGCTGGAGACGAGGCCGATGAAATCCTGCGCCGTGTACCGCGCCAGCGCCGAGCGGCAGAAATGCGGGTTGTTCGACAAGTAGTTGGCCGGCGCCGCATTCACGTTGGTGAAGTTGCAGCGCCCGCCGCCCGAGATACGGATCTTCTCGGCCAGCTTCGTCGCGTGGTCGATCAACACCACGCGCGCGCCGCGCTGCCCGGCGACCGCCGCGCACATCATTCCGGCCGCGCCCGCGCCGATCACCGCTACATCGCACCGCATCATGATCGCCGCGCCGCCTCTGTCTATGCTGGAAAACCGTGCATTTTAGCTTGTGCTATCTTCGGCGCCTTCCTACGGATTTCTTCCTTCACACGCCATGCTGGTCCTCGGCATCGAATCCTCCTGTGACGAAACCGGCGTCGCCCTGTACGACACCGATGCCGGCCTGCGCGCGCATGCGCTCTATTCGCAGATCGCCATGCACCGCGAATACGGCGGCGTGGTGCCCGAACTGGCCTCGCGTGACCACATCCGCCGCGTGATTCCGCTGCTGGAAGAAGTGCTCGGCAAGGCTGGCGCTACACGCGCGGACATCGACGCAATCGCCTATACAAAAGGCCCAGGGTTGGCCGGTGCGCTGCTGGTCGGCGCTTCCGTGGCGAATGCGCTGGCGTTTGCACTGGGCAAACCGCTGGTGGGCGTGCATCACCTGGAGGGGCATTTGCTCTCGCCCCTGCTGGAAGCGGATCGGCCCGAGTTTCCGTTCCTGGCGCTGCTCGTCTCTGGCGGCCACACGCAGCTGATGCGCGTGGATGCCGTCGGCCAGTACACGCTGCTCGGCGAGACACTGGACGACGCTGCCGGCGAGGCCTTCGACAAGACGGCCAAGCTCCTCGGCCTCGGCTACCCCGGCGGCCCCGCCGTTTCGCGCCTCGCCGAATTCGGCAACCCGGGTGTGTTCGATCTGCCCCGACCGATGCTGCATTCAGGCAATTTCGATTTCTCGTTTGCGGGCCTGAAGACGGCGGTGCTCACGCAGGTACGCAAGCTCAACCTGACCGACAGCGAGACCTGCCATCAGCCGCGCGCCGACCTGGCCCGCGCGTTTGTCGACGCCATCGTCGAGGTACTCGTCAAGAAGACGCTGCGCGCCGCACGCGAGCATGGTCTCAAGCGCATCGTCGTGGCCGGTGGTGTGGGCGCCAACCGCCAACTGCGCGAGGGCCTGAACGCCGAGGGCAAGAAGCGCGGACTGCGCGTCTATTACCCCGACCTGCAGTTCTGCACCGACAACGGCGCGATGATCGCCTTTGCCGGCGCGATGCGGCTCCAAGCTGATCCCACGCAAGTGCAGGACGGCTACGGCTACGGCGTCACACCACGCTGGGATCTCGAAGACATCCGTATCCAGCAAGCATGAAAAAAGCCGCTCGGTTGAGCGGCTTTTTCGTTGCTGCGACGTCGATTACTTGTCGAGACGCTTGTCGCGCTCGATCAGCGCATAGGCGCTGTGGTTGTGGATCGACTCGAAGTTCTCGGCTTCCAGCGTGTAGGCGACGATGCGGTCATCCTGGTTCAGGCGCATGGCGATATCGCGCACCAGGTCTTCCACGAACTTCGGGTTCTCGTACGCACGCTCGGTCACGAACTTCTCGTCCGGACGCTTGAGCAAGCCCCACAGCTCGCACGACGCCTCTTCTTCCGCCATGCGGATCAGCGATTCGACCGGCGTATCGGCCGCCAGCTCGGCGTCGATCGTGATGTGCGAGCGCTGGTTGTGCGCGCCGTACTGCGAGATCTTCTTCGAGCACGGGCACAGGCTCGTCACCGGCACCAGCGCCTTGACGCGCACCTTGGTGTGGCCGTCGCGCACTTCGCCGATCATCGTCACTTCATAGTCCATCAGCGACTGCACGCCCGACACCGGGGCCGTCTTGCTGACGAAATACGGGAAGTGGACTTCGATGCGGCCGGCGTCGGCTTCGAGCTTTTCCAGCATCTTTTCCAGCAGCAGCTGGAATTGCGCCAGGTTCAGCGGCTCGCGCTCTTCTTCGAGCAGCGCGACGAAGCGCGACATGTGCGTGCCCTTCTGGTCGGCGGGCAGGTGCACATCCAGGTTGTACGTGCCGACGGTGTTCTGCACGCCCGACGGGGTCTGCAGCGACATCGGATAACGCACGCCACGCACGCCCACGCGTTGAATCGGGATCTGGCGGGTGTCGTGGCTGGACTGCACATCCGGCATCGCAAAAGCCGGGTTCATATCGTTCATGATCGGTTTCCTTTACGGTCGCCCGGCCATCGCAGTCGGCCGGAACGCAACGAGTGTGAAACCGCGGAATCTGGCTGACGGTGACCACTCCTCAAGTGGTCTATTCAACCCATCCCGCGACTGCGCACACAATTTACAAATTGGACTGGCGGAGTGTAAGGGAAATTTCCTACCTCTGCAGTCAACTACTCAAACCCGCAAGCGCTATGCGGGTGATTGAATCTGCCTATAACGCAAGAGACTCAAGCGACACGCGGCGCCGCTGCCCGCGGTTGCACGTCAAAGCGCTCGCGGATGGAAGCGAGGATGCCGTTGGCATCCAACCCACATTGCGCCAGCAGCGCGGCGTGGTCTCCGTGATCGACAAAGCGATCGGGCAGGCCCAGTTGCAGCACGGGCGTTGCGACACCGGCGGCAGCCAGAGCTTCCACGCAGGCGCTACCGGCGCCGCCCATCACGCAGCCCTCTTCCACGGTGACCACGTAATCGTGCGTGCGCGCCATTTCCAGCACGCAGGCCACATCGAGCGGTTTGACGAAGCGCATGTTGACGACACTCGCATCCAGACGCTCCGCAGCCGCCGAGGCCGGCGCGACCATCGAACCGAATGCCAGGATCGCGACGCGCTGCCCTGCGGGGGCCGTCGACACGCGGCGGACCTCGGCCTTGCCCAGCGGCAGCGGTTCAAGCGTCTGCTGCACCGCGACACCCGTGCCGGCGCCGCGCGGATAGCGCACTGCCGTCGGGCAATCCTGCGCAAACGCTGTGCTCAGCAATTGGCGGCATTCGTTCTCGTCCGCCGGCGTCATCACCATCATGTTGGGAATGCAACGCAGGAAGGCGATGTCGTAGGCACCGGCATGCGTGGCACCGTCCGCACCGACCAAGCCAGCGCGGTCCAGCGCAAACACCACGGGCAGGTTCTGCAACGCCACGTCGTGGATCAGTTGGTCATAGCCGCGCTGCAGGAACGTCGAATAGATGGCGACGACAGGCTTCAGGCCCTCGCACGCGAGGCCACCGGCAAAGGTGACGGCGTGCTGCTCGGCAATGCCAACGTCGTAGTAACGATCGGGAAAACGCCGCTCAAACTCCACCATGCCGGAACCCTCACGCATGGCAGGCGTGATACCGACGAGGCGCTTGTCAGCGGCGGCCATGTCGCACAGCCAGTTGCCGAACACCTGGGTGTACGTCACCTTGGCCGGGCGCGTGGCGGGCTTGATGCCCTCTTGCGGATTGAACTTGCCCGGGCCGTGATAGAGGATCGGATCGGCCTCAGCCAGCTTGTAGCCCTGACCCTTCTTGGTGACCACATGCAGGAACTGCGGCCCGCCGCCGTCCAGCGCGCGCTGGCGGATGTTCTGCAGCGTCGGCACGAGTGACTCGAGATCGTGCCCGTCGATCGGCCCGATGTAGTTGAAGCCAAACTCCTCGAACATCGTGGCCGGCACGAACATGCCCTTGGTGTGCTCCTCGAAACGCTTGGCGAATTCGAGCACTGGCGGCGCGACTGACAACAACTTCTCCACGCCCTTCTTGGTCGCGGCATAGAACTGACCGCTCATCAAGCGCGCGAGGTAGCGGTTGAACGCCCCCACCGGCGGCGAGATCGACATGTCGTTGTCGTTGAGCACCACCAACAGCGGTAGGTCCTTGTAGACACCGGCATTGTTCATCGCCTCGAAGGCCATACCGGCCGTCATCGCACCGTCGCCAATCACGGCAATGGCGACGCGGTTCTCACCGTTGGTCTTGGCGCCCAGGGCCATACCCAGCGCAGCGGAGATCGACGTGGACGAGTGCGCCGTGCCGAATGTGTCGTACGGGCTCTCGCTGCGACGCGGGAAGCCCGAGATACCGTCCAGCTGGCGCAGCGACCCCATCTGCTCACGGCGGCCGGTCAGGATCTTGTGCGTATAGCTCTGGTGGCCGACATCCCACACGATGCGGTCTTCCGGCGTGTTGAAGACGTAGTGCAGTGCGATGGTCAGCTCGACCGTGCCCAGGTTCGACGACAGGTGGCCGCCCGTCTGCGAAACGGAATCGAGCACGAAGGCGCGCAGCTCGTCGGCCAGGGGCCCAAGCTGGCGGCGGTCCAGGCGGCGCAGGTCGGCCGGATCGTCGATGGTTTTCAGAAGTTCGTACGTCATGTGGGACCGCCGCTCAGGCGCGTTTTTGGCATTGGGCGTTGTGCTCTACCCCCAACGCAATGTTGTTCAGTGGCCACGCCGCACGATCAGGTCGGCCATCTCGGCCAATCGAACAGTACGTGCCTCGCCCAGTTCTCGGGCCAGTTGCGCAACCGCCGCACCCGCTGCGGCGTGCAGCTCATTGGCCAACGCCCGAGCCTTGTCCAACCCGAGGATGGACACATAGGTCGGCTTGTCGTTGGCCTCGTCCTTGCCGGCAGTCTTGCCCAGCGTGGCGGTATCGGCCGTCACGTCGAGGATGTCGTCGACCACCTGGAACGCCAGGCCGACTGCACCCGCGTAGGCATCCACTTGTTCCAACGCAGCGGCATTCACGCCAGCACACAGCGCACCCATGCGCAGGCTTGCTCGCAGCAGTGCGCCGGTCTTCATGCGGTGCATCGCCTCCAGTGCTTCCTGGGACAGTGCAATGCCGACGCTCTGCAGATCGATTGCCTGACCACCCGCCATTCCCAGCGAACCGGACGCACGCGCCAACTCGCCCACCAGTACCGCGCGGGTCTCGGGGTTCACTGCACCCAGTTCGGCCAGCACGATAAAGGCCTGTGTCTGCAGCGCGTCCCCCACCAGCAACGCCGTCGCTTCATCATAGGCGCGATGCACGGTTGGGCGGCCACGGCGCAGGTCGTCGTCGTCCATGCAGGGCATGTCGTCGTGGACCAGCGAATAGGCGTGGATCATCTCCACCGCACAGCTCACGCCATCGAGTGCTTCGGGCGACGCCTCGCCCAGCGCACCGGCAGCATGGGCCAGCAGCGGGCGCACGCGCTTGCCGGCACCCAGCGTGGCGTAGCGCATGGCAGCGTGCAGGCGCTGCGGCGCCACGCTCTCGGCCGGCAAAGCGCGTTCCAGCGCGGTTTCCGTCCGTGCGACCACGGACGTCATCCATTGGGCAAAATCGCTCATGCGCCGCCCTGTTCGTTCGTGTTGCTGTCGTCGGCGAGCGGCTTCAGGGCATCGCCGTCGAGCACGCGAACCTGCTGCTCGACGCGCTCCAGCACCTGCTGGCAATACTTGACCAGTTCGGCCCCGCGGCGATACGCCGCAAGCGAGGCCTCCAGCGGCAGTTCGCCCGATTCCATGCTGGCAACAAGGGTTTCGAGTTCGGCCATGGCCGCTTCATAGGAAGCCGGCGTGGCGGATGATGGGGAGGCGGACGCGTCGCTCGAAGCAACGCTTGGGGCACGGGGCATGCCGGTTGCGAATCAGAAAAGGACAATCTGGCATTTTACGGCAATTCCGCGTGCGTTCTGCGCACATCGCGCAAGGCGCCGGACAGCGGTTGGTGGCCACGCATAGAGTGCTGGTCCGGCTGACAACCGTCTGACTGGCAGCCGAAAGATGTCGAAAATCAGGGACTTATCAAATCCCCTGGGGTACAATCGCCCCCTTCCTCCAAAGGCCGGGCCGGCACATGCCGCTCCGTATGGTGGTTTGGGTCTGTTGGCCCATCAAACGTATGGTCGTTGGCCCAAGCGGGGGCCGACAGCGCTCGTTTCCTATTTCAACAGACCCCGGCTACCTGCCGATGGCGTCCTTTCCCAAATCGAATTTTTCATCGAATTTTTCGATGGTTGGGTTGTTCACTACTTTCACCGTTATTGGGAGTGGGGATAATGTCCAATCTCAGCGCCGCACTGAACCTGGTGCCGTCTGAAACCCAGTTGCCCGTCTCTGCATACTTCGACGAGGCGCTGTATCAAACTGAAATCGAACGTCTGTTCAAGCATGGCCCGGGTTACGTCGGCCATGAGTTGATGGTCCCGGAAGTCGGCGACTATCACACGCTTGCCGCCGAGGCCGAAGGCCGCGTGCTGGTGCGCAATCCGAACGGCGTCGAACTGCTTTCCAACGTGTGCCGGCATCGGCAGGCCATCATGCTCAATGGGCGCGGCAATGCCCAGAACATCGTGTGCCCGCTGCACCGCTGGACGTATGACCTGAAAGGCGACCTGCTGGGCGCGCCGCACTTCGAGAAGCAGCCGTGCGCGCACCTGTCGCGCTCGCCGCTGCAGAACTGGAACGGGCTGCTGTTCGAGGGCAAGCGCGACGTGCGCGAAGACCTCGCCCGCCTGGGCGTGGCGCGCGATCTCGATTTCTCCGGCTACATGCTCGACCACGTTGAGGTGCACGAGTGCAACTACAACTGGAAGACCTTCATCGAGGTGTACCTCGAGGACTACCACGTCGTGCCCTTCCATCCGGGCCTCGGCCAGTTCGTCTCGTGTGACGATCTGGAATGGGAATTCGGTGAGTGGCACAGCGTGCAGACGGTCGGCCTCCATGCCGGTTTGCGCAAACCGGGCACGCCCACGTACCAGAAGTGGCATGACGCCGTGCTGCGCTTCAACAACGGCGAGATGCCCAAGTACGGCGCGGTGTGGCTGACGTACTACCCGAACGTGATGGTCGAGTGGTATCCGAACGTGCTGGTGATCTCAACGCTGCATCCGATGGGCCCGAACAAGACACGCAACGTGGTCGAGTTCTATTACCCGGAAGAGATCGTCCTGTTCGAGCGCGAGTTCGTCGAGGCCGAGCGTGCCGCCTACATGGAAACCTGCATCGAGGACGACGAGATTGCCGAGCGCATGGACGCCGGCCGCGCAGCGCTGATGAAGCGCGGCGTGAGCGAAGTCGGTCCGTATCAGTCACCCATGGAAGACGGCATGCAGCACTTCCATGAGTGGTACCGGCGCGTGATGCGCTACTAACGGCTGGCCGACCGTAGGCATCCGCCGCCTTCCGCGTCACAATACGAACGGTGCAGCCCGCGTGGTCTGCACCGTTTTTTTTCGCCCCGTTGTTTGCAGCACTCCCTCGCCATGTCTGCCGATACCACCACCGAAGTCCACCACACGGCTGCCCAGACGGCCGACAACTCCGCCCGCCAATCGCTGTGGATGATTCTTGCGGCATTTGCCTTCTCAGCGATGGGCGTGTGCGTGAAGCTTGCCTCGGCGCACTACAGCACGGGCGAGATCGTCTTCTACCGCAGCATCATCGGCGTCGTGCTGATGGGCGCGATCCTGCAGCGCTCAGGGCAAGGCGTGCGCACGCCGTATTTCCTGTCGCATATCAAGCGCAGCGTGTTCGGGGTGACTTCGCTGCTGCTGTGGTTCACCTCCATCAGCCTGCTGCCGCTGGCCACCGCCATGACGCTGAATTACATGTCGCCGGTGTGGATTGCGCTCATCATCGGCGCGGGTGCGGCGTTGGCGGGTAAACCAGGCGGGGCAGATCGGCGCATGGTAGTAGCCATCGTCATGTCATTCGTGGGGGTGGTCTGCCTGCTGCAACCGAGCATGGGCGGGTCGCAGCTTGCACTGGCCGGCGGCATGATCGGTCTCGTCTCTGGGGTGTTTACGGCGCTGGCGTATGTGGAGGTGCGCCAACTCGGTGACCTGGGTGAGAACGAAGCGCGCATCGTGTTCTATTTCTCGCTGTTGAGCGCAATTGCCGGTGGCGCATGGATGCTCATCGGAGGTGCGCAACCGCACACGTGGTCGGGTGCCGGTCTGCTGCTGGCGGTGGGCCTTCTGGCCACCCTCGGCCAGACGTCGATGACGCGCGCCTACAAGCGCGGCAACACACTACTGACTGCGAACCTGCAATACACCGGCATCGTCTTTGCGAGCGGTTGGGGTATGTTGCTGTGGAATGATCACCTGAACGCGTTGTCGTGGCTGGGCATGGCCCTCATCATCGGCAGCGGTATCGTTACCACCGTCATGCGCGCCCGCCAGTCGGGCGCCGAGCATCCGACCCCGCAGACCGCCGTGTCCGGGCCGGAAGCCGAGGTTCATCCGGAAGTTTGATTGCTAGTCGCCCCCTGGAGATTGCTGATATGAGCGAACGCGCTCGCTACGCCACACTGATGACCGCGCCGCAACTGGCCGCCCTGCAGCAAAGCGCGCCGGACAGCCTGGTCATCGTCGATTGCAGCTTTGACCTCGCCAACCCGGCGGCCGGGCGCGATGCGTACCACGCCAGCCATATTCCGGGCGCGTTCTACCTGCACCTGGACAATGAACTGTCCGGCCCGAAGACCGGCACCAACGGCCGCCACCCGCTGCCCGACGCCGATGCATTGGTCGCGCGCCTGCGTGCGCTGGGCGTGAACGACGACACACAGGTTGTCGCCTACGACCGGCAGGGCAGCATGTATGCCGCGCGCCTTTGGTGGCTGCTGCGCTGGGTCGGCCACGCCGATGTGGCCGTGCTTGATGGCGGCCTGCAAGCGTGGGAAGCCGCGCACTACCCCGTCGACAAGATCGTGCCGGAAGAGCCGCAACTGAACGCAACGCCGGGCAATCTGACGCGTAAGCCGTCGCTCGCGCCGCTGGTGACCGCCGACATCGTGCAGAAATACCTCGGCCATGCCGACAAGCCTGTCATCGATGCCCGCGCCCCCGACCGCTATCGCGGCGAGAACGAAACACTGGACCCGGTCGGTGGCCACATCCCCGGCGCGCGCAACCGCTTCTTCCGCGACAACCTGCAAGCCGACGGCACCTTCAAGCCGGCCGAACAACTGCGTGCTGACTTTGCTGCCGTGCTGGCCGGCGCCAAGCCCGCCGATACGATGCTGCAATGCGGCTCGGGCGTAACTGCCTGCCATAACGCGCTGGCCATGGAGATCGCCGGCCTGACCGGCGCCGCCCTCTATGCGGGCTCGTGGAGCGAATGGTGCAGCGATCCGGCACGCCCGGTGGCAACAGGGCCGAACCCATAATCGGCGCCTCACGCACGCAGCAAAAAGCCCGGCATCAACCGGGCTTTTTTGTTAGACGAAAGCGATGCCTCAGTGCGCATGGCCGTGCAGGCCATTGGTCAGCAGGAAAATCATCACGACACCTGCTGCGATCAGCGCAACCTGGATCGCCGATTCCTGCTTGCGCGGCCGGCGCTTCATCTGCGGCATCAAATCGCAGACGGCGATATAGATGAAGCTGCTGGAGGCCACCACCAGCACGTACGGAATCCACGAGGTCAGGCGATCCAGCAGGTAGTAGCCGAGCACCGCCCCCACCAGCGCGCAGACGCTGCAGATCAGGTTGTAGACAAAGGCGCGCGTCTTCGAGAAACCGGCGTTGAGCAGCACCATGAAGTCCCCGATCTCCTGCGGAATCTCGTGCGCGGCAATCGCCAGTGCGGTCACGATACCCACTCTGGTGTCGGCGAGGAACGCGGCGGCAATGACGATGCCATCGGAGAAATTGTGCAGGCCGTCGCCCACCAGGATCATCATGCCGCTGCGGCCGGCTTCCTGCCGATCATGCCCGTGGTGATGGCCATGCCCGTCACCCTCATGATGATGCGAGTGACGCAGCAGTGAGACTTTTTCCAGCAGGAAGAAGCCCAGCAGCCCGGCCAGCAGCGTGGCGAACAGTGCATGCGTGTTCGGCTCGATGCCGTTGTGTGCCTCAAAAGCCTCGGGCAACGAGTGCAATAGCGACGTCGCCAGCAGCACCCCGACGGAGAAACTCACCATGCGGTCGACCACCCGCGACAGCACGGTGAGCGACAGCACAGCAGCGCCCGCCATGCTGCCGATGCCGGACAGCGCAGTCGCCAGAAGAATGCCTAACAGAGTGGTATCGAGGGTCATGCCGGGGGTGGCGCAGCAGGTGACGCTATCCGCGCCAACAAACGCAACAGAGTTGCAAGAAGAGGCGCATTGTATGCCCCTTTGTGAAGCTTTGCCAGCACAGCCCAAAAAGAGAAGGCCCACGTGGGGCCTTTCTTGCTGGAAGGACGAAGCGCCTACTCGACGCCGTGGTCCTTGAACCAGGCAATGCACTTCTTCCAGCCGTCTTCCGCATCGGCCTTCACATAGCTGGGCCGGTAGTCAGCATGGAATGCGTGCCCCGAATTCGGGTAGACGATGATGCGCGACGCATGCGCCTTGGGGTTTTTGGATGCCTCCAACGCTGTCTTCAGGGCGCTGACGGAATCCTGCGTGATACCTGTGTCCTTGGCACCGTACATGCCCAGTACAGGCGCCTTGAGCTCGCCCACCTTGTCGATCGGGAACACCGGCTGCAGCGGTGTCGGATTGCCTCTCGGCTGGCCGTACCACACCACTGCGGCGCGGATGTCGGCGCTGTGTTCGGCAAACAGCCAGGTTTGGCGTCCACCCCAGCAGAACCCGGTGATGCCAATGCGCGCCGGATCGCCGCCGTTCTGTTTGACCCAAGCAACCGTTGCATCCAGATCACCACTGACCTGCGCGTCGGGCACCTTGGAGATGATCTTCTCCTGCAGCTCGCTGATCGTTGCAATCGACTGCGGATCGCCCTGCCGTATGAAGAGTTCAGGGGCGATGGCCAGATAGCCGAGCTTGGCAAAACGCCGGCAGATGTCGGCGATGTACTCATGCACGCCAAAGATCTCGCTGACGACGATCACCACCGGCAGCTTGGTCTTGCCCTCGGGCTGGGCTCGGTAGGCCGGCATCTTGAAGTCGCCGACGGGCACGGTCACCTCGCCCGCCGTCAGCCCGTTGAAGTCCGTCTTGATGGCCTGCGCCGACACGGGCAGCACCGCCGCCGCAAATGCCGAACCCAGCGCCGTCTTCATGAAGCCGCGGCGGTCAAAGTTGCGGCCCGGCACCAGACTTTCCACTTCTGCATCCAGCTGCATCGCACTCTCCTAGCGCCCGAAGGCGGTGACGGTGAACGAAGCGGCTAGTCTACCGAAGCAAGGCAATCGGCGCCGAGTGAAGTGCTGTGTAATGCTGCGCGGTGATCAGTGCAGCTTGACGCGCGGATTGGTCTTGCTGCGCAGCCAGTGGGTGACCGTATCGAGCACCATGCGCACCCAGCCGTGCAGTGCCAGCACGTGCATGCGATACAGCGACGTGTACATCAGCCGCGCCATCAGCCCTTCAATGAACATCGAGCCGCCGATCAGCCCGCCCATCAGGCTGCCGACCGCGCTGAAGTGGCCGAGCGACACCAGCGAACCCAGATCCTTGAACGCGAACTGCCCAACCGGCTTGCCGTCCAGGCGGCTGCGCAGCGCGTTGTACAGATACGTTGCCTGCTGGTGCGCAGCCTGCGCGCGCGGCGGCACGCTGGTCGACGCCTCGGGCCACGGGCAGCTTGCGCAATCACCAAAGGCGTAGATCGAATCCTCGCCTTCCACCTGCAGCGTGCGCGACACGACCACCTGCCCCAGCTTGTTGACCGGCAGCCCCAACTCGCCCAACACCGAAGGCGCGCGGATGCCTGCCGCCCACACCGTCAGATCTGCCGGGATGGACTTGCCGCTGGCGGTGTTGACGGCATTGGCCGTCACCTCGGTCACGCGCTCGCTGGTGATGACATCCACGTCGAGCTTGTGCAGCAGTTCGGTGGTCGCAGCGGAAATGCGCTCCTTGAGCACCGGCAGAATGCGTGGCCCGCCCTCGATCAGGTGGATGCGGATGTCGTGGCGTGGGTCCATCTTGTGCAGGCCATAGGCGGCCAGCACGTGCGCCGTGTTGCGCAGCTCGGCCGACAGCTCTACACCCGTGGCACCCGCACCGACGATGGCGATGTCCACCTGCGGCCGGGCATCGCCCACGCCGTTCTGCGCGCGCATGCACGCGGAAATGAGCTTGCGGCGAAAGCGTTCGGCCTGCCATGCGGTATCCAGCGCAATGGCGTGCTCAGCCGTGCCCGGCACACCAAAAAAATGCGTCACGCTGCCGATGGACAGCACGAGCACGTCATAGGTAATGGCGCGCTCAGGCAGCACCTCGGTGCCGTCGGCGTCCAGGCAACCGGAAACGGTGATGGTCTTGGCGGTACGGTCGAGCCCTTTCAGCTCACCCTGCTGGAACTCGAAGCCGTGCCAGCGCGCCTGTGCAGCGTATTCAAGCTGGTGGGTGTTCGGGTCCATGCTGCCGGCGGCGACTTCATGCAGCAGCGGCTTCCAGATATGGGTCGGGTTGCGGTCAACCAGCACAACTTGCGCACCACCGCGCTTGCCAAGCTTGTCGCCCAGGCGCGTTGCCAGCTCCAATCCGCCAGCGCCACCGCCAACCACTACGATGCGCGGTCCGCCCGCGCCATCCGTCTGCCCTGCCATATCGTTCTCCTGAAGCCTTTGAATCTTTGCGATCACATCCTCTTTCAGATGCAGTCTGCTGCATTGCAAAACTCGCCGCAACCCCAGGCAGGCAGATATGACAGATCATTAAATGCGCATGCTACGGCCATCCGCAGCCTGCCTTGGCAAGGAAAGCCGCGCCACGCCTGATGGCGCGGCCAGGCGGTCACGGCATCAGTGCGCTTCTTCCCAGTTGGCGCCCACCCCCACCTCGGCCACCAGCGGCACGCGCAGCGACGCAACGCCGCACATTAGTTCAGGCAGGCGCTCGCGCACCACGGCCAGTTCGGCCTGTGGCACCTCGAGCACCAGTTCATCGTGCACCTGCATAACCAGGCGTGAGCGCATCGCTTCGGCTTCCAGCCAGCCTTGTACAGCCAGCATGGAAAGCTTGATGAGGTCTGCTGCCGTGCCCTGCATGGGCGCGTTGATGGCGGCGCGCTCGGCGGCTTGGCGGCGCGGGCCGTTGCCACCGTTGATATCGGGCAACCACAGGCGGCGGCCGAAGACGGTTTCCACGTAGCCGCGTTCGCGCGCGGTCTGGCGCATCTCGTCCATGTAACGCGCGGCGCCCGGGTAGCGGGCGAAGTAGCGGTCGATGTAGAGCTTGGCGGCATCGCGGCCGATGCCCAGGTTGCTGGCCAGCCCGAACGCGCTCATGCCGTAGATCAGGCCGAAGTTGATGACCTTGGCCACGCGGCGCTGGTCAGCCGTGACCTCCAACGGCGTCACGCTGAACACTTCGGCGGCCGTGGCGCGGTGCACGTCCTGGCCTTCCTGGAAGGCACGCATCAGGCCTTCATCCTGCGACAGATGGGCCATGATGCGTAGCTCGATCTGCGAATAGTCGGCCGAGACGATCACGCTGCCTTCCGGCGCGATGAACGCTTCGCGAATGCGGCGGCCCTCTTCCGTGCGCACTGGAATGTTCTGCAGGTTCGGATCGGTTGACGCAAGGCGCCCGGTGACAGCCGTGGCCTGCCCGTAAGTCGTGTGAACCCGACCGGTGTTCGGGTTGACCATCTTCGGCAGCTTGTCGGTGTAGGTGGACTTGAGCTTGGCCAGGCCCCGGTAGTCGAGCAGCAGCTTGGGCAGCGGGTAATCCTCCGCCAGCTTCTGCAGCACCTCTTCGTCGGTCGATGGCGCGCCGCTGGCGGTCTTCTTGACGATCGGCAGCTTCATCTGATTGAAGAAGATCTCGCCGATCTGCTTGGGAGAGCTCAGGTTGAACGGTTGGCCCGCCAGCGCGTGCGCCTCCGTCTCAAGCGCCAGCAGACGCTGGCCGATTTCAGTGCTCTGCTTGGCGAGGCGCTCGCCGTCGATCAGCACACCGTTGCGCTCCATCTTCTGCAGCACGATGGAGGTCGGCATTTCGATCTGCTCGTAGACGTAGTCCAGCTTGTCGTCAGCCGCCACCTTCGGGAACAGCGCGCGGTGCAGGCGCAGCGTGATGTCGGCATCCTCGGCGGCGTATTCGGTCGCGCGGTCGAGCGGCACTTCGTCAAAGCCGATCTGCGAGGCCCCCTTGCCACACACCTCTTCGTAGGTGATGGTCTTCAGTTGCAGCACGCGATCTGCCAGTGCATCCATGCCGTGATTGCGGTGGGACTCAAGCACGTACGACTGCAGCATCGTGTCGTGCTGGATGCCACGCAGCGCAATGCCGTGGTTGGCAAACACGTGCGCGTCGTACTTCAAATGCTGGCCAACCTTCTTGGACGCGTCGTCCTCCAACCAGATTTTCATGCGGGCGAGCACGGTGTCGCGCGAGAGTTGCGCCGCTGCATCCAGCCCCACCACATCCGGCCCACGATGGGCGACCGGGATGTAGCACGCCTGCCCCGGAGTGACCGACAGCGAAATGCCGACCAGTTGCGCCAGCATCGGATCAATCGAGGTCGTCTCGGTGTCGATGCAGACGAGGTCGGCCTCATCGAGCAGTTGCATCCACGATTCAAGCTGCGCTTCGGTGGTGACGGTCTCGTACTTGACCGCTTCCGGCGGCGCTTCGACGTCGAACAGGCTAGCCTGGGCTTGTTGCTGGGCAAACGCCTCGCCAGCGTAGTTCTTGGTGGGTGTGGCCGCTTTGCGGGCAGCACCCACGCTGCGCGTATCAGGCAGTGCCTCGCCGGACGCCTCGCGCAACCAGGTCTTGAAGCCGTAGCGGGAGAAGAAGTCGACCAGCTCGCTCTTGTCTTCGCCGCCGTCAATCAGTGCATCGAAGTTCGGCACCTCTTTCGACAGATCGCAATCGAGCTTCACCGTCAGCAGTTCGCGGCCCTTGGGCAACCATTCGAGCGTGTTGCGCAGGTTCTCGCCGACCACGCCCTTGATCTCGCCCGCGCGGGCCATGACGTTGTCGAGCGTGCCGAATTCGGTCAACCACTTCACAGCAGTCTTCGGGCCCACCTTGGGCACGCCCGGCACGTTGTCGACCGTGTCGCCAATCAGTGAAAGATAGTCGACGATGCGCTCGGGCGGCACGCCAAATTTCGCTTGCACCCCCGGCGGATCGAGCGTTTCGTTGGTCATCGTGTTGACCAGCGTGACGTGATCGTTCACCAGTTGCGCAAGATCCTTGTCGCCGGTGGAGACGATGGTTCGAACGCCTTCCCGCGTCGCCCGTTCGGCCAGGGTGCCGATCACGTCATCGGCCTCTACGCCCTCCACCACCAGGATGGGCCAGCCCAGCGCGCGTACGGCTTCGTGGATCGGTTCGATCTGCGCGCGCAGGTCGTCCGGCATGGGCGCACGATGCTCTTTGTAAGCGGGATACAGGTCGTCGCGAAAGGTCTTGCCTTTAGCGTCGAAAATGCAGGCGCTATACTTGGCCGGGTAGTCGCTGCGCAGTTTGCGCAGCATGTTCACGATGCCGTAGATGGCCCCCGTAGGAAACCCTTCTCCGTTACGCAAGTCGGGCAGTGCGTGATAAGCACGGTACAGATAACTCGAGCCATCGACGAGCAACAGCGTTTCTTGACTTTCCGACATTCCCATGGACTCTAATGTGACTGGAACGCCCGAAGGCGTTTCCAACAATGGCGGCGCCACTTCCGGCGACGTGGCGAAGCAGGCTGCTGGTGCATCCACGGCTGACATGGACGTCAACGTGACGGTGGGTGCAGACCGTACCGTGGAGATTGCCTCCACCAAATCCGACGCTGCACAAGGCCGCACCGACCGCAAGATGATCCCCAGCCTGCGGGCACTTGCCGACGAAGAGCGCGCTACCGCAAAGAAAGCGCGCGCCTCCTGGCAGATGTTCACGATTATGGCAGAGTTCATCGAGGCGACGGAGTACCTCTCGGAGATCCGCCCGGCCGTCTCGATCTACGGCAGCGCGCGCCTGCGCGAGGATTCGCCGTACTACGAACGCACCATCGAAATCGCCCGGCTGTTCTCGGATGCGGGCTTCGCTGTGATCTCCGGCGGTGGCCCTGGCATCATGGAAGCGGCCAACAAGGGCGCGCACGCGGGCAAGTCGGCCAGCGTCGGCCTGAACATCGAGCTGCCGCACGAACAGCAGGGCAATCCGTATCAGGATATCTCGATGCGCTTCCGCCATTTCTTCACGCGCAAGGTCACCTTCGTGAAAAACTCGGACGCGTTCATCGTCATGCCCGGCGGCTTTGGCACGCTCGATGAACTGGCCGAAGTGCTCACGCTCGTGCAGACGGGCAAGTCGCGCAGCGTGCCAGTGGTCATGTTCGGCAGCCACTTCTGGAAGGGCCTGCTGGACTGGTTCCGCTTTACGTTGCTGCCGATGGGCCTGATTGCCGAGCACGACCTCGACATCATGCGCATCGTCGATGAACCGAAAGACGCGCTCGACGCCGTCTACGAATTCTACGAAAAGCGCGAAGGCACCTCGCCGATTCCGCCGAAGGAAGAGATGTTCTACCTGTGACATCCAGCACCATCCGGATGGACGATGGTGGGATGGCCGGACTGCTAGAATGTCAGGTCTCGGATCACTCGCTGGAGTCCATCATGGATTCGCTGTTTCACCCGCCTGCCGCCCGCCGTTTTGCCGCCGCTGCGCGCCTGATGCGCCGCTCGGTGCAACATGTGGGGCTGGCCGTAGGTGCCGCCCTCTGCCTGGCCCTGCCCGTGCACGCTGAAGTGACGCAGGACAGCGCCGGCCTGGACCTGCCGGACGTCAAGGCCATCAACAATCAGCCGCTGTCCAAGCCGACCCACGGCTCGATCCATCACGAAACGGTCAAACCGAGCTTCGAATATCGCGACAACGACGGTACGCAGGTCGAGGAATACCGTTTCCAGAAAGGCCAGGCACCGGACATCCATGTCAAATCGGGCATGGGCACGTCCTACAACCTAAGCAAACCTGAAGACAGTTCGCCGCGCATCCGCGAGCGCGGTGACATTGACCGCGTGCCCTCGGTCAACGTCCTGAAGTTCTGAATTCCAGCGCCACGACGCGCATCGGCGCGGCGGTACCCAGTTGCCGCGCCGACTCCTTTCACCCGTTTCCCATTTCTGAAGCATGGCTGTTTTCACCCCGGTCTCCGACGCCGAGCTCGCTCTCTGGCTGGATCAATACGATGTGGGCGCCGTGCGCGCATTTCGCGGCATCCCCTCCGGGATCGAAAACTCCAACTTCTTTCTGACCACCGAGAAAGACGGGCAAACGCACGAATTTGTGGTCACACTGTTCGAGCGCCTCACGTTCGAGCAACTGCCGTTCTACCTTTATCTGATGCAGCATCTCGCGCAGCACAGCATCAGCGTGCCGGCACCGATTCCCGGGCGCGACGGCGAGATCCTGCGCACGCTCAACGGCAAGCCGGCCACCATCGTGACGCGCCTGGCCGGTCGCTCCAACCTGGCGCCGACGGTGTCCGAGTGCGCCATCGTGGGCGACATGCTCGCGCGCATGCACCTAGCCGGGCGCGACTACCCACGCCATCAGCCGAACCTGCGCAGTCTGCCGTGGTGGAATGAAGTGGTGCCCGATGTCGTGCCATTCGTGCACAGCGATACGCGCGCACTGCTGGAGAGCGAGCTCGCTCACCAGCAACGCTTCTTCGCCAGTGCCGATTACGCCGCGCTGCCCGAAGGCCCGTGCCATTGCGACCTGTTCCGCGACAACGTGCTGTTCGAGCCGGCAGCCGACGGCCACCCGGAGCGCCTCGGCGGCTTCTTCGATTTCTACTTTGCCGGCGTCGACAAGTGGCTGTTCGACGTGGCGGTGACCGTCAACGACTGGTGTATCGATCTCGCCACCGGTGTGCTGGATACTGAGCGGGCGCGTGCCATGCTGCATGCCTATCACGCGGTGCGCCCTTTCACCGATGCCGAAACGCGGCACTGGCAAGACATGCTGCGCGCCGCCGCCTATCGTTTCTGGGTATCACGCTTGTGGGATTTCTATCTGCCGCGTGATGCCGAACTGCTCAAGCCGCACGACCCGACCCACTTCGAACGCGTGCTGCACGAGCGCGTGCACGCGGCTGGGCTGACTCTGGACATTCCCGAACAATGCAACTGATCGAAGTCTCCGGCAAGCAAGGCTACGTCTGGCTGCGCCAGGGTGCGTGGCTGTTCCGCAAGAACCCGATCGGGTTTTTGCTGCTGCTGTTCATCTATCTGTTTGCCGTCAACCTGCTGATGCTGGTGGCGGCACCCATTGGCGTGTTCGCCATCCTGCTGGTCAATCCGGCCATCTTCGTGGGCTTCATGTCCGCTTGCCGCGATACGGTGGCGGGCAAGCGCGTCGGCCCAGCATCGCTCATCGCCGGTTTCCGGTCGTACGGCAAGGATGCGATGCGCGGTCTGCTGAAACTCGGCGGCATCTATGGTGCGCTGGTGCTGGTCGTCAGCGGCATCCTGATGACGATGGTGGATACCGACACGCTCATGGCGGTGTTCAGTGACAAACCGCCCACCACCGAAGCCATCCGCGAGCTCTACCTGACGATGGTGATGGGCGCGGTGCTGTATATCCCGGTGGCGGTGCTGTTTTGGTTTGCGCCGCTGCTGGTAGCGTGGCACGGCATTCCGGTGGGCAAGGCGCTGTTCTTCAGCTGGATGGCCGTCTGGCGCAATCGCGCGGCGTTCATCCTGTATGGCGCACTGGTCGGGATCCTGCTGATCGCGATCCCGCTGTTTATCGATGCGGCGTTTGCCTCAAGCGACGCCAACAACATCGCCCCGATCATCGCTACGCCGTACCGGATCCTGGTGATGGCGGTGCTGTACTGCTCGTTCTACGCCACCTACCGCGGCTGCTTCAACGTGACGCAAGCCGCCGGCCAGACCACCGACACAACGGCCTGAGCCGCTCGCGCTCAACCCTCCGTCACCGTCTCCTCTTTTTTGATTGCCGACAAACCGGCCTTGCGCACCCACAGCGCAAGGCCGGTGGCCGCCTACGCAGGGCGCAGCCCTCCCGCGGAGTTCACATTCGAACTCACAGCACGCTGTTGTCACTTCATGCAACAGGGCCCGCAAAAAGCGCTCACATTCGTCCCAGTCTGATAGATGGCTCGATGCGGGTCGCACACAATTCACCGCTGCCGTCAGTCGAGTTGGCGTGCATGACCTGTTTCGGGCACCGACCTCTGTTCTCCGTTGTTCTTCCTCGCATCGGCTGCGAGCAGACACGTGCCACCACCCGAAAAACGCAGAAGAATGGCAAACACCTCACTCAAATTGATGATTATCGCAAGCCTTGCTTGCGCGTCAGCGGCGTCCTATGCCTTGGATCTTTCACCCAACCAGAATGGTGGTTCGGGTGCCATCCCAGGCAACCAGCAACAAATCAATTTTTACCTCGGAGATGGCAATTACGCGCCGCGGGTCACGCTGCCCGCTTCCGGCCTGAGTGGCGCAACCATCAAGATTGCCAGCAACGCGACCTACAGCACGGAAGTTGCGCTGAACAACACCAGTATCCCGATCCCATCGGTCACGCTCAATACGGGTGAATCGATGTCGTTTGCCTTCGATGCGAGCAAGAAGCGATGGATGTACCAACCTGTTCTCGGGGTGCAGAGCCCCAATCGGCAGGGTGCACAAGTCAAGATCATGGACAACGAGAAAGTGGCGCTCTATCGCATCGGAAACGGCGACTGGACGAGCGCGGTGCGACTGCCCGTCTCGGCCAAGGACGGATCGCTTGCTATGGTGGAATCTCTTGCCGCCTGGACATCCAGCATCGACCGCGCCAACGTGCTGTTCGGCAGCACGATGAACCTTCGTACCGCGGACAGTTACGTGTTCACGTATCGCGCCGACTTGCGTAAGTGGGTTCCAATCGGCACCCCCTCGACAACGCTGGTGGCAAATAACGATTTCGGAACGTGGCAACTGTCGGCACCCGTAACACCGAGAACCCGGGTTGAGTTCCATAACGGTGCACACCGCCCCGCGGTCTCCTTGCCTGCGACGGCAGGCGACCGGGATCGCGTCACGTTATATTCCGCCGCCAGCTGGGGCGTCACCATTGACCCCCGCTACACGCAATACAAGGGCTCGATGGTGATCAGCACGGGGCAGACCTACGAATTCATGTTCGTGAAAGAGCTGAATGCGTGGGTCACGCTGCGCGCGCCGACGCTCACGTACAGCGCCCCTGCCCCGTCCCCCACTTCGTTCTCGCTCCCGGCACAACTCACGCCCGTCATGCGCTATACGTCGCGTGATGGCGTTTGGGCCGGGCAGGTTGTATTGCCTGGATCGGCCAAAGTGGGCGACCAGGTCGTCGTGGAAAGTACGGCCACGTATGGGTTCAACGTTGTTGCAAACGACCGGGTCTTGAACACGGTCAACAAGGGGGATCTTGTCCGCTACGTCTACGGTGCAGGCGGCTGGACCCCTGCAACGCGGGCGATCACCATGCTGATGGTGTACAGCGATCAGGCAGCCCAGCTGCTGGGTGAGGCCGGCGCACAGTTGCGCCTCACGGAAGGGCTGCGCCTGACCAACGAAGCGCTCGAAAACTCCAATGCCAACTTCTATGTCAAGTCGGTGGGCTTCTTGAAGCGTAAGGTGCCGGGCTCGACTCTGGACGACGCTGTTAGCCTTGGCCGAACCGACACGGCAATTCAGACAGCGCGTCAGCAACGCGGCGCCAACGCTGTGTACTACGAGGGTACGGAAGACGGCTGTGGCCTTGCCTGGGTCAATGCGAGTGCATCCTACATGATCGCCACCGGCTCGCTCAATTGCGGCACGACCGTGATGCGTCATGAATTCGGCCACAACATGGGTCTGGGACACTGCCCCGGAGACTACGGTAGCGCAACCTACGCGCACGGGCAGGCCGAGACCCGCGATGCGATGTGCGGCAATGCGATCCCCTATTTCTCCACGCCCAAGCTGTACGACAGCGAGACCGGACTGGCCCTGGGCAAGGAGAACATCACCGACGGGGTGCGAGCCATGAATGAGCGCTCCGCTACGGTCAGCACGTTCCGCTAATCCGCCCCACCCAAGCCATGAAGACATCTCTCAAGAAGCTCAATGGTCCTGCCGGGTGGATGCTCGGCACCGCAGCCGTCGCCACGACGGCTGCGTGTGCCGTTCTTTTTCTGGAACGGCCAGCATCCATCGCAGACGACGAACCGCAAGGTGTCACGCAGCAAGCCCGCGTGACGCAACTGGCTGAGCCCTCGACAGAAGCGCCTCGCCCCCCCCAGGAAGACGAGCAGGACGGTGAGAGAGCGCTCCATGCGGTGCCGCTGCTCTCCTACGTCGGTGCGGAGGAGGCTGCCTCACATCTCAGCTTTCTCAAGCCGGAACAGCTCAACGATGGGCGGGTGCTGATCCGCTACGCGTCGAACACCGTGACTTCGCTCAGAGAAGGCGACGCAGTCGACATCCTGTTACCAGAAACCGGCATCGCCATGCGGGGACACATCGACACTGTGAATCAGCACGGCGAAGCCACGCGTTGGTATGGCTCCTGGTCGGATGCCGCTGGCCCCGGGCGCTTCGTCATTTCGCAAACGGCGGACGGGCAATATGCCCACGCCGTCTACGAGACGGCAATGGGCACCTATTCCATGGAAGCCATCCAGGGCTATGGCTGGATTCAGGACCAGGCTAGCAGTGCAAAGCTCCTCGCCAATGGCCAGGATTTCATGATGGAAACGTCAGCCCACTGACGGGGACTGCCGGTCATGATGCGCTCACGGGCGCATCAATTGATCGGGTCCAGCTTGGCGATGCCAAGCGCCAGCACCTTCACCCCGTGGCGATTGAACTTGATGCTGGCGCGCGCCTCGGCGCCCTCGCCTTCCAGCGTCGTGATGACGCCTTCCCCGAACTTGTTGTGGAACACCGATTGGCCAACACGGAAGCCGGTTGCCTCCGCACGCTTGGCATCGGCGTAGTTCTTGCCGGTGTCCATGCCGCCGGTGGGGCGCGTGCCGGTGTAGGCATCTTCGTCACCGCGCTCAGGGCGCTTGAACCAATCCTTGCCCCAGGCGCCGCTTTCGCCTTGCGCACGGCGCGTGGCTTGATAGCCCGAGTGCTGCGGCGTGAGCCACTTCAGCGTGTCTTCGGGCAGCTCATCAAAGAAGCGTGAGCGAATGTGGTAACGGATCTGGCCGTGCAGCACGCGGCTTTGCGCGAACGACAGATACAGCCGCTCGCGCGCCCGGGTGATGGCCACGTACATCAGGCGGCGCTCTTCCTCTAGGCCGTCCTTCTCCATCTGGCTGTTTTCGTGCGGGAACAGCCCTTCTTCCAGCCCGGTGATGAAGACCACGTGGAACTCCAGCCCCTTGGCGGCATGCACGGTCATCATCTGCACAGCGTCCTGGCCAGCTTGGGCCTGGTTGTCGCCCGCTTCCAGCGAGGCGTGCGTGAGGAAGGCGACCAGCGGCGTCATCTCCGCGGGCGTTTCGTCGGTGACGAGTTCGGAGACGGTATCCGTCTCGCCGCCCTCGATGCGGATCATCGCGTCATGGCGTACCGGTAGCGCGGTCGCAATCGCGTCCACGCCGTAGCCCTCTTCGGCCACGAACGCCTGCGCGGCGGTCACCAATTCCTGCAAGTTCTCGATGCGGTCCTGACCTTCCTTCTCGCCCTGGTAGTGCGTGATCAGGCCGCTGGCGTGAATGACGTGCTGAACAATCTCAGGCAGCGTCATCTGGCGCGTATCGGCGCGCATCTGCTCAATCAGACGCACAAAGGCAGAGAGCTTGGTGCCAGCTGCGCCCGTCAGATATGGCACCGAGGCCGCCAGCGAAATGCCATACAGCTTGGCGGCGTCCTGCAGCAACTCCAGCGAGCGCGCCCCGACGCCACGCGCCGGGAAGTTCACTACGCGGCCGAACGCTGCATCGTTGTCCGGGTTCTCCAGCAACTGGATGTACGCCAGCGCGTGCTTGATTTCCGCCCGCTCGAAGAAGCGCAGGCCGCCGTACACCTTGTACGGAATCCCCGCCGAGAACAGCGCGTGCTCAATCACCCGCGACTGCGCGTTGCTCCGGTACAGGATGGCGATTTCCGAACGTGACATGCCGCTGGCAATGCGATCACGGATCTCATCGACGATCCAGCCAGCCTCCTGACCATCCGTGGCGGCCTGGTAGACGCGCACCAGCTCGCCATGGCCGGCATCCGTGCGCAGGTTCTTGCCCAGGCGGCGCGAGTTGTGCGAGATGAGATGGTTGGCCGTATCCAGAATGTTGCCGTGCGAACGGTAGTTCTGCTCCAGCTTGATGCGGTGCTCGACGCGGAATTCGCGCTCGAAGTCGACCATGTTGCCGACGTTGGCACCACGAAACGCGTAGATGCTCTGGTCGTCATCACCCACGGCAAAGATGGCGTTGGGCTGGACACCCGGCTCACCGAGGCCGGCGAGCACTTTCAGCCAGGCGTATTGCAGCTTGTTCGTATCCTGGAACTCATCGACCAGGATGTGCTTGAAGCGACGCTGGTAGTGCGCGCGGATGGCATCGTTGTAGCGCAGCAGCTCATAGCAGCGCAGCAGCAGTTCGGCAAAGTCGACCACGCCTTCGCGCTGGCATTGCGCGTCGTAAGCGGCGTACAGGTCGGCCATGTGGCGGTCGTATTCATTGGCGATTTCCAGATCGCCCGCGCGCAAGCCCTGCTCCTTGGCACCGTTGATGAAGTACTGGACGTTCTTGGGCGGGAATTTCTCGTCGTCGATATTGAGCGACTTGAGCAGGCGCTTGACGGCGGACAGCTGGTCTTGCGTATCGAGAATCTGGAACGTCTGCGGCAGGCCGGCATCACGATAGTGCGCACGCAGCAGGCGATTGCACAGCCCGTGGAACGTGCCGATCCACATGGCGCGCGTGTTGATCGGCAGCATGGCCTGCAGACGGGCCGTCATTTCCTTGGCCGCCTTGTTCGTAAACGTGACGGCAAGCACACCCGAGGGCGACACCCGCGCACTCTGGATCAGCCAGGCGATACGCGTGGTCAGCACACGCGTCTTGCCGCTGCCCGCCCCCGCCAGGATCAGCGCCGATTCATCGGGAAGCGTGATGGCAGCGCGTTGTTCGGGGTTCAGATTGGCGAGCAGGTCGGACATGCGGGAGGAGCCTTGGCGGAATCCGCAAATTATACCGGCCCCCTCAGCCGCCTCGCCCGTGGCGGACACGCACAAGTCGTATAATTCCAAGCTTTCGCCCAGCATTTTTCTTGGGCCAAACGTCTTTTTGCGCGGATTTGCGCCCCCTGTCAGCATGACCGATCAAAACCAGTCCCTCGCCAAGAGTTTCGAACCCGCCACCATCGAGCAGAAGTGGAGCGCAGCGTGGGAAGCAATGGGCGTATCCCGCGCGACGCTTGAAGCCGGCAAGCCGGACTTCTGTATCCAGCTCCCGCCGCCGAACGTGACGGGCACGCTGCACATGGGCCACGCGTTCAACCAGACCATCATGGACGGCCTGACGCGCCACGCGCGCATGTCGGGCGCCAACACGCTGTGGGTGCCGGGCACCGACCACGCCGGCATCGCCACGCAGATCGTCGTGGAGCGCCAACTGGATGCACAAGGCGTGTCGCGCCACGACATGGGCCGCGAGAAGTTCGTCGAGAAGGTGTGGGAGTGGAAGGAGCAATCGGGCTCGACCATCACGCGCCAGGTGCGCCGCATGGGCGCCTCGATCGACTGGGAACGCGAATACTTCACGATGGACCCGAAGATGTCGCGCGCCGTCAGCGACGTGTTCGTGCGTCTGTACGAGCAGGGCCTGATCTACCGCGGCAAGCGCCTGGTCAACTGGGACCCGGTGCTCGGCACCGCCGTGTCCGACCTGGAAGTGGTCAGCGAAGAGGAAGAAGGCTCGCTGTGGCACATCCGCTATCCGCTGGCTGAGCCGGATGCCGTGCGCGGCCTGACGCATCTGACGGTGGCCACCACCCGCCCCGAGACGATGCTCGGCGACACGGCCGTGATGGTGCATCCGGAAGACGAGCGCTACGCCCACCTGATTGGCAAGTTCGTGCACCTGCCGCTGACCGATCGCCAGATCCCGGTGATTGCCGACGAATACGTCGACCGCGAATTCGGCACCGGCGTGGTCAAGGTGACCCCGGGCCACGACTTCAACGACTACGCGGTGGGCCAGCGCCACAAGCTGCCGCAGTTGTCGATCCTGACGCTCGACGCGAAGATCGTTGCCGATGCGCCGGCCGCCTATGCCGGCATGGACCGCTTCGATGCGCGCAAGAAGATCGTCGAGGACCTCGAAGCGCAAGGCCTGCTGGCCGAGGTGAAGAAGCACACGCTGATGGTGCCGCGCGGCGACCGTACCGGCGTCGTGATCGAGCCGATGCTGACCGACCAGTGGTTTGTCGCCATGAGCAAGCCGGCGCCGGAAGGCACGCGCTTCCCGGGCCGCTCCATCGCCGAAGTGGCGCTGGACGCGGTGGAGGGCGGCAAGATCAAGCTGGTGCCCGAGCAGTGGGTCAACACGTACAACCAGTGGCTGAACAACATCCAGGATTGGTGCATCTCGCGCCAGCTGTGGTGGGGCCACCAGATTCCGGCGTGGTACGACGAAGCCGGCAACGTCTACGTGGGTCGCAACGAAGAGGAAGCCAAGGCACAGGCTGCCGCCAAGGGCTATACCGGCGCACTCAAGCGTGACGACGACGTGCTCGACACGTGGTTCTCGTCGGCGCTGGTGCCGTTCTCGTCGCTGGGCTGGCCGGCCGATACGCCGGAACTGAAGCACTTCCTGCCCTCCACCGTGCTGGTGACGGGCTACGACATCATCTTCTTCTGGGTGGCGCGCATGGTCATGATGACCCTGCACTTCACCGGCGAAGTGCCCTTCCACACTGTCTACGTGCACGGCCTCGTGCGCGATTCGGAAGGCAAGAAGATGAGCAAGTCCGAGGGCAACACGCTCGACCCGGTGGACTTGATCGACGGCATCGCGTTGGAGCCGCTGCTAGCCAAGCGCACGACAGGCCTTCGCCGCCCGAAGGATGCGCCCAAGGTCGAAAAGCGCACGCGCAAGGAATTCCCGGAAGGCATTCCGGCCTTCGGCGCCGACGCGCTGCGCTTCACCTTCGCCTCGCTCGCCACACTGGGCCGCAGCATCAACTTCGACCCGGGCCGTTGCGAGGGCTACCGCAACTTCTGCAACAAGCTGTGGAACGCCACGCGCTTCGTGCTGATGAACACCGAAGGCCAGGACTGCGGCATGCAGGAATGCGTCGGTGATTGCGGCCCCGAAGGCTACTTGGACTTCTCGCAGGCCGACCGCTGGATCGTCTCGCTGCTGCAGCGCGTGGAAACCGAAGTGGAGAAAGGCTTTGCCGACTACCGCTTCGACAACATCGCCAACGCCATCTACAAGTTCGTGTGGGACGAGTACTGCGACTGGTACCTGGAACTGGCGAAGGTGCAGATCCAGACCGGCACGCCGGCCCAGCAACGCGCCACGCGCCGCACGCTGCTGCGTGTGCTGGAAACCGTGCTGCGCCTGGCGCACCCGATCATCCCGTTCATTACGGAAGAGCTCTGGCAAAAGGTCGCGCCGATGGCCGGCCGCGCCAAGGGCGACGGCACGGAAAGCCTCGCGCTGCAGGCATACCCGCGCGCCGTGCTCACCAAGATCGACGAGCAGGCCGAACAATGGGTCCAGCAGCTCAAGGCCCTGGTGGATTCCTGCCGCAACCTGCGCGGCGAGATGAACATCTCCCCCGCGCAACGCGTACCGCTGTACGCCAACGGCGAAGCAGAATTCCTGCAAGCCGCTGCACCGTATGTGCAAGCGCTGGGCAAGCTGTCGGAGGTGAAGGTCTACACCGATGCTGCCGCCATGGAGCAGGACGGTGCCGGCGCCCCGGTCGCCATCGTCGGCGAGAACAAGCTGCTGCTGAAGGTCGAGATTGACGTGGCTGCTGAACACGCACGCCTGAGCAAGGAAGTCGACCGTCTGCGCGGTGAGATCGCCAAGGCCGAAGGCAAGCTCGGCAACGAATCGTTCGTTGCCCGCGCACCGGCTGCGGTGGTGGAACAAGAACAGAAGCGCCTGGCAGATTTCAAAGCCACGCTCACCAAGCTGGAAGCCCAGATCGCCCGCCTGCCGGTGCAGACCGCCTGAGCGCCCCAGCGAATACCTATCGATACGAAGGAAACCACGATGCAACGCGTTACCAAAGCCGTCTTCCCGGTCGCGGGTCTGGGAACCCGCTTTCTGCCGGCCACCAAGGCCAGCCCGAAGGAAATGCTGCCGGTGGTGGACAAGCCGCTGATCCAGTACGCCGTGGAAGAAGCCATGGCTGCCGGCATTACCGAGATGATCTTCGTGACGGGCCGCAGCAAGCGCGCCATTGAAGACCACTTCGACAAGGCCTACGAACTGGAAGCTGAACTCGAAGCCAAGCAAAAGACTGCGTTGCTGGAAGTCGTACGCTCGATCAAGCCGTCGCATGTGGATTGTTTCTACGTGCGCCAGCCCGAAGCGCTGGGCCTGGGCCATGCCGTGGCATGCGCAGAAAAGCTGGTCGGCGATGCGCCCTTCGCTGTCATCCTGGCGGATGACTTGCTGGATGGCACCCCGCCCGTCATGAAGCAGATGGTCGACTTGTACGACCACTACAACTGCTCGGTAATCGGCGTGGAAGAAATCGACCGCGAGCAGAGCCGTTCGTACGGTGTGGTCGATGGCCGCCCGTGGGAAGAGGACGGCAGCGTGATCAAGATGTCGGGCATCATCGAGAAGCCGGCGCCGGAAAACGCGCCGTCCAACCTGGGCGTGGTGGGGCGCTACATTCTCACGCCGCGTATTTTTGACCACATCCGCAACCTGAAGCCGGGTGCGGGCGGTGAGCTGCAACTGACGGATGCGATCCAGTCGCTGCTGTCGGCCGAGCAGGTGCTGGCCTACCGCTACAAGGGTGTGCGCTACGACTGCGGCAGCAAGCTGGGCTATCTGAAAGCCACCGTGGAGCTGGCACTCAAGCACAAGGAAGTCGCAGACGAATTCCGCGCCTACCTCGCTGCGCGCGGCTAAGTTTCATCCGCCCATAGAAAAACCCGCGCAGCGCGAGCTGACGCGGGTTTTTTTTGTGGGTCGGGTGGCAAAAAGCCCGACCCCGACCCGGTACGCCCCCCTTTCAGGCGTCAATGCTGCAGCCCTTATTGCGGTGCCTTCAGCGGAGAGATGGTCTGCTTGAGCAGGTTCCAGTACGAGCTGGTGCTGTACGGCACCATCTGCTCGGCGTAATTCCACCAAAAGTAGCCGCCGATAAAGCGCGGGTCAGCCGCCATCTTCGTGTTGGCCATCGGGTAGTACGACTTGATCAGGTTCTGTTGCACAGAGGTCGGCGCCGACGTGCTCGACGTGCCGATCTCACCAAAACCGACCTTCGCCACCGGGAAGATGGACTCCAGCAGCTTGAAGTCGGCAGTCCAGTTCGGGCTCAGGCCCGGGCAATCCTGGTACGGGTAGTAGCTGAACAGCGCATAGTCAGCACCCTGACGCACGCGCGCCGGCAGATAGGTCTGTGCCCAGCTCTGCCATGCATCCATCGGCAGCTGCCAGCAGTTGTTGCCCTTGCGGTCATCGTTGTAGTACATCGTCACGGAGGTCAGACCACCGTTGGCCTTCACGATGTCGTACGCCGCCGCCACCATGTTGCCGATGTCCGTCTCTTCCTGCGCCGCCACAGCGTCCGGGCCGTTCGAATCGACGCGCAGCCATTCGCCGTTGATCTCGTTGGCGATCTCCCACACGTCCACCACGTTCTTCAGGGTGCCCACCAGCTCGTTGGTACGTGCCGTGTAGGTTTGCAGATCGCTCGGGAAGTAGTACGAGTCCATGATCCCGCCCATCACATAGGCAACAGCGTGGAGCTTGACGAGCGCCGGGTAGTACTGTGCAGCAGTCGTGCCCGGATCGAACACCACACGCACGGTCGGCTTGTACGGCAGGTGCGTGAGCGATGCCACGATCGCGTTGATGTTGCTGACGTCGTCCAGCGTGACGCCGTAGATGGGTGCCTTCGGGCGCGTGGCCTGCGCCGAGGCGGTTTGCATACCCAGACCCGTCAGCGCTGCTGCCGCCATCAGGCCCATCATGACGCGCCGGCTCGCGCGTGCCACGCTCTGTGCTGCTTTTGTGGTTTCCAACATTGTGATTTCTATTCCCTCGGACGCAAAAAGTTACGCCCAAATTTCGATGGACAAGCGCCGTCCTACCTGTGCGGTATCTCGATGTGGTGTGACTCGTTTGACACACTGAACACCGAACGGGTACGAGCGTCAGATGACGCCCCGGTCGGCAGATTGAATGCGCGATTGGAAGCCTCAGCCGAGGTTATCGGCGGGCCGTGCGCTTATTTGAGGACTGGTACAGCTGGCGCGCGCTCACCCAAAATTGCGAGGGAGAGGCGTGGCTTGACGAGAGGAAAAGCCCTGCACTTCAGTTGATCGCTGACTGTGTTTCCCCCCGTCAGCGATCAATGGGGATCATACCCCATCCAGGTGACACGCCAATGAATATTACCGATCGCTAACGATTGGCGAAAGAAAAAAACCGCGGGCCATGCGTGCTCGCGGTCTCTTATGTGTCTTGCTGGGCGCTTTAGTGCTGTGTTGCTGCGTTACTTGTGTCGATAGTTGATGCGACCCTTGGTGAGGTCGTACGGCGACATTTCCAGCTTCACGCGGTCACCCGCCAGGATGCGGATGCGGTGCTTCTGCATCTTGCCCGACGCATATGCCCAGATTTCCACGCCGTTTTCCAGTTGCACGCGAAAACGATTGTCGGGCAGTGCTTCGGAGACCACCCCTTCAAATTCAATCAGTTCTTCCTTAGCCAAACTCGTTCCTTTGTATGCAGCACACGGCTGCGTCAATGGTTGCAATAAGTGTGATGACCCACCCGAACCACGCCGCACGCCTTGTGTAGTGGGCATGCAGCGGCATCGCCGCGATCATCGGCCCGCACAGCGGGCTTGGGGGGTACCGAGTTGCACCCAACGCAGGTTGCGCCCGCCAATGGCGCGCGCCTCGTTTCGTACGTTTAGTGCAAGCGAGGAATGGGTGGCGGTCGCAGAGTGCGCGCCGCCCGGCTCGACGCGGGGGGAACCCCGGTTGCTGGACTCGGCTGCACGGGCCATAACGGGCCCGGCGGCAAGCCGGATTCGCCCGCTATTCTATCACGGACAGGAGCCGTGCCGCTTCAGACCTTGTCAACTGCCAGCGACAGGTCCGGCACGTCGCCGTCGATGATGCTCTCAGCAAAGCGCAAGGCTGCCACACGCGCATCCCCCACGTTGCCGAACTGTTGCTCCCCTGACAGGCGAAATACCTGGGTCTGCCCTGGCTCGGGCGACTCCCCTGCTCTGCAGATCATCACGGCGGCGTTGTAGCTGCGGTCCTCTCTGGCCTCGGGCCAGCGTGCCGTGCGCTCGTGCTGGAAAGCCAACGGATAGATGTCGAAGCCTTTGTATTGGCCCGCCGGCGAATTGTCCATCGCAAATGCCCCCTTCTTGAAGGTCGAGTGCTGTCCGACTATACACCCGTGCACTTTGCGTGGCGATGAAAGCGCCGCCAACCTTTGATTTACCTCCGCTGGGGGCTTGAGCGGTTGCCTGAGCAGATCGGGCAAGCAGATCGAAACCCGTTCTTAAGAACTTTCAGTAGGCCTCCCCCTCTTTCGCAGGGAGGCCTGTGCTAGCGTGCTCGCCGTGCGCTACTGCAGACGTTTCACGCCTACCACAGCGCGCACATGCAGGACCGCAGCATTTCACTAGGTCATCCCACTCTCTCAAGACCAATCATGCGCCTGTCCAACCCCGCTCTCGCACTCGCCTGCTCTGCCCTCATGCTCTCCGCCTGCGGAGGCAATGATGGTGACATCTCTATGCCCGTCCAATCCGTCATGGCTGCCACCACAACCACCTCAACCAACGCCAAGGCGCCAGCATCAGCCACGGCCGTTGCCCTGTGCGGTGCGAACAGCACATCGCCGCTCGCGGGCGTGCAGACGTGGATGTATCAATTGCAGAACCTGCAAACGGATGCGCAGATCAATGCGCTCGATGCCCAGCCGTACGACATGGTCGTTGTCGAGGCGGGCAACACGGTCAAAGGCCAAGAGGCATTCAACACGGCCGGCATGGTGACGCGACTGCAGACCAAGGCCGACGGCTCGCCGCGCAAGGTCATCGCCTACATCGACATCGGGCAGGCGGAAGACTTCCGCACGTACTGGACCACCGACTGGGAGCCACCGACCTCCACGGGGCCCGGTGTCCCCAACTTCATCCTGACCGTCGACCCGGACGGTTGGGCGGGCGACTATCCGGTGGCCTATTGGGACCAGCGTTGGCAAGACCTGTGGCTGGGCCCCAACGGTGCAGTGGCGCAACTCGCCCGCGAAGGCTTTGACGGCGTCTACCTGGATTGGGTGGAGGGCTACACCAACGCGACAGTGGTTGCCGCCGCAAAGAAAGCCGGTGTGGATCCGGCCAAGGCCATGGTCGATTTCATTGCGAAGATCCGTGCCACGGGCCGCGCCATCAACCCACAGTTTGCGGTGATCCAGCAGAACGCGCCGGAACTCATCGATGCCGTGGGCGCGGCACAGCTGCTACCCAACCTCGATGCCATCTCGCAGGAAGACACGTGGTTTGGCGGCGACGCGGGTGTCGCCTGGAGCGACCCGGCCGGCGGTGATCAAGCGCCACCTGCCGCAGACACCAAGTGGACCATTGATCAGTTGCAGAAGCACTGTGCGGGCGGCCTGCCGGTCTTCACGATCGACTACGCCCTGAAAACCGCCAACGCGCAGAAGGTCTACACCACCTCTCGCAGCCTGGGCTTCCGTCCGCTGGTGTCACGCATCGCACTGTCCAAGCCGACGACTACGCCGCCCTGGAACTACTGACGTTACCCCCTGCGTTCAACGCCCTCGCTGGCGCGTCGGCCAATGATGCAAATGGCAGGCCGACGTAGTTCTCGGCCAGCACGCGCGCCGCTGCCGGCGAGGTCGTCACGTATTCCAGCTCGGCGCGCTGCAGCCGCTGCATGAACGGCGTGTGGTCGTCAAAGCGATGCAGCATCGACGTCATCCACCACGAGAAATGCTCCGCACGCCAGACGCGCTGCAGGCAACGCTCTGAATAGCCGGCCAACTGCGTCGTATCGTTTTGCCGGTAACGCGCAGTGAGCGCCTGCGCCAGCACGCGCACGTCGGCCACGGCCAGGTTCATGCCCTTGGCGCCAGTGGGCGGCACGATATGCGCTGCGTCACCCGCCAGGAACAGACGGCCGTACTGCATCGTCTCGCACACAAAGCTGCGCATCGGGGTCACGCTCTTCTGCAGGATCGCGCCCTCCTTGAGGTGCCAGCCGTCGTTGTTTTCCAGGCGCGTGTGGAGTTCATCCCAGATGCGTGCGTCGGACCATTCGGCGAGGTTTTCGTCAGGCTTGCATTGCAGATAAAGCCGCGTGATCTTGGGCGAACGCATGCTGAACAGCGCGAAACCGCGGTCATGGCTTGCGTAGATCAGCTCTTCGGCTGCGGGCGCGGCCTCGGCCAGAATGCCCAGCCACGCAAACGGATAGACGCGCTCGAACACGGCCTGGCGCTGTGCTGGGATTGCTGGCCGGCAGATGCCGTGGAAGCCATCACAGCCGGCGATGTAATCGCATTGCAGCGTCTGCGGCATGCCGTCATGCACAAACTGCACCGAGGGCGTGGCCGATTCGATGTCGTGCACCGATACGTCGCTCACGTCGAAGAGCAGCGGCGCGCCCTGCTCCACGCGTGCGGCAATCAGATCCTTCACCACCTCGTGCTGCCCATACACGGTGATGGAGCGCCCGCCTGACATCGTCGTCAGGTCCACACGATGCCGCTTGCCGCCGAACAGCAGATCGATGCCGTGGTGCACCAGCCCTTCGCGGCGCATGCGTTCACCCACACCGGCTTCGTTGAGCACGTCGACCGTGCCCTGCTCCAGCACGCCGGCGCGGATGCGCTCTTCCACATACGTGCGGCTCTTGGTTTCGAGGATGACGGCATCGATGCCGTTGCGGTGCAGAAGCTGCCCGAGCAGCAGGCCCGCGGGGCCCGCGCCGATGATGGCGACCTGGGTGCGCATGGTGGTTGTCTCCAGACGGATGGGAATCGTTCTGGCAAGCATTGTTGGCCCGCACCTTGATATCGCACAATGCAATATCGGCGATAAACTTTATCGCCCATTCAGATAGTGCGATTGCCATGTCCACGCTGCCCGACTTTGACCTGAACCTGCTGCCCATCCTGCTGGCCTTGCACGACGCACGCAGCGTGAGCATGGCCGCACAGCAGCTCGGTATGAGCCAGCCTGGCGTGAGCACGGCGCTGGCCAAGCTGCGCACGGCGTTCGATGACCCGTTGTTCGTGCGCACCTCGCACGGCATGGAACCGACGCCGCGTGCGCTGGCCCTCATTCCCGCCGCGCGTGATGTGCTGGCGCGCGTACAGCAGGGGATTCTGGAGACGGGTGCCTTCGACCCGGCCACCACCACGCACCTGTTTTCGATTGCCCTGTCGGACGTGGGCGAGATGGTGTTCCTGCCCCGCATCATTGAGGCGATGGCGCGAGAGGCACCGGGGGCATCGGTGCAGTCCGTGTCGCTGCCGCCGGCGCAGATCGAGCGTGCGCTGGAGACCGGCGCGCTCGATCTGGCCGTCGGCTACTTTCCCGACCTGAAGAAGAACAACTTCTTCCAGCAGCGGCTCTTCACGCATTACTTCACGTGCATCGTGCGGGCGGACCACCCAGTCACGCGTGGCGGCAACACCAAGCTGTCGATGGCGCAGTTCCTGGAGTACGGCCATGCCGTGGTGCGTGCGGAAGGACGCAGCCAGGAGTTGTACGAACGCTTTCTGGAGCGCAAGCGCATTCGCCGTACACCCGCTCTGCTCACGCCGCACTTCATGAGCATTCCGTTCATCCTCGCGCGCACGGACTTGATTGCCACAGTGCCGCATGCGGTGGGTCTGTCGTTCATGCAATCGCACGCCAACATCCGCGTCATGGAGCCGCCGCTGGAACTGCCCAGCTTCGACCTCAAGCAGCACTGGCACCGCAAGTTCCATAACGATGCGCGCAGCCAGTGGTTCCGCGCACTGGTGGCATCGCTGTTTAACGACGAGGCCGACGAATGGCGCGAGCCCGGTCATGCACCGGCCAAGCGCAAACACACCAAGTAGCGACCTTACGACGCTCGTTCACTATACGAACACTCGGTTGCAATGCGAACACGAAGCCTTTAGGATCGTCGCCACGCGCAGGCGACGCCACTGCCCTGAGTTTCCGGCCCACGCTTGCCGATCAACCTTTGGAGACCTTCATGAAACGTCGTGTGCTGCTGCTGACTGCCGTTGCTGGTGCGTTGATGACCGCGTTGCCCGCCTTTGCGGATGAGCCAATCAAGATCGGCCTGATTGCGCCCTTCTCCGGTCCCTTCGCCGACTACGGCAAGCAGATGGAAGACGGCATCAAGGCGTATCAGAAGCTGCATGGCACAACCGCCGGTGGGCGTCAGGTGCAGATCATCATGAAGGACACGACGGGCCCGGTGCCGGATGTCGCCAAACGGCTCGCACAGGAATTGGTCGTACGTGACAAGGTCGACTTTCTGGCCGGCTTCGGCCTCACGCCGGAAGCGCTGGCTGTGACGCCCATCGCGCAGCAGGCCAAGAAGCCGATGGTGATCTTCAACGCTGCGTCGTCGTCCATCACCACCAAGTCGGATTACGTCACGCGCGTGTCGATGGCGTTGCCGCAAATCTCCGCGCCGATCGCCTCTTGGGCACTGAAGAACGGCATCAAGCAAATCGCCACCGTGGTGGCCGATTACGCGCCCGGCATCGACGCGGAAAACGCCTTCAAACAGACCTTCACCGCAGGCGGCGGCCAGGTGGTGGAAGCCGTGCGCGTACCGCTGCGCAACCCGGAATTCGCACCGTTCATCCAGCGCGTGAAAGACACCAAGCCGCAAGCCGTGTTCGTCTTCCTGCCGGCCGGCGAGCAAGGCGTGGCGTTCATGAAGGGCTTCCGTGAGCGCGGGCTGGCGCAGGCCGGCATCAAGGTCATCGCCACGGGTGACCTGACGGATGACCACGTGCTGCCGGCGATGGGGGACTCGACGCTGGGCGTGATCACGTCGTTCCACTACTCGGCGGCGCACGACTCGCCGCAGAACAAGACGTTCCTGAAAGCCTTTGCTGAGGCCAACCCTGGTGCAGGCCGCCCCAACTTCATGGCGGTGGCCGCGTATGACGGCATTGGCGCGATCTACGACGTGATCAACAAGCTCGGCGGCAAGATCGATGGAGAGAAGGCGATGGCCGCCTTCAAGGGTATGAAGATCGACAGCCCGCGTGGACCGATCACCATCGACCCCGCTACGCGCGATGTGGTGCAGACGGTCTATATCCGCAAGGTGGAAAAGGTCGGCAACGAGCTGTACAATGTCGAGTTCGACAAATTTGCCGACGTGAAGGACCCGGGCAAGTAAGCCGTCTTCCGCCTCAGGCGACTGCCACAAGCCGCTGCAGCAGCGGTTTGTCGGCAAGCAGATCGGCGCTGCTCGATGCGTGGACGATACGCCCGCGATCGAGCACCAGCGCACGCTGCGTCAACTCCAGCGCCAGGCGCGCGTGCTGCTCCACCACGATCACCGCCATGCCGCCCTCGTCCACCAGCGCACGGATGGCGCGGCCGAGCTCCTGCACGATGATCGGCGCGAGACCTTCCATCGGCTCATCCAGCAACAGCAGTGCAGGATTCGTCATCAACGCGCGGGCGATGGCCACCATCTGCTGCTCACCGCCCGACAGCTGATTGCCGAGATTGCGGCGCCGCTCCTGCAGGCGCGGGAACGTCTTGTAAACGCGCGCGACATCCCAGGCGCCGGGCCGTGCGACGGCGGTCAGATGTTCTTCCACCGTCAGCGACGGAAACATCCACCGCTCCTGCGGCACCCAGCCCAGCCCTGCCCGCGCACGCTTGTGCGGCGCCACCTTGGCGATGTCCGCGCCTTGCCAGCGGATGCGGCCGCCATGCAGCCGCGTGAAGCCCATCAGCGTGCTTAGCAGCGTCGTCTTTCCGACGCCATTGCGGCCCAACAGCGCAAGGCTGCCACCCGCTTCCAGCGTGAACGACACATCATCGAGCACGATGGCGTTGCCATAGCCGGCGGTCACGTTTTCAAACGCGAGCAACTCAGGCATGTTCAGCCTCCCCGAGGTAGACCTCACGCACGCGTGGGTCGGCAGCAATCTCCTGCGGCGAGCCTTCGGTCAGCACGCGGCCGGCCACCAGCACGCTGATCCGCTCGGCAAAGCGGAAGACGAGGTTCATGTCGTGCTCGATGAAGAGGATGGTGATGTCGCGCGGCAGGCTGGCGATCACCTCGAACAACTCGGCGCTCTCTCCGGCGGGAATGCCGGCGGCGGGCTCGTCAAGCAATAGGATGCGCGGCTGCGTGGCCAGCGCGAGCGCAATCTCCACCAGCCGCTGTTTGCCATACGGCAACGCATGCGTTTGTGCCAACGCATCGGCGCCGAGTTGCAGGCGGCACAGCAGCGCCATGGCTTCGTCACGCACCTCATTTTGCTTGGCGACCGTGCGATGCCATTGCCATGCAACGCCCATGCGCTCGAAGATGGCGAGCATCACGGACTCCAATACCGTCAGCCCCGGGAACAACGTGTTGATCTGGAACGTGCGCGTGATGCCGCGCTTGACGCGCCGATGCGCGGGCAGGCGCGTGATGTCTTCGTCGCCGAGCAATACCTGGCCAGAGGTGGGCGCAAACGCACCGGTCAGCAGATTGATGAAGGTCGTCTTGCCCGCACCGTTGGGGCCGATCAGCGCATGGCGCGCACCTGGCGCGAATGACAGCGAGATATCGGAGTTGGCATGAAAGCCGCCCCAGCGCTTGGACAAACCGCGTGTGCTGAGCGTCGGCGTGGGATGCATCGTCGGCGCGTTCATGCGGCACCGCCTTTGCGGGCACGCCAGGCCTTGATGGCGGAAACCGCCGCCTCCAGCCCACCCAGCAGGCCGCCACGCGCAAACAGCACGATCACCATCAACAGCAAGCCGATCCAGAACTGCCAGTAGACCGGGTTGATACCGGAGAGCACGTCCTGCGCCACCATGAACACCGCCGCGCCGATCAGCGCGCCGTACAACCGACCCGCACCGCCCAGCACCAACATGATCAGCAGCTCGGCCGAGCGCGAGAAGCCCAGCGAATCCAGTCCGACAAACTGCGTGGTCTGCGCGAGCAACCCGCCGGCAACTCCGGCAATTGCCGCGCTTACCGTAAACGCCGCCACCAGGCGCATGCGCACATTGGCACCAATCGCCGGCATCCGTTTCGGCCCCTGCTGAATGCCGCGCAGCGACAACCCGAATGGCGAGCGCACCAGCCGGCGCAGCAGCACAAACACCACAAACAGCACGACCAGGCTGTAGACGTAGGCCGTGCGACCGGCCAGATCGAATTCAAAGGTGCCGAGCAGGTTGCTCATGGTCACGCCCGAGAGGCCGTCGACGCCGCCCGTCAGGAACGCCATCTTGTTGGCCGCCTCATACAGCATCAGGCCGATACCGAGCGTGACCATCAATCGCGTCAGATCCTGCCCACGCACCACGAGAAAGCTCACGCAGAAGCCCCCCAGCGCAGCGACAATCGCGGCGGCGGCCAGCCCCGTCAACGGTTCACCCCAACCGTGCGCCGCCAGCAGCCCTGCCGTATAGGCGCCCAACCCGAAGAAGCCCGCATGCCCCAGCGACACAATGCCCGCGTAGCCGAGCACCAGGTCAAGCGACAGTGCAAACAGCCCCACGATCAGCACCTGGCTGCCGAAGACCAGGTAGTCCGGAAAGAGAAAGAACACCGCGATCGGCACGCACCAGAACGCCATCTCCAGCGCCGACCAGCGCGCATCGGGCAAGCCGTGCACCCGTGTGGACTCTGCGGGCTGTGACGCACGCATCAACTGCTGCAGCATGCTCATGCGCGCCTCCCCAGCAGGCCGCTCGGAAATAGCACGAGCAGCACCACCATCAATCCGTAGATGACAAACGCGCCGATCTCCGGCACGTAGTACTTACCGGCCACGTCGAACACGCCCAGCACCAGCGCTGCCAGCAGCGTCCCCTTGATGGAGCCCGCGCCACCCACCGCGACCACGAGCAGGAAGTACACCATGTACTTGATCGGGAACGACGGATCGAGCCCGAGCACGTCGATACCCAGCCCACCACCCAACCCCGCCAGCCCAGAGCCCAGTGCAAACGTGACGGAAAACACCAGGCTCACGTTGATGCCCAGCCCGGCCGATGCCTGCTGGTTGTCCACCGACGCCCGCACCTGCGCGCCAAAGCGCGTGCGGTCGATCAGCCACGCCAGCAGCGCTGTCAGTACGACCACCACGCCGATCAGGAAGAGCCGGTAGCGCCCAACCTCCAACGCACTGCCGAATACGCTCAGTTGCCCGCGCAGCACCTCTGGCAACTCAACCGGCTGCTGCGCCGGCCCCCACACGTAGGTCGCCCCTGCCATCGCCATGAAAACGAGTGCGATGGAGAACAGCACCTGATCCAGCGGACTCGCACGATAGAGCCGCCGGTACAGCGTGCGCTCCAGCACAAACCCGATGGCCGCGGTGACAAGGAAAGCAATGGGTAGCGTCGCCAGGAACGGCACGCCAAGACGGTTCATCAACACCACGCACACGTAGCCGCCCGCCATGGCGAACGCGCCGTGTGCAAGGTTGATGAAGTTCATCAGGCCCATCGTGACCGACAGGCCGATGCTGATCAGGAACAACAGGCTGCCGTAGGCCAGCCCGTCAAACAACACACCCAGCGCACTGAGCATGGGTCTCCTCCTTGGGTCTGTTCTGGCTCGGCGGCCAGTTTGCCCGGTCTGTGTTGCGTGGTGTCTCCCCCGAGACGAACTGTCCTACTTACCAGCGGCCTCCGCATCCATCTCAGCAAACACGGTCTGCGCGAGGTGGAAG
Source organism: Ralstonia sp. RRA (assembly GCF_037023145.1). Lineage (NCBI taxonomy): Bacteria > Pseudomonadati > Pseudomonadota > Betaproteobacteria > Burkholderiales > Burkholderiaceae > Ralstonia > Ralstonia sp. RRA. Next base: position 884,203 of record NZ_CP146091.1, on the reverse strand, counting down.
GCATGGTTGGCGGCCGGCACGCCGCAGTAGATGGCGGTCTGCAACAGCGTCTCCTGAATCTCGTCGCGCGTCACGCCGTTGTTGGAGGCCGCGCGCAGGTGCAGACGCAGCTCGCCGTCGCGGCCCAGCGCCACCATCATCGCGATCGTCAACAGGCTGCGCGTGTGGCGCGGTAGGCCGGGGCGCGTCCAGATCTCGCCCCAGGCGTAGCGCGTGATGAGGTCCTGGAACGGCGCGGTGAGTTCGGTCTGTGCGGCGTTGGCACGATCAACATGCGCGTCGCCCAGCACGGCGCGCCGCACCTGCATGCCGGCGGCGTGGCGTTCGCGATCATCCATGAGCGACCTCGCGTGCGACACCAGTGGTCAGGAAGCTGACCAACGCTTCGGTATAGCCGTCACTGTCTTCCCAGTTGGAGAGGTGGCCGGCCGGGAGCTCCACGTACTGCGCGCCCGGCACGTCATCGGCGATGCCCTTGGTCTGCGCGGCAGGCGTGGAGATATCGTGCGTGCCGCCAATCACCAGCATCGGCACGCGGATGTTCGGCAGTTGCGCACGCAGGTCCGCATCGCGGATCGCGGCGCAGCAACCGTTGTAGCCCGCGGTGGGCGTGGAAAGAAACACCTTCATGAAGCCTTCGATCTGGGTCGGATTGGCCTCGGGATAACGCGGTGAAAACCAGCTCAGCAGCTTGTCGGTAATGGCCGTCATGCCGCCGCGCTCCACCAGCGCGATACGGTCGTTCCAGCCTTGCTGTGTACCGATGAGCGGGGCGGTGTTTGTCACCACCATGCGCGGGAAGCGTTCGCCGTGATACGCCGCCAGCCACAGGCCGGTCAGCCCCCCCATCGACAGGCCGCAGAACAGCGCGAGGTCAATGTCATAGTGATCGAGCAGCGCGAGCACGTCGCCGCCGAGCTGCGCCACGCCGAACGGCGCATCCGGCACGCTCGACTGGCCGTGGCCGCGCTGGTCATAGCGCAGCAGGCGGAAGTGCTGGCGCAGCGCATCCAGCTGCGGCGCCCACATACCGAGATCCGTGCCCAGCGAGTTGGACAGCACCAACACCGGCTTGCCCGCCTCGTGTGTGTCGTCGAATTCGTGATACAGGCGCACGTTGTCGTGTTCGAGCCAGGGCATGGTGTCTCCGGGGATGTCGTGTTCAGGCGTGGCGGCGGGCGTGTTCCGCAAGGACGCGGTCAACGGCGGCGCCCGCGTCGCCAAGGTAGTGGTTGGGGTCGAGCAGCGCATCGAGCCGTTGCGGCGTGGCGCTGCCCCAGATGCGCAGGACGTCGGCGTCTTGGGCCAGCACGTCGTGCAGTGTTCGGTTGTCTTGTACGGCCTTGCGGCTGGCGGCTTCCACCACGTGGTGTGCTTGCAGGCGGCCAAGATCTGCACCCAGTGCCAACATCACAGCCTCACCGAGGATCAGGCCATGTGTGAGATCGAGATTGGCCCGCATGCGTGCCGTATCGACATGCAAGCCTTCAGCGACCTCGCGCATGCGGTCCAGCGCGCCTGCAGCCAGGCACACCATCTCTCTTAGCGTTGCCCACTGCGCCTGCCAGCCACCGAGCGCACGTTCGTGTTCCTGCGGCAGCGCAGACAACAACGTGCTCGCCAGTCCGGGCATGCGTGTGGCCGCCGCCAATACTGTCGCGCACCCAACCGGATTGCGCTTGTGCGGCATGGTGGAAGAACCGCCCTTCCCCGCACCCGATGGCTCCGTAACTTCGCCCACCTCGGTCTGCATCATCAGCGAGAGATCGCGCGCGAAATGTCCCAGCGTGCCAGTCAGCAGCGCGAGCGTCGCGCCAATGTCGGCCACACGATCCTGCTCGCCATGCCACGACAGCGTGGGCAGTGGCAGATCGAGTTCATGCGCCAGCGCCTGCGCCACAGCACGGCCGTGCTCACCCAGGCTGGCAAGCGTGCCCGCTGCGCCACCGAACTGCAGCACCGGCACATGCGTACGCAGCGCGGCAAAGCGATCCTGCGCGCGGTGCACCGCTTCCAGCCAACCGGCGACCTTGCGCCCAAACGTCGTCGGCAAAGCCTGCTGCAACCATGTGCGCGCCACCATCGGCGTGTTGCGATGGCGCTGCGCCAACGCGGCCAGCGCATCGGCCAGATTCTGCAGATCCGCTTCGATCAGCGCGGCCGATTGCTTCCATTGCAGCATCAGGCCGGTGTCGATGATGTCCTGGCTGGTGGCGCCCCAATGCACGTAGCGTGCAGCATTTTCGTCGTGCTGCGCCACGGCAGCGGTCAGTTGCTTGACCAGCGGGATCGCCAGATTGCCCGCGCTCGCAGCGGCATTGCCGAGTGCCTCCAGATCAAGTGTCGCTTTAGCGCACACCGCGCGGATCGGCGCGACGGCTTCCGCCGGAATCACGCCGACTGCACCTTCGGCCTGCGCAAGCGCCGCCTCTACGTCGAGCATCGCGCGCACGGTGGCCCCGTCAGACCACACCGCCAGCATGGCCGGCGTGGAGAACGCGCGATCGAACAATCCGCTGGTCATGGCGATATCAAACGCGTTCGATCACCAGCGCAATGCCCTGGCCTACGCCGATGCACATCGTGCACAGCGCATAGCGGCCACCGGTGCGATGCAGCTGATACATCGCCGTCGTCACCAGGCGCGCACCGCTCATGCCGAGCGGGTGACCCAGCGCGATGGCGCCGCCGTTCGGGTTGACGCGCGGGTCGTCATCCCGCAAGCCGAGCTGGCGTGTGACCGCCAAGCCTTGCGCGGCAAATGCCTCGTTCAGCTCGATCACGTCCATTTGATCGATCGTCAAGCCCAGCTGCTTGAGCAGCTTCTGCGAGGCCGGCGCCGGGCCGATACCCATCACGCGCGGCGGCACACCAGCGGTCGCCATGCCGACAATGCGCGCACGCGGCGTCAGGCCAAAGCGTTTTGCCGATGCCTCGTTGGCGAGCAGCAGTGCGCAAGCGCCATCGTTCACCCCCGAGGCATTGCCGGCGGTGACCGTGCCGTCCGGGCGCACCACGCCCTTGAGCTTGGCCAGCGCTTCCATGGTGGTTGCACGCGGATGCTCGTCGCGGCTCACGACAATGGCGTCGCCCTTCTTCTGCGGAATCGTCACCGCGGTGATTTCCTGCGCGAGCGTGCCGTCTTCCTGCGCACGCGCCGCGTTGGCCTGGCTGCGCAGCGCAAAGCGGTCCTGGTCTTCGCGGTTGACGTTGTAATCGGTGGCGACGTTCTCAGCGGTTTCGGGCATCGAGTCGACGCCGTACTGCGCCTTCATCAGCGGGTTGATGAAGCGCCAGCCGATGGTCGTGTCATAAATGGCGGCATCGCGTGAGAAGGCGCTGGCGGCCTTGCCCATGACGAACGGCGCGCGGCTCATGCTCTCCACGCCGCCGGCGATCATCAGCGAGGTCTCTCCGGCGCGGATGGCGCGCGCGGCCGTGCCGGTGGCATCCATGCCCGAGCCGCACAGGCGGTTGATGGTCGAACCCGGCACGCCCTCGGGCAACCCGGCCAGCAGCGACGACATGCGCGCCACATTGCGGTTGTCTTCACCAGCCTGGTTGGCGCAGCCGAAAATCACGTCGTCGATGGCCGACCAGTCGACCTGCGGATTGCGCGCCATCAGCGCCTTGAGCGGCACCGCGCCCAGGTCATCCGCGCGCACGGCGGACAGGCTGCCGCCGTAGCGGCCGATGGGGGTGCGGATGGCGTCGCAGATAAAGGCTTCGGTCATGGTGGTTTGTCTCCAGCAATGTATGCGTTATGAGCGACGCAGCGGCGCGGCCGTCAGCGTCTGCAGCGACTCGAAATCGAGGCCCTCAGCCATCTCGCGCACCACCAGCCCCTCGGGGGTGATGTCGATCACGGCAAGGTCGGTGTAGATGGTATCGACACAGCCGACGCCCGTCAGCGGATACGTGCACGACTGCACGATCTTGCTGTCGCCCTGCTTGGTCTGGTGCTCCATCATCACAAAGACCCGCTTGGCCCCGATGGCCAGATCCATTGCCCCGCCCACGGCCGGAATCGCATCCGGTGCGCCGGTGTGCCAGTTGGCCAGATCACCCGTGGCCGACACCTGGAAGCCGCCGAGCACGCAGTAGTCGAGATGGCCGCCTCGCATCATGGCAAACGAGTCGGCGTGATGGAAGAACGACGCGCCAGGCTTGATGGTGACGGGCTGCTTGCCTGCATTGATGAGGTCTTCATCCTCGTCACCAGGTGCGGGTGCCGGGCCCATGCCGAGCAAGCCGTTTTCGGTGTGCAGGATGATTTCGCGGTCAGCAGGCAACTGGTTGGCCACCAGCGTCGGCAGGCCGATACCGAGGTTGACGATGGAGCCGTCAGGAATATCGCGCGCCACGCGGGTGGCGATCTGGTCGCGCGTCCAGCGCTTGAATTGGGTGGTTGCTTCGGCACTCATGCGGCCTCCTTGGCTTGTACAGCGCTGCCGAGTTGGACGACACGCTTGACGAAGATGCCGGGCGTGACGATGTGCTCCGGGTCCAACGCGCCCAGCTCCACCGTCTCGCTAACCTGCGCGATGGTGCATTTGGCCGCCATGGCCATCACCGGGCCGAAGTTGCGCGCGGTCTTGCGGTAGACGAGGTTGCCCCAGCGGTCCGCCTGCAGCGCCTTGATGAGCGCGTAGTCGGCGGTCAGCGGCAGCTCGAACACGTACGGTTTGCCGTCAATGATGCGCGTCTCCTTGCCCTCCGCCAGTTGCGTGCCGTATGCGGTCGGGCAGAAGAAGCCGCCGATGCCGGCGCCCGCAGCGCGGATGCGCTCGGCCAGATTGCCTTGCGGCACCAGTTCCAGCTCGATCTCGCCGGCGCGGTAGAGCGCGTCGAACACGTAGGAATCGGCCTGGCGCGGGAACGAGCAGATGATCTTGCGCACACGGCGTGCCTTGAGCAGCGCGGCAAGGCCTGTCTCGCCGTTGCCGGCGTTGTTGTTGATGATGGTGAGCCCACGTGCGCCGTGGGCGATGAGCCCGTCGATCAGCGCAGCAGGCATGCCAGCGGTACCGAACCCGCCGATCATGATGGTGGCACCGTCAGGGATATCGGCCAGCGCGGCCTCCACAGTCGGACAAATCTTGTTGATCACGTGCATTCTCCGGCAGGGGCGCCACGCATGTTGATCGCCTGGCGCCGCTCGGAGCATCGCGGGGCCGGAAATGGCCGGGCCGCGAACGCGCGGCCTGCGAGTCTCCTGATTAACGACTGGATCGACACAGGCCTTTGCTGTCCGGCCCACGCTCCCTTTTGTTCGACGTACGAACTCACGTTCGATCCAAGAACTAATCTACGCCCGGGCTCCCACCCATGTCAAGGCGTACGCATGGCGATCAGGCGTTCGAGTAGCGAAATCTGTGGAATGTCAGTAGTCTTGAGGTCAGTACTCCGCTTTCGCTTCCCTGCATGTCCACCGCCGAACTTCCCGCCGAAAAACCCAGCGATTCCTACGTGCAATCCTTCGCACGCGGGTTGTCCGTCATCCGCGCATTCAATGCGGAGCGGCCTGAGCAAACGCTCTCCGAAGTTGCCGAAGCAGCCGGCCTCACACGTGCGGGCGCCCGCCGCATCCTGCTCACGCTGGTGAGCCTGGGCTACGTCAGCTTCGAAGGGCGCCTGTTCCGGCTCACGCCCAAGATTCTCGACCTGGGTTTCGCCTATCTCACCTCGATGCCGTTCTGGAACCTCGCCGAGCCGGTGATGGAAGAACTGGTGCAGACGGTCCATGAGAGCTGCTCCGCCTCGGTGCTCGACGGCACGGAAATCGTCTACGTGCTGCGCGTACCCACGCAGAAGATCATCGCGCTGAATCTGGCGGTAGGCAGCCGCCTGCCGGCGTTCTGTACGTCAATGGGGCGCGTGCTGCTGTCCGGCCTGCCGGAAGATCGGCTTGACATCGTGCTGCGCGAATCCGACCGCCGCGCGCGCACGCAGCGCACCGTCACCGAAGTCGATGCATTGAAGGCGGTCATTGCCGGCGTGCGCCAGCAGGGCTGGGCGCTGGTTGACCAGGAGTTGGAGGAAGGGCTGATCTCGCTGTCAGCGCCGATCCGCAATCGGGCGGGCGATATCATCGCCGCCATGAACATCAGCGGGCAGGCCAACCGTACGTCAGCCAAGCAGATGACCAAGCAGTTTCTCGGGCCATTGCAGGAAGCGGCCGAGCGCATCTCGGCCATGGTGCGTGTGCGGACCTGATCGCAAGCAAGTTGCGTGCGATTGGGTGCATTAGGCGCCTCGCATCCCGGCGTTTTTTTCAATAAAATTGTGGCTTCGTGGGCAAAGAGGATGTCTGTGACTCAACACGCCGCCATTCGGATCGGTCTGGATGTGAAAGGCCGCCTGCGTTGCCGTCAGACGAGTGGTCGGGCAAGCGCTGCGCGCGCCCTGGCGATTGCCCTGCCGTTGCTGGCCTGCCCCCTGTGGGCACAATCGCAGTCCTTGGCTGGAGCTTCTGCCCTGCAGGAGCTGACTCCGCTGGCACGCATGCTGGTCGGTGCCGCCACCGGCCGCAGCACCGCCGCAGCCGGCGTGCCTGCCCTCACCGGCCCCGCCCGCAATACCGACCGCGCGCTCGCCCAGGCTTGCACGGAAATCAACCGTTTCACCCCCATCCCGCTCGACCGGGAGACCGCGCTTGTGCAATGCACGCTGGCGCAGAAGAAGAACCTCGTCTTCCTTATCACGCTGACCAACTACGCGGCGCACTCGGCGGCGTCGCAGGGTTTCCGGCTGAACTTCGTGCCGATCCTGCAGAAGAACATCTGCAACAACGGCGACGTACGCATCCTGACGCGTCTGGGCCTGAGTCTGGTCTACCGCTATCGCGGCAACGACCATGAGATGGTCGGCGACGTGCCCATCAACGAAACCATCTGCGGTGCCCTGTAAGACAAGCGCACGGCACCGGGAATCCCCCGATGGAGCCGGTTCGGTTGCCATGTCATTAATGGCAGCCCATGTCTTCTTTCCATAACAAGCACGCCGTGCCTCAATCCTGCCGCGCCTGCATTTGAGCCACCGCAGCCAGCGCTCCAGACAACCCGCAAAACCGCCCGTGCAATTCGCCCCAACCCATTTGCCAGCCTGCGTTTGTGCCAGTCGGCATGGTCTATAGTTGGGCGACTTGCGCTGCCGTCATATGGTTATCCGGATAGCGAGCAGCCAAGCCCATCGCACGCCTGTATGCTCGCGGTCGATCTTGATTCACGCACTGCCAACCACCCAAGTCGTCAAGGAGGAAACCCAATGAAAACAAGCCGACGTCTGACACAAGTTGCCGGCGCTGCCGTCCTGGCCGCTGCCACCCTGGTCGCCACCACCGCCCATGCCGACCAGCTCGCCGACATCAAGAAGAAAGGTGAACTCGTCTGCGGCGTGCTCGGCACCGACGAGCCGTTCAGCTTCCTGAAAGACCCAATGAGCCGCGAGATCGTCGGCTACGACGTCGATATGTGCGACGCCGTGGCCAAGAGCATCGGCGTGAAGCCCGTGCTCAAGCAACTTGCCGTGGCCGCACGCCTGCCCGAGCTGCAGCAAGGCCGCGTGGATCTGCTGGCCGCCTCGCTCACGCACAACAAGGAGCGCGAGGCGCAGATCGACTTCTCGGTGTCGACCTTCATCACCGGTCAGAAGGCCATGGTCAAGAAGGACAGCGGCATCACGTCGCTTGCCCAGCTCGACGGCAAGAAGCTCCTGACGGTCAAGGGCTCCACCATGGAAGCCAACATCGCCAAGACCATCAAGAACGCCGATGTCGTCTCGTTCGACAACAGCCCGCAGGCGCTGCTGGCCCTGCAACAAGGCAAGGGCGTCGCCTACGTGAACGACGAGACCACGCTGATCGGCAACATGGCCAAGATGGGCCCGCTGGCGAAGGACTACGCGCTCCTGCCGCAGAACCTGTCGACCGAGCACCTCGCGCTGGGCATCCGCAAGGGTGAGCCGGCCTTCAAGAAGCAGGTTGACGACGTGCTGCTGGGCATGGAAAAGAGCGGCGAGGCGCAGAAGCTGTTCGACAAGTGGTTCGGCCCGACCACGAAGATGGCCTTCCCGCAGCGCACCTTCAAGATTTCCACCGACAAGATCGACTAATTACACGTCGGGCCGCCCGGACCAGGGTTTCAACCTCGGCCGGGCGGTATGAATCTCCATGCCCCAATTCAATTTGTCGATGCTGCTCTCGGGGCAGTATCACCAGTGGCTTGTCAGCGGTTTCTTCCTGTCGATCAAGCTGTCGCTGCTGGCCTTCGTGCTGGCGTTGCCGCTTGCCATCGTGGTGGCGCTGCTGCGCCTGGCGCCGGCCGCGCCGTTGCGCGCCATCGGCCAGACCTACGTTGAAGCCATCCGCAATGTGCCGCTGCTTGCGCACATGCTGTTCTGGTATTTCGGCGCGCCGCAGATCCTGCCGCAGTTCATCAAGGACTGGCTCTATAGTCTGAACTACGAGGCCGCGAGCGCCGTCATCGCACTCGTGCTCTACACGGCCGCCTATATGGCAGAGGACATCCGCAGCGGCATCCGCTCAATCCCGAAGGAGCAGTTGGAAGCCAGCCGCGCACTCGGCCTTTCTTTCCTTCAGGCGATGCGGCTCGTGGTGCTGCCGCAATCGCTGCGCGTGACCGTGCCACCGTTGGTCAGCCAAACGTTGAGCCTGTGGAAGAATTCCAGCATCGCCATGGTGATCGGTGTGGCCGAGTTGATGTACCAGGCACAGCAGGTGGAGTCCGCCACCTTCCGCGGCTTTGAGGCGTTTGCGTTTGCCACTGCAGCCTATCTGACCATTTCGATTGCGATCACGGTGTTCTCCGCCTGGTATCAGCATCGCTATCCTGTGCGGACGCTGTAGCCATGCTTGACCTCATTCAAACCTACGGCGTTTACTACCTGATCGGCCAGTATCCGAACGGCCCGCTGGGCGGTCTGGCGCTGACGTTCCTGCTGGCATCGGCCGGCTTGATTCTGGCGTTGCCGGTGGGCATCGTGCTGGGCCTGTGCCGCGTGAGCCCGTTTGCCGTGCTGCGCTGGCCGGCGACGGCGCTCGTCTACGTGGTGCGCGGCACACCGCTGCTCATGGTGATCTTCTGGGCGTACTTCCTGCTGCCCACCATCACCGGCCAGCGTACGGACCAGTTCAGCACCATGCTGACCGCGCTGGTGATCTTTGACGGTGCTTATCTGGCGGAGATCGTGCGCGCCGGCATCCAGGCTCTGCCTCGTGGGCAAATGGAATCCGCCCGCTCGCTCGGTCTGTCCTATATGCAGGCAATGCAGCGCGTGATCCTGCCGCAGGCGCTGCGCAACATGCTGCCGTCGCTGGTCAACCAGCTCGTTTCCACCATTAAAGAAACCTCGCTCGGCTACATCATCAGCCTGCCCGAAGTGTCGTTCGTGGCGGGGCAGATCAGCACGGCCGTGATGGTCAAATCTGCCGAGGTCTACGGCCTACTGGCGATCAGCTATTTCGTGATGTGCTTCAGCCTGACCCGCGTGGCGTTCTTCCTGGAACGGCGCCTTGCCGCACACGCTCCATCCAAACCATGAACATGATTACGATCGAACACGTCGACAAATGGTATGGCGAGTACCACGCCCTCGTCGACGTCAATGAGACTGTCGCCCAGGGCGAAGTCGTGGTGGTGTGCGGGCCGTCAGGCTCGGGCAAGTCAACGCTGATCCGCACACTGAACCGGCTGGAGGCGATCCAGAAAGGCCGCATCATCGTCAACGGGCAGGACGTGCACGCCCACGGCGTCAACGTGAACGTTCTGCGCAGCGGCATCGGCTTCGTGTTCCAGCAGTTCAACCTGTTCCCGCACCTGACGGTCATGCAGAACTGCACGCTGGCACCGGTGCAGCTCAAACGCATGCTGCCGCAGGAAGCGCGCGACTTTGCGATGAGTCTGCTGGAACGCGTGGGTCTGCCGCACAAGGCCAATGCTTTCCCCGGCGAACTGTCAGGCGGGCAGCAACAACGCGTGGCGATTGCCCGTGCGCTGGCAATGAAACCGCCGGTGATGCTGTTCGACGAGCCGACCTCCGCGCTGGACCCGGAGATGGTGAACGAAGTGCTGCTGGTGATGAAGGACCTCGCCCGCGATGGCATGACCATGGTCTGCGTCACGCACGAAATGGGCTTCGCACGCGAAGTGGCCGACCGCGTGATCTTCATGGACCAGGGCCAGGTGCTGGAGCGCGCCAAACCCGAAGACTTCTTCCTGCGCCCACAGCATCCGCGTGCGCAGCGATTCCTTGCAGACATCCGCTCGCCGTGGGCCCAACCAGCCTGAACGCAGGCGTCGCACAATAAAAAACGGGGGACGATGATGTCCCCCGTTTTTCGTTTGTGCTGCTAGCGCTCTTATTGAATCGCCTTGTCGTTCGGGTGAGCGTACAACTCCTTCATCCCCGTCGTCATCGGGTAGTTCAGGTTCAGGCCCTTCGGCGGAATCGGCGATAGGAACCACTTCTTGTACAGGTCATTGGCCTTGCCCGACTTCATCAGGTCGGCAATCACGTCGTCGGCCACCTTCTTGAACGCCGGATCGTCCTTACGCATCATGCATGCGTAGGTTTCGGTCTGCAGCGGCGTGCCGACCACCACCCAGTCGTTTTGGTTCTTGGCCTTGGTGCGCTCGCCGTACAGCAGCGGCTCATCCATCACGAAGGCGACGGCACGGCCCGACTCCAGCGTCAGAAATGCCTGGCCGTGATCCTTGGCGAGGATCAGGTTCATCTTGTCGGCGTCCTTCGCTTCGCCGTTCATCTTCTGCAGGATGCGGTCTTCAGTGGTGCCAGCGGTGGTCACCACGGTCTTGCCCTTCAGGTCCGGGAAGTCCTTGATGCCCGAATCCTTCTTCACCAGCATCAGCATGCCGTAGATGAAGATGTTGTTCGAGAACGCGACCTGCTTCTGGCGATCAAGGTTGTTGGTGGTCGAGCCGCACTCGAAATCGATCGTGCCGTTCTGCAGCAGCGAGATGCGGTTCTGCGAAGTGATCGGCGTGAGCTTGACCTGCAGGTTGGCCAGGCCCAGCTTCTTCTTCACGCCATCGACGATCATGTTGGAGATTTCTTGCGAGTAACCGGTGATGGTGTTCGCATCGGCCTGGTACGAGAACGGAATCGACGACTCACGGTAGCCGACGGAAATCACGCCCGATTGCTTGATCTTCGCCAGCGTGTCGTTCGACTGTGCCTGCGCGCCGGTGGACAGCGCCGCCAGGGCACCGGCCGCAGCCAGCGTCAGTCCGCACAGGATGCGTTTGGTCGAGTTGATCGGATGCAGCGTCTTCATGCTTCCCCTCCTTTGGGTGTGTTCGCTCCAGACTTCTTTGGTTACCAATTGGCGCAGGCCATCAGCTTGCACGTTCGGTCTTTTGAATCTCTTGTACTTGGATCACGCAGCCAGCGCATACGGTACTGGAGAAATCGCGGGCTTGCGCCCCGCAATCATGTCGGCCAGCAGGCCGGCGCTGCCCAGCGCCAGCGTAAAGCCCAACGCTCCGTGGCCAACATTCAGCCACAGCCCGTCTACCGGTGATGCACCAACCACCGGCACGCCGGTCGGCGTTGCCGGGCGCATGCCCGCCCACGGCGCGGCATCGGCACCCGCGTCATTGGCACGCATGGCGCCGGGAAACAGCGCGCGGGTTTCGTCGTACAAGGTCTGCACGCGGCGGGTGTCGAGCGTGGTCGACCAGCCGACCAGATCAGCCATGCCGGCCACACGCAGCGTCTGTCCGATGCGGGCATAGACGATCTTGCGCGCGGCGTCTGTCACGCTGATGCGCGGTGCAACATCGCCTTCATCCAGCGGCAGGCTGATGCTGTAGCCCTTGAGCGGATACAGGCCGGGATCGATTCCGAGTGGGCCGAGCAGCTTGGCGCTGGTCACGCCTGCCGCCATTACCACGGCATCCGCCGCGAACTGCTCGCCATCGGCCAGCTTCACGCCGCGCACGCGACGCCCTTCCGTCCACAGCGCGTTGACCCCGGTGCTGAAGCGCAGCGTCACGTTGGGCATCTCGCGCAGCCGGTTGAACAGACCCACGCAGAGCTGGTGGCAATCGGCCACGTCTTCATCGGACGTATAGATCGCACCGACGATCTGGTCGCGCACACCGTCGAGCGCAGGTTCGTGGGCAATGGCCTCATCGGCGGACAGCGCATGCTGCTCGCACCCGAGCGTGGCCTGGTAGCCGACCTGGGCGCGGGCGGACTCGAAGGCTGTCGCATCGCGGTGCACCACCAGCTTGCCGCGGCGGGCAAAGCTGAAGGCCAGTTCGGGCGATGCCTCGCGCAGGGCTTCCATGCGGGTGCGGCTGTAGAACGACAGCGCAAGCAGTTCGCGCGTGGTGCGGTCGGCGCGCTCGCGGTTGCATGCCGCGATAAAACGCAGCCCCCAGCGCAGCAGCGCCGGGTCCAGCGAGGGTTTCAGGCGCAGAGGGGAGTCGCTGCGCAGCAGCCAGCCGGGTACGTGCGAGAGCACACCGGGGCCGGCCAGCGGCGCCACATAGCTGTAGCTGAGCTGGCCGCCGTTGGCGTAGCTGGTGCCTTCGCCCGGGCCCGGGTGGCGTTCGATCAGGGTGACCTGATGGCCTTCCTGGGCCAGCGCGATTGCTGTGCTGATGCCGATGATGCCGGCGCCGACTACTGCGATTTGCATGAGGAAGCTGCGACTTGGAGAAATGTTGTCGGCAGCTTAAGGAGGTGGGGGGTTGTTGCGCAAATGCGGAGTTGTTGGGGGGGATGTTGTGGGGCTATAGGCCTTTTTGGACCGGGGTGGTCCATCCCTTGTTTCATCCCCTGCCGGGGCTGACTCACTTTCTTTGTCTTGCCAAAGAAAGGCGCGCCCGATGCGGCGAAAGACTCCTTGAATTTATGTCGCAAGGAGGGAGGGGAGGCAAACTCGCTGCGCTCAGACAGCCTCCCCTCTTTTTCCTCCTTGCAACAGAAATTCAAGGCGCCGCATAGGGCAAGGTACGGCCAAACCGTCTGGGCTCATGTGTAAGCGCTGCGGCGTGTTGGCTTGGTCTACTTTCCTCCCGCGGCTGCCCAGTCGATGGCGGCATCGAACAGTTTGCGACCTGTCGGCGTGAGGTTCGGGAAGGTTTCGTTGTCTAGGAAAAAGAACACGCGGCGGGCGGGGGCGAGCGTTTCATAGTCCATCGTCGCGCCCTTCTCATAGCCGAAGATGGTGGCCTTGCTCGGGTCGCCCGCCACGCTGGCGATGATGCTTGCGCCCAGGCCCGGCTTGCCCCAGCCCATCGGGGCATCCTTGGCGTAGCCCACGGCCACGCCGGCCGGCACACCGCCCGAGAGGGGGTGCGGGGCGTTGACCATCCACAGGTAGTGCTCTTTTTCAGCCATACCGAAATCGGTGCCGAGGCGCTTGCCGGTCATCGCCAGGTCGTCGAGCAGGTCGTTCTCCCACGTCATCAGCGGGACGGGCACGTTACGGTAGGCACCCAGCAGGTCGCGCGAGCGCACGGTTGACGACAGCACGACGAGGTCGAAATCCTTCGCGCGCTCTGCCGGCTGATACTGGTCGTACAGCGTGACGGCGTAACCGCGCGCTTCGAGATGCGCGACGATCTGCTTGTCGATCGGCAGGCTCTTGCCTTGCATGCGGACGACCATCAGGACGGTCTTGCCGGTGCCCGGCTGGGTATCTGCGGTGGCGGGCTGGGTGAAGGCGAATGCCATCAACGCGATGGCAAGAAAACGAAGCAGCGATTGCATGGGTTGCACTCCTGAAAACATCATCACAGATCGATCTTCATGCCGAGCTTGAACAGGCGCGGTGCGCCCATCGACAGGCGGTTGTTGCCAGCACCGCCCCAGTAGCGCTTGTCGGTCAGGTTGTCGACGTTGAACTGCAGCGTGGTGCGCTTGCCCGAGATGCGCGTGACGTAGCGCACGCCGGCGCTGAACAGCGTGGTGCCGCCGAGCTCCGCCTGGTTGGCGTCGTTCACGGGGCGCGGGCCGAGGTAGTACGCACCGGCGTTGAACGACACCGAGCGCAGCATCGGCAGCGTGTACTCCGCAAACACGCTGGCGGTGCTGCGCGGCGTGTTCTCGGGCGTGTTGCCGTTCAGGCCGTTGCCGACGCCTCGGAACTTGGCATCGGTCCAGCCAGCGGAGGCCAGCAGCGACAGGTCTTTCGTAACGCGGCCCTGCGCGGTCAGTTCGATACCTCGAATGCGCTCGCGCCCGTCTTGCACAAAGACGTTCGCGTTATTGGTGTAGGCAGCGGCGCGGTCGATGTCGTACACGGCTGCGGCGAGCTGCGTGCCGGCCGGCGTTTCATAGCGCACGCCCACTTCCTTCTGCTCGCTCAACGCAGGCGGCATCGCCACGTTGGCATTGGCAGCGGTATTCGGCGCGCGCTGGCCGGCTTCCAACCCCTGCGCGTACGACGCATACGCCGACAGCGTGGGCGTGAACTTGTAGATGACGGCGCCCAGTGGCGTGGTCTTGCTGGCCTCGTAGCGGTTGGGGGCCTGCGTGCTGGTGTAGCTCGTATAGCGCAGGCCGGCGATCACCTGCCAGTGCTCCGACAGCGTCATGCGGTCCATCGCGTAGACACCCGTGTCCACGGCGCGCTGCGCAGGCGTGGTGCTGTTGCCCTGCGTCGGCAACCAGCCGAGGTCGATCGGGTTATACAGGTTCTGTGCACCGCTGAAGCGGTCGGAGTACACCGCTGCCTGGCGGAAGTCCGAACGCGCCACGCCAAAGGTCAGGTCATGCGTGATCCAGCCCGTCTTCTCCGTGCCGTTGATGTCTGCGCGCACGTGGCTCGTGTGCCACAGCCCGCTCTGGCGGTTACCGGAGATGGTGCCCGCGCCGGTGATCGGATTGGTCAGGCGGAATTCCGTAAAGGCGCGCGTGCGTGCCGTTTCCGACATGCCGCCCTCCACGGTCAACAGCCATGCATCACTGAGCGCATAGTCGGCACGCACCAGCGCATTGGTGGTGTTGCCGTTGAAGTCTGCCCAGCCCGGCGCCAGTCGCTTGGTCGGATCCGGCATGGCGGGCAGCATGATCACGCCGTTCTTGGCCGCCGGCAGCGTCACTACGGATTGCTCGGTGATGATCTTGCGTGAGTACTCCACGTCCGCCTTCAGGCTCAGGCGGCTGTTGACCTTCCAGTCGAACGCCACGGCCCCGAGCTGGCGCGTGCCATCGATCCCGCTGGTAGGCGATTGCAGCGAACCGCCCGCAGCGTTGAAGCGGATGCCGTACTGGTTGTCTTCACCAAAGCGGCGGGCCACGTCCAGCGTGCTGACGATCGAGCCATTGCTATCGAACTGCACACCCAGCGTGGTGACCGGCGTGTTGCCCGCGCGCTTGGTGACGAGGTTCACCACACCGCCCGGCGTGGTGTAGCCGTAGTACAGCGCCGACACGCCCTTGAGCACTTCCACGCGCTCCTTGTTTTCCAGCGGAATGGCCGCGAGCGCTGCAATCGGCAACGAACCGTTGAAGCGGAAGTTGGTGCGGTTCTCCATCGTCACGCCGCGGATGGCGAGGTTGTCGAAGGTCTCACCGGAGAGCTGCTGACGCGTCACGCTTGCCGTGTTGCGCAGCGCATCGAACAGCGACGTGTCCTGCTGCGCATCCAGCGCCTCGCGCGTGACCACGTTCACCGTGGCAGGAATATCGCGCAATGCCATCCCACGGAACGCGCCCACCTCTGCCGTGCTGGCTGCAAAGCCACGCTGGCTGCGCGCGGTGACGGTGGTTTCATCAAGGTCTACCTTGGCGTGATTGCCGGCGGCGGGTTGGGTGTCGTCAGCACGCGCGGGCGTGGCGGTGAGCAAAGCGGCAAGAGGAATGGCGGCAAGCGCGCACGGTAGTGTGCGGGCCGTAAGACGGCGGGTCATCGCAGGCAAAGGTTCGATCAGGATTGGTCAAACCGAGCGCGCCCCGACATGCATGTCATGCACTGGGGAAGAAGAAAAAACGCGCCGCAGAAACATCACGCGGCGCGTCGATCCGTTGGCTTGCAGGTGAAGACCCGCTGGCTCGCCCGGCAGAAGCGATGGCCAGCGATCAGGCAAGGTGCCCGCTGCCGCCCATCAAATGAGAATGATTCGCATTATATATTTTGAAATGTGATGTAAGCAACCATTAATTCGGCACCCCCTGCTGCCACTGCGGCCAGTGGTCAACGATGTCGTCCAGCAGCGGCTTGGCCGCATTGACGAGGTTGTGCGTGGCCGGCACGAAACCGCCCTGCTGCGCGTAGTTGATCAGGCCGTCCGTTGCCGTCTGGCCGTCGTACGGGCGGTCAAAGTCGGAGCCCGCACGCAGCAGCGCCACGCGGCTGAAATCGACCTTGCCGGCACGGGCACCGCGTGTGAGCACTTCCAGCGTGGCGTTGTCCTCCTGTGCAGTGGTGCAGTAGGTGCCCTTGTTGTCGGTCATCGTCTTCACCCAATCACGCGCGCGCTGGCCCAGGTTGCGGCCCGCCCACCACGTGTCGGCAGAGGCCACATCGCACTGGATGACCGATGGCGGCTGATTGGCCGGCGCAAACGCGTAATTCTTGCGGAAGGCGATGGCCTCTGGGCTGTCTTCCAGCGTGGCCGATTTCGACAGGGTGAACGCCTTCTGCAACAGCGTTTCGTTCAACTGGAACACCTCGGTGCGGTAGTCCAGCGGCGGCTTCTGCCCGGGGCCCTTGGTGCCGATGCCGAAGTAGCCGTAAGGCCAGCCGGCAGGCATTTCGCGCGCATCAATCTCGTGCGACAGGCCGTAGTCCACCGCATAGCGCGCCCACGCCGCCGAGCCCACCGTACCCTGCCCCGGATCAATACCCGCAATACCGGCGATCACGAAATAGGTGTGCGTCAGGTCCAGCTTGCTGCGATAGAGCAGTGCTGAGATGGTCGACGCCGCATTCGCGTAGCCCATGCCGGTGGTCACCTGGCAGACGCCGTCGTAGTTGCACAGCATGTTGGGCGCGTCGGGCGACAGGCCGGAGATATAGACCTTCTCCTTCAGGTCATAGCGGTCGATGAAGGGCTGGGCTTCGCCCTGGAACATGTTGATGACGATGACCTTGACGCCGTCATACGCACAGCTGTTCAAGGTCAGCGCGGCCGCGCCCACGGCGAGCAGCTTGGTGATCGTACGCATGGGGGTTGTGCTCTTGGATTCGATCATGGCGAGGGCACTCCGTGTTTCCACACGCTCCAGCGCGTGACGATCTCGTTGACCAGCGGACCGCCCGCCAGATAGAGGTTGTTGAGCGACGGCACGAACCCGCCCGAGTTGCTGTTGACCAGCGAGTCATACGGCGTCTGCCCCGGATACGGCCGGTCGAAGTTGGATGCGGTACGCAGCACGGCCACGCGTTGCAGATCGAGCAGACCCGCCTTCGACCCGCGCGTGAGCGCTTCGAACGTGGCGTTGTCTTCCTGCTGCGTGGTGCAGTAGGTGCCCTGCCCATCCGTCAGCAGCTTGACCCACGCGGCTTCGCGCTCGCCCATCTTGGCGCCGTGCCAGTAGGTGTTGCCGGCGGCGGTGTCGCACTGCACGACAGCAGGCGGCTGGTTGGCCGGTGCGCTGGGGTAATTGGCGCGATACGCGCGTGCAGTGGCATTGTCGTCAAGCGCCGCACCCTTGGAGAGCGCCAGCGCCTTCTGTAGCAATGCCTCGTTCACGCGAAACACTTCCGTCTTGTAGTCCAGCGGCGGCCTCTGCCCCGGGCCCTGCGTGTTGATACCGATGAAGCCACTGGGCCAGTTGGTGGGCACTTCGCGCGCGTCGATCTCCCACGCGATGTCGCTGTCGACCAGGAAACGCGCCCATGCAGCGCTGCCCAGCGTGCCTTGCGACGGATCAATCCCAGCAATGCCTGCCACCAGGAAGTACGTGCGCTGCAGGTCAAATTTGCCGCTGTAGATCAGCGCCGACACCGATGACGCGGCATTCGCCTTGCCCATGCCGGTGGTGAGCTGACACACATCGTTGGCGTTGCAGTGGACGTTCGGATAGTCGATCGACAGACCGGGCACGGGCACATCCTGCGTGAGGCCCAGCTTGTCGATCCACGGCTGCGCCTCGGGCGCAAACATGCTGATGATCAGCACCTTGACCTTGCGCGCGTGCGATTCCGGCGCGAGTTGCGCAACCGGCTGGGTCGATGCGCCGATGCCGGCCGCCACCAGCACGCCGGCTGCGACCGCCCGTAGCAATCGTTTGCTGCGCCGCGCAGCCAAAGGCTCTGGCGGCACAGCGTCGACCTTGTCAGATAGGACGCTCATGGTTCTCCTCGGATTTTGGGGTAAGGGGTACGACGGGCACTGCGGGGGACAACGGGCTCGGCCAATGCAAATTGCCTGCCAGGCAGCCTGCAACCCGCAGCGTCTGACCGGTATAGGCGATGGCGTGGCCTGTCTCCAGCATTGGAGGCATCGGCCAACTTGTTTGCGTTGCGTAGACAAGACGCCACCCCAGTGCCGGATGCCCCAAAAGGCGCATCCAGCCAGCCACGTGCACCGGCTGAAATCGATTGCTCAGATTCCGGCGCAGGCGCTCAGGGTCTCCGTAAGACGAGCGTGATGTACTCCAGGCCGCCTCGGCACACCTTGCCGGGCATCTTGTTTGTCACGCATAAGCCGATCGGCCGGGTTCTCCGGACCGCATCCGGCAAACTGGAAACCCTTTCGTCATGCTGGAACCGACACGCCCTGAACGGCGGAGCGTCAACGCGCCCGCCGCGACCGCTCACGCGCGTGACCTCGCTTCGAACACTGCTGCGCTGTCTTCACCCGGCGCGGTCATGGCATCTGCGGCACATGCGGCGCACGCTTGGCCGTGGCAGGCGTTGCGCAAATGGAGCACGTGGATCTTCGCGGTGCTCATCGCCTGCGCCTACCTGCTGCCAGGCACGCTCGGCCACGACCCCTGGAAGCAGGATGAGACCTACACGTTCGGCATCATCCAGCACATGCTGGAAACCGGCGACCTGATCGTACCGACCAGTGCAGGGCAACCCTTTGTAGAGAAGCCGCCGCTGTATGCGTGGGTCGCCAGCGGCCTGGCCTGGCTGCTATGGGATGAACTGCCAGCGCACGACGCCGCACGGCTCGCCAGCGCGTTGTTTGCTGGCCTGGCCTTCGCCTTCACCGCGCGCCTGGCACGCGCCGCCACCAACGCACCTTCGTGGGCGGACCCGCGTGTGCTCGGCACATTGGCGCTGTGCGCGGGCTCACTGATCGTGGTCAAACACACGCACGACATGATCACCGACGTGGCCCTGCTGGCCGGCACCGCCATCGGCTTCTGCGGGCTGTTCGAATGCGTGCAGGCAGCCGTGCAGCCCACGGCGCGCAGGCGCAGCTCCGCAGTTTGGCTTGGCGTGGGCATGGGGATCGCACTGTTGGCGAAAGGCATATTCATTCCGCTGGTGTTCTGCATCACGCTGGTCGGGGCCTGCGTGCCGTTTCCAGCCTGCCGCAGCCGCGCGTTCCTGCGCCAGTTGGGTACCGCCGCGCTGGTGTTCCTGCCCTTCGCCACGATCTGGCCAACGTTGTTCTACCTGCGTGCACCAGACCTGTTTCACGTCTGGTTCTGGGACAACAACATCGGCCGCTTCCTGGGCTTTTCCGTGCCGGTGCTGGGCGCAGAGAACGACGACCCGTTCTACGTCTGGCACTCGCTGCTGACCATCGGCTTTCCCGCGGGCCCGCTTGCATTGCTGGCACTGGCCTGCGGCGCGTGGCGCGAGTGGCGGACGCCGCGCGTCGCCCTACCGGCCCTCTTCGCGGGTGTGGGGCTGCTCGCGCTACAGGTCTCTGCAACAGCGCGCCCGCTCTATCTGCTGCCTTTCATGGTGCCGCTGGCGCTGCTCGGCCAGCAGGCAATCGCGCGACTGCCGATGCGTCTGCATGTCGGATGGGATTACCTCAGCCGGGTGCTGTTTGGCGGCATGGCGGTACTGGCGTGGCTGCTCTGGGCGGTCATGACAGAGAACACCTCGCGGGCGAGCGTGCGCTGGCTTGAACGCTGGTTGCCAGTCGATTGGACCATGCCGATCGAACCCTGGCTGGTAGGCGCCGCATTGGTGCTCACGGTGGGATGGTTGCGCCTGCTGCCACATCTGCGGCGGGCAGGGGTGTGGCGCGGCGCGCTGTCCTGGGCGGCCGGCGCCCTGGTGGGCTGGGGGTTGGTCGCCACCCTGCTGCTGCCCTGGCTGGACGAGGCCAAGAGCTATCGCTCGGTGTTCAACAACCTCAGCAGCAAGTTGGCCCCGGCATGGCACGCAGACGACTGCATGGCGAGTCTGCATCTGGGCGAGTCCGAGGCGCCCATGCTGCACTACTTCACCGGCATCCTGCACCGCCCGCTGGCGCAGTCGTCGACCCATACCTGCCGATGGCTGATCCTCCAGGACAGCCACACGCACGCACGAACGCCCGGCCGCGAATGGCAGCCGTTCTGGTCCGGCGCCCGCCCCGGTGACAGGAACGAGCGACTGCGGGTCTTTATGCGGGTGCCCCCAGTCTTGCTCACACAGTCCATCCGGCATTGACCAGCCAAAATAAAACGGCGCGCGCCCCGTTGCCGGGAACGCGCGCCGTTCAGCGCATCAGGTTCAAGGTGCTACATCACACCTTCTGCTGCACCCATGCGGCTACACCGGCCAGCGCCTGCGGCAGTTTCTCGGGCTCGGTACCGCCAGCTTGCGCCATGTCCGGGCGGCCACCGCCCTTGCCGCCGACCTGCTGAGCGACAAAGTTGACCAGCTCGCCAGCCTTGACCTTGGCGGTGGCATCAGCCGTCACGCCAGCAATCAGTGCCACCTTGCCGTCGCTCACGCTGCCCAGCACGATGGCGGCGGTCTGCAGCTTGTCCTTGAGCTTGTCCATGGTCTCGCGCAGCGTCTTGGCGTCGGCGCCATCGAGCTTGGCGGCCAGCACCTTGATGCCGGCCACGTCCACGGCCTGGCTCACTAGCTCGTCGCCCTGGCTGGCGGCCAGCTTCGACTTCAGGCGCTCCAGTTCCTTCTCCAGCGTCTTGACCTGGTCCTGCACCTGGCCGATACGCTGCGTCAGTTCCGACGGTTGCGCACGCAGTGCGGCAGCCGCTTCGTTGATGCGCGTGTCGAGCGTCTGCAAGTAGTGCAGCACGTTGTCGCCCGTGATGGCTTCCACACGGCGGATGCCTGCGGCCACGCCCGATTCGCCAACGATCTTGAACAGGCCGATGTCACCGGTGCGCGCCACGTGGGTGCCGCCGCACAGTTCCTTCGACGTGCCGATCGACAGCACGCGCACTTCGTCGCCGTACTTCTCGCCGAAGAGAGCCATGGCGCCGTTCTTGACCGCATCGTCAAAGCCCATGATCTGGGCGCTGGTGGCGGCGTTGGCGAAAATTTCTGCGTTGACGCGTGCTTCCACTTCACGAATCTGCAGCGGCGTCATCGGTGCGTTATGCGAGAAGTCGAAGCGCGTC
Source organism: Ralstonia sp. RRA (assembly GCF_037023145.1). Lineage (NCBI taxonomy): Bacteria > Pseudomonadati > Pseudomonadota > Betaproteobacteria > Burkholderiales > Burkholderiaceae > Ralstonia > Ralstonia sp. RRA. The sequence goes on along the minus strand of NZ_CP146091.1, from coordinate 862,717 downwards.
TTGTCGGCATCCACCAGCGAGCCCTTCTGCTGCACGTGGCTGCCCAGCACTTCGCGCAGGGCCTTGTGCATCAGGTGGGTGGCCGAGTGGTTGCGCATGGTGCGCGCACGGCGCACGGCGTCCACTTCCGCGGCCACGGCATCGCCGACCTTCAGCACGCCGGTGCGCAGCTCGCCGTGATGGCCGAAGACTTCCGGCTGCACCTTGAGCGTGTCGGCCACGTCAAACCAAACGGTCGCGGCCTTGAGCGTGCCCTGGTCACCCACCTGGCCGCCGGATTCGGCATAGAACGGCGTGTGGTCGAGCACCACCACGCCGGTTTGGCCCGGGTGCATTTCCTGCACCGACGCGCCGTCGACGAACAGCGCCGTCACGCGCGCGGTTTCGCGCACGAGCTGGTCGTAGCCGTGGAAGGTGGTCTTGTCGCCGGTGTAGTCCAGCGTGCCGGCGGTCAGCTTGAACTTGCCGGCGGCGCGTGCCTGTTCGCGCTGGCGGTTCATGGCGGCGTCAAAGGCGGCTTCGTCGACGATCACGTCGTTCTCGCGGCAGACGTCTTGCGTCAGGTCCAGCGGGAAACCGTAGGTGTCGTGCAGCTTGAAGGCGAGTTCGCCGTCGAGCATCTTGGCGCCCGACGCCTTCAGCTCACCCAGCGCGCCGTCGAGAATCGACATGCCGTGCTCGATGGTCTCGAAGAAGCGCGCTTCTTCCGTGCGCAGCACCTCGACCACGCGGTCGCGCGCCTCGCGCAGTTCCGGATAAGCCTCGCCCATCTGCGCAACGAGATCGTCCACCAGCTTGTGGAAGAACGCGGCGCGGCAGCCCAGCTTGTAGCCATGGCGGATGGCGCGGCGGATGATCCGGCGCAGCACGTAGCCGCGGCCTTCATTGCCCGGAATCACGCCGTCGACGATCAGGAACGAGCACGCGCGGATGTGGTCGGCAATCACGCGCAGCGAGTTGTTCGACAGATCCTTGGTGTTGGTCTCGCGCGAAGCGGCCGCGATGAGCGCCTGGAACAGGTCGATCTCGTAGTTGCTGTGCACGTGCTGCAGGATGGCAGCCAGACGCTCCATGCCCATGCCGGTGTCCACGCACGGCGCGGGCAGCGGGGTCAGCGTGTATTCGCCGGTCGCCGGGTCGAGCTGGCGATCGAACTGCATGAACACGTTGTTCCAGATTTCGATATAGCGGTCGCCGTCGGCTTCCGGGCTTCCCGGGGGGCCGCCCCACACATCCGGGCCGTGGTCGTAGAAGATTTCCGAGCACGGGCCGCACGGGCCGGTTTCGGCCATCTGCCAGAAGTTGTCGGAGGCGTACGGTGCGCCCTTGTTGTCGCCGATGCGCACGACGCGCTCGGGCGGCAGGCCGATGACCTTGGTCCAGATGTCGTAGGCCTCGTCGTCGGTCTGGTAGACCGTGGCCCACAGTTTGTCGGCCGGCAGCTTGTATTCCTGCGTCAGCAGTTCCCACGCCCACACGAGTGCGTCGCGCTTGAAGTAGTCGCCGAACGACCAGTTGCCGAGCATCTCGAAGAAGGTGTGGTGACGCGCGGTATAGCCGACGTTTTCCAGGTCGTTGTGCTTGCCGCCGGCGCGCAGGCAGCGCTGCACGGAGGCCGCGCGCACGTACGGGCGCTTGTCGGTGCCGAGGAAGACGTCCTTGAACTGCACCATGCCGGAGTTGGTGAACAGCAGCGTCGGGTCATTGCCCGGCACCAGCGGCGAGGAGCGCACCACGGTGTGGTTCTTCGACTCGAAGAACGTCAGGAATTTTTGGCGGATATCGGAGGCTTTCATGTCGCGAGGTGCCGGAGTCAGCATTGCGCCTGGGAGCATCCCGCTCCTGAGCGCCTTAGATTAGTGCAAACCGTTGATTATACGGGGTTCGCGTCGCATTTTCCCCGGTTCGTCGCATGGGCCTGCAGGACCGCCGGGGCGTGGTGTAGAGTGCACCCGTTCCGATTGTGCAGATTCGTTATCCATGGGCGCTCTGAGCCATCTCCGTGTTCTTGACCTGACCCGCGTACTTGCCGGCCCGTGGTGCGCGCAAAACCTCGCCGATTTTGGCGCCGACGTCATCAAGGTGGAGCGCCCAGGCGCCGGCGATGACACCCGCACCTGGGGCCCGCCCTGGCTGAAGGACGAGGCCGGCGAGGACACCGCCGAGGCCGCGTACTACCTGGCCGCCAACCGCAACAAGCGCTCGATCACCGTCGACATCAGCACGCCCGAGGGCCAGGACATCGTCCGCAAGCTCGCCGCGCATGCGGATGTGGTGCTGGAGAACTACAAGGTCGGCCAGCTCAAGAAGTACGGGCTCGACTATGAGTCGCTCAAGGCCATCAAGCCAGACCTGATCTACTGCTCCATCACCGGTTTCGGCCAGACCGGCCCGTATGCCGCGCGCGCCGGCTACGACTTCATCGTGCAGGGCATGGGCGGCTTCATGAGCCTGACGGGCGAGCGCGACGACCTGCCCGGCGGCGGCCCGCAGAAGGCCGGCGTGGCCATCTCCGATTTGATGACCGGCATGTATTCCACCGTCGCCGTTTTGGCCGCGCTCGCGCACCGGGACCGCACCGGCGAAGGCCAGTACATCGACATGGCGCTGCTCGACGTGCAGGTGGCGATGCTGGCCAACATGAACACCAACTACTTGGCCAGCGGCCAGGCGCCCAAGCGCTGGGGCAACGCGCATCCAAACATCGTGCCGTACCAGACCTTCCAGGCATCGAACGGCTGGATCATCGTCGCAGTCGGCAACGATGGGCAGTTCCGCCGCTTTGTCGACGCCGGCGGCATGCCCGAACTGGCCGACGACCCGCGCTTTGCCACCAACCCGCAGCGCGTGGCCAACCGAGATGTGCTGGTGCCGATCCTGGCTGAGATGGTCAAACGCTTCGGCAAGGGGGAGTGGATCGACAAGCTCGAAGCCGCCGGCGTGCCCTGCGGCCCGATCAACAACCTCGACGAAGTGTTCGACAACGAGCAGGTACAGGCGCGCGGCCTGCGTGTCGACTTGCCCCACCCGAGCGCCGGCACCGTCAAGCTGGTCGGCAGCCCCGTCAAGATGAGCGTTACGCCACCCAAGGCCGCGAGCCACCCACCGCTGCTCGGCGAACACACCGAGGCGGTGCTGCGCGACGTGCTCGACCTGAGTGCCGATCAGATCGAGGCTCTGCGCACGCGTGGAGTCATTTAGCGCACGCCCCGATCATTTTTTACCCCGGTTTCCCCACCCTCACGAGGTCACCATGTGGCTCGATGCGTTGCTGGCTTACCTGCATTACATCTCGATCTTCACGCTGATCGTGTTTCTGACCGCCGAGGCCGTAGTGCTGCGGCCGGACATGACGCCCGAAATCCGCAAACGCCTGGCACGCTATGACGCCGTCTTCGGCTTCGCAGCGCTGGCGGTGCTGATTACCGGCGCGTTGCGCGTGATCTACGGCGCCAAGGGCTATGCGTTCTATGTCCACAACCCGGTGTTCCACGTCAAGATCGGGTTGTTCATCCTGGTGGGGCTGCTGTCGATCATCCCGACCGTCACCATCCTGCGCTGGAACAAGCAAGGCAAGACGCTGCCCGACTTCGTGCCACCGCCGTCGGAGATTGCCAAGACGCGCCGCTGGGTCATGATCGAATCGCACCTGATCATCTTCATTCCGCTGGCGGCTGTGCTGATGGCGCGCGGCATCGGCATGTAGTTCGCAATGGCAATGGGCCGCGACAGCGTTGCGCGGCCCGCTCTCTTCCTCGCTCTCCCGCCCTTCCGCGGTTAGGGACAAACCCTGAACCGTTTGCCCATGCGCCCCACCGGGCCACCGCACGACCTGCTTCCCCCTGCGAGGTGCTTGAAAGCCGCTCTGCTTAGCGTGCACACTTGGTCGGCGCTTTGCCGCCATTCGGCCACCTGCAAAGCGATGCGCCGCATGCCCACAGGAGGAACCCCATCTTGCAGAACGATCCACAAAGCCGCCCGGTGATCCGTAGTCACCAGGACTTTGCGTCGGGCATCCTGTTCATCGTTGCGGGCGCGGCATTCGCGTTCCTGGCGCGCGGCTACCGCATGGGCACAGCCTCCTCCATGGGCCCCGGCTACTTCCCGTTCTGGCTGGGGATGGTGCTGGTACTGCTGGGTGTGGTGGTGGTCGTGCAATCGCTGTCGCGCAAGGGCGTGGCAGACCGCATCCCGCGCTGGGACATCAAGACGCTCCTGTGGATTCTCGGCTCGGTGGTGCTGTTCGGGTTGCTGCTGCAGGCGCTGGGGCTGGTGCTCTCGCTGGTGGGGCTGGTGCTCGTCTCCAGCATGGCCAGCCACGAGTTCACATGGAGGGGCGCGGTCGGCACCGCCATCGTGATGGTGCTGGTGAGCCTGGCGGCCTTCGTCTATGGGCTCAAGCTGCAGTTCCCGGTGTGGCCGGCGTTCATCAGCAACTGAGGCACGCGACATGGACCTCTTCGCCAATCTCGCGCTCGGCTTCTCCACTGCGCTGTCGCTCCAGAATTTGATCTACGCCTTCATCGGCTGCGTGCTCGGTACGTTGATCGGCGTGCTGCCGGGGCTCGGCCCCATCGCCACGATTGCGATGCTGCTGCCGGCCACCTATGCGCTGCCGCCCGTGGCCGCGCTCATCATGCTGGCGGGCATCTATTACGGCGCGCAGTACGGCGGTTCCACCACCGCCATCCTCGTCAACCTGCCGGGCGAATCGTCGTCGGTGGTGACCACCATTGACGGCTACCAGATGGCACGGCGCGGGCGGGCCGGCGTTGCGCTGGCCACGGCCGGCCTCGGTTCGTTCTTTGCCGGCTGCGTGGCCACGCTGGTGCTGGCCGCATTTGCCACGCCGCTGTCGGAGTTCGCCTTCAACTTCGGCCCGGCGGAATACTTCTCGCTGATGGTGCTGGGGCTGATCGGCGCCGTGGTGCTGGCCTCAGGCTCGCTCATCAAGGCCCTCGCGATGATCGTGCTGGGCCTGCTGCTTGGGCTGGTGGGCACGGACGTGAACTCCGGCACCGCGCGCTATTCGTTCGATGTGCCGGAGCTGGCCGACGGGTTGAACTTCGTCTCGGTGGCGATGGGCGTGTTCGGCTTCTCCGAGATCATCGCCAACCTGGAGCAGAGAGAGCACCGCGAGACCTTTGTCGACCACGTGCGCAACCTGTGGCCCAGCCGCGAGGATTTCAAGCGCATGATCCCGGCCGTGCTGCGCGGCACAGCGCTGGGCTCGGTGCTCGGCATCCTGCCCGGCGGCGGTGCGACGCTGGCATCGTTCGCGTCGTACTCGCTGGAGAAAAAGGCCTCGAAGTATTCGCACGAGTTCGGCAAGGGCGCCATCGAGGGCGTTGCGGGCCCGGAATCGGCCAACAACGCGGCGGCGCAGACCTCGTTCATCCCGCTGCTCACGCTGGGCATTCCGCCCAACGCGGTGATGGCGCTGATGGTGGGTGCGATGACCATCCACAACATCCAGCCCGGCCCGCAGGTGATGACCAGCAACCCCGCGCTGTTCTGGGGTCTGATCGCCTCGATGTGGATCGGCAACCTGATGCTGATCGTGCTGAACCTGCCGATGATCGGTGTGTGGGTGCGCCTGTTGAAAGTGCCCTACCGCTTCCTGTACCCGGCCATTCTGGTGTTCTGCTGCATTGGCGTGTACTCGGTCTCGAACACCACGTTCGACATCTTCCAGACAGCGGTCTTCGGGCTGATCGGCTACCTGCTCCTGAAGCTGCGTTGCGAGCCCGCGCCCATGCTGCTCGGCTTCGTGCTCGGGCCGATGATGGAAGAGAACTTCCGGCGCGCGCTGTTGCTCTCGCGTGGCGATTTCTCCACCTTCGTCACCAAGCCGCTGTCGCTGGCCCTGCTGATTGCTTCGGCGGCCCTGGTGCTGCTGGTGGTGTTGCCCGTCATCCGCCGCAAACGCGAGGAAGCGTTTCAAGAAGAGTAGCCGCGTTGCTGCATCGCATCCTAAAGAACCGGAGGCTCGCCCTCCGGTTTTTGTTTGCGCACGCGGCGGCGCAGCATTAGAGCCAATCTTCCAATTCGGTTGACGCTGGAATGCGCACTTCGGATAACGGAGGGCGATCGACCCGCAGAGGTCGACCACCCATCCATCATTCAGGAGACAATCGAATGTCACAGACGCCCCAGCTCCAAGCTGTGTACAACTCGGTGCGCGGTTTTCTGCGCACGCACGCTGCAGCTGCCGCCTTGGCCACAACCTTGGCCGCATCCGCCCTCACCCTCACCGCCGCAGCACCGGCCCAGGCCGCCAGCACCTACGCCGCCACCCAATACCCGATCGTGCTGGTGCATGGCCTCTCGGGCACCAGCAAATTCCTGGGCGTAGTGGACTACTGGTACCAGATCCCCGAAGACCTGCGCGCCAACGGTGCCAACGTCTACGTGGCCGATGTCTCCGCCTTCAACGATGAAACCGTGCGCGGCGAGCAACTACTCAGCCAGATCCGCACCGTGCTGGCCACCACCGGCGCGGCCAAGGTCAACCTCATCGGCCATAGCCAGGGCGGCCTGACCTCGCGCTATGCGGCCGCTGTGGCGCCCAACCTGGTGGCGTCTGTCACCACCATTGGCACACCACACAAGGGCTCGGAATTCGCAGACTTTGTCGAAAGCACGCCGGCACCTTTCAAGGCGCTGGTGAACCTGGGTGCAGACGTGTTCGGCTCGGTGCTCGGCTGGTTCAACGGCAACAGCAATCCGCAGAATGGTTTTGCAGCGCTGCATATCCTCTCGACGGCGGGCGCGGCGGATTTCAACAAGACCTTCCCGAGCGCGGGCCTGGCCAGCGGCTGCAACACCGGCAGTGCGACCGATGTGCGCAACGGCAACGTGCAGAAACTGTATTCGTGGACGGGACGCTCGACGGCCACCAACATCCTCGATCTGTTCGACCCGGTGCTGGTCTTCAGCGGCGGGGTCATGCAGGCGCGCGGCTCAGGCACGAACGACGGGCTGGTCTCGATCTGCAGCGCCAAGTTCGGACAGGTGCTGTCGACCGACTATGCTTGGAATCACCTTGACGAGGTCAACCAGCTGCTCGGCCTGATCGGCTGGGGTGCGGCGGACCCGGTTGCAGTGATCCGCACGCAGGCCAATCGGTTGAAGACGGCCGGGCTGTAATCCGTCGCCACGCATCGCCACCTGTTGCCATCGGTCGCCACCAACGCGCACATCGTCATGAAGGGCAAATCACAACCCGTGCAATCCATGCAGCCCACGACGTTCATCGGGGCAGTGTTGGTGGCAATCATCGTTGCCGGAGGCGTCTATTGGTGGCATGCCACCGGTGATGCCCCCCGGGCTGCCGAACAGCCCCAGCAGGCGCCGCGATCCGGCGCCTATATCGGCAGCATCCAGAGCGATGGCACGGCCGCCACGGCAACCCCTACCGAGCTGGCCGACACACAGGCGCCCGACGGCCTGCGTGTCGATGCAAGCGGCCACCTCATCCTCGAACCCGCCAACCGCGCGGTGTTCGACTACTTTCTCGACGTGCCTGCCTCGATGCCTGAAGCACAGCGTGTGGCGATGGCCGAGGCGCACATGCGCGCCAAGCTGGTCAGCCCCGCGCTGTCGGAGGCGCAATCGCTGCTGCAGCGTTATCTCGCCTATCGCAAGGCGCTGGCGACGCAAGGCGATACCAGCCGCAGCAAGCCGAGCCTTGAGCAGGTCCAGCAGCATCCTGAGGTCCTCGCCACGCTGCGGCAGAGAATCGGTGCCCGTGCCGCGCTGCGCCGCCAATACCTTGGGGCGGATGTCGCCCAGGCCTGGTACGGCGACGAAGATGCGCTGGACACGGCCGCCCTCGACCGCCTGGCCGTGATGGCCGACCCCTCGCTCACCCCTGAGCAACGCGCCACCAAGCTCGCAGCCATCGAGGCCAACCTGCCAGCCGCCTTGCGAGAGGCCCGCCGCAATGCCTCCGCGCCGGTCAAGCTCGCGAACGACATGGATTCCTGGACCAAGGATGGCCTGAGCGAGGCGCAGATCCGCCAGCGTCTGGCCGCCCAGAGCATCGACGGCATCGTGGCGGATCGCCTGGTGCAGGCCAGTCGCGAAGAAGCCGTCTGGCGCGGCCGCTACGACGCCTACGCCCAGCAGCGCGACCGCATCAACAGCTTCCCCGGCCTGTCAGACGCCGATCGCGCTGCACAGCTCACGCAACTGCGCCAACAGACGTTTCCCGTCCCGTATGAGGCGTTGCGCGCACAAGCGTTGGATGGCGTCGCGCAACGGAAATAAGGGACAACCCGGCAGAGCGCCCCGGGCACGGTAAAATCACGGGATTGCCGAATCACGCATTCCCATGAGCCAAGACAACGCCAACGGGGCAACCGCCGCCCCCACGTCCAACTTCCTACGCCAAATCATTGATGGCGACCTGACGCAAGGCACCTATGCCGGCCGCAAGGACGCCAAGGGCCAGGCCCTTCCGCCGGTCATTACGCGTTTTCCGCCGGAGCCCAACGGCTACCTGCACATCGGTCACGCCAAGAGCATCTGGGTGAACTTCGGCCTGGCCAAGGATTACCAAGGCCGCTGCCACCTGCGCTTTGACGACACCAACCCGGTCAAGGAAGACACCGAATACGTCGACTCCATCATCGACGCGGTGCACTGGCTCGGCTACTCGTGGGACAACGGCACCGGCACGCACCTGTACTACGCCAGCGACTACTTCGAGCAGCTCTACGGCTTTGCCGAAGTGCTGATCCAGCGCGGCGCCGCCTACGTCGACAGCCAAAGCGCTGAGCAGATCGCCGCCAACCGTGGCGACTTCACCCGCCCGGGCACGCCGTCGCCGTTCCGTGACCGCTCGGTGGACGAGAACCTCGCACTGTTCCGCGACATGCGCGCCGGCAAGTACAAGGACGGCGAACTGGTGCTGCGCGCCAAGATCGACATGGCCGCGCCGAACATCGTGATGCGCGATCCGGTGCTGTACCGCATCCGCCATGCGCATCACCACCGCACCGGCGACGCATGGTGCATCTACCCGATGTACGACTTCACGCATTGCATTTCCGATGCGCTGGAGAACATCACGCACTCCCTGTGCACGCTGGAGTTCGAGAACAACCGCCCGCTGTACGACTGGGTGCTCGACCACCTGCGCGACGCCGGTGCCCTGCCCGCGCCGTTGCCGCATCAGTACGAATTCGCGCGTCTGCACCTGACCTACGCCATCACCAGCAAGCGCAAGCTGCTGCAACTGGTGAACGAAAAGCGCGTCGACGGCTGGGACGACCCGCGCATGCCGACGCTGGTGGGCATCCGCCGCCGCGGCTATACGCCGGAATCGATCCAGCTGTTCTGCGAACGCGTGGGCGTATCCAAGGCCGATAGCTGGATCGACATGAGCATCCTGGAAGGCGCCGTGCGCGACGACCTCGATGCGCGTGCGCCGCGCTCGGTGGGCGTGCTGGACCCGGTCAAGCTCGTGCTCGACAACGTGCCGGCCGATTTCAACGAGCCGTGCTCGGCGCCCGTGCACCCGAAGCAGCCTGAACTCGGCCGCCGCGAATTCCCGCTCACGCGTGAGCTGTGGATCGAGCGCGAAGACTTTACCGAGACGCCGCCCAAGGGCTACTTCCGCCTGTTCCCGGGCAACAAGGTGCGCCTGCGCTATGGCTACGTGATCGAATGCACCGGCTGCGACAAGGACGCCGACGGCAACGTCACCGCCGTGCACGCCAACATCATCCCGGACACGAAGAGTGGCACGCCGGGTGCTGACAGCGTGAAGGTGAAGGGCAACATCCACTGGGTGAGCGCCGCGCACGCACTCGAAGCCGAAGTGCGCCTGTACGACCGCCTGTTCAGCGACCCGCAGCCGGACTCGGGCGACAAGAACTTCCTGGATGCGCTCAATCCGAACTCCAAGCAGACCGTCACGGCCTACCTGGAACCGACGCTGGCAACCGCCAAGCCGGAAGACCGCTTCCAGTTCGAGCGCCACGGCTACTTCGTGGCCGACCGCATCGACTCGCAACCGGGCAAGCCCGTGTTCAACCGCGTGGTCGGCCTGAAGGACAGCTGGGGCAAGTAAGCGCAGGCCCATGCATGCGTGGGCCTCTGCGCAAGGAGGCAACATGCGTGCATGGTTTCTGATGCTGACAGGGGTGCTATGCACCTCTGCCTTTGCCGCGCCGTTCACGCCAGACCTGGCGCATACGTCGGTGGTCTTCGGCACCTCGCACTTCGATCGGTCTACGGTGCGCGGCCGCTTCGACAAGATCGACGGCGCCGTCGACTTTGATGAGGCGACCAGCCAAGGCGGTATCGATTTCACCATCGACGCCGCCTCCGTCAATACGCGTCTGCCGGTGCTGGATGGTGTGCTGAAATCCGAGCAGTTTCTGGATGCCGCGCAGTTTCCGATCATCCGCCTGCGTAGCGATCGCTTTGTCGTACAAGACGGCAAGCTCGTCGCCATCGAAGGCAAGCTGACGCTGCATGGCGTGACCCAACCGGTGCGGTTGGAAGTGCGCCGCTTCAACTGCGGCGACGTGAAGATGCCTGGCACCACGCGCCACGTGTGCGGCGGTGATTTCCACCTCGCCATCCAACGCAGCGCCTTCGGCATGACGCGTTTTCTGCCCGACGTGGGTGACCGCGTCGATGTGGATATCAGCGTGGAAGCTTCACCTCAATAAATCTATGCCCAATATCGATTTCGAGCTCAACACCGACTACATCGAGCTGCACAAGCTGCTCAAACTCACAGGCGTGGTCGACAGCGGCGGCGCAGGCAAAGCCGTCGTCGCCGACGGTGGCGTGACCGTCGACGGTCAGCCGGAGTCGCGCAAGACCGCCAAGATCCGCGCGGGCCAGGTGGTCATGCTGGGCGACATCCGCATCGCCGTGCACGAAGCCGACTAACGCTCCTAGTGTTTGAAAACGCCGCCTGTGCTACGGTGCGGCACCTTCACAACTGTCCAGGAGACTGACCATGCCGATCGCCCTCTGGTGCGTTCTGGTGGCGGCGCTGTTGCCGATCGTGTGCGTTGGCATTGCCAAAGTCAGCGGCCCGCGTTATGACCACCACAACCCGCGCGCTTGGCTGGCGCAGCAAACCGGTGTGGCAGGCCGCGCCGGTGCCGCGCAGCAGAACCACTTTGAAGCGTTTCCGTTCTTTGCGGTGGCCGTGCTGGTGGCCATCCTGGGCGGCGGCATGATCGACCGCGTCAACCTGCTCGCCATCGCATTCGTCGTGGCGCGTGTGCTGTACACGGTCTGTTACCTGGCCGACTGGGCAGTGCTGCGTTCGCTGATGTGGGTTACGGGCGTTGGCCTGTGCGTTGCGCTGTTTGTGCAACCGGCCTTCGCGCACTGACGCGGCTCACTTGCACGCAATAAAAAACGGCGCCCCAGTGGCGCCGTTTTGCTTACGGCTGCGATGAGCCCGGAGGCGTCGCCGACGTGCGGAACAAGCGCCACGCCATGCCACCCAGCACAACCACCGCCGCAACGAGCGCACCCCACAGCACCCACTGACGCGTCCTGCCACCAGGTGGCTCAACCGTCATCGCGTCGGACGGCGAATCACTCATCGCCCCCAGCTGTGCAGGTGCAATTGCAGGCGACGCACCCGCCAGCAGATCCGCCCGTGCGATCGGGTTACCGCGCGCCACCTCCCCTACCGCAAGCACAAACGGCACGTTGCCGCGCGCTGCATAGGTGATGGTGGCCGGACGCCAGCCAATCGCCAGTTGCGGTGCGCCCGAACCCAAGCCGCCGCTACGCGTGTCGACCTGCAGGCGCCAGTAACGCTCGCCGGTGGCAGGCACACTGATCGGCGCGTTCTCCTGTTCGCTCTGCCCGCCAGCACCCGCCAGACGGAACAGCCGCGTCGACGTGACCTGCCGCCACTGCGCCTGCGCATTCGCACGCGCATACAGCGTGGCCTGCGCAACGGTGTTGGCCTGCGGCAGGTGAATCTTCACGCGCTCCACTGGGAACGCGCCGCCGGTATCAAACTGGTAATCGCCGGCCGCGGGCGTCTGCACCGGCATCAACCCTGAGCGCCACAGAATGGCGCTGTCGGCCGGCAACGGTGGTGAACCGGCTGCCAGTTCTGCGCGCACGCTGTCGGGCACGGGTGGCTTGCCCTGCCACGTCAGCCGCAGGTATTTCACGCGCAGCCCGGTGAACTCAATGCGATCCTGCACCAGCGTGCTGCCCTGATTGGACAGGCGGAACAGCGTGGCCTGGGCGACCGGGTTCCAGTGCTGCAGGTCGTCGCTGGCCTGCACGGTCACGCCGCTCTGGAATTCGGCGGCGGGCAAACCCACTACCAGCGCCGTCAGCGTGTCGTGTAACTGGCTCACGTCGACCAGCCACGCGCGCGCCGACTCCTGTGCGGCAAGCGTGCCGGTGGCGCGCAGCACGCCGTCGGCACCGAGCACGACACCGGCAGTGCCCGGCTTCTGCGCTTCGTCGATCGGCGTGGCAAACCAGCGCACGTCCTGTAGCGTGCGCGCCTGCGGGGCCGGATCGCGTGGGATCTCGATGGTGAACGGCACAGGCTCGCCGTCGCCGTTGAGGATGCGCAAATCCCCCAGACCGGTGTCGCGCGCGTGGGCATACACGTCTTCGCTGAGCGTGACGGCGTAGTACGGCGCGCCGGGCGTGCCGGTCAATGCAAAGCGCTCGGCCCAGGCCGGCGCAGACAGCAGCGATGCCACGGCGATCGCAAGAACAACCTTCTTCACACAACCTCCTTGGTCTCGGCGTCACCCAGCGTTTTGCCCTTGGGCGGCAGCGGCGACAGATAGCCGATCAACAGCAGCAGCACGCCAATGCCGATGAACGAAACGATCCGCTCCACCCCGGTCACGCGCGACAGGTCGAACAGGAACAGCTTGATCACCGTGACGCCCAGCAGCGCAGCGCCCGTGAACCACAGCGCGCGGCTCACGCGTCGCGTAGCAAACACCATCACGCCCAGCGCCAGGACCGTCCAGAACATCGACAACGACGCCTGCACCAGCATCGAGTCACCCAAGTCGTCCAACGTGTACGGAATATGCGCCCAGTGGTGCAGCGTGCGCAGCAATACCGCATTGGCCCAGATGAACAGCGTGGCGCCGACCGCGTAGCCGATCACCAGCGGCTCGGGCACGAGCTTCTGCAATGCCACGCGGCGCATCCACAGCGTGATGGCCAGGAAAACCAGCAACTGCGCCACGTCCAGCGGATTAAGGAGGGGCAGGTAGAACAGCGGCGCGGCATCGCCATTGCTGGCGGCACTGACCAGGCTCCACAGCCACAACAGGGCGGCCAGCGGCGCGGCGCCCCACAGCAGGTAAGCACGCTCGAAGCGGGCGATCGGCCAGCGGATGCGCCAGCCTGCACCCGCCAGCAGTGCGAGCAACGCGCCATAACCGTAGGCCCAGGCGGCAAAGCTCCATGTGCCTTCCGGCACGTAGGCGTCCAGGCGCCAGTAGCCCTCGGTAGCCAGCAAGCCGCAGATCAGCCAGAACAGCACCGTATGCAGCGGCGCGAGGATGGTGTCGCCCCGCTTTTGCTCCATCGTGCGCTGCTGACGGCGCAGCAGCACGAAGGCCAACACGATCGATGCGATCCACACCGCTCCACCCCACCCGGCCAGCGGTGATGGTGCCCAGTGCTCGATGGCCAGCAGCGCAATCAGGGCAAGCGCCGGCGACAACGCCAGCGCAGGCCACTCCGCCAGCGCCCAGTCGAGCTTGCGGCGCAGGCCGTGCGCACCCCATGCGGTCAGCACGGCAAAGGCGGCGTAGAGCGGAATGTCCGGCCGATCGACCGCCTTGGTGCCAAGGCGCCAGGCATAGCGGTCGATCTCATCGCCGCCGCTGCCAAGCCACCACAGCAAGCCCCACACCGAGGCCGCCATGCCGAGCGCAGGTGCCACCTTCAGCCAATCGCGTGCCTCGGCCTTGCCGTGCAGGCGCCAGCCGCTGAAGATGCCCGCCGCCGCAATCAGCACCCCGCCGATGTAGTGGCTGTTGAGCACCGGCCATTGCAACGACGCCGACCACACAAGCAGTACGCCCAACGCAAAGGCCACGCCCGCCCCCAACTGCAGCAGCAGGCCGGCTGCCAGTGCCAGGCGACGCTTCTGGCGCACGCTGGCCCACACCACAGCCGCGCCTTCCACCGCCCAGATTGCACTCGTCGTGCGTCCGTCGAAGGCCAGCGGAATCGCCAGCGTGATGAAGATCACGCCCAGCGCAAACATCGATTCAAACAGCAGCCCCAGACGCGCACGCTTGCCCGCCAGCCACGCGGCAATGCCCAGGTAGAACGCCGCCAGCGCTGCGGCACTCCACGCCATCGCAAACGGAATGTGGTGCACCAGTGCGGCCTGCAGGCCCATCGCCACCAGCGGTGTGCCGAACACCAGCGTGCCGTCTACGTAATGCTTGAGGCTGACCTGGCGGCGCAGCGCGTACAGCAGCGCAATGCCCACATACATCAGGAAGAACAGGATCAGGAACGGCTCGGTGCTCTTGAGCAGTGACGGTTCATAGCGCAGCGCGCCCCAAGCCGTGGCAATGCCGAAGGTGAACACGAAGCCCAGCAGATTCAGCGCGCGCCATGCACGGAACCACGCAATGGCGAAGATGCCCGCGTTAAGCAGCGCGTAGTAGCTGAACAGCGCCACATGGCTGCCCTGCCCGGTCGAGATCAGGATCGGAGCCAGAAACCCGCCTGCGCTGCCGGTAAAGGCCAACGCCGACGCGTTCTGCTTGACGGCCAACCCCGCTGCCAATGCACAGATCAGCACCAGCAGCGGAAACGCCATCCCCGGCGGCAGCAACGGCACCATGCGTGTCGCCGCAAAGACAGTCAGGTACAGCACCCCGACCCCACCGCCCTGCAACACCAGCGCATAGCCGGGGCGCTTGTCGCGCAGGCGCCAGCCAATGCCCAGCAGCACGATCGCCCCAACTGCCACACCCGCAAGGCGGAACTCAACCGGCAGCAGGCTGTTGTCGGCCGCGTACTTGAGCAGAAAGGCCACGCCAAAGAACAGGATCAGGATGCCGACCCGCACCACGCTGTTGCCGCCCAGCAGCCAATCGCGTGCTGCGCCGACGGCGCGTTCCACCCAATCGGGTTCGTGGGGGATCAGCGTGGGTTGGGCAACCGGCGGCGCAACAGGCACCGGCTGCGACACCGCAGGCACCTCCACGGGCGGCAACGACTCGGCCACGATGGGCTCCGTCACCGCTTCAGGCACAGGCGCCACCGTGGGCTCGACGACCCCCGGCACTTCTGGCACTTCCGGCACCGGCGTTGCGAACGACTGCCCCTTCATCTCCGCGATCTGGCGGCGCAGCAGTGCCACCTCGTGCTCCAGCCGCGTCACGCGCTCATTGATCGGCACGGCCACCGGCACCTGCGCGGGTGCATTGCCCTGGGCGACATCCGGCGTCTTGGCCCATTGCGAACTGGCCCGCTTGTCCATGACCAGGATCAGCGAAGCCAGCCCGACGCCGATCAACGCCCCAAAGAACGCGCCGACCACACCCCCTGAGAAGGCCCCGAACACCAGGCCCACGATTCCGAAAATCCAACGCATCGTTCTGATTGTCCTGTTGGTATTGGAAAATGCGCGCGCATTCCCTGCGCCCTGGGCAACCCGACACCTGCCCAAGATGCACGCACCGCTTGCGTATACCGCAATCCAGCCCCGAATGGAATCGACCAAGACGCAGAACGCTATGAGGATCGTGTCATCAGGCCATGCGACAATGCGCGCTTTGCTGAAAAACCCGCTGTCCGAATGGCCCTCAAATCCACGATCTACAAGGTCGATCTACAGATCGCCGACATGGATCGCCACTACTACGGCAACCACGCGCTGACCGTCGCCCGCCACCCGAGCGAGAACGACGAGCGCATGATGGTGCGCGTGCTCGCCTTTGCGCGCCACGCCAGTGAAACGCTCGCCTTCACGCGTGGCCTGTCCGAACCCGACGAGCCCGAACTCTGGCAACGTGACCTGACCGACGCCATCGAACTCTGGATCGACCTGGGCAACCCCGACGACACCCGTGTGCGCAAGGCCAGCAACCGTGCCGAGCAGGTCGCTGTGTATACGTATAGCGGCAATGCCAGCCGTGTGTGGTGGCAGCAGATCGAGACCAAGGTAGCGCGCTTTGCCAACCTGTCGGTCTACGAAGTGGCACCCGACACCGTGGCGGCACTGGCCGGCATGGTGGAACGCACCATGCGTCTGCAAGTCACCATCCAGGATGGCGACATCTGGATCGCCAACGACGCGGACAACGTCCACGTCCAGCTTGAAACGCTCAAGGCCGCGCAAGCCTGAGTTTGTCTCCCACCCCGTCATTACCCACGAGGCTCACCATGACCATCGAAACCACTGCAAGCGGTCTGCAATATGAAGACGTCGTCGTCGGCGACGGCGCTGAGGCCACCGCCGGCAAGTACGTCACCGTGCACTACACGGGCTGGCTGTACGACAACGGCCAGGCTGGCAAGAAGTTCGACTCCAGCAAGGACCGCAACGACCCGTTCGCCTTCCCGCTGGGCGCCGGCCACGTCATCAAGGGCTGGGACGAAGGCGTGCAGGGCATGAAGGTTGGCGGCACGCGCAAGCTGATCATCCCGGCAGCCCTCGGCTACGGCGCACGCGGCGCGGGCGGCGTGATCCCCCCGAACGCAACATTGCTTTTCGAAGTCGATCTGCTGGAAGTCTGATCCTGCGCTAGAATCGCGCCCGGCCTGCGATACGTCATCCGACACATCGCAGGCTCCCTCCCCCGGCGGGGTGGCAGAGTGGTCAATGCTGCGGCTTGCAAAGCCGTATAAGACGGTTCAATTCCGTTCCCCCGCCTCCAGTTTCCCGGCCCCAACCTGTTTACCGTTGCGGCCGCGCCATAGCCAAACGCTTCCCGCCCCGCACAACGCACCATTTCTGGGGCATCGGCCGTCCGCCCGCGTGACCACTCGTAACGATTGCTCTATGCTTGCGACATGGCCGTCACCCGAGAGGATCTCGAACAGAACCGGTTGCGCGCCGCCCTGGGTGATTCACCCGTCGCGTCGTCGTTGCTAACCGAGGCTGCGCTGGAAGCGTCGCTTGCATCGACGCTCGCGCGGTTGTCGAGTGCGCCCTGCGAATGTCAGGACGCGTGGGTGTTCGGATACGGCTCCCTCATCTGGAACCCGATGATCTTCCACACCGAGGCGGCTGCCGCCACGGTGCATGGATACCACCGTGGCTTCTACCTCTATTCCCGCATCAACCGTGGCACCTGGGATAACCCAGGGCTGGTGCTCGGCCTGGACCGCGGCGGCAGTTGCCGGGGCGTGGCCTTCCGCGTACCGCGCGCCCATGCCGAACACGAATTCCGCGTGCTGTGGCGCCGCGAGATGCTCACCGGCGCCTACCAGCCGCGCTGGCTGCCCACCGAGATCAATGGCAAACGCGTCTTCGCACTCGCCTTTGTCATGAACCGTGCGCATGAAGCCTATGCCGGCCGCCTGCCCGATGAGCGCGTGGTCGGCTGCCTGCGCGATGCGGTTGGCCTGTATGGGCCGGCACGCGAATATTTGCAACGCACGCTGATCGGCCTGGCCAGCAACGGGCTGCACGATCCGTATCTGGATCGGCTGTGGACACGCCTGCAAGCAACGGATGCCGCCAACGCACCTGCCACTGCCGAGCCTGCAGAGCAGCCCGACCCTTACCTCAGCGCCTGAGCCCTCCTGTCATGCTCCTCGCCCGCCATCCCGCGCTCAACCAGCTGATTGGCGTCATGCTGGGTCTCGCGCTGGCAGTGGGCGACATGGCCAACGCCTGGCAGGAGCAGCATCTGCCGACGCTGCGCGTGGCTGCCAGTACGAGCACCAAAGCCACGCCCGGTGCCGCGCCTGCCACGCGCCCAACCCATCGCAGCGACCCTGCCACGCGTGACCGCGACCTGATTGCCGCCGCCCAAACCGGCAACACGATGGCCATCCAGACGCTGCTGGCCGACGGCGCCAGCCTCAAGGCACGCGACGCCGACGGCCGCACCGCGCTTATCGCCGCCGTGTCTGCACACATGGGGGCGGCGGCGCGCCTGCTCATCCAGGCTGGAGCCGACGTCAACCTGCAGGACAACGCCCAGAACAGCGCCTTCCTGCTCGCCGCAAGCCAGGGCGATGCGGAAACCGTACGTCTGGCGCTCTCGCACGGTGCCAACCTGCGCGCCACCAACGCCGAGGGCGACACCGCGCTGATCCCGGCTGCACGCCGCGGTTACGTGGAAGTGGTGAATGAACTGGCGAAAGCCGGCGTACCGCCCGATGCCACCAACAACCTGGGCCTGACGGCGCTGATCGAAGCCGTGGCCATGGGTGACGGCAGCGACAAGTACGAAAAGATCGTGCAGCTCCTGCTCGACGCCGGCGCCGATCCGAACATGCCCGACCGGGCCGGTGTCACGCCGATGCGGCATGCGCGTCAGCGTGGATTCCACGGTATCGGCGCGTTGCTCTTCAAGGCACGCGGGCATTGAAAAAGGGGCCACTCGGGCCCCTTTTTCCGCGTCTTCGACTCAGGCTACCGCCGGTTTCTCGGCCGCCTCGTTCTTCGCGTTTTCCTGCTCCTGCAGCGTGCGCCACATCACCTTGCCCGTGCCGGACTTGGGCAGCGCATCAACAAACTCCACCACGCGCGGATACTTGTACGCGGCCATGTTGTCGCGTGCCCAGTTGATGATGTCGTCTTCCGTGGTCTTGCCCTTGGCATGCGCCTTGAGTACGACCACCGCCTTGACCGACTCGCCGCGATACGCATCCCGCGTACCGATGATGCAGGCCTCTTGCACATCCGGATGCTTGTACAGCAGGCTTTCCACCTCGGCCGGCCAGACCTTGAAACCCGAGGCGTTGATCATGCGTTTCAAGCGGTCGGTGAGGAAGAAATAGCCGTCTTCATCCATCTTGCCGAGGTCGCCCGTGCGGAAGAATGTCTTGCCCTCGAACTCGATGAAGACTTCGGCAGTGGCCTGGGGCTTGCCCCAGTAGCCCAGGAACACCTGCGGGCCGCTGACGATGATCTCGCCCACCTCGCCAATCGGCAGCTCCTGCAGCGTCTGCGGATCGACGATGCGTGCGTCGGTGTTGAACACAGGAATGCCCAGGCACTGCTGCTTGGCCCGGTCGGCCGGGTTGCTGTGCGTCGGCGCGATGGTTTCCGACAGGCCGTAGCCTTCCTGATACGCCAGGTTGAAATCCTTCAGCAGGCGCTCGGCCACGGCCTGGGGCATCGCCGCACCGCCGCCGCCGATGTAGGCGAGGCTCGACAGATCGAACTCCGCCAGTTGGGGGCTCGCCAGGAAGTCGATCACCATGGTCGGGATGTTCGTCCAGTGCGTGATCTTGTAGCGCGAGATCAACCGCCCCGCCACTTCGCGATCCCAGCGCGGCAGCATCACCACCGTGGAGCCCATGTAGATCGGCGCGTTCATGCCGTACTGCATGCCCGTCACGTGGAACAGCGGGATGATCGACAGGCTCACGCCCTCCTTCGTCCCATTCGACCACATTGAACCGCCGACGATGTTGTGCATGACCGTGCGGTGCGGGTGCATGCAGCCCTTCGGGAAGCCTGTGGTGCCCGACGTGTACGGCATCACGGCAAGGTCGTCCGGCCCGGCGGTGTGCGGGCCCGGCACGAGGCGCTTGGCGATCACGTCGCTCCAGGCAACAGCGCCGGGCTGCGCCGGATGCTCGGCCGTGATCCACGCAGGCGGCGCATCTTCAGGGTATTCGTATGTAGCCGGCAGCGCGTCGGCGTAGGACGTGACCAACAGATGCTTCGTGCGTTGCGCTTCCGGCAGCTCAGCGTTGGACGTCGTTACGTTGACGGCCAGATCGGCGCTGCAGATGACCGTGCTGGCGCCCGCGTCGGTGATGTAGTGCTTGAACTCTTCCGGCCGGTTCATCGGGTTGACCGGCACGACCACCGCGTCGGCACGTAGGATGCCGTAGTACGCGGCCATGAACTGCGGACAGTTCTGCATGTACAGCAGCACACGATCGCCCTTCTGCACGCCGGCCACCTGCTGCAGCCAGCCGGCCACGGCCACCGCGTCGTCGTGCAGTTCGCGGAAGGTGGTGTGGCGACCGTAGAAGATGATCGCGTCCTTGTCCGGATAGCGTCGGGCAGACACTTCCAGGTTGTACCAAAGGCTCGTTTGCGGCGAGCTGATGTTGTGCGGCAGGCGCCGGGGCCAGAACTGGAAGTGCGGTCGTGTCATATCGTGTCTCCGTGAATCTGTCTGTTGTTTTTACCGGATGGTATCCGAACGATCGTTCTATTTTCAACCGTTGTCAGGACAGCCATTTTTAAGAACGCAAAAACAGGCTGGAAGCGGCCTCAGGCACCCCCAAGTAGAATGCTCGACACACCGCCGGCAAACACGGCCGGCTGCACTTTTCCCAGGAGAATCCCGCCGATGAGCGACGTCACCTCGCAGAGTTTCGCGCAGGAAGTGATCGAAACATCTCGCCAAGTCCCGGTACTGGTCGATTTCTGGGCACCGTGGTGCGGGCCCTGCCGCACGCTGGGCCCGATGTTGGAAAAGCTCGAAGCCGAATACGCCGGCAAGTGGAAGCTCGCCAAGGTCAATTCGGATGAAAACCCCGAGTTGTCGGCGCACTTCAACGTGCGCAGCATTCCGTACGTGGTCGCCTTTGTGGATGGCAAGCCAGTCGACCAGTTTGTCGGCGTGCTGCCCGAGGGCCAGTTGCGCGGGTTTCTTGACCGCGTGATCCCGCAGCCGGCCGACGTGGCCTACCGCGAAGGGCTGGCCGCGCGCCAGGCCGGCGAGATCGCCCATGCACGCGAGGCGTTCCAGAATGCGCTGGCGTTCGACCCCGGCTTCGATGCGGCACGCTTCGAACTGGTCAGCCTGCTGCTGGACGGCGGCGACGTGCGCGCAGCGCAGGGAGAGTTCGAGTTGCTCTCGCCCAAGGCGCCGCAGGACGAGCGCTACGGCCCGCTGCAAACGCGCCTGAAAGCCACGCAACGCGCCGATGCGCTGCCCGATGCCAACGCACTGCGCCTGCGCATCGAGAGCGAACCGGACAACCTGCAGGCCCGCCTGGACCTGGCCGAGCAGTACATCGCGCAGCAGAACTACGAAGCCGCGCTTGAACAGCTGATTGCCATCGTCGAGCGCGACCGCACCTTCCGCGACGACATTGCGCGCAAGACCATGGTGTCGGTGTTCGACATGATGCGCGATGCGCCGCAGGTGGTGTCGCACTGGCGCCGCCAACTGGCCTCCAAACTGAACTGACCATGCGCCTCATCTACGTTGCTGACCCGATGTGTTCGTGGTGCTACGGCTTCGGCCCGCAGCTGGCCGATCTGCGCAAGCGGCTGGGCGAGCTGCTCGGCGCGCCGGTGCCTGTCACGCTCATCACCGGTGGACTACGCCCCGGCCAGCGCGAACCCATGGCGGCTGACAAGCGCAACGAGATCCTCCACCACTGGCACGCCGTGGCCGAGCGCAGCGGCATGCCGTTCGACCAGTCGCCCGAGGTGGCCATGCGTCGCGACGGTTTCGTCTACGACACCGAGCCAGCCTGCCGCGTTGCGGTGCTGGCACGCGAGCATTGGGGCGAAGATGACGAGCGCGTGCTCACGCTCTTCCACGCGGTTCAGCACGCCTTCTATGCCGAGGGCCGTAACACGACGCAGGCTGACGTACTACGCGAAGTCGCTATCGCCAATGGCATCGACGCCGCACATTTCGATGCCGTGTTCGATACCGACGCGCTACGTGAAGAAACACGCGAAGACTTCCGCCTCTCGCGCCGCTGGGGCATCAACGGCTTCCCGAGCCTGCTGGTCGAACAGAACGGCACGCTGTACCAGATCGGCCGCGGCTATGCGCCATCGGTGGCGCTGTATGCGCGGGCGGTGGAAGTGATGCAGCAGCATCCTGCAGCAGACGCTGAGTAAGCGATTTGCCCGGCGTCAAACCAGACCACAAAGGCCGTCGCGTAAGCTGACGGCCTTGCCCATCCTGCCTATCCGCCCATCATGCCTGTGATCGAATGGTCTGAGGCGCTCCAACTTGGAGACGCTGCCACCGACGCCAACCACGCCGAGTTCTGCGCACTGCTCAACACCGTGGCCGACGCGTCGGACGCCGACTTCATCGCCGCACTCGATGCCTTCATTGCGCATACCGAAATCCACTTCGGCGAAGAAAACACGTGGATGGACGCGGCGGAGTTTCCTCCGCGCCATTGCCATCGTGGCGAGCACGACAACGTGCTGGCGTTGTGCCGTGAAGTGCGCAAGCGTGCCGCTGCGGGCGAGATGGAACTGGGGCGCCGTCTGGTGGCTGAACTGCCCGAGTGGTTTGCCCAGCACGTGGATGTGATGGACCGGATGATGACGACGTACTTAACTCAAATGGGTAAAAGTGCTGCTGTGGTTTGAGCCCGGATTTTTCCCCGCCTAGAGTCAGAGCAGCCTGCGCGGCAGTCTTCGCGCAGGCTCCCAACTTCTAGCGAGGAGCCCGTATGGAAACGATTGACGATGACGCCGTCTTTCAAACCCAGGTCATCAAAGCCCCCAAAGGCCAACCTGTGCTCGTGTCCTTCATGGCGACATGGTGCGGCCCGTGGAGAGCGATCAAGCCCAAGCTCGACGAGCTCGAAGCAAGTTACAAGAACCGCGTCACATTTGTAGCGGTTGACGTCGACGGAGCTGAACAAACCGCTGCCAGCGTGGACATTAACAGCCTACCAACGTTCATGATGTTCATCGACGGCAAGGAGCAGAAGGGGACTTTTTCTGGGGCGAATAGCGACAAGCTTGTTAGTGAGCTACTGAAGCCGTATGCGCTAGGGTAAATCTCGCAGGCCATTCATTAGGCCATCGTCACGGACCGCATGACGATGGCGCCCCTGACTCCGATGGGCAATATCATGCACGTCGATTGCGTTCGGGTTGTTGATCTTCGCTGACCTGCCTACAGTCAGAGTGGCCCTGCCCGCAGGCCTTCATTGCGCGGGCGTCCACTTCGCCCAAGGAGCGCCCATGAAGATCGTCAACGATGCTTCGTTTCAGTCAGACGTGATCGACGCCTCGCAAAGCAAGCCCGTGGTCGTGTGCTTTGCCGCCGAGTGGAGCCACCCCAGCCAGTGTGCGGTGGCGAGCCTGGAGAAGATGGAGTCGAGCTACGCCGGGCGCGCCACGTTCGTCACCATGGACTTTGACGAGAACGAAGGCACTGCTGCCAAATACGGCGTATCGGTCATGCCGGCGTTCGTGCTGTTCGCCAACAGTCAGCCGCGCAGCGAATGGTCGGGGCGCTACGCAGACCAGATCCAGGAAAAGCTGGAGCAGCT
This sequence comes from Ralstonia sp. RRA, assembly GCF_037023145.1. Taxonomy (NCBI): domain Bacteria; kingdom Pseudomonadati; phylum Pseudomonadota; class Betaproteobacteria; order Burkholderiales; family Burkholderiaceae; genus Ralstonia; species Ralstonia sp. RRA. Next base: position 839,311 of record NZ_CP146091.1, on the reverse strand, counting down.
CCTGCCCCACTAGCCCCAGTCAGACAGCGGCGATCGCACGCAGCGCCGTCGACGCCGCCACCATCCCAAACACCGCCGTCACGCACACCGACGAGCCGAAGCCCGCACAAGCCAACCCTTGCGGGCCTTGCGACGGCTGCGGTGCGGGCGGGGCGTTGACGACTTCGATTTCCCCAGCCGCGGCCAGATCGTCAATGCCGGCGTGGCTCGATTCGACCGGCAGCTCGATCGCACAAGCCTGCTGCTCCGGCTCCGGATAGCGCAGCGGCTCATCCGAGAACACCGCATCGATGCCGAACTTCGTCTTGGGGTTCTTCGCAAAGCCATGCTGGCGGCGCAGGTTGCCGCGCACCTTGGCGAGCAACGGGTCTTGAATGGTGCGCGTGAGGTCGGTCACGCGAATGCGCGTCGGGTCCAGTTGCCCGCCTGCCGCGCCACAGGTCACCACACGCTTGCCGGTGCGCTTGCAGAACGCGAGGATGGCGGTCTTCACCTTCACCGCATCAATGGCGTCGATCACATAGTCAAACGGGTGGCCGAGCAAGGCCTCGACGTTTTCCACGGTGACGAAATCGTCGATGCGGCTGATCTCCGCACGCGGGTTGATCTGCAGGACGCGCTCAGCCATGGCGTCGACCTTGGCCATGCCGTAGGCATCGCCCAACGCGTGAATCTGGCGGTTGGTGTTGGAGACGGCAATGTGGTCGAGATCGATCAACGTGAGCTTGCCGACACCGCATCGCGCCAACGCTTCCGCCACCCATGAACCCACGCCGCCGATGCCGATCACGCACACGTGTGCAGCCGCAAAGCGCTCCAGCGCATTGGGGCCATACAGGCGCGCGACACCGCCAAAGCGGCGTGCATATTCGTCATCCAGGATGGGCGGGTGCGCGGGCGCGCTGATTGCTACTTGGCTCATGACACAATTGAATCGGGACTGCGCCGAACTATATATCAATGCGGCGAGTCGGATTTTTACGTGCCAAACCCATAACAAGACCCATGCGAACCTCCGGCAAACTTGCCCTCGGACTGGTCATCTCGCCCGTTGTCATCGTGGCAGCGGCGGTCATCTTTGTGCTGACGTTCGACTGGAACCGCGCCAAGCCGTACCTGAACGACCACGTCTCGCAAGCGATCGGCCGTGCGTTCGCCATCAACGGCGACCTGATGCTGACGTGGAAGAAGCCCGAAGGCGAAACCGGTTGGCGTGCCTATGTGCCCTGGCCACGCCTGATCGCCAATGACATCACCGTCGGCAATCCGGATTGGACCAAGCAGCCGCATGTGGCGACGATCCACCAACTCACCTTCGTGCTGGAAGCACTGCCGCTGCTGGCGCACCGCATCGTCATCCCGAGTGTCACGCTGGATACGCCGGCCATTGCACTGGAGCGCGACAAGCAGAACCGTAACAACTGGACGTTCGACCTCGCCGGCGGCAACGACAACAAGCCCTCCGACTGGAAGCTGGAACTGCGCGAAATCGCCTTCAGCAAGGGCGCGCTGGCGCTGGATGACGACATGAAGCGCATCCATCTGGCAGCCACCATCGATACGGTCGACAACCAAGTGCTGTACACCGCCGCCAATGGCACGACCATCAAGAGCGACGAGCAACCGGCCCAGGTGCCTACCGCTTCCGGCCCCACAGCCTCCGATGCCGCCGCCAAGGCGCCGGTCGCGCCTGACCCGCAGCAACCTTACGGCATCGCCTGGACGGTCAAGGGCACCTACAACAACGCCGCCATCAGCGGCAGTGGCAAGGCTGGTGGCGTGCTGCGCTTGCAGGACGCCGGCCGCCCCTACCCGTTGCAGGCCGATGTGACGGTCGGCAAGACACGCATCGACTTGGCGGGCACGCTCACCAACCCGGCTAGCCTGACCGCGCTGGACCTGCGCCTGCACCTTTCCGGCGCGAGTATGGCGCACCTGTATCCGCTGACCGGCGTGGTGCTGCCCGATACGCCGCCCTTCGACACACGCGGCCACCTCATCGGCGAGCTGCGCAAACAGGGCTCAACTTGGCGCTACGAGAAGTTCACTGGCCGCGTGGGCGGTTCCGACCTGAGCGGCTCGCTCACCTTCGCGATGCGCGAGCCACGCCCGCTGTTGACCGGCGAGCTGGTCTCGCACCAACTGCTGTTTGCCGACCTCGCGCCGATCATCGGTGCTGACTCCAACGCCAGCAAGGCCAAACGCGCTGACCCCGGTGCCGAAGCCAGCGAAAAGACCGTGCGCCAGCCGGCCGACAAGGTGCTGCCAGTCGAGCCCTTCCGCACCGACCGCTGGAACGCCATCGACGCCGACGTGAAATTCACCGGCGAGCGCATCATCCACAGCACCGACCTGCCGATCGACCACCTCGTCACGCACGTCAAGCTGCAGGACGCGGTGCTTACGCTCGATCCGCTCAACTTCGGCATTGCGGGCGGCACGCTCACCTCCAACATCCAGCTCGATGGCCATGCCACGCCGATGCAGGCACGCGCGGCATTGGCAGCGCGGCATTTCAAGATCAAGCAGTTGTTCCCGAAGATCGAATCGATGCGCGCCAGTGTGGGCGAGATCAACGGCGACGCACGCCTGTCCGCCACCGGCAACTCGGTTGCCACGCTGCTCGGCTCGTCCAACGGCGAGATGAAGGTGCTCGTGGAGCAAGGCACCATCAGCAAGTTCATCCTCGAAGCGATGGGGTTGAACGTCGGGAACGTGATCCTCACCAAGCTCTTTGGCGACAAGCAGGTCACCATCAACTGCGCGGCCGGCGACTTTGCGGTGAGCAACGGTTTGGCGCAGGCGCGCACCTTTGTGGTGGACACGCAGGATGCCGTGATCGACGTGACCGGTGCGACGAGCTTCAAGCAGGAGGCGCTGGACTTCACCATCCATCCGGATTCGAAGGGGCTGCGCGTGCTCTCGCTGCGCACGCCGCTGTATGTGAAGGGCACGTACAAGCATCCGGATGTGTCGATCAACCCGGCCGTGGTGGCGCTGCGCGCAGGCGGTGCGGTGGCGCTCGCCTTTGCCGCGCCGGTGGCGGCGGTGCTGCCGGTGCTGGAACTCAAACCCTCCCCGGACAGCCCCTGCGTCAAGCTGCTGGCAGACGTGCGCCAGCGTCCCACTGCCCCGCCGCCAGGCAAGACCTATCGCAGCAATAACCCGGGGCGCACACCCGAGGGCGATTTGAAATCGGCGCAGCCCGCCCCGCACACAAGCACGCCGCCCGCGCGCGATCCGCTGACGAGCGGCGGCTAAGGCTGATGATTCAGCGCTGCTTCGCAATCCCCTCTGCCGTCATCTGCGGCGTGGCCGGATCACCAAACTGCCGTGTCACATAGTTTGTCAGCGCTGCGAGTTGCGCGTCTGACAGCGCGCGCCCGAACGCGGGCATGCCGATGTGCCGATCCCCGGCCTTGCGCTCGATGCCATGCAGGATCACCTGCACCAGGTTGCCCGTGTCCCGCGCCCCCACCGTGGAGTTGTGCAGCAACGGCGGGTAGTAGCCATCGGGGGTGCCGCGTCCATCGGCCTGATGGCAGGTGGCGCAGTTGCCGAGATACAGGCGTGCTGCGTCGATGGTGGTTTCGATCGGTTTGCCGCGCAGCGCGATCACGTCGGTGGCGGGCTTGCCCCAGTCCTGCCGCGCGCGCTCCAGGTTATTGCTGACGGCGGGCACGGTGCGCAGGTACTCCGCCATCGCCAGGATGTCGCGTTCAGTCATGCGCGAGAAGCTGTGCTGCACCGCCTCGCCCATCGGCCCGGCTGCCTGTGCCACGCCCGGCACGCTGCCGGTGCGCAGGTACTGCACAACCTGCTCGGGTTTCCACGCGCCGATGCCGCTGATGGGGTCAGACGTAATGTTGAACGCTGTCCAGCCCGCCAGCGTCGATCCCGACAAATAGCCCTTGCCACGCTCGTCCATCGCCTTCTCCTGCATGGCAAAGCCGCGCGGCGTGTGGCACGTGCCGCAGTGCGCGAGGCCCTGCATCAGGTAGGCACCGCGATTCCAAGTCGGCGTCTTGTCGCCCCTGGGGATGTACGGCTCGCTCTTGAGGAAGACCAGGTTCCACAGCTTGAGCGGCCAGCGCACGTTCAACGGCCAGCGGATCGTGCTGGGCGGCGGATCGTTCTGCACGGCCGGCACGCCGTAGCGGAAATACGCGTAGAGATCGCGCATGTCCGCGTCGTTGATCTTCGCGTACGAGGGATACGGCATGGCCGGATACAGGTTGTCGCCATCGTCGTCCACGCCCTTGCGCACAGCCCGCTCGAAATCTTCGTAGCTCCATTTGCCGATCCCGGTCTTCTCATCGGGCGTGATGTTGCTGGTGTAGATCGTGCCGAGCATCGGAATCGGCATCGGCAAGCCACCCGCAAAAGCCTTGCCGCCCGGCGCCGTGTGGCAGGCTGCGCAATCGGCAGCAATGGCGAGATATTCGCCGCGCTTGATCTGCGCAGTGTCGGCCGGTGCGTCCTTGGCGGAAGCGACAGTCGCCACGCCGGCAAGCAACAGGAAAAAGGCGATCGCTTTCATCTCACGCCTCCTTCTTCAGTTGATCGGCAATGCGCAACGCCAGCGCTGCGATGGTCAGCGTCACGTTGACAGTGCCCACCGTGGGCATGGTGGAACTGCTGCTGATGAACAGGTTCGGGTGGTCGAACGTGCGGCAGTCCTTGTCGACCACAGAATCCTTCGGGTCCGCACCCATGATGGTTGCGCCGGTGATGTGGTTGTTGGGCGCGAAGTCATCGTTGAACTGCACATCGGTGCCGCCCAGCACCTTGGCGGCCGTGGCGTAGACCTCACGCGTGTGCACGGCGCTGCGTTTGACGTAGTCGTCGATGTGGTAGGTGATCTCGGGGCGAGGAATGCCGATCGCGTCGACCTCGGTCGCGCTCGGCACGATGCGGTTCTCGGGCAGCGGCAGGATCTCGTGAAAGCTGTCGAACTCCACATAGCGTGCGGCCTGATCGCGAATGCGCGCATCCAGTTCGGCGGGCTTAATGAGCTTGCCCTCCTTGAAGATGCGCTGCGTCTCCTGCTCAATGCGCGAGATGTTCGACAGGTGCAGCTTCTTGCCCGCCTGCGTGGCGCGGAACGGCCCGTCGCGAAAGCCGATCAGCGAGGTCATCTCCTGTGGCCCGCGCCCCGGCCACAGCTTGCGGTCGGCATAGAAGCTCACGCCGGTGCCGGGGTGGTCCATCAGGTTGCGGCCCACCATGTCTGAGCTGTTGCCCACGCCCTTGGGAAAGTCCTGGCTGGTGGACATCAACATCAGTTTGGGCGTCTCGATACCGTTGGCAGCCAGCACGAACCACTTGCCTTCCACGCGGTGTTCGACGCCCTTCGCATCCTTGTAGCGTGCGGCCACGATGCGCTTGTTGGCGCCGACTTCCAGCCTGAAGACCACCGCGTTTTCGATCAGGCGTGCACCGGCCTGCTCAGCCTTCTCCACATGGAAGATGCCGTTGTACATCGCCCCAATCGGGCAGATCGGCATGCAATTGTTGTTGCCGCAGCAGGTCGGTCGGCCATCGTAGGGGCGGCTGTTGCGCGCCACCGGCTCGGTCACCACGTGGAAGTCCGGGTCGTACCCGTTGAGCGCTTCCTTGATGGTGCGCTCGTTGAACGATAGCGGCAGCGGGGTCATCGGATACGGCTGGCTGCGCGGGGAGCCAAGCTCCTCATCATTCGGGCCCCACACACCGAGCGCTTCTTCTGCGCGGCCGTAGTAGCGCTCCAGATCGCTGTACTGCAAGGGCCAGTCGCGCGCGATGCCGTACACGCTGCGCAGCTTGAAATCGTTCGGCAGAAAGCGCCAGGTGGATGCCGCCCAGTGCCACGTCGTGCCGCCCACCGCGCGGATGTACTGCGAGTTGAATTTGTGCTCGCCCTTGAGGATCAGGTAGTTGTTGGGCGGGCCGTACTCCGGATGCGGCGCCCACGGCGTGGACGGATACGGCGCCATGAAATCCATCTTGTCGGCCTGATTGCGGAAGCGCTCGACGATCTCCCAGCGCGGCAGGCGCGGGCCCGCTTCGAGCATCAGTACCGACTTGCCTGCGCGGGCCAGTTCGTACGCCACGAGCGCGCCGGCCACGCCGGAGCCGACCACAACGATATCGGCTTGTTGGGTATCGGGCATCAGGCTTGCCTCTCGACGGGGGGCTCGGCCCAGAAGCCGGGCTGGTTGGGGCAATACGTGCGGATGACCAGCGTATCGGACACCACGCTGTACATCAGCGCCTGTTCGTACGTGACAACGTTGCCGTCGACCACGCCCAGGTACCACGCCTCCAGAATGCGCAGCGCGGTCTTCTGCTGCGCCTCGGAGAGCGTGCCGGCCGCCAGCGATTGCGCCAGCGGCCGCAACTGCGCGACAAAGTCGCTGCCCGGCTTGCCGAGCGCCGCCAGCAAGCGCGTGCCGACGGCACGGTCCAGCGTCGGCCGGGCCGTCAACGCCTGTGACAAGGCCATGAACGCTTCGAGCGGCTCACCTGGGGCCTGCGCCACCGCGCGCAGCACCTGCGAGCCGACCAGCCCGGCAGCCGCAACGGCCAGCGTGCCCTGCAACCACTGGCGGCGCGTCAACCCGAAAGGCGCCTCTGCGGGTTCAGGGGAAGGAGAAGGGGTGGCCATTTCGACATCCTCTTGCAACTTTTGCGGGGGATCGGGCGAGCGTGCTGCCGCGCGGCCCGAATTGCCAATATAGGCGGCGTTCCGCAGATCGCCAGAACCCCGGCACAAGCGCGAACCGTGCCAGGCAACCCTTGCGTATGCGCAAATGGCGGTCGGCCGCGTTTGTCTATACTCGGCCCGTTCGCATGTCGCTTCCTCTTGCACCATGACCTCCATCGCCGATATCCGCACTGAATACGCCCGCGCCTCGCTCGACATTGCCGACGTCGACGCCAACCCGTTGCGCCAGTTCCGCCGCTGGTTTGACGAAGCGCTCAAGGCCGAAGTGGCCGAGGTCAACGCCATGTCGCTCGCCACGGTCGACGCGCACGGCCAGCCGTCGGCCCGCATCGTCCTGCTCAAGAACCTGGACGAGCGCGGTTTCACCTTCTTCACCAACTACGCCAGCCACAAGGGCGAGGAACTGGCCGCCAACCCGCACGCGGCATTGCTGTTCCACTGGATTGGGCTGGAGCGCCAGGTGCGCATCCAGGGCATCGTCGAGAAAGTGTCGGAAGCCGAGAGCGATGCCTACTACCACTCGCGTCCGCTGGGCTCACGCCTGGGTGCTTGGGCATCGGAGCAAAGCAGCGAAGTGCCCGACCGCGCCACGCTGGAGGCTCGCGAAGCCGAATACAAGCAGCGTTTTGGCGACACCCCGCCCCGCCCGCCGCATTGGGGGGGCTACCGGTTGCTGCCCGAGTGCCTGGAGTTCTGGCAAGGCCGCCCGTCGCGCCTGCACGATCGGCTGGAATATCGCAAGCAAGCCGACGGCACCTGGAAGATCGCCCGCCTGGCCCCCTGATCGGGTGTGGCCCGAATGTCGCTTCGGGCGCAATGATTTATTGCGCATTGCGTCATCCCGGCATGGCGCTTGCTGCCATATGGAGAGGGCCTCGCGCCGCCCGTAAGACCCGCACAGCAGCATGGAAAAGTTTGTCGTAAGCTAATGTGATGCGTTGTGATCCGTTCGGGCGGCAATCCGAAGGCTCGTCCCGATAATCTGCACATCAGGGAGGCGTTGACATGCTTTTCCATCAGGCGATTGACCGCAAACTCGAGCACTGGATCAAGGAGATCCGCGAGTCCGCCAACCTCCCGATCCGTCTGCGTCTATGGAACGGTGACCAGTACGAACTGGGCCGTTTCGACCAACCGCGCGTCACGCTCACCGTGCGCGAAGCCAGCGCCCTGCCGCTGCTGCTGTCCCCCACACTCAACAACCTCGGCGAGGCTTACGTTCAGGAAAAGATCGACCTGGACGGCAAGCTGGCTGACATCATCAACGTCGCCTACGGTTTAGCCACCTCGGCCGCCACCACCAGCGGAAATGCGCTGGCCCGCGTGGTGCGCCACTTCGCCCACACGAAGGAAGGCGACAAGGAATCGATCCAGTACCACTACGACGTCTCCAACGACTTCTACAAGCTGTGGCTGGACCAGAACATGATCTATTCCTGCGCCTACTTCGAGAACGGCGACGAAACGCTCGACGAAGCGCAGTTGAAGAAGATCGACCACATCCTCACCAAGATCCGCCTGCAGCCTGGGCAGACATTGCTCGACATCGGCTGCGGCTGGGGTGCGCTGGTACTGCGCGCGGCGCAGAAGTACGGCGCGCGCTGTCTGGGCGTGACGCTGTCGCAAAACCAGTACGACCTCGCCACGGAACGCGTGCGCGCCGCAGGCCTGCAAGACCAGATCGAAATCCGCATCCAGGACTATCGAGACCTCACGGGCCAGTTTGACCGCATCACCAGCGTCGGCATGTTCGAGCACGTCGGGCGCAAGAACCTGCCGGGGTATTTCCGCCGCATGCACGACCTGCTGGCCGATGGCGGTATCGCCATGAACCACGGCATCACCTCCACCGACCCGGACGGCGGCGAAGCCTCGATGGGTGGCGGCGATTTCATCGACCGCTACGTCTTCCCGCAGGGCGAACTGCCGCATATCTCGCTCGCGCTCTCTGCCGCGCAGGATGGCGGCCTGGAGGCGCTTGACGTTGAAAGCCTGCGCCGCCACTATGCGCGCACGCTCGAGCACTGGGCCGAGCGCTTCGAGACCAACGGCGACACCATCCGCGCAATGGTCGGCGAGAAGAAATACCGCATCTGGCGGGTCTACCTGGCTGGCTGCGCACACGCCTTTGACGCCGACGAGATCTCGATCTTTCAGACCGTGCTGCAGAAGGCCGGCCAGTCGGCGGCATCGATCCCGTGGTCGCGCCGCTTTATCTACACGTGACCGTTTGACCGCCAACGCCCCCCTCGACGATCTGTTCGGCACGCCGCAAGACAACGCTGCGGCGGCCGAATCAGCCAAACCCGCTTCCAAACCCAAGCGCCCTCCTACCCGACAGGGCGTGCAGCCAGCCGCGGTTGCGCCCGACGTGGCGGCGCTCGCGCAGCGTCTGCTGCGCGGGCTGCATGGGTTACGCATTGGCACGTCGTCGTGGTCGTATCCGGGGTGGGATGGGCTGGTGTATGCGGGCGAGTATTCCGATTCGATGCTCGCGCGCAAGGGGTTGGCGGCGTACGCCCAACACCCGCTGCTGCGCACGGTCAGCATCGACCGTGGCTTCTATGCGCCGATTCCATTGGCGGATTACGTAGCCTACGCAGCCAGCGTGCCGGAGGATTTCCGCTTTGCGGTAAAGGCACCCGCCGCTGTGTGCGATGCGTGGATTCGCGAGCTGGACGGCCGCGGCCGCATGGCCAACCCAGCCTTCCTGAATGCCGAGTTCGCGATCCGCGATTTTGTCGATCCGGCCACGCGCGGGCTCGGCACGCAGTGCGGGCCGCTGGTGTTCCAGCTCTCGCCACTGGGCGCGCTGGCTGAAGATGCCACTGGCTTTGTGGAACGGCTCGAAGCGTTCCTGGCCGCGCTGCCGCCGCTCGATCCGCAACTCAATCCCGATGCCGTTTATGCGGTGGAACTGCGCGACGCCACGCTGCTCACGCCACGCTTCATCAAGATGCTGCGCGCGGCAGGCGTGCGCTACTGCGTTGGCCTGCATGAGCGGATGCCGGCGGTCGACCGGCAAGCCGCGGCCGTTGCGCTATTGGATGAAGGTGCGGGCGGCCCGCTCGTGGTGCGCTGGAACCTGAACAGCCGCTACCGCTACGCGCAGGCCGAAGCGGCGTACAAACCGTTCGACAAGCTCGTCGATGAAGATCCGTTCTCGCGCGAGACGCTGGCCGACATGGCGGTGGCCGCGCTGGCTGCCGGGCGCAAGGTGACGATCCTGGTCAGCAACAAGGCCGAGGGATCTTCCCCGCTGTCGTGCATCAAGCTGGCCGAGGCCATCGCCGCGCGCCTGCCGGCAGACGCAGCATAGCCCTGGCCCTGCCCTTCACTTCTTAGCCCTGCAAGCGGTGTGCGAACTGCTTGCGGAATTTCGCCACCTTGGGCGAGATGACGAATGCGCAGTAGCCCTGCGCCGGGTGATCGCGGAAGTAGTTCTGGTGCTCGTCTTCCGCACGCCAGAAGGTCACCTTGCCGTCGCTGGCATCCACCAGCTCCGTCACGATGGGCGCTTCGAAGATGTCGCTGGCGCCAAGTTCATCGATGGCCTTACGCGCTGTCGCCAACTGCTCGGGCGATTGCGCAAAGATGGCCGAGCGGTACTGCGGCCCGACATCGTTGCCCTGGCGATCCGGCGTGGTCGGGTCGTGGATGGCGAAGAAGATGTCGAGGATCTCGCGGTAGGGGATCACCGCCGGGTCGAATTCCACCTTCACGACTTCAGCATGGCCGGTGTCGCCATTACAGACGGCGCGATAGCTGGGGTGGTCAACATGGCCACCTTCGTATCCGGACACCACGCTGCGCACGCCTTGCACTTGCTGGAACACGGCTTCCAGGCACCAAAAACATCCCGCTCCTAACACTGCTATTTCAAGGTTTTTTGGGGTGTCCACACCACTGCTAACCTGTTGATTTTCCATAATAATCACCCTTATAGACTGTTTCGGGGGGTGGATACAACCTGCTGAATTGATGCTACCATTCAGCAGATTCAGCAGACGGAGAACCCCCTATGTCCAAGCTCCCCCGTGGTATCAGACTTGCTCAATGGTTGAACAAGGATGGTTCTACAACTACAAAGTATAGAGTAGAAATCACTAGAAAAGATTGGAAGGGAAAACGAAACAATCTTTTTGATACTCTTAATGAAGCAAAAGCATTTCTTATCATGTCAAAAGATAAGAAAGGTCAAGCATTCATTTATCAGATTGATGATGAAGAAGAAGAATTGAAACGGAAGGAAAGAGAGAAATTAGAACAAACTGAATACAATAGTTCCGATTACTCTTTTGGATATTTTGCTAAAAAATATCTTGATAATTATGTTTTTAATGAAGTGGCTGATACAGAACTAAAACGAAGAAATCAAGCCATGAAAAAAGCATTTATCACAAAAATCTGTTCTATCTCAATTGAAGATAGACACATTACCAAAGAAGAAAAAGAAAGGGATGGCATTGAACATGTTGAAACCGTTTATCGTTATTTCAAAGCCCTTGATGTTAGAACAGAAATAGACCATATTGATATAAATAACTATATCAAGGTTAGATTGAAAGGCGATAAGAAAAACAGAGCTATTAAGCCTGTTTCTGTTGTTCGTGAACTCACATTTATTTCAAATGTATTCAACAAACTGATTCACTTTGATACGAAATTAAAAGATGTTAGAAATCCAATCAAAGACTATGATAAATCATTACTTCGTAATGTTATCAATGTGAGAAAGAGAATTCTAAATGAAGAAGAAGAACTGAAATTCTTTGAAGTCATCAATGGATATTCAAATCCACAACTTGCTAATATTTGTAAATTATCTTTACTTACTTCTATGCGAAGAAGTGAGATTGTCTATTTGAGAAAAGACCAAATCAAAGATAATTACACATACCTTCATTTGCCAATTACAAAATCTGGAAAATTTCGTGATGTGTATTTAGATGAAACAGCAAAGCAATTTTTGAAGAACCTTGAACCAGCAAAAAAAGCGAAAGATGGTCGCTTCTTCACATATTCAATTATGGGTTTTGGAAAGGTATTTGCTGAACTCATGGAAAAGAATGGATTAAAAGATACCCATTTCCATGATTTGAGAAGAACCAAGATTTCCCGTATGTTGTCGATTGGTGGTGATTCCAATACTATCTTGATTGCTAAAATTCTTGGCTTCCAATCAGTTAGGAAGTTTGAAGAAATCCACCTTACAGATAAACATAAGGGGTTAAATTCTCAATCTGGCATGTTGTCCAGCTTCGGACATGGAAACATAGATACAAACTTCAAACACTACTTCAATCTACATTTGGATGGAGTAAAGAAATTGAATAGATTGAAGATTTTGAAAGAAAAGAAACAAAACAATATTATCAATCAAGAAGAAGAAAGTGAACTGTTATCATTGTTGCTTGAATTGACTTCATCTTGATTTTCCTTTTCCATTTCAGAGAAAAATTCTTCTGCTGGTTGAAACCTACCTTCTTCAATTTCTTTTTCACCAAGTTCAAGAATTTTTAATAATGCTTCTGTTTGTTGTTCCATGATGACCGTTCCTTAATGATTAGACTTATCCATATTATCCATAGACAAAATCGAAGATTTTGCCGAATTCTGCCCTAGTCTACTACATGGGCTGAGAAATTCGGGAATCTGTGGGTAATGTGGATAAGTCGGTGTTTGCTACGGAGTGAATACCTTTCAATATAGCAGAAAAGCCAGCTAAATGCTGGCTTTTATCTTTTTGAGAGAACATGAATTTACACCTTCATTCTCTTTAACGATTCTTTATCTTTCAAATCATTAGAAAGTTTTTTCTTCAAAATAGCTATTCATTGTTTTTCTCCTTCATTCTTTTGGAAATCCATTTATCACAAATCATCAAGGTAAAGTAAGCATCAAACATCGTTGCTACCCTTTCTAATTCTTCTTCATCTTTTACCTTGCTTCTATCAATCCAAAGTTTATGAAACTCATGAACCTTATGAATAGCATTAGGTAAATTCTCAAAGCTACTTTCTCTTTCAATAATATCACTTAAAGTAGCAACAATCCCTTCATTCCTTGGATTTGAATTTCTTTCCTTGAATGTTGTTTTGTCTGCATAAACTTCTAATAATGTCTTTTTCATATTAGTTCCCCTTTGAAACTTCGATAAGCTGGTCATAGGGAACTTCCTTCAAAATGTCCAGTAGGAAGCTGGCGAACATTGAAGGAAAAAATACAAAAGGAATTTGAGCAGGAATTAACCCATCAACCCTAAAATCTGGATTGTTGTGTTTCTTACTTCTGATAATGTAAGAAAATGTGAATTTCTGGTGCTGTTCTGAATACCCAAAAGAAAGATGAAGTAATTTCAAATCCATGTTTTTCATGGATTTCTTGAAATCATCAAACTCTTTTCTAGCTAATGAAGATAATTCTTCACTATGGCTTTCAGAAAGAAACTGATTCAATAACAGATAGTTATTGAAAATGATATTCAAACCTTTGTTTTGTGTTGCTTGGTTTGAAAAGAACTCTTTACAGAGTTGTGAACTCTTTGTTTTGCCTAAAACTAACATAGCGACTCTCCTTAAAGTAAATAGTTGAACCCCAATGGGCGGGGTGGTCGCTATAAATTTAAGGTTTGGTCGCTATTCAGAAAGAACTATAACATAGTATTTCAAAAAGGTCCACAATTATTTTTATATTTCTATGGATTGTTTGTTTTCTTGTTGTAGTGCTTCTCTATAAGCATCCATCAACTGTGAATGTTGTTGTTGGTAGTTAGATATTTCTTTCGCTATTGCTTGTCCTTCTGTTCCTGGCTTACCTTCTGTTTGAGAAAGTATCTGAACCATTCTTAAAGCATGAGAAGAAGCAAGTTCATTTAGCTGGCTCAAAATCTTGTCTGACTGCTTACCAGAAACGGCTTTTGTATCCTTGGCAAGCTTCGATTGTGAAGGTGCTGGTGTGCTATCTGCCACTCTATTATTGGTTGGTTTCTGAACTCCTTTACTATGATTGGCTTGTTTCTGAATAGGAATATTTCTATTCTTCAAAGACTTGACAAATTCAATCTTTTTGTGTTGCCTGTATTGATTGCCAAGTTTTTCCATAGACTTGTTAGATTTATGGAGATAAAACCCCTTCTTCAATTGTTGTAGTTTTTCACTTCCTTTAAATTCATCTAATTTCTCTTGATATGTTTTTGTAGAAAATTTAGATTCACTTAAAGCCATGAGTTTTAGCTGTTTTTCAGTAATGAATTTATATCCTTTGAATGCTTCTTCAAAAGATTTATCTAAATTGACTTGCTTTCCCTTCATTGACTGAACAGAAGAAATATCAAAATTTCTATCCTTCATTCTTTCATGCCATTGCTCACGAAGAACAGACAAATCATTTTCAGATTTTGAATTTCTCTGCTGTAAAGATAGCTTTTTCAATTCAGAATAATCAGCCCCTTCCTTTGCCATTTCCTTAATAGATTCTGTTCTTTGTGAAAATTCTTTTCTCAAATCGTCTGAAATACCATCAATTCTAAAACTATCTTTTACACCACGGCTAACCGTATAACCCATTTCATTTGTTAGGAATTTAGCTAAACTATGCTGAAATACTTGGTCAAGATATTTTAATGTTGTTTGTTTATTACCTTGTCCATCTTTCTCGTTTATCAAATCATAAAGAGTATGAGAATACATTTTCCCATCTCTTCCTAGAACTTTTGGAAACACAATAATATGTCCATGTTCATGACAATCAACGGCTTTATCTTTCACACTTCTTGAAGTATGGTGTTGAAAGATTGCCATTGATACACCACGGGCTAAAACATATTCTTCTTTTCCATTCTCTGTTTTTCTATAATAGGTATTTTCTTCAATAGCTTTTGCTGTTTCAATCAAAGCTTCCTTGAAAGCTTTATCCATCTTTTCTCTATCTTCATCAGAAACACGGTTATAGAGAATTGACCAATCCTTTGGTGCTCCAGGGTCAATCTCTACACCTTGATTATCTTTACCACCTAAACCTACAAGATATTCAAATTGTTTTTGTGAAACTTCCTTGCCTTCCGATTTCATATATCTACTTCCAGAGCCAGTGAAAAAACCTTTTTCATTGTCGCCTTCTGTGTAATATTCATGTTTTGAATGCTCAAACAAATATTTTGGATTAGTTATTTTGGCGATGTTTATCATAATTCTAAATCTCCATCATGTGTTATTTCCGCTTTACGAAGTGAAGCAAGTTTCTTCAAACTATCAACATTTCTATTTATCTTGTTCTCTATTCTCTGTTCTAATGTTGTTTCATTTGACTGGATTATATTTCCACTTCCTGAATGGGTGGTTGTTAAAGCATCTAATAATTCACCAGTTTGAACAGCAATAGATAAAGCTTCTCCACCTATCGCATGTGCTCCAATTTCTACCATTGCTGAACTCATTGGATTTTCTTCTTCATGCCCTACTGTTGGTGGGTCAAGGTGTAGAACATCAATATCATGTATGACTTCATTTTGTATTGTGATTTCTTCCTTATCATCTTCTGAATGAGTATTTGCTTTTTTATTCACATTGCTTCCAGAAGATGAAACAATAATATTTCTTCGTTCCTTTTTATCAAACTTAACTGCTGGAAGTAAAACCACTCCTACCCTTGGATTATTTGTGAATTTGAATAGAACGCGAACACCAATGAATTTATCTGTTGCTACTGGTCCTAAAATATTTTGAAGCTCATTCACATTGGCAACATCAACTTTTGATTTCTGTTGTTTACTGTTTATGCTCTTTCCTTGGCTACCATTTCCATAGTTAGCTGTTGCTATTGTTTCGGCTATATCTCTTTTTCCTAATTCTCTTTCTATATTAGGAAAGTCATCTGATGCCATACGAGCCCAAATTTTATTTTGGAAAGCACCAGCAAAACTATCTCCATCCATATTGAAAGATGATTTTATTTGTGAAGTTCTCTGTAATGCGACTCTGACACGAATTCCTTTACCTCGACCAACATCTGGCAATTTCAAGAATTTTTGTAAATCTATTGCTGTAAGTTGTGGGAATTCATCAAGAATAAAATGAAGTTGATGTTTTACCTTGTAGCTTTCTTCAATGACTTCATCAACAATCAAATTGATAAATGCTGAAATATAGCAATTTGCCACATCACCAAATTGGTTTGAATTAACTAGAATAATTACCTTTCTATCTTTCTTTGGTTCTGTTTTTAACCATTTTCTTATATTCAAAGTTTTTCTATCTTTCCAGAAATCAGAAAGAACTTCAAATCTTCTTATGGTTTCAGCACATGAAGCCAGAACACATAGAGAAGTTTTCGCATTTTGTGGGTCTACATAAACAGTGGCTGGTCTATTCCATTGAACCAAAAAATCCTTGATAAGTTGAAGTTGCTGATTATTTTTATCTACTTCTTTTTTCACTGCCTTTTCGTCTGAAAGGTCTATATTTTCATCAACTGGATTAACTTGAAACTGATTCCACAACTTAACTATATTTCCAAGGTTAGCCAGAACAACACCATTTTCTTTTGATTCTGACACAACACATCTAACCAATCCTTCTAATACTGCTATTGAACCTTTATTAAAAAAATCGGCTTTTCCTTCTTTTGCTTGTGTAAAGCTTTCCACAAAAGTTCTAATTCTAGCCTTCTCTACTGCTTCTGAATTACTCACAAGCATGTTCAGAAAATCAAGGGCATATCCTTTCGATTCCCAAGGTTGTATTAAATAAAAATCACAATAGCCACTCAACATGTCTATTTCATCACCTTTAACAGAATGAAGAATAACCTTGTGCTTATTATCAATCGCTTCCTTGATGTATCTATTCAATACAACAGATTTACCAGAGCCAGCTTCACCACGAACAATAGTTGAAAGTTCTAGGATATTTGGTGGAAGATAAACAGTCCTTTTTACTGGCACACCATCAGCATAATTTGGGAACTGTTTTCCACATAAATTAAAATCAATTTCATTAGAACGAATAAAAGCAATATCTTTTTTATCTTCTGGTGTCTTGAAATCTGTTTCGTAGTTCTTGATAACTTGTGCTGAATCATCCAAAAAATTTCCAGCCAAATGAGTTTGTCTTGTGATTGGTGGTGTAATCAGTCCAGTTAAAAACCATGAAGCCAAACCAGAAGGAAAGAATACAAAAAAACATTTTCCATAAAAAATAGACATGTTGAAGTAAGACAAATATTCAGAATCATGATGGATTATTGCCAATAATATCTTGAAAAATGGAATGTTTTTGAAGAAGAACATTCCCAAAGAAAACGAGAAAACGACGAATAAAAAACAAAGCCATCCTAGAATTTGGTTGTAATACCTTCTTGGAGTGTCAGGGGTTAACATGTCGTCCATGTTTGAACTTGATAAGTAGCGAACTTTTTTCATAGCCATTCTCCATTATTTTTTTTCTTCGATTATCTCGGCTAACATTCCAGCTACTTGCGAAATATAGTCCTTTACTTCTTCTTGACCCTTCAAAACTTCTTGAATTGTTCTGCTGTTTTCTTGTTTAGAAACTGCCTCTTCCAGAAACTTAACGACAGCTTCATTGAAAGAACACTTCTTCTCTTTTGATATATCTTCAAAAAAGAAAAGCATTGAAGGTGAAAAATAGATAGATTTTTGAACTGGTTTCATTGTTATTCTCCTTATTAGAAACTCACATTAAAACCATACACTATTTTTATCTACTGTCAACAATCTAATGTATAGATTAGATTTATTGCTATTATTCCCATATCTTAATTGAAAAAAGACACATTACAATCAAAGAAGTAATCTAAAACACAATGTAAAGAGTAATGTATAAAATCCCCCCATTTAGTTAGTCCTGAAAGGACAACTGGCATAACAACACATTACATGTGGTGTAAATGTCTAAAAAAATTGTTCTTCAATTTTTTGGGGGGGACTACCTTCCTAGATGTTGGGGTTTTGTTCTTGTTATAGAGATATGTATTAGCTCATTTATCGTTCTTGTTGTTATCTATGGTTAGATTTGAAGATAGGTTTGATTTGTTGTTATCGTTTTGTTATGGGTATGGTTATGAGTTTAAGGTAGACATAAAGATTAGTTTTGTTTTATGTTTGATTTACATAATAGGTTTGACAATTACCTTATTCGAGTTATATTTATATTGTAGTTGTATTTATTTAAAGGAAACTATTATGGAAAACAAACAATTAGATTTAGAGTTAGTAGCATCGTTTTATAGAAAGAGAAAGATAGCATCTATTCCAGGGTATCGTTATTATGAACATTTACCTGTAATTTTAGCTATGAGAGAGTTAGGGATAAAACATAGAATAATTGCCGATTATTTGAATGTTGTAGTTGTCAATTCGCCTAACAAAATAACTAATACTGTGTTATGTGCTTACATATCAAAATGGAAGCAACATGGTTTGATTAACATTCATAAAAGAGATGTGAAAGAGTTAGCAGATAAAATAGTTGCTACTGAACTTGGGGCAAAAGTTTTACCTAGTGTTGCTGAAATTGTTATAGAAAAAAAGACAAATGAGATTAACAAATTGTCTGATAGTCAGTTTGAAGAAACACAAAAATTTGACGATCCTTTTGCTATCACATTGGTTAATAATGTTGGAGAAGACGATAATAAAGTAGAAAAGGTTAATATCCTTGAATTCATGAAGTTAGTTTCAAAAGGGTTCGATAGAGAATTGACCGACCATGAAAAAAGTGTTGTAAAGTCCTACTATCAGCAAAATTCAGATTTGTTAGCCAAGGATCAATTGATAAGTTCTTGTATTGATACAATTAGAGGAAATCATGAACAAAATTGATAACATACTTTCACTTATCCTATTACTTCAATTATGTCTTGTTTATAATTTTGCTTGCCGTGAAAATAAAATGTTTACAGAACTGGGCAACAAGGTTTGTAGGGCAACTTGTTTAGGTGGAATAATCATGTTGATAATTGAGCAATATTTAATATTCAAAGGGTATCAATGAACTTTCCAGCCAATAGAAAAGCCAGCTATAAGCTGGCTTTTATCTTTTGAAAAGAACTATCAAAGTTCGATTTTTTTCTTCTTGGATGCTGGTTTAAGTGGAACAACAGATTCATTCTCATAGAATTCAACACCTTCAATTCCTTCTTGTTTTAGTATGTTCAAAATCTTCAACTTGGCACTACGGCATTTAGAATTCTCTTCATTTAAAACTTCTTCGCTGAATGTTTTTATTGTTGAGTAATCAAATCCCTTTTGTCTTGAAATATAAACATACAAAAATGGTTTTCCTTCGAAGTCAATAAAGTATGTTGAAAATGCTTTATCAAGGTTCAAATAAATTCGCTCTTGTTTTACCTTGTCAGTATCAACCTTGACGAATTTAACATCAAAATCTTTCTCTACTAATTTTGTTTCTAGGTCTTTTAATTTCATATTGTTTCTCCTTATAGTTATTATGAAATGTATTTACTGCTATCTCTGTTAATTCCTTACAAGTAAAGCCAACAAAAATCCAATTGTAAGAACCAAACAGATTGAACCCCCACACAACAGATAGATAGCTTGCTTCATGTCCTTTCTTGACTGTTTGAATTCTTCGTAAACTTCGCGGGTTTGTTTTGCTGACATTGTTTCAATGCTTCTTTTCATAATAATTCTCCTTTGTTAATGTATTTTTCGATATCCGTTCTCCTTGTTGTAAATTTCTGTGTATATAACTAACTGATTCAGATTCACTCAAAATAAGAGAAAAGTAATCCAGTATTTCATCTATCATTTCTATTGCTTTATCTCCTTCATACTTGATAAAAGTTAATTTATCATCAAAAGAGTAAGCAATAAAAATCTGTTTCCCATAATTGAAGGCTACTGATTCCTTCTTTTTGTTGCTCCATATAGTCGTATTTTTCAATAAGAAAATGGAGTCGTTTAGGTTTGGAAAATAGCTCATTTTCTTATCTCCTATATGTTGGTATCCAGTTTGCTCTATCATTCATGAATTTTGAGAATGAGCATAATTCCCTTATTTTCATTCTATAAGCCCTGAATGAGTAATTAACTGTATTAGCAAAGTGAATACATGAGAATGATAAGAACATTAAGCCAGACATGATATTTTTGTCTATCAAGTTCAATATTCCCAATATCACAAAAAAGTTTAAGAACCCAAAACACATATATGCCATGTAAAAAGCCATACGGTAATTCTTATCAATGTCTGATTCAGAAACACCAAGTCTATATTTAGCTTGCTCATAGGTTTCAACTCTGGCATTTGCTTTTATTTTCTTGACACTTCTAGGGTCAACAAGTTGAAGCAATGGTTTTATTCTGGTTGCTGACTCATGAACTTGATTAACCACTGGCATATAAACAGGTTTAGCAGTCCAGTTTAAAAATTTCAAAGGCGATAGGGCAACTTTCTTTAACATCCCTTCTTTTTTATTATTATCGTTATTCATTTTATTTCTCCAAAAATTCTATTTTCCATATACTGCCTAAAACTATCATTTCTTTCCGTGAATTCAAGCAATAGAACAAGATAGCTATTTGCTGTAAAACCATGCTCCCTAGCTTCTGAAATTAGATGCTCTCTTTGCTCACGGGTTAATTTCAACTTAAATTCTACTGTTTCGTTTTTCATTTTTTTCTCTCCAACTATCAATAAGATTGCTCAAAGATAAAGCCAATGTATCTAGCACCTTACTGAAATTGTAGAATGAATAGACACCCAACATAGCAATCAAAATAAACACAAATAAAGTAATCATGTTGTTTCTCCTTAATCAAATTTATTAAATGGATAAGATTATTAAACATCGTTTTTTCTATTTGTCAACACAAAATATGACTTTTTTTGTTGAAATTGACAAAGAAGCAAAAACATTTATTCTTGTAGTGAATCGACTTCTCCTGTTAACAAATAAAAATCCTTGTCGATTCATTTTCCTTTGTGAGAACGAAGATGACCAATTGGGAGATTGGTCTTTTTTGTTTTCTTCTATTCATGAAATATGTTTTGTGAACCTGATTCATGAATACGATGAAGAAGAATAATCAATAGCTCCAAAATAGCTCCCCGTAATCGCTCTATACGGCGATGAAAATGTGTTGGGCAGGGGTAAGTTAGTCCAGTGGTAGAAAATGGCTAGAAAGTGCCTTAAAACGGCTCTATGACGATTTGCCTATTTTTTGAGCAAATCGGGACGCAAAAAAACCCCATGAAGGGGCTGTTTTGGTGGGGTGGTGCTGTTCCAGGTTGTGCCAGGTGTAGGGCTACAAGCTCGTTCTGGTGGGTTCTAGCTCACAACAGACACTTCCTGAATACGATGTTTCTGTTGCTGACTGTATTTAGATTTTTCCTCTTCCTTTGGTTGTTTGCTTGGTTTCCAAGCTGTGTTCTAGCTTGAACTTACTTACAAAACTCAAGATGTTTCCATAATACTCCTGATTTCTTTCTTCTAGTATTCTAAATTCCTCTTCGTATTCTTCTTTTGAAACATGCGTTGATGAAAGCCAACCCATAAATCTATCCCCCAAAGAAGTTGATGTATGGCGAAAAGTCATGTCGTCATCAAATAGCTTGTATATTTGAACCGCTACTTTAGGTTGCCACTCGCCCCACCGATCTTTTTCATAGCAAAGTATTGCCAAGCCATCGGCATCACCTAATCTGAAGCCATCAATCATATTTGCATTATCTATGTTCCAGTCCCAATTATGCATATCGTCATAGCAATCACCTTTCTTGTTGACTGCTCCAAACATTTCTATAAATTGCGTTCTTAACGTTTTCATAAGTTCTCCACCTTTGTTTTTATTATTTTAACAAAACAAATTGAATTGTCAACACAAAATAAGATATTTTTTCTACACAATTACCAAGTTCCAACTTATTTGAAACTGATTTTCTACTGATTCACACCGATGGCAAACTTAATTGAACTAATGTCTACTGATTTGAACCGATGTTTATTCAAATTTCTGCTAAAAGTAATTTACAAGAACCTATTGTACCTAAGTGGAAGTTCATTATTTTTCGATAGAAGATCTTTTATTCATAAGGCTTTTATAGAGAAATCATATCATATTATCTAACAACAAATGTAAAGCACTTGATTTTTGTCTATTTTCCGTTAGGATAATCTCATAAAAAGTAGAAAATGTAGATAAATGCTAGTGTTTATATGGGTTTCAGAGAAAAACACGAAAAACCGATGTATTACTTAAACATAGTCTTGTTTAACCATGTTCTTTCAATAAAAAAGCCAGCTTCATGCTGGCTTTCTTTTTTGTCTGGTGTGATAGATAGATTTTCAAGAGAGAAAAATTTTCAATATTAGAAACTTGGCTGTTAGCCAAGTTTAAAATCAAGAAGAATATGCGAACTTTTATAAATTCCCACCTTTACCCCACCTTTACCCCACCTTATTTATTTTTAATATAAATAATAATAAATATAGTATTTATAAGCTTCTTCTTCTATGTTGCCCCACCTTTCCCACCTTTCCCACCTTATAAAATCAAATATAAAAAGTTCGTTTTTCATATCGTCGTTTTTTTACGATGGGGGGGATATTCAAAAACCAATGAAGAACCAAGATTATCAATATTCTTCTTCCCCCACCTATTCACTTCAAAAAGGGTGGGGTAAAAAAAATACCTGTACAACTATTGACAAATTAAATAAGAGATGTAATTTAATAATATAGTTCAGGAGAAATTAAATGAAAAAAGAAAACAAAGATTGTAATTTCATGATTCCAGTAGGAAAAACGATGCTGGAACAAATGAGAAATGTTCGAGAACAAGATGATTTCAATTGGTGTGCTTATATACGAAAGTGTATAGAAGAAAAATTGAGAGAGCGAAAGATTGAACAAGTAAAATAAAATGGCAACCCCGTCAAGATTGCCAAATCAAACCAAAATAACTAAAAAGGCACTACTATGAATAATAATAACAACAAATATAATAATGTCAATGTTGAAGCTATATTGAATACGGAAGGAAATAAAGCGAACTATCTTTATGCTAGTTGTCATACTTCAATAGACAAAGATTTAATGTTGAAATTTGCAAAACAGTATTTTAATGAGTATTTCTTCGTTGAAGATTTCGCTGGTGAACCTGTTGTATTGCGACCATTCCATTCAACAAGAATAATTGAAGGAAACGATGGAAGAAAGAGAACATACACAACATTGAAATATAAGAAATATACTCACGAAAAATTTATCAAACAAAGAAGGAAAGAGATATTTGAAGTTAGAGTTGAAAATCAAAGAACCAACAAAATGGAAGTTAAAGAAATTCGTTATGTTGACTTCTGGTTAGACACAATGACTGATTTATGTAAGGTATATAAAGAAACCGTTTTTGACCCATCACCTTACTTTGATAATCCAGATGTATTGAATATGTGGACTGGATTTGTTGAGCCAAAAAAGGGAGATATAAGCATATTTCTAGATTATATTGAAAATCTTGTTGGAAATAAAATAAATGCTGAATATATCGTTAAATTGCTTGCTTATACAGTTAGATTTCCACATAGAAATACTGGAACATCAATTGTCCTTGTCGGTCCACATGGTTGTGGAAAATCCACATTATCAGAAACTATAAGAGCAATCTGCCCAAATCATTCAAATACAGTTGAGAATTTAAAAAAGGACTTATTGGAAGGGTTCAATGAAGAATACACATATACAAAATATTTTCTTCATGAAGAAAGCTTCTTTTCTGGTGACAAAGAATCATCAAATCACTTAAAAACTCTTATTACTGGCGAAACAAGAAAGACAAAAACAAAATTCTTCGCTAATGATGGTGTTGATAACTATGCTTTTCATGTTTTTACAAGCAATCATGAAGTTCCTGTTAATTTAGAAATAGGCGACAGAAGATATAATTTATTCAAATGTAAAAAGACTGATTTTAATTATGACGAATATTATGATTGGTTGAAAGGTGAAGGCAAACATTCATTAGTTAATTATTTCATGAATGAAGTTGATTTAGAAGGATTTAATCCAAGGAAAATACTTAAAACAAAAGAACACGATGAAGCTACTTTGAGTTGCCTTCCACCAATTGAAAATTACTTGAACCAATTACTACATCTTGAATGTGAGTGGCTAGAAGTTTTTGATGATGAATCATTGATTTCTGAAAAATGGATTTCCGAAGAAATAAAAGTAAATAGACAAAAGGTTTATGATGGATTTGTCAAGTATTGTAAAGACCATGATTTACATAAAACTCTTCGTGATAATCCACCAGCAGTGTTCACAAAAAAACTAGCTGAATTGTTTGATTTTCCAAAAAACCATAAAGATAACTGGAAAGATGCGAAGATTGGTAGATACTACAAAATCCCACAACTTAATAACGCAAGAGAAATGTTTTGTGAAGCTATTAAAGTTGATATTTGTGTTTTCTATCAAGAGAAATACGAAGAAAAGATAGAAGCCCAAATCAAAAAATTAGAATATGAAGCTAATTTGAAGTCTGGAAAATTTGACCATGCCAAAAAAGAATTTCCAGAAGAAGTGAAGGTTGAAATTCCCAAATACATGCCAAAGTTTGGAAAACAAGAAGCATATTATGGAGAAGAAAAATGATGTTTAGTAAATCAGATATTTTAGAAGCATTAAATACAAATGGCAGTCGCCTAAATTTGGAGCATTCAAGGTGTGTATCCTTTGAA
This sequence comes from Ralstonia sp. RRA, assembly GCF_037023145.1. NCBI lineage: Bacteria > Pseudomonadati > Pseudomonadota > Betaproteobacteria > Burkholderiales > Burkholderiaceae > Ralstonia > Ralstonia sp. RRA. The sequence continues at coordinate 814,879 of NZ_CP146091.1, read as the reverse complement.
AATAAATGTTTTATTGATTATTGCCTTGAATACAATGAAACATACAAAATGATTGATAATATTGTTGGTCAAAGAAAATCAGTTGAATGGTCTTATAATAGTGTTCCACAAGGTGGATGGTTTCTCCCTGGCTTCATAGAATCACACAGAGAAGATAAATACAAAATCTATTATGTGAATGAAAATGGTAGAAAAATCCACAAGGAAAAAATGTTTGCTTATTTTTGGGTTAATGTGTTTATTCCTGAAATGAGAAAATTTTGCTTGAAAAATAAACTAGAAAGAGAGTTGAAATCAAATAACAATAAAACTAAGAGAACCAAGATATGAAACGAACAGCAGAAGAAACCAGAAAAATTGAATCACTTTATTTCATGAAGCATATTGATGATTACATGTTGCTATTTCCTGAACATGAAGGAACTGTAAAGCATACTGATTTACATAGATTTAGAAAGGCATTAGAGAATGATTCTGAATTGAATGATAAATTGGAGATAATAAAAGAAGTTCGCTCTGTATGTATGGAAAATAAACTATTTCCACGGTTGAAGAAACAATCATCATGAAATCATGTAGGCGAAGCCAAAAAACAGCGAAGCTTTCCCGAAAAAGAAAAAGCCCCATTTATTGGGGCTTTTCTATTATCTAAATCCATATTCTTGAAAATCTATTTATGTTGAAAATATCTCTTATTCTATGTTGACAATATGGCTATTTTTGTTATGGTTTATATGAACAACTAAAATTCAAGGAGAACAAAAATGAATGATATTCAGAAATTTAACAAAACAATACATGTAAAGGTATCAAATGAGTTAAGGGAAGATATGAAGGTTTCAGCAAAGAAATTAGGAATGTCTGTTAGTTCATATCTTCGTTCACTTCACTTGTTTTCAAAACAAAATAAAAACAACAACAAATAAGGTGAAATCATGAAAGCGATAATAAAAATTCTAATGGTGCTTTCTCTTGTTCTAATTCCATCCTTGTCTTTTGCTGGTGATTTGGGGCTAACTCCAATGACAACAGACAAGATGATGATGGTTATGAACTCTATATTTGGGAAACTCGGTGTATTTGGTGGTGAATCATCTGACTCAATGGCTGGTTTAATTGAAATCGTTAATATATCAGCATTATTTTGTGCTGGAATATTGTTTGTTTATTATGTGATTTTCGCCACTGTTGGAACAGCACATGATGGCGAATTTATGGGAAAGAAATTCTCCGGTGTTTATCTTCCAATCAGACTAGCTCTTGTTCCTGCTCTTTTACTTCCCATCAATAACGGATATAACAGCATTCAATATTTGACTGGAAAAGTTATTACTGCTGGAATTTCTTTTGCTGATGCTGGTGCTTCAAAATTCATGAGCAATCAAAATCTTATACAAGTTGCCCAAACTGGATTGATTAAGCCAGAAGTTAATAGCTTGGCTTACAATCTTTTTGCTTCTTATGCTTGTATGAATGTGATGAAGCAATTTCAACAAAATTATAATCAAGCTAAATTATTATTTCCAAATATGACCGTTGGAATAACAAAAGAAGATGGAATGAATAATATCATCTATAAATTTGGTGATAAAAATGGTCAAGTTGATGCTTGTGGAACATTAACCGTTTCTAAATGGCAAGCTCCTGCCGTTGATACTAGCCAATCTTTACAGAATGTCGCTACTGGTCCATTAGGTGCTATTACTAACTTGGTTCAAGCTTCTGATGCTGTTAGTAGGATGCAGGCTATTTCTCAAAAGAACCAAGAAGAAACAGCAAATCTTATGAACAAGATGGATACTTTATCTGCTCAATTAGTTTCTTCTGGTGCTCCTATTGATCCCAAATTGATTGCTGATGCTGTTGGTCAATATAGAGAGAATATGAATTCATTTGCTTCACAACAAATTCTTTCATTAGACCAGTTTAGTGAATTGAAGAAAAGTGTTGACCAAGATGGATTTATTTTCTTGGGTGCTTACTATCAAAAAATCAGTAAATTGATGGATTTAACTAATTCAGCTATTGCCAATGTTCCTGTTGCTTCTGGTGTATCTCATTTTGACAGATACCCATTACATGATGAATGGAGTAAAGCATTAAATAATATCGGTAAAGTTGTTGATTTATCTAGTGCTGGTGTTGTGAATTATGGTGTTGGTGATGAAACAGGTGGTTCTAATGAAAGTTGGTGGGACACCATAAAACATTCAGTCAAAGAAGGATTTTCACCAGTTCCAATAATCAAAAAGCTTTTTACTTCTGCTGGAACAATGACATTCGATAAGAATGAAAATGCTGTATTGAAAGTAGAAAGAATTGGTGGGTGGTCTGGTGCTGTTGCTAGTGCTGTATATGTTGGTATCGGTGCTCTTTCTTCTTCAATTGGTAATGCTCCTGGAATTGGAATGTTCTTGAATGTCACACTAATAACATTCATTCCACCAATCATGATATTTGCTTTTTGGGCTCTTTACATTGTCCCAATGCTTCCATTCTTTATTTGGATTGGCTGTATCATGGCTTTGTTAATTTCTTATGCTGAAACTATTATTGGTTCAACATTATGGCTAGTAGCAATACTTTTTGAAGGTCATGAAATTATCGGGCAAGGTTCTAACGGATTTAAACAACTCCTATCAATATTATTCAAACCTTTATTGATGGTTGCTGGATTTGCTCTATCCGTTTCAATTGTTCAAATAATTGGCTCATTGATAACATCTATCTTTCCTGATGTTTGGAATTTGGCTCAAAGTGATAGTGGATTGTTGACTTATGTATTAGGTATGTTTGCTATGCCTGTTGTTTATGTAGGGATGATGACTTATCTAATCAAGAAATGTTTTGATATTGTCCATGTTCTTCCTGACCAAGTAATCAATTGGATTGGTGGATTAGGTGTTTCAATGAGTGGTCATGGTAAAGAAGCTTCTGGTGCTGGTGCGATTGCTGGTGCTGGTGCTGTTGCTATGGCTTCACAAGGTGCTTCAAAAGCTCTCAACAACAAAATTAACCAAGATAGAATAAACAATGAAAAGAAAATGGCTGATTTTGATAGAAGAACAGATAATCCAGAAACAAGAGAAGAAAGAACTAGAAATAGCAATAAAGCTGAATCTTCAATATTGGATAATCTTGAATACTCTGGAAATACATTGAAAGGGGCACAAGCTCAATCAATGTTGAATAAAGCTGTTAATATGGTTGGTGGTAAAGATTCTGTTGAAGGAAATGAATTCATGAACCAGATGAAGGACTCAATTGAAAGAAATCCTGATTCTAATTTTGAACAACAATTGAATTCAGCAATGAACAAACACCTAATTGATAAATATGGCTCTGGTTCTGGTCGTGTTGTTGCTATGGCTGGTGGTGGTTATTTTACTGATTCAGCAAAAGAAACAATGGGAGTATTTAAATCTGCTCAATCTAGCCTAGATAAAACTGGAATGTCTGATATTGAAGTAAAAGACACTATTTCAACAGCAAATTCTAATGCCATGAATTCATTTGAAACTGACAAGCAATCAGTTAAAAAAGGTGGAAATATGGGATTAGGTGATTACTTCGTGAAGGAAATTAACAAATCACTTCCACAAGATTTAAAAATAGAAGAAAGAAATGTTGAAATGAAACCAACTGTCTATTGACAAATGAAGTAAAGTAGTTAATATCATTTATGAAGTATAGATAATAATGAAGTTCTCCGAAGAAATAAATGGTTCAAGAAAAACTCCTAGAAATAGGGGTTTTCTTGTTTGGTGGATATATTTTCAACAGATAAAGAAAAAGCCCCTTTATGGGGCTTTTTGCTTTCTTTGGAAGGGCAGTATCATGCCTTGATACCCAATGCTTGCTTGAATTTTTCAACATCAAATTCAAGTCGCTTTGCTTGTTCATTGATATGCTTGTAAACCTTCTTGTTAGCCATGATGCCAACAGTGGGAGTAGAAACATGGTCAATAAAGTAAGCTTTGTCCGTAATCAATTCAACGAACTTCGCAACACCCATCTTCTTGATGGCTTCTTTTGCTCCCTTCGAAATTCGCTCACCAGTTTTGATAGCTTCTTCAACTTCCTTACCATCCTTGTCCTTAAACTTGATGGTGGCATATTGGCGAACTTCGGTATTAGCACCACGGGGGAACTTTTCCGAATAATACTTCTTGATTTCTTCATTCGAGTATCCACCAGCCGTAATAATTTCAGCGATGGTGTAAACCTTACCATTCAGGAAGGAAAGGTTTTTCGCCTTATCTCGTTGGGCGATTTTTTCACGAACCGAGTTTTTCAGTTCAAGAAGGTTTTTTTCTTCATCGGGTGTTGCTTCAAAATCGGACGATTTGGTTTGAAGCTCTTGAAGTTTGGTGAATTCTTCTTCGGTCAGAACTTCCTTGGCATTATCAAGAAACGACATTTTAGCTTCCTTCAAGTTTGGTTGAATTCAGCCAACCCCGTTAGCTGATGACTACATCATACCACAAGAAGAAAACCCATCAATAAAATTTTTATAATCGAAGAAATTTATTCAATTGATTGAGCACATTAGAACCTTCAACTACATGAAACTTCTTTGATGAACTTCATTATTTTTATTTATGATTGATGAAAGTTCTTCCCACTGCCAAACCCACATAGGAAGGTTTTGGGGCTGTTTTCTGGTGTGATGGGGTGTCTACCTACTGCGAACCACTCGGACTGCTCTACGGGGCTAGAAATGGCTCTGGTGAAGGTTTCCCCTTGCTGACCTATGGCGAAGCCATGCCCAACAAGGTTCTTTGAGAAATTCAGCAGATGAACCAGCAGAAAAAATCCAGCAAAAATTAAGTGTATGATTTTATGGAGAAAAACATAACTAGGCTGTTAGGTTGCACCAGAAGCAGCCTCCGCCCAGGACGGCGGTTTCGAGTTGACGGTTTTGTTGGTTTTCCAAGGTTTTTCTCCTGACACAGCTTCCAGTTTTTGGGCAGAAAGATCTGCCACAAGGGTCGGCCTGTTTGACTTACTGCATGCTCTTGAACAGAACGGCACCCATTCGCGCGATAGCCGCATTGCTTTCGCCAAGGGTTGCTTTCGTGTTTGTGATGTAGATGGAGACCAGCAACGGCTTTTTCCCTTCAGGGTAGACAACCGCGACGATGGAGCGAGATCCGTATCCCCCTGCCCCAGTCTTGTCGGCAATGCGCCAAGTGGGAGGGAGGGATTTCCTCAACAAGTCATTGGCAACCTTGTCATTGACCATCCAATGCGTCAGTTCGGCCTTCGCGTTTCGAGACAGTCCATCGCTAAAGAAAATCTGGTTCAAGCTGTTGGCAGCGGCGATCGGCGTCGTGGTGTCCCGACGGTCACCCGGGGTGCCTTCATTGAGCTCGGGCTCATTCCGATCCAGGCGGGTTTTATGGTCGCCGATGGATCGCATGAACGCATTGAAGCCCTGGGTACCACCAATGTTCTCAAGCACCTTGTTGGCCGCCGTGTTGTCGCTGTAGCTCACGGCGGCTTCGCACAGCTGCGCATTGGTGGCCGACTGCAGTTTCTCCGTAATCGGGGAGTAGGTCACCAGGTCGCTCTTGGAAATTGCGGTGATATCACTGAGCGCCAGCTTCCTTTGATCGACCTTCTCAAGCAGCGCGGCACACAGGTAGGCCTTATGCGTGCTGTTGATCGGGAACGCCTCATCGCCCCGATAGCTCCAGGTGTAACCAGACTCCTTGTCGATCACCGCGATACCAATTCTGGCCTTGAGACCGGCCTCTTCGGACTTGGCCGCCTGCAGTAACCACTGCGCGTTGAATGCATGCGCATTGACACTCGCGGCCAGCATGCCCGCCATCAGGGTGAAGAACTTACTTGTCTTAGCAATCATCAGTGCAACGATTCGAAATCCATTGAGAAGCGGCTGTGCGTGCCGGACGACGACCGTTGCCGTTTGACACCGGGCTTGCCGAAGCGCTGCGTCAAAAATGTAACGCATGGATATCAGAGCCGCTTTTCTTTGGGAGCACACGATGCCATTGGTCGGCGGAGCACGCGTTTCCTGACATGTGCGCTTGGCGTCATGCAAACCCCTACCTTGCGGCGGCCTATCGGGCGTCCGTTACAATTGAGCCTTACTTTCGGTAGTTTGCATGGACCATCACGGAGCCATTCCCATGGATGTGCGCGATAGGGAGCTGTCCGCGCGCAAGCCGTCGGCGCATGGCAGCGCCACCCCGCCTGACTTTGATGCCGCACATTTCCGGCATGCGCTGTCCCAGTTCGCCACGGGTGTGACGGTTGTCACCACGCGCTCTGAGGGCGGCCCTGGCAAGCCGGCGTTCGTCGGCGTGACGGCCAGCTCGTTCAATTCGGTGTCGCTGGACCCGCCGCTGGTGCTGTGGAGCCTTGGCATGCAGGCGAATTCATTCCCGCTGTTCCACGCCGGCTCGCACTACGTCATCAATATCCTGTCGGCGGATCAGTTGGACTTGTGCAAGCGCTTCGCCACCCTTAAGGGCGACCGCTTTGCCAACATCGATTACGCCCTCAGCCCGACCGGCCTGCCGATCCTCACGCAATCTCTGGCGTGGTTCGAGTGCCATAACCGCAGCCGCTATGACGAGGGCGACCACGTTATCTTCGTCGGCGAGGTGGAGCGCTGCGGCGTGGTCGATCCAGACGGCGCCCCGCTGGTATTCCATCGCGGCGCGTTTTCATCGCTCACGGCGATCGGCGGCTAGCCACCCTTCGGGCGCTTGCTGGCGCCCGCCCCACTCTCCAGCGGCCGCACACCGCGCGATTCCATCAGCAACGCCAGCCCGCCTTCCCGGTCCTTGATCGTGCGCAGGACGATGTTCGAGCGGATGTCCATCACGCCCGGCGTCTTGTACAGCCGCTCGATGATGAATTCTGAGTAATGCTGCAGCGTGGGCGCCTGCACGCGCAGGATGTAGTTGCAATCCCCGGTGATGATGTAGGCGGCCACGATCTCGGGCCAGCTCTGCACGGCGGCCATGAAGGTCTCGTGCCAGCCGGTCACGTCCTGCCGCATCGACACCTGCACGATGGCCTCCAGCTCCAGCCCCAGCGCCGCCCGGCCGAGTTGCGCCCGGTAACCGGTGATGGCGCCGCCCTCCTCCAGCATCCGCACACGCCGCAGGCACGCCGACGGCGACAGCGCCACGCGCTCAGCCAAGTCCTGGTTGCTGATACGGCCATCCTCCTGCAGAACCTGGAGAATGCGCAGATCGGTGGTATCGAGTTGCATCTGTCGTTGTTCTTTGCGTGATCTCTTCAATACGTTGAATTTTATGCGAATTCAACCGGATCGCACGCACGAATATGCAAACCCATTGCGCGTAGATTTCCCTATCATTTCGGCACGGATTCACCGAGTTTTCTGCCCTGGAGCCGCCTTGGAACGCACTTTGTGGGACATCAGCCCCGCCCTCTCGACCGCCACGCCTACCTGGCCCGGCGACACGCCGTTTTCGCAGGAAATTGCGTGGAAGCTCGAAGGTGACTGCCCGGTCAACGTCGGACGCATCACGCTGTCGCCGCACACCGGCGCGCATGCCGATGCGCCGCTGCACTATCACTCAGATGGCGCGGCCATCGGGCAAGTGCCGCTGGACGCCTACCTTGGCCCCTGCCGCGTCATTCACTGTGTAGGCGTGGCGCGCGTTGAGCCGGAACACGTGCGTGATGCGCTCACTGATACGCCACCGCGCGTGCTGCTGCGCACGTACACGCAAATGCCGCAGACCACGTGGGACGACAACTTTGCCGCCGTCGCGCCCGAGACCATCGAGTTGCTGGCCAGGCACGGCGTCAAGCTGATCGGCGTCGACACCGCCTCGCTCGACCCGCAGACCTCCAAGACCATGGACGCGCACCATGCCGTCGGCAAACACGGCCTGGCCATTCTCGAAGGGCTGGTGCTCGACGAGGTGCCCGCCGGTGATTACGAGCTGATTGCCCTGCCGCTCAAGTTCGCCACGCTCGACGCGAGCCCCGTGCGCGCCGTGCTGCGCAGCCTGCCCTGATCCCACAGAACACCAACGCTTTCATCGCCCCAACATCACCATGACTTTGACCCGCAACTCCTGCCTCGAACGCGACGCGGCCGACCCGATCGCCCCGCTGCGCGATGCCTTTGCGCTGCCCGACGGCGTGATCTACCTGGACGGTAATTCGCTCGGCGCCCGCCCGAAAGCCGCGCTGGCCCGCGCACAGGAAGTCGTCGCCAGTGAATGGGGTGACGGCCTGATCCGCAGCTGGAACCAGGCCGGCTGGTTCGAACTGCCGCGCCGCCTGGGCAACAAGCTCGCCCCGCTGATCGGCGCACGTGAAGACGAAGTCGTCGTCACCGACACCACGTCGATCAATCTGTTCAAAGTGCTGGCCGCCGCAATCCGCGTGCAGCGTGAAGACGCGCCGAATCGCAAGATCATCGTCTCGGAAACGCACAACTTCCCGACCGACCTGTACATCGCCGAAGGTCTGGCCGATCTGCTGCGCGATGGCTACAAGCTGCGCTTGATCGATTCGCCCGACGAGCTGGAAGGTGCGCTGGGTGACGACGTGGCCATCACCATGCTCACGCACGTGAACTACAAGAGCGGCCACATGTACGACATGGCGGCCGTCTCTGCGCTGGCGCACAAGCATGGCGCGCTGGCGATCTGGGATCTGGCGCATTCGGCCGGCGCCGTGCCGGTGGACCTGCACGCCGGCGGCGCGGATTACGCCATCGGCTGCACCTACAAATATCTGAACGGCGGCCCGGGTTCGCCTGCCTTTGTGTGGGTCGCACCGGCGCTGCGTGATCGCTTCTGGCAGCCGCTGTCGGGCTGGTGGGGCCATGCGCGGCCGTTCGCGATGGAATCGCGCTACGACGCGGATGCCGGCATCGGCCGCTTCCTGTGCGGCACGCAGCCGATCACGTCGATGGCGATGGTCGAATGCGGGCTCGACATTTTTGCGCAGACGTCGATGGCCGCGCTGCGCGCCAAATCGCTCGCGCTGACCGACCTCTTCATCACGCTGGTGGAAACGCGTTGCGCGGGGTTCCCGCTCACGCTCGCCACGCCGCGTGACCACGCTGTGCGCGGCAGCCACGTCAGCTATGAACACCCGAACGGCTACGCCGTGGTGCAGGCGCTGATCGCGCGCGGCGTGATCGGCGATTACCGCGAGCCGCAGATCATGCGCTTCGGCTTCACGCCGCTGTACACAAGCTTTGCCGATGTGTGGGACGCCGTGGAAATCCTGCGCGACGTGCTGGAAACCGGCGCGTGGCAATCGGCCCAATTCAACGAACGTACGCTGGTGACCTGAGATGTCGAATCCGAATCAACCTGCAGCATCGGGCTGCCCCATGCATGCCGCACAAGGCAACGAAGGCGAAGGCTGGCACAACGCGCAGCTCGATTTCTCGAAGTCGATGAGCTATGGGGACTACCTCGCGCTCGACCAGATCCTGAACGCGCAGCACCCACGTTCACCGGATCACAACGAGATGCTCTTCATCGTGCAGCACCAGACCACCGAGCTGTGGATGAAGCTGATGCTGCATGAGCTGCGCGCGGCGCGTGATTGCGTGCGCAACGACAACCTGCCGCCGGCGTTCAAGATGCTGGCGCGCGTGTCGCGCATCATGGATCAGCTCGTACAGGCGTGGAATGTGCTCGCCACGATGACGCCGCCGGAGTACTCGGCCATGCGGCCGCACCTGGGGCAGTCGTCAGGCTTCCAGTCGTATCAGTATCGCGAGATCGAGTTCATTCTCGGCAACAAGAACGCGGCGATGTTGAAGCCGCATGCGCATCGTCCGGAGCATTACGAGCAGGTGAAGGCTGCGCTGGAGACGCCGTCACTGTATGACGAGGCCGTGCGCTACATGGCGCGTCATGGCTTTGCGTTCGATGCGGATTGTGTGGAGCGGGATTGGTCGCGCCCCGTTACCTACAACGCTTCAGTGGAAGCGGCTTGGCTTGAGGTCTATCGCGATCCGACGCACCACTGGGAGCTGTACGAACTGGCCGAGAAGTTTGTTGATCTGGAAGATGCGTTCCGGCAATGGCGCTTCCGCCATGTCACTACGGTGGAACGTGTGATCGGGTTCAAGCGCGGCACCGGCGGCACTGAAGGTGTGGGCTATCTGCGCAAGATGTTGGACGTGGTGCTGTTTCCGGAGCTTTGGAAGTTGCGGACGGATTTGTGATTTTTGCTGTTGGTCCATCCCCGGTTTCATCCCCTGCCGGGGCTGACTCACTTTCTTTGTCTTGCCAAAGAAAGTAAGCAAAGAAAGGCGCGCCCGAGATGGCGAAAGACTCCTTGAATTTCTGTCGCAAGGAGGGAGGGGAGGCAAACTCGCTTCGCTCAGACAAGCCTCCCCTCTTTTTCCTCCGTGCAACAGAAATTCAAGGCGCCATCTAGGGCATCAACGGCCAAACCGTTGGACTGCTTGTGCTGTCGTTGGAGCGATCTCTCGTCGTTCGCTGGGGGCTACATCGCTGGTTCTACCACTTGGCCGAGTCGCGCTGCGAACTCTCGCAGCGCGGGCGCAAGCTCGTCGCGAATGCGCTCTGCATCAGCCGATGCGTACGGCGCGCTGCAGCTCACCACATACGGTTCACGCTGACTCGGCACGAAGAACGCCACCGCACACGCGTGAATGGCCGGATGCCAGTCGCGCAGCGATACGGCATAGCCGTCGCGCATGCCGGCCTTCACTGCATCGTCTGCTGCCGCACCTTCTGCCGCCCATTGCGCTGGCTGTTGCGTGCGCAGTGCCTCGTACAGGCGCTCACGCTTTGCCGCAGGCAACGACGCCAGATACGCCCGTCCCATCGAACTCGACAGCAACGACAGCCGCGAGCCCACGCCCAGCCCTGCCGAACCGCTCATCGATGGGCTGTCGTGGCGGATCGTTTCCAGATAGACCATGTCCAGCTTGTCACGCTTGCCGAGCGAAATCGACACGCCGTGCTTCTGTGCAAACGCGCTCATATGCGGCCGCGCGAGCTGAATCACGTCGCTCGACGCAAGGTAAGCAAACCCCAACGCCAATACGCCTGCATCCAGCCCGTACTTGCCAAGCGCCTCGTCATAACGCAGGTAGCCCAGCGAGACCAGCGTACCTGCCAGTCGGCTGACGGTCGCCTTGGGAAAGCCCGTACGGCGCACGAATTCCTGGTTGCCGAGCAGCGTGTCACCGGGGCGGAACGCGCGCAGCAGTTCCAGCCCGCGGGCGAGTGCCGTCACAAAGTTCGGATCGCCTTCGCGGCTGCTATCGCTAATACCGCTGGCATCGAATTCGGGATCGGGGAGACGGGTTGTGCTCATGGCAAAAAAGGCCTGGAAATTGTCTTCGGTTGCGCTATCATAGCTCTAAATTTCGAAACTGTGTTCCGTATCCCGGAACAACAAAGACTCGGAGACTACTGCTGTGACTGCTCGCAACGCCTTCAACTGGGCCGACCCCCTGCTGCTCGACCAACAACTGACCGACGACGAGCGCATGGTGCGCGACGCCGCCGCCTCGTACTGCCAGGACAAGCTGCTGCCGCGCGTGCTGGAATCGTTCCGGCATGAGAAGACCGATGCGTCGATCTTCCGTGAGATGGGTGAACTCGGCCTGCTGGGCCCGACGATTCCCGAGCAGTACGGCGGCCCGGGCCTGAACTACGTCAGCTACGGCCTGATCGCGCGTGAGGTGGAGCGCGTGGACTCGGGCTACCGCTCGATGATGAGCGTGCAGTCGTCGCTGGTGATGGTGCCGATCTACGAATTCGGTAGCGAAGCGCAAAAGCAGAAGTACCTGCCCAAGCTGGCTACTGGCGAGTGGATCGGCTGCTTCGGCCTGACCGAGCCCAACCACGGCTCTGATCCGGCCTCGATGATCACGCGTGCCAAGAAGGTCGACGGCGGCTACTCGCTGTCGGGCGCGAAGATGTGGATCACCAACTCGCCCATCGCCGATGTGTTTGTCGTGTGGGGCAAGCTGCCGAACGACAACGGCGAGGACGAGATCCGCGGCTTCATCCTTGAGAAGGGCTGGAAGGGCCTGAGCGCACCCGCCATTCACGGCAAGGTGGGCCTGCGCACGTCGATCACCGGCGAGATCGTGCTGGACGAAGTGTTCGTGCCGGAAGAAAACCTGATGCCCGGCGTGCGCGGCCTGAAGGGCCCGTTCACGTGCCTGAACTCGGCGCGCTACGGTATCGCCTGGGGTGCCCTGGGCGCGGCGGAAGACTGCTGGCACCGCGCGCGCCAGTACGTGCTGGACCGCAAGCAGTTCGGCCGCCCGCTCGCTGCCAACCAGCTTGTGCAGAAGAAGCTGGCCGACATGCAGACCGAAATCACGCTCGGCCTGCAAGGCTGCCTGCGCCTGGGCCGCATGAAGGATGAAGGCACGGCCGCCGTGGAAATCACCTCGATCATGAAGCGCAATTCGTGCGGCAAGTCGCTCGACATCGCCCGCGTGGCGCGCGACATGCTCGGCGGCAACGGCATCTCCGATGAATTCGGTGTGATCCGCCACGTGGTCAACCTGGAAGTGGTGAATACGTACGAAGGCACGCACGACATCCATGCGCTGATCCTGGGTCGCGCACAAACGGGGATTCAAGCGTTCTTCTGATCGGGTTTACCTCCGATTGCGCTTTGCGTTTTTCGGCGGGTTGGTGCACACTCGTGCATTACCCGCCGCATCCTCTCGCCCGTCCTGGGCACTGTCGTTCTCTCCCCCCGTGGTCTCCCCAGCGTTATACAAATTTGCAAATGATCGGGATACGTCTCGCCGCATGAATCGGCCGTGGGCCCCCGTCTATGCTTCGCTCCAAGTGCCAGCGGATCGAATCACTGGCGCCGCCCTCACACCGATAAAACGTGCGCGCGATCCATTCGTAGATTGCAGCGCCACGCGACAAAACCAATCGCGAGACAACGGTCTGGAGAATGCCAGCGCGCGTACGCAGGCACCCGAGCCGAACCAAAACCAGAACAGGGCGCCTCACGTTGTCGGTTCCGCAAAACCGATCAGCGCGGAGCTCTGCCAGGAGACAACCCACCATGGCTGAACAGTCCATTCCGTCGACGACGGAACTTGGCGCCGCTGGCATCGCGGATGCGCCTACCCACGATCAGGTTGATCGTTATTTCCAGATTTCTGCACGCGGCAGCACCCAGAAGCGCGAGGTCGTGGCTGGTATCACCACCTTCATGGCAATGGTCTACGCCGTGTTTGTCGTGCCCGGCATGCTCGGCAAGGCAGGCTTTGACACCAGCGCCGTGTTCGTTGCGGTGTGCCTGACCACCGCCTTCGGCTCGCTGCTGATGGGCCTGTGGGCCAAGCTGCCGATCGCCATCGGCTGCGCGATTTCGCTCACCGCCTTCATGGCCTTCGGCCTGGTGCTGGGCCAGAAGCTCACGCCGGAAGTGGCGCTGGGCGCGGTCTTCCTCATGGGGGTTGTCTTCACTGCCATCTCCGCCACCGGTGTGCGCTCGTGGATTCTGCGCAACCTGCCCTCGGGCGTGGCGCACGGCACCGGTATCGGTATCGGCCTGTTCCTGCTGCTGATCGCGTCCAACGACGTGGGTCTGGTGGTCAAGAACGCTGGTGCTGGCCTGCCCGTTGCACTGGGTCATGTCACCGCTTTCCCGGTGATGATGTCGGTGCTGGGCCTGGCAGCCATCTTTGGCATGGAGCGTCGTCGCGTGCCGGGCGGCATCCTGATCGTGATCATCGCCATCTCGGCGCTGGGCCTGATCTTTGATCCGGCTGTGAAGTTCACGGGTGTGTTCGCCCTGCCCTCACTCAGCTCGCCGGGCCACGCCTCGCTGATTGGCGCGATGGATATTCGCGGTGCGCTTTCTGCAGCCGTGCTGCCCGCGGTGCTGGCACTGGTGATGACCGCGGTGTTCGATGCCACCGGCACGATCCGCGCGGTGGCCGGCCAAGCTGGCCTGCTCAACGACAAGGGCCAGATCATCAACGGTGGTCGCGCCCTGACGGCAGATTCGATCAGCTCGATCTTCTCGGCGTTCTTCGGCGGTGCCCCGGCTGCGGCCTACATCGAGTCGACGGTTGGCGTGGCTGCCGGCGGCAAGACGGGCTTGACGGCTGTCGTGGTCGGCGTGCTGTTCCTTGCGGTGATGTTCTTCTCGCCGCTGGCTGGCCTGGTGCCGTCGTACGCAACGGCGCCTGCGCTGATGTACGTCGGTCTGCTGATGCTCTCAAGCGTGAGCAAGCTGCACATGGACGACATGGTCGATGCACTGGCTGGCCTGGTCTGCGCCGTGTTCATCGTGCTGACCTGCAATATCGTCACCGGCATCATGCTCGGCTTCGCAACGCTGGTGATTGGCCGTCTGGTGGCCGGCGAATGGCGCAAGCTGAACGTCGGCACCGTGGGCATCGCTGTGGCGCTGGTCGCGTTCTACGCCGGCGGCTGGGCGATCTGATCGCGCGCTGAAGCGTCTTCCGCAAAAGACAAACCGGCCAGACCCGCAAGGGCTGGCCGGTTCTGTTTTGGGCTCGCGCGTGATCGTTTGCACAAACGCAAAAAACGCCCGGCACGAAGGCCGGGCGGCAATCACACTACCAAGGAGCCGGTTACTTATTGGGCTGCGGCGTCAGACGCAGGTACGGACGCAACGCTTTGTAGCCCTTCGGGAATTTCTGCTTGATGACCTCTTCATCCTTGAGCGACGGCACGATGACAACGTCATCCCCGTCCTGCCAGTTACCCGGCGTGGCCACGCTGTGATACTCGGTCAGCTGCAGCGAGTCGATCACGCGCAGCACCTCGTTGAAGTTGCGCCCCGTCGACGCCGGATACGTAATCGTCAGGCGAACCTTCTTGTTCGGATCGATCACGAACAGCGAACGCACGGTAAAGGTTTCGCTCGCATTCGGGTGAATCATGTCGTAAAGCTGCGAAACCTTGCGATCCGGGTCAGCAATGATCGGGAAGTTGACCGTGGTGTTCTGCGTCTCGTTGATGTCGTTGATCCAGCCCTTGTGCGACTCGACCGAATCCACCGACAGCGCGATCGCCTTGACATTGCGCTTGGCAAATTCTTCCTTGAGCTTGGCGGTCAGACCCAGCTCCGTGGTGCACACCGGCGTGTAATCGGCCGGATGCGAGAACAGCACGCCCCAGCTGTTACCCAGCCATTCATGAAACTTGATGCGGCCTTCGCTCGAATCCTGCTCGAAATCGGGGGCGATATCGCCCAAACGTAAAGACATCGTGTCCTCCATGCACTGGTTGGGAACCACTATAGCCAGATTGCCATCCAACCAAAACGACTATAAATTCACAACAACATCACTTTTCGTCATTAGGCGCGGCATTTGCTGGTTAGAGGGTGGAAGGTACGCGCACATTGCCGGACAATGGCCAAGGCCTTGATCCATCGCAGCGTGCGCGACATGAGCGCTTGAAGTTTCGCAACGCCCACACATATGCTAGCGAATAAGCGCGTCGACAGATTGACGATTGAACCACCCCAATACCAAGGACCCGACCATGACGAACACCTCCCCCAACCTGGCCGAATCCGTCAATAAGGAGAAACTGATGACCGACGTGAAGACCGTTCTGTCCGACGCCGAAACCCTGCTCAAACAAGCAGCTTCCTCCAGCGGCGAAAAAGCCGCTGAGCTGCGCGAGCGCGGCATGGGCATGCTGCGCCAAGCCAAGGAAAAGGCGCAGGACCTGCAAGATGCCGTGGTCCACAAGAGCAAGGCGGCCGCACGCGCCACCGATGACTACGTTCACGATCATCCGTGGCAAGCCGTGGGCGTGGCGGCGGGCGTGGGCCTGCTGATCGGTCTGCTGCTCAACCGCAAGTAATCCGAAGCCCTCTTCCTGGCCGATGGCGCGCTCTTGAGTGGATCGCGCCATCGGCCAGTTGCATTCTGGCGGTCCCGCCATGGGCATGGCACGTGCTGCAATGGCAGTTACGCGCTTCGCCTCGTACCCTCCGGAACCTTCATGACCGACGACACCAGCCCGAAGCTGTTCGCCTCCCTGAAGAAACTGGCCGGCACGGTCGTCTCGATGCTGCAAACGCGGCTCGAACTGGCGAGCGTCGAACTGGCCGAAGAAAAAGACCGGCTGCTTGGTGCAGCCTTCCTCGGCATGCTGGCAGTGAGCTTGATTGCACTGTCCATCATGACGCTCACGGCGCTCATCGCCATCCTGTTCTGGGATACCTACCGCTGGCAAGCGCTGGCCGTCATGGCCATGCTCTACGCGCTGGGCGCGGCAGGCTGCCTGTGGAAGGTGCGCACGTCGCTGCGCAATGCGCCGCCGCTGTTCGAGGCCACGCTGGCCGAACTCGACAAAGACCGGGAGATCCTGCGCCGATGACCGATCCGACCCAACCGACGCCATCGTCCAGCCCGGCCCCCGAACACGAACCCGCTCACAGCGCGCGGCACCATGTGCGGCCATCGCGCCGTGGCGCCGAAGGCCGTTTGCCGCTGGCCGTGCGCAAGGAACTGCTGCTCACGCGCGCTGCGCTGGAGCGCTATGACTACGCGCAAGCTCGCAACGACGTGAGCCGCGCCACCAGCCGCACGTTCAGCCTGGGTGGCTTTGGCGCGCTGCTGCCGAGCCTGATCCGCCCATTGGCCCGACCGAACGGCCTGATGCGCGCGCTGGGCATTGCACGCGAGTACCCGCTGGTCGGTACGGCACTCTCGCTGGCCTATGCCGGGCTGCGCCGTACCGTGATTGGCCGCATGACACGCCGGCTCGGCAAGGTGGGGCTGGTGGCCGGGGCAGCATGGTGGGGCTATCGCAAGTGGCAGGAAGCGCAAGGCGAACAACCCGGCGATGCCGCTACCGTTGCCACACCCGGCGACGAGGCAAACGAGATCATCCCAGGCAGCACCTCCTGACGATGCCCAACAAAAAGGCCGGATTGCTCCGGCCTTTTTTCTTTGCGACAGATCGGTGTCAGTGGTCAGTGCAACGGGATCGGATGCCGCATGCGTTCCCAGCGACGGGCCATGCTTTGACGCAGCCCGGCCAGACCATGCGGATGCGCCACACGCTCCGATACGGAAGCCGCTTCTGCCGCAGTTTGTGCCGTCACATCGGCGTCACGCGCGACGTGCCGCCGGCCATGCCACATCAGCGCGCCGCTGGCCGTCCAGCCGATCACGAATAGCGTATCGCCCACATGCGCGAGCGAGTCGGGCGACGTGCCCGCATGAAAAATTTCGCCCAGCATGTCGGCAGGCAGTTGGGCACAGATCCACAGGAAAATCGCCGGGGCCGATGCAAAGACCCCAGGCTGCCACCACGGATGCGCCACCTGAATCTTTTCGGTCTCCATGGCGCCCTCCCATCGCTTCTTGTGATGATTCGATCCTATGCCCGGCGTGCGTAAATGGCGACCCTCCCGTCACTGAATGCGATGTCGGATTCGTCCGACATCCACCGTGCGTCAGAGCCTGCAACACCGTCCGTTCAGGTTAGGTGTCGCCCCGCATGGCACGCGAATCGCGCAGTGGCGCGGCAACCGCAGATCGTGTGTGCAAGCGATTGAGGGATTTCGACGGAGGATCGCCCCACCCGCTCATATGCATAATGCATAAAAGCCCTGCATTGATGCCGTACCGTACGCAACACGCCCTGCCGACACCATGCTGACCGCCACTGACCTGCACCGCCGCGACGCACGCACCGGTGCCACGCTACTGCACCCGACTTCGCTTGCCGTACGGCCGGGCGAACGCATTGCGCTCACCGGCCCGTCGGGCGCCGGCAAGAGTGTGTTGCTGCGTGCGTTGGCCCTGCTGGACCCCGTCGATGACGGTCATGTGACATGGCGCGGTGAGACGATTGCCGCGCGCGCCGTCCCGGCCTATCGCTGTCAGGTCGCCTACATGCGCCAGCGCCCCGCGCTGCTGCCGGGTACGGTGGAAGACAACCTCCGCCTGCCTTATCAACTGCATGCACGTCAGGGGCACGCATCGTTTGACCGCGACGCCGCCATCACCATGCTGGCCCGTGCCGAGCGCGATGCGAGCTTTCTCGACAAGACCGCCACCGACCTTTCCGGCGGCGAGGCGCAGATTGCCGCGCTCGTCCGCACCCTGCAAACCGATCCCGCCGTGCTGCTGCTCGACGAGCCGACCGCTGCCCTGGACCCCGCCTCCGCGCGTGCCATTGAAGCACTGCTGCAGCATTGGATTGCCCGGGCACCCGACCGGTGCGCCTGGGTGTGGATCACGCACGATCCGGAGCAGGCCGCGCGCATCGGCCAACAGCACTGGCGCATGGAAGCCGGCCGACTGCGTACCGGGGCGACACAATGAACGGGCAAGAACTGACGCTCTCTGCCTGGCAGGTCGGCATCGCGGCGGCGCTGATCCTCGTGAACGGCGCGCTGTCGATCGGGTTGGGTCTCGGGCTGGAGCGACGCCTCGCATGGGCTGCCGTGCGTACCGTCGTGCAATTGCTGGCCATCGGGTTCGTGCTCGAATGGGTGTTCGCCCATGCGTACTGGATGGTGGTGCTGGGCGTGGTTACCGTCATGACGCTGATTGCGGGGCACGCCACTGGCAGCCGCGGCGCGCGTGGCTATGCGGGGCTGCGAATCGACGGGACGCTGTCCGTGTTCGGCAGCACGTGGCTGATCGGCGCGATCGGGTTGATCGTCGTGCTGCATGCGCGGCCGTGGTACGAACCGCAGTACGCGATTCCGATCATGGGGATGATTCTCGGCAACACGCTCACGGGCGTCGGCCTGGCGCTGGAGCGTATGACCGGCGAGCTGATCGCGACACGTGACCAGGTGGAGACAGTGCTTGCACTGGGCGGCACGCGCTGGGAGGCGGCACGCAACGCCGCACGAACCGCCGTGCGCGCCGGCTTGACGCCGATCATCAACCAGATGTCTGTCGTGGGTGTGGTGAGCCTGCCGGGCATGATGACCGGCCAGGTGCTCGCCGGGCAGTCGCCACTGGAGGCCGTGCGCTACCAGATCGTCATCATGTTTTTGCTGGCGGCGTCCTCCGGGCTTGGCACGGTGGCGGCAGTGCTGCTCGCCTACCGGCGCCTGTTCAGCCGTGATCACCAGTTGCTGACCGCGCACATCGTGCAGCGCGGTGGGGGCAAGTAGCCATGCCGATCGCCCTGTCCTGTGGCCTCGTGCTGCTCAACGAAGACGCCGAGGTCCTGCTCGCCCATGCCACGGAAACGCGCCACTGGGACATCCCCAAGGGGGCCCCTGAACCGGGCGAAAGCTACCGCGATACCGCATTACGCGAGACGCGTGAAGAAACCGGCCTCGACCTCGATGGCCACGCGCTGGTCGAACTCGGCCGCGTTCCGTTCCGGCGTGACAAGGAGTTGCATCTGTTTGCCACACGCCTGCGCCGCGCCGATGTCACGCTCGACACGCTGACCTGCACCTCGATGTTCAACAGCTATCACACGGGGCGCATGATCCCAGAGATGGACGCGTACCGCTGGGCCACCGCAGAGGTGGTCTCACAGCACGCCAGCCAATCCCTCGCACGGCTCTTCGCACAGACGCTCACGCTCGCCAGCATTGATGCGCGGCTGCGCGAGGCCGGGCTTTAGACAGGAACATCGCCCTCGATCGTCGTGCGATGCAGCGTGCGGCGATAGGTGTCGGGGCAGCCGGGCGCGAAATGGATGGTCGAGCGGTTGTCCCAGAACAGCATGTCACCCGCGCGCCATTGGTGCGTGTAGACGTTGTCTGCGCGAACGCTGTGGGCGAAGAGCTGCTCCAGCACGCTGGTGCTTTCGTCTTCCGGAAGACCAAGGATGTGCGAGGTAAAGCCTTCGTTGACGAAGAGCGCGCGCTTGCCCGTCTCCGGGTGCGTGCGCACGACCGGATGATCGACCGGTGGCACAGCATCAATCTGCGCCTGCGACAGCGGTGGACGCCAGGTCGATAGCACACGCAAGCGCTCGTAGCGGTACACGTACGAATGCACCGCGCGGCGGCCCTCGATCACGCGCTTGAGTTCGGCCGGCAGCGTCTCGAAGGCGCGGACCATGTTGGCAAACAGCGTATCGCCACCCTCCTCCGGCAGTTCACGCGTCAGCAGCAGCGAGCCCAGGCTCGGCAGCGGCTTGTACGAGAGATCCGAGTGCCAGTCGCGCCCTGCATCTCCCAGGCCGATCGGCTTGCCGTTCTCCACCACGTTGGAGACCACCAGGATTTCCGGGTGCCCCGCCAGATGAAACTGGTTGAGCACGTGCACCTGCAACGGACCAAAACGGCGGCTGAATTCGACTTGCGACTGCGGTGTGAGCTGCACGTCGCGGAAGACGAGCAAACCATCGTGCGCAAGCCACGCCTGGCGGATGGCGGCGATGTCGGCATCGGACAGGTTGGCCGCATCGGCAAGCCCCAGAATCTCGGCGCCGAGCGGCGCATCAGGCAGACGACGGACGTGGAAACGGGTGGTATGAACGGCAGGCGCCTCAGGGGCAGCCGGGGTGGCGAGGGCAACGTCAGACATGATGTAAGTAGACAGTTCACGGCAGCGAACGAATTCCACATTACACCGCCCGCGCTGGCCATGTGCCAACGAAGGAAAGCGCAGATCGATACGCGCTCAGCCGTAGACCGTGGCATCCGGCAGGATGCCTTCCAGCGCGTAGCGGCCAATGGCGCGCAGCTTGTAGTCGAGCGGATCGTGCAGCGTATGCGTGCGTGCGTTGCGCCAGAAGCGGTCCAGCGCGAGTGCGGCCTTGGTAGAGCGCGCGCCCGTTGCCTCGAACATTTCCTGGCTGATGAACAGCGCCGCACGATGTGCCGCCACCTTGGCTTCGGCCGTGAAGAGCGAGACCTCGGCGCGCTCGTCAGCGGTGAGCGCAGCCCCCTTGCGCCACGCGCGGTCCAGCCGCTGGATGGCACGATCGGCCAAGGCTTCAGCGGCGAGCCATTGCACGCGCATCTCGCCAAAGCGCTGGATCTGATAAGGGTCGTCCGCCGCGCGCTCCACGCCGGAAGTGAGCCACGGCCGCGACGCATGCAGCGTGACCTTGCGCGCCTCATCCAGCGCGCCCGCGGCAATGCCGGTGTAGAGATTGACCAGCACGTTCTGCGCAACACACGAGCGCAAGGTCTGATACGGCGTGAAGACGTTGTCGGGCCCGGCCAGCACTTCGTCTTCGCTCACCTGCACATGGCGAAACTGCACGGTGGCGCTATCGGTCTGGCGCTGGCCGATGGGATGCCAGTCGTCGCGCACCGTGATGCCGTAGCGCGCCGTCGGCACCACAGCGACTACGGTCTTGCCACTCGCCTCATCATGGGCTGACACCACCATCATGTTTGAGCCCAGCGTGCCCGAACAGAAGCCCTTTTCCCCATCAAGCACCCAGCCACTGCCGGAGCGCTGCGCGCGCAGCCGATGGTCGAGCGGGTTGACGGCGTTGCCCCACCACCAGCCCAGCTCCGCAGTCGGGCGTAGAAAGCGTTCGCGCTGCGCGTCAGAGCCATACAGATACACCGTGGTGGTCTGCAGGTACTGGAAGGCCAGCAGATGCCCGAGGGAGCTGTCGACCGCAGCGATGGCACGCACGGCGGCGAAGGCATCGGCCCAGCCTGCACCTGCCCCGCCGTACTGGGTGGGGATGACCAACGGCAGTAAACCTGCGCGTGCAATTGCTGCCTTCTCATGCGCAGCATGACCGCCTTGCTGATCGCGTTGCGCAGCGGTGGAGGCCAGTTCGGCCAACAGGTGTGTGAGATCAGGGAGTTGATGCAGGTCGTCGAGCTTCATGCGGTGCCTCTTCCGGCGGGTTATCCGGTGCAGGCACTATACGGACAGCCCCTGCCGCCCTGAAGGAAGCAATCCGCATACGCATATCGGCCGCGCGACTATGCGCAACTACACACCCGCGTAATGGGCGTGCATCCGCTCCAGGCATGCACGCGCATCACCCACCACCAGGCGGCTGCTGCACGCGATCATCAGGTTGCGCGGCAAACCGAAGTCCTCCACGGTCCAGCCGTCGGCGTCACTGCCTTGGGTGTTCGGTACCTGCGTGAGGAGTGGCGCGGCGGGCACGTTGTAGCACCACACGTCTTTGCCGCGCGCAATGGCATAGCCAATCTCGAAGCACGTGCCGGAGTCCGGCTCATAGCCGCGGAAGTCCGCCACATTGGCGATCACGGCGTCCGCCGAATCGATCAGTGCGATGTTTTGTCGGTAGATCTCGGCGGCGGTCGCCGGACCATTGGCTTGTGGGGCGATTGCGTTGTCGAGCGGGTATAGGCCGATGAAGTCGAATGCCGCGCACAGCGCCTTGAGCACTTCGCCATGCGCCGCAGGTTGCAGACGGAAGACATCGGGGCCGGCGAGATAGAGGCGCATGAGGATGGGCGTCTTGGACGGCAAAAATACGTCTCAATTCAGAAGGCTTCGCACGTACATGCGACAATTGTTATTGACACTTACGGTATCACAGCGACACTTGGTTGGACCGTGTCCTAAGACTCGCCTCTCTATGGTCGAATATCCCTTATTTCTTTCCGTCGTCATCGTTGCCCGAAATGACGCCGCGTTGCTTCGGAATACGCTCACAACGCTTATCGCAACACTGAAGGACAGTGTGAGCGACTACGAACTCCTCGTCGTCGACAATGCCTCGGATGACGACTCACTACTCGCGCTCAAGGCTGCTCTGGCGGACGATGCCTTGCCAAACGTTCAGGTATTTGCCCTCACTAAGCAAGTCTCCTTCGAAACAGCTGCGTGGGCGGGGAGCGAACACGCCCTCGGCGATTTCGTTGCCGTAATCGATCCGCTGTGCGACGACGTGCAGTTGCTCATGCCCATGCTGGCGAAAGCCACCGCCGGACACGAGGTGGTGTTCGTGCAGAATCAAGACGAAAGTGCCGAGGGCTGGTTGTACCGCCTGGGCTCGAACATCTTTGATCGGTTGTACGAAAACATGCACGGAGTGCGACTGTCCATGGAGGCGCCTCACTTCCGCCTGATCAGCCGCAACGTCATCAACTTCATTCAGCGCCACGGGACGCCGGAACTCGCCTACCGGCATTTGCCCGCCACGGCCGGCTTCAGCAAGACCAGCATCACAGGTCGCTGGACACCCCACGGGCACCGTCAACGCTCCCTGCTGGACGGCGTGGATCGTGCCCTACAGCTCATGGTGTCATCGACGTCGCGACCCATGCGGATGGTGACGGCGCTGGCACTGTTCGGAGCCCTCGGGAATATCCTGTATTCCTTGTATGTCGTGATTATCGCGCTCGTCAAGCCCCATGTCGCGGAGGGGTGGGTTACGCTGTCGCTTCAGCAATCAGCGATGTTTTTCCTGCTCTCAATGGTGTTACTGGTGCTTGGCGAATACGTCACTCATATGCGGTCGGTCAATTCAAAAGAACCGGCCTACCATATTGGGCAAGAATTCGGCAGCAGCATTGTCAGCCGGCGCCAAAGACTCAATGTCGAGGACACGGCGGATGCCATCCCCGTATCGGCAGTCTCTCAATCATCGCCGGCGCCGCATGCGTGACGCCATTGTCGTGGGTGGCGGTTTTTATGGCGTCGCCATTGCGGACTATCTGAAGCGCCGGCGCCGCTTTGGCAAGGTCGCGATCATCGAGCGCGAAACGGAACTGCTCACACGCGCTTCTCTATGCAACCAAGCACGCGTCCATAATGGATATCACTACCCGCGCAGCTTTGTCACCGCATTCCGAAGTCGGGCCAACCTGCCGCACTTCGTCAGAGATTTTCCGTTCGCTGTCGTCGATCAGTTCACCAAGATCTATGCGATTGCGCGAGACTCCAAGGTGTCGCCTCGACAGTTCGAGCGCTTCTGCCAGGAAATTGGCGCAAAGCTACAACCCGCGCCGCCAGCCCTGAGAACCCTTTTCACCTCGCGCCATGTCGACGCGGTCTACGTTGTGCAAGAGTACGCATTCAATGCAGTCTCCCTGCGGCGTTGGGCCCATGAAACAATTGCGCAGACCGGCATCGACCTCATGCTTGGTCATACCGTACGGGATATTCTGCCCATAGACAACGGTATCCAGGTTGAGTTGGTTGAGCCAGACGGCTCTTCGCGCTTCGAGCGATCCCGCTATCTGTTCAACTGTACATACAGCGGTCTGCGAACCGTTTTCTCCTCGGAGGGCCGTGTGCAGGCCTCGCTCAAGCACGAGATCACGGAGATGGCGTTGATCGAGCCGCCCGCGGAGCTCAGGAATATCGGTGTCACCGTCATGGATGGCCCGTTCTTTTCCTGCATGCCGTTTCCCAGTCGCGGCCTTCACACCCTCTCGCACGTGCGCTACACCCCTCACATGCAGTGGCATGAACAAGGAACGGCTGACCCGAACACGATACTGCAGCAGTACCACAAGCAATCCCATGCAGATCGCATGATCCGCGACGCCGCTCGGCTGATGCCTTCGTTGCAACGAGCAGTTGTGCGCGACTCGCTCTTCGAGGTCAAGACCGTGCTGGCGCGCAACGAGATCGATGACGGGCGCCCTATCTACTATGAGCCGGTGCCGGGTATCGCGGGCGCCTACAACATCCTGGGCGGCAAGATCGACAACGTGTACGACATCCTGGCCAAGCTCGATGACGAAGCTTTGCCCCATTGAATGTAGAGAGAATCACTCCATGGCAGGAACTGCACTGATTGGGTTCAGTGGCTTTGTCGGCAGCACCCTGCTGCGCCAATGCCCCACCGAGCGTCGTTTTCGCTCCTCCAACATTGATGAGATCCAAGGCGGAAGTTATGACTTGGTTCTGTGCGCGGGCGCGCCCGGTCAGAAATGGCTTGCGAACCAGCAACCCGAAGCCGATCGCGCCAGCATTGACCGGCTAGTCAGCGCATTGCGCGGCGTCCAGGCAAAAACGTTCGTGCTGCTTAGTACTGTTGACGTGTTCCACAACCCCGTTGGCGTCAACGAGGAAACCACGGTCGATACCAGCCGCCTGCAACCGTATGGATTGCATCGATATGCGCTCGAGTCGTTCGTGCGTGAACAGTTTGGGCAGCACTTGATCGTTCGCCTGCCTGGGTTGGTCGGTCCGGGTTTGCGCAAGAACGTGATCTACGACATGGCGCATGAAAACAATGTGGCGCAAATCGATCCGCGAGGCGTGTTCCAGTTCTACCCGATGGTGAACCTGTGGAACGATATCCAATTGGCGCTCAAGCAATCCTTGTCGCTAGTACACCTGACGGCGGAACCCTTGAGGGTAGAAGAGATTGCAGTATCGGTATTCGGACGCCACCTGGAAGTGCCGCCCGAGGTCGCGCAGCGGCCGGCGCCAATATATGACCTGCAGAGCCTGCACGCTGGCATGTTCGGCGCCGACTCGCCACGCTACCAATACAGCAAGCGTGAAAGCCTCTTGGCGATTCGCGCCTATGCGCAGCACCATCGACTTCTGACCGAGGCCGCCTAAGCATGAAGATTTCCAT
Source organism: Ralstonia sp. RRA (assembly GCF_037023145.1). Classification (NCBI taxonomy): domain Bacteria; kingdom Pseudomonadati; phylum Pseudomonadota; class Betaproteobacteria; order Burkholderiales; family Burkholderiaceae; genus Ralstonia; species Ralstonia sp. RRA. Next base: position 789,416 of record NZ_CP146091.1, on the reverse strand, counting down.
TTCAAACATCGCCTGGGAGCCAACAGACGACGAAGCGGTAGCGGCCCTGCTCAATCGTTACAGGATCGACGCAATCGACATTGCCCCCGGAAAGTATTTCCCGGATGTCGCGTCCGCAACGCAGGAAGATGTCGCTTTTGTGCGAGCGGTTTGGGAGGGGCGCGGCGTTTCCCTGCTGGGCATGCAGTCACTGTTTTTCGGTCGTACCGGCCTCAATCTGTTTGACAAGGACACGCAGCCTGCGATGCTGGATCATTTGACCCATGTGTGCCGCGTGGCTGGGGGTCTGGGCATCGGCCCGCTGGTGTTTGGGTCTCCGAAATGCCGCGACCGCGGACATTTGGATCCGGTCACCGTTGACGCCGTGGCTACCGAGTTCTTCCGTCGCGCGGGAGATATTGCTGCAAAGAACGGAACGACGTTGTGTCTTGAAGCGAATCCGGCCCGGTATGGCTGCAACTTCATGACCTCGACGCTGGAAGCCGCCGATGTCGTGGCGCGAGTCAATCACCCAGCAGTCCGGTTGCATCTCGACACCGGCACGATGACGATCAATCAGGAATCCCCTTCCGAGACAGTGCGTCAGTGCGCGGACCTAGTTGGATACGTGCATGCAAGCGAGCCGGATCTCGCACCACTTGGTTCAGTCGCCACCGACCACGCAACCATTGCAACTGCACTGCACGCTGCCCGACTGCCCAACATCTCCATCGAGATGCTCACGAAGCCCGAGCAACGGCTCACTTCGATCGAGAACGCCCTGCAAGTCGCAGTGCAAACTTACCGAACCGACGCATGAACTGGATCAATGTTGCTATCGTCGTCGCCGGCATTCTGTCGAATGCGTCTGCCAGCGTGCTGATCAAGGTTGCGATGCGCACGGCGCCCACCTCGCCGGCCATGCTGTTGCAGCTAGCCACGAACCGAGTTCTGCTCCTTGGCATCTTCCTTTACGGTTGCGCGTTCGTGCTCTATGCCGCAGCTCTTTCCAGGCTCCCGTTAAATGTCGCTCACCCCATCCTGACGGCGGGTGCCATCGGCGCAGTCGCCTGCGCCTCAGCCTTCCTGCTTGGCGAGACCTTCCGGTGGAACACCATTGTCGGCCTGATCTTGGTGACCACTGGCGTCGTATTCATCAGCCTCAACACATCACACTGAAATACCCTATGACCGTCGCATCGCAAATCGACGCGCAGTGGCACGTCCCCGCATATGAAGTGCGACTGGAGTGCCCGAAGACGTCCGATACCGCAATCGTCATTCCTGTCATCAACGAAGGCCGTCGGATCCAAAACCTGCTGACGAGAATGATGTCTTGCGGCATCGCCGACCAGGCCGACATTGTCATCGTGGACGGAGGCAGCACGGACGGATCGCTCGAGACCACGATGCTGGATGCGAATCGCGTACGCACCCTGCTCGAGAAAACGGCGCCGGGCCGGCTCAGCGCACAGTTACGGTGTGCCTATGCCTACTGCCTGAAAGAAGGTTACCGCTCAATCGTCACGATTGATGGTAATGACAAAGATGACCCGGAAGCCATCTCGCGCTTCATTGCCGCCTTGGATGACGGCTACGACTTTGTCCAGGCTTCGCGCTTCGTTCGAGGTGGACAAGAAGAAAACACGCCGTTGAGCCGATCGCTGGCTATACGACTGATCCACGCCCCCCTGCTATCACTCGCATCGGGTTTTCACTGGACCGATACGACTCAGGGGTTCCGCGGTTACAGCGCCCGTCTGCTGCTGGACCCGAAGGTCAACATCTTCCGCACGGACTTCGCCGACTACGAATTGCTGGCCTATCTTTCCTATCGCGCGCCGAAATTGGGCTACCGCTGTGTGGAACTCGCGACACGACGCTCCTACCCGAGTGATGGTCCGGTGCCAACCAAGATCGGTGGCATGCGGGGAAACTGGAAGCTCATGCGCACGCTGGTTGCAGCGTGCCTTGGGAAATACAACCCCAAATAACGCGGCCATGTCATCCAGATTTTTGCGGTGGGTGTTCATTGTGACCTGACCCTACACCAAGAAACAGTACAGCTGAGAAGTAGAGAATCCGGCATGATTTTCATGATTTGAAATGGAAGACATGCCATGAAGACGAGCAAGTTCACTGAGGCGCAGATAGCGTTCGCGCTCAAGCAAGCGGAACTGGGTACGAAGGTCGAGGAGGTGTGTCGCAAGCTGGGCATCAGCGAGGCGACCTTCTACAACTGGAAGAAGAAGTACGGGGGCGTCGGCCCTTCGGAGCTGCGCCGGATGCGGCAGCTCGAGGAGGAGAATGCGAAGCTCAAGCGGCTGGTGGCGGACCTGAGCCTGGATAAGGCCATGCTGCAGGACGTGCTCTCAAAAAGCTCTGAAGCCTTCCCGCAAGCGCACGCTGATTGACGAGTTGCGTGACCGCTATCGTGTGAGCCTGACTAAGGCTTGCGCGTTGTTCCACATGTCACGCTCGCTGTATGGGTATCGGTCGGTTGCTCGGGACTCGTCGGCATTGCTTGCACGCATCAAAGAGATAGCGGCCACACGCGTGCACTACGGCTATCGCCGGGTGCACGTGATGCTGCAGCGGGAAGGCTGGAAAGACAATCACAAACGTGTTTATCGCTTGTACCGGGCCGAAGGTCTGTCGCTGCGGCATAAGCGTCCCAAGCGCAACAAGTCGGCGCGGCTACGCCAGCCCAAGAGCATCGTCACGGCTATCAACGAAATCTGGAGCATGGACTTTGTATCCGATGCCTTGTTTGATGGTCGGCGCCTGCGCGCGTTGACCGTGGTGGACAACTACACCAGAGAAAGCTTGGCCATCGAAGTCGGCCAAAGCCTGAAGGGGAAGACGTTGTGCGAGTGCTTGACGAAGTGGTTGCCGAGCGCGGCGCGCCTCAGACCATCAAGGTGGACAATGGCAGCGAATTCATCTCGAAGGCGATGGACCGGTGGGCATACGAGCACGGCGTGGAACTCGACTTCAGCCGGCCAGGCACGCCGACCGACAATGCCAAGGTGGAAAGCTTCAACGGGCGGTTCCGGCAGGAATGCCTGAACGAGCACTGGTTCTTGTCCTTGGACGATGCTCGGAGCAAAATCGCCGACTGGCGGAGGTACTACAACGAGAGCCGTCCCCACTCCGCACTGCAGTGGGCGACACCCGCCGAATTCGCCCGTCAGGCAAGGAAAAACACCTCGGCGGACGAATCAACGACGCCGGAAATTTCCACTTCTGGACGGTACTAATTCCGGTGTAGGGTCACGCACCACCCCCACCCATTAATAATCGGAGGTGAATGATCCTGCAGCAATTTCACCGCGGCCCCAACACCACAGCCCCCTTCGACCCTGGTGGCGCTTGAGGACGAGGCACGGGACTTTAAGTGCGTAGTGCCCACAAGCAGCACGCAGGAGGCCCGCCCACCACGGCCTAGCCCCGGCATAACCCCGAGAAAACGCAAAAGGCCCGGCAATTTCCTGCCGGGCCCTCTGAAATTTGGTGGGTCCTGCGGGATTCGAACCCGCGACCAATAGATTAAAAGTCTACTGCTCTACCGACTGAGCTAAAGACCCCAAAGACCGCGATTATAGGAAGATTTCTGCGACTCTGTCAACGCCCCTCAACTCAAACCAGGCGTTCCATCCGCCACACCTGGTAGCGGAATGCGAGCACCGCGCCAATCAGGATACCCGCCACGGCGATGAACGAACCGATCGCCAGTGTCGACACGCCCGACAAGCCCTGCCCGATCGTGCAACCCAGCGCCGTCACACCGCCTGCACCCATCAGGATGCCGCCGATGATGTGATTGCCGGTGTCTTCGGCATTGGCAAAACCTTCCCAGCGGAACGTGCGCGTGGCCAGCGCCACCACGGCCGAGCCAGCAATCACACCCAGCACACTCACGATGCCCACCGTCAGCACGCGCGACGTATCGCTGAAGAACATCAACCACTCGAGCGTGTACGACACGGGGGCGACGAAGCTCAGCGCCTCCATGCGGCCGCTGTTGGTGGCGACGAACGCCTCCTGCAGCGTGTTCGGATCTTCCTGCACATAGCCGAGGTGGCCCGACACGTACCACATGGCCACGATGATGAGCCCGACGCCAATACCGCCGAGCAGATTGTCGACCGTACGGAAGTCACGCCCGAGCAGCGCCCACAGCGACAGCGCCCCGCCAATCACCAGCGCGAGTGCCAGACGCAGCGTACGCACATCGACCGACAGCGCATGGCCCAGCACGCTCGGCAAGTCCTGCGGGGTCGGCAGCATCATCGCCACGTTGTCGACGGTCGCCACGCGCACCACGCCAAACACGCCCTTGAGCGTCATGTACGCCGACAACCCGAGGAATACGAACACCACCACCGACTTGAGATTGCCGCCGCCGATGCGCACCAGCGTCTTGCTGCCGCAACCCGATCCCAGCACCATCCCGAAGCCGAACAGCAACCCACCCACCAGCGACGACAGCCACAGCAGCTTGTTGGCTGTGTAGAGGGTCTTGCTTGTATCGATCAGGCCCAGCCAGCTCAGCACACCCGTGCCGATCATGGCCACGCCAATGGCGAGCACCCACATGCGCACGCGGCTCCAGTCACCGATGTTGATGGCGTCGGACACCGCACCCATCGTGCAGAAGTGCGTGCGCTGCAGAAGCGCGCCAAACACAAAGGTGAGCGCAAAGGTCGCCCACAGCACCGTGTGGGAGAGCGCGTTGATATCGAGTTCGGGCATGGCGTCAGACGTAGCGCGTCGGGTCGGGTACGCCGGCCGCCTCAAAGCCCGCCTTGCGGATACGACACGAATCGCATACGCCGCAGGCACGGCCTTCTTCGTCAGCCTTGTAGCACGACACCGTCATGCCATAGTCGACGCCCAGTCGCGCGCCGGCCTGGATGATCTCCGCCTTGGTCATGGCGATGATGGGCGCGTTTACGCGGATGTGCTCGCCTTCCACGCCGGCCTTGGTGGCTAGGTTGGCCAGCGTCTCATACGCAGCAACGTATTCGGGGCGGCAGTCCGGGTAGCCGGAGTAGTCGACCGCATTGGCGCCGAAAAACAGGTCACGCGCACCGACGGCCTCGGCCCAGCCAAGCGCCAGCGACAGCATGATGGTGTTGCGCGCCGGCACATAGGTGATGGGAATGCCGTCGTGGGCACCCTCGGTTGGCACGTCGAGCGTGTCGTCAGTCAGCGCGGAGCCACCGAACTTGCGCAGATCCAGATCGACGATCTCGTGGCGCACGGCACCGAGCGCAGCCGCCACCTTCTTGGCCGCTTCCAGCTCAGACGAATGGCGCTGGCCGTAGCGCATCGACAGCGCGTAGGTCTCAAAGCCATCGGCATTGGCCATGGCGAGCACGGTAGCGGAGTCCAGCCCGCCGGACAGCAGGACAATGGCGCGTTTTTTCATGGGCGAAGTCTTGTGGAGCACATCAGGAGAAGGTCCGCATTTTAGCGCGCCGCCACGCTGGCCGCGCTCCTTGCCGCACATACCGCTCATCGGCGCGCTGCCATGAAAAACGCCCGCCAGTGCAGTCACGGGCGGGCGTCAATCCATCACAGAAGCGATTCAGCGATCAGCGCATCGTCTTCAGGCGGCTTTCCGCAGTCTTGGCCTGCTCGCTGCCCGGGTACTGGGCAACCACTGCTTCCAGCGTCTTGCGTGCGGCGGCCTTCTGGCCCGATTCACCCTGGTTGGTTGCCACTTGCAACAGTGCATCGGCCGCTTTCGGGTGCTGCGGGTTGGCGCGTGCCATGCTCTCCAGCACGTAGCTCGACCCCTTGTAGTCACGCTGCGCATACAGCGCGTTGCCCAGCCAGAAGTGCGCCAGCGGCAGATACGGGCTCTGCGGATACTTCTTCACGAAGGCCGAGAACTGGTTGCCCGCCCCCTTGAAATCACCGCCCTGGAACCGCTTGAGCGCGGCGTCATACTCATCCTTCTCGCCGGGCTGGACTGTGCCTTCGCGGCCTTCCACCGTGGCCTGTTGCGGCTCGAATTTCTTCAGACGCGCGTCGAGGTCGGCGTAGTAATCCTTCTGCTGCTTGGTCAGCGTGTCGACAGAATTCTGCAGCACCTCGTTCTGGCCACGCAGGCGCGCCACTTCGGACTTGAGCGTCTCGATCTGGTTCTGCGCGTCGATCAGGTTACGGCTGTTCTGGTCGATACGCTGCGCCGCGCTCGACTGGAAGGTGTTGAACTTCTCGCGCATGTCGATGATGGCGCGACGCGCCTCATCGTCGTCAAACACCCCTGCTGCCGCCGGGCCAGCCATGGTCAGGGCGCTACCCGCGACAAGCGTCGCCATCAGGATGGCCCGACGCATGGTGTCATACGCGCGCTGTTTCATCATCGTAGTCATGGGTCTGTTGGTACCAAAAACGTGCGCACGTTGGCCCGAGCGGGGGCCAGATGCGCGAAGGATGCCGCCGCAAAGGGTCATTCCCTTTGCAAGGCACGCCGACAAAGCAGATGGCCCCCGCTCGAGCCAACCCGAAGGGCAAGGGACAGATGAGCCGCATGGCGTCGTTGTGGCCAGCTTGCTTGGAATAACCAAGCGGCGCTGTCCACGCCTAGCCCTGCGGCTCATCTGTCCCTTGCGTGCGTACGTTTTTGGTACCAACAGACCCATATGATTGCCAACGTAAGAACGCCGGCCGCAGCATCGCAGCCGGCGCGTCCAACTTCAAACCATGCCGATCAGTAAACGATGTCGGCGCGGCGGTTCTGCGCCCACGACTCTTCGTCGTGACCGGTGGCCTGCGGCTTTTCCTTGCCCAAGCTCACGGCTTCCATCTGGCTATCAGGCACGCCCATCGACGACAGCGCACGACGCACGGCCTCGGCACGCTTCTGGCCCAGGGCCAGGTTGTACTCGCTGGTGCCGCGCTCGTCGGTGTTGCCCTGGATCAGGACCTTGCGCTGGTTGTGCGACTGCAGGTAGCGCGAGTGCTGGCCCAGCAGACCTTGGTATTCCGACTTGACCGAGTAGCTGTCGAAATCGAAATAGATGCTGCGCTTGGCCAGCGGGCTGTTCGGGTCGGTCAGTTCGTCACGGCCCACGTCCACCGGGGTGACCGTGCGGGTGTCGGCGCCCGTGCCTGCACCGCCCGTGCCGTTCTTGGCGGTGTCATCCAGCTTGACGCCCGAGCTGCAAGCGCCCAGGGCCAGCAGCGTGGCAATGGCTGCGAGTTTGATCATGGTTTGGGACTTCGACATGTCCGATTTCTCCTAGAGGAACTGCTTCGTTACTGCATGAAAGGACCCCACGCCGGCTCACGAACTTCGCCGGCCTGGAGGGAAAGAATCTGACGCGTACGGCCATCGGTGGACACGGCTGCCAGCACCGTCTTGCCGCCCACGCGCGTGGAATACAGGATGAACTTGCCATTGGCGGCAAAGCTCGGGGACTCATCGTAGGAGGTGTCCGTCAGCGCGTTCACGTCGCCGTTGGTGAGATCCTGCGTGTACAGGCGGAAGGCACCGCCCACGCGCGAGATGTAGGCCAGCAGCTTGCCGTCCGGCGACACGCGCGGGCTTGTGTTGTAACCGCCCTTGAAGGTCACGCGCTGCGCGCCGCCCGCCTCTTCGCCATCGGCAGACATGCGATAGATCTGCGGTGCGCCGCCACGGTCGCTGGTGAAATAGATCGAACGGCCATCCGGCGAGAACGACGGCTCGGTGTCGATCGCGCTGCTACGGGTCAGACGGCGCAGGCCCGAGCCATCGGCGTTGACCACGTAGACCTGCGTATTGCCGTCACGCGAGAGCGCCACCGCCACGCGGCGGCCATCCGGCGACCACGACGGCGCCGAGTTGTTGCCCTTCTGGTTCGAGATCACCGTGCGGCGACCGGCCACCAGATCGTGCACGTATACCACCGGCTTCTTGAGCTCGAACGACACGTACGCGACCTTGGTGCCGTCCGGCGACCACGCCGGCGAGATGATCGGCTCGTTGCTCGTCAACGCAACCTGCGGGTTGGCGCCATCCGAATCGGAAATTTGCAGCTGATAGCGACGGCCCACCTTCGACACATACGACAGGCGCGTCGCAAACACGCCGCGCTCACCGATCAGCTTCTGGTAGATGTAGTCGGCAATTTCATGCGCAGCCAGACGCAATTGCCCAGGGCCGCGCGTGAGCGACAGACCGCCCAGGCTCTCACCCTTGGCGGTGTCGTACAGGCGGAAGCGGATTTCGTAGCGGTCGCCATTGCGGGTCACTGTGCCGCCCACGAAGGCAGCGGCACCGCGGGTTTTCCAGGCACCCAGGTCCGGGGCCGGATTGTCCGGCACCACGGCGCCGGCGACATCCACGTTGGAGAAGCGCCCGCTGTGTGCAAGGTCAGCGCGGACGATGGCTGACAGGTTTTGCGGGATACCCGCCTCTCCTTGGAAATTGGCGATGGCGATCGGGTACTGGCTGGAGCCCGCCCCCGTGATCTCGACATACAGTTGGGCGCGAGCCACTCCTATGCTCAATGCCATCAGCAAGCCGACCTGCACAGCTTGACGAAGTCTTGAAATCCAAAATTTCCGCATCACGATCCTCATAGCTCGTTCAGGACATGTTCTGCCCTAAGGCGTCTATCCCTTCTTCGGTTTGAAGCCAACAATCACGCTCGACGGCGCCTTGCCGTTTGTGTCGCGCGGCAATGGACTGGAAGCGTCCACCGCGCGCAGCACAGCTTCGTCCAACGCCGGATATCCGCTTGTTTTCTTCACCGAGCGCGACAAGACAGTGCCATCGGGTGCCATTTCTACAAGAACCGTCACAATCGGGGTGCCCGTCGTGTCGTCGTAGAAATGGATATTCGGCTGCACCTTCGCACGCACGCGTTCGGCATACCCTGCCGATGACGTACCGCCCGTGCCCATTGCGTTGCCAACGCCGCCGCCAGAACCGGCCACGGTGCCAGTCGCGCCGGCAGCACCGGCCATCGCACGCAGGCGATCCAGTTGCTCCTTGCGCTGTGCGTTGGCACGCGATTCATTGGCCTTGCGCTCGGCATCCGCCTTGGCCTTAGCATCTGCGGCAGCCTTGGCTTTCAGCTCCTTCTGCTTCGCTTCGGCATCTGCCTTGGCCTTGGCCTCCGCCTGGGCTTGCAGTTGCGCATTCTTGCGGGCCTGCGCCTCAGCAGCGGCCGCCTTTTCCTTGGCCTGCTGTTCGGCCTGGGCCTTGCGTTGAAGTTCCGCCTGGCGGGCCTGCTGTTCTTTCTGCGCTTTCAGCTGCGCCTGGCGCTGGGCTTCAGCGCGGTCCTCGGCGGCCCGGCGGGCGAGTTCAGCCTCGCGCGCGGCAGCTGCTGCGGCTTCCCGCTCGCGCTTGCGCTTCTGCTCCAGCGCGATGTCGGCTTCCTCTTCCACCTTGGTTGGCGGCGCCTTGATAACGGGCTCCGGTTTCACCTCGGGCGGAGGAGGCGCCGTCTGTACGGCCTGCTGAACCGCAGCCTCATCCCACAACTCGGCTTCTTCGCCGCGCGGCGTGCTGCTCTGCCATTGCACGCCAAAATACAGGAAAGCGATCAGCAACAGATGCGTGAGGACTGCCAGCCCGAACGCGCGCAGCGTGCCGCGCTCGCGGACAGGCTCGTAACGATGCAACGCGGGGCTCACTGACCTTGTAGCCATGACGCTCACTCAGGTTGCCTCGCCCGGAAACAGCTTCGCGTTCATTGCGACTTCACCATCAGGCCGACACGCTTGACGCCGTCGCCCTTCAACACGCTCATCACCGTCAGCACGCGGTCGTACTGCACGGCCTTGTCGGCGGCAATCACGACCGGCTGATCGGGGTTCTCATCGGTACGCTGCTTGACGAAGGCACGCAGCTCATTGTTATTGGCGAGCTTCTGTTCGGTGGCACCCGAGCCCGTCTTGATGCGAGCAAGGATCGTGCCGTCGCCCTTGATAGTCACGACGATGGGCGGCTGGGTCTGTTGCGGTGTGGCGTTGGCCACCGACGGCAGGTTGACCACACCGGGGTTCACCACGGGCGCCGCCACCATGAAGATGACCAGCAGCACCAGCATCACGTCGATGTACGGAACGACGTTGATGTCGGCCTTGGCCCGTCGGGCGCGGCGCGTTCTCTGGATGGTAGCCATGACGATGCTCCTTAGCGCTTAACGTGTTTGGCGCTGGAGGATGTTCGAAAACTCTTCCATGAAGCTCTCGAACCGGTTGGCCAGACGGTCCAACTCGGTGGCGTAGCGGTTGTAGGCGATCACCGCCGGAATGGCCGCGAACAGGCCGATGGCCGTGGCCACCAGCGCTTCGGCAATACCGGGCGCCACAGCCGACAGCGTGGCCTGCTGCACGTTGGACAGGCCACGGAACGCGTTCATGATCCCCCACACCGTGCCGAACAGGCCGATGTACGGGCTGACCGAGCCGACCGACGCCAGGAACGGCAGGTGCGATTCAAGCGAATCCATCTCGCGCTGGTAGGCGGCGCGCATGGCGCGGCGGGCGGCGTCGAGGATGGCGCTTGGGTCGCCACCGCCGCGCTGCTGCTCGCGCGTTTTGAGGTATTCGCGCATGCCGGCTTCGAAAATGCGCTCCAGCGCGCCCGTCTTGTGGCGGTTGTTGGCAGCGCTCTGGTACAGCGCCTGCAAATCACCGCCGGCCCAGAAATCGCGTTCGAACGTTTCGGTCTGGCTGCGTGCAGCGCGCAGTGCAAAGGCTTTGCGGAAGATGTACGTCCAGGAGAACAGCGACATCACCAGCAGCAGGCCCATGACAAACTGGACCAAGAGACTGGCGTGCAGCACCAGCGATACGATCGACAGATCTTGTGTGACCTCGACGGGATTCATGCGGCAGCTTTGATGGTTGCGAGTACGGGAGCGGGGATCGGGGTCGGCCGGAATGTGAGCCGGTCGACACATCCAACACGAATCGTGCCTGAGGCGAGTAGAACGTCACCGCGCCAGCCTTCCTGGGCGAATTGGACTGACGCCGGGCCAACCCGTTCCATACGCGAACGGATCTGGACCAGATCATCCAGGCGGGCAGGTGCGCGGTAGTCCACAGCGGTGCTGCGCACCACAAAAATGGCCCCAGTCGTGTCGGCCAGCGCCTGCTGGTCGACCCCGAGCGCGCGCAGCCATTCGGTGCGGGCGCGCTCAAAGAATTTCAGATAGTTGGCGTAGAACACCACGCCGCCTGCGTCGGTATCTTCCCAATACACGCGCAGGTTCCAGTCAAAAGAAGACATCCGGCAATTTTACCAAGGCTCAAATGACAGCCAGCCATCCACCGGCCGGCCGAGGGCTTGCATGGAAGCGCAAACCCTGCATGACACGGCTTAAGCCATGCCCCGCGTCACGCTGGTGGCCGAGAATGACTGGCAAACGGGCATCAGCTCGATTGCGTTGACATTGAAGTGCGGTGGCAGCGCTGCCATCCAGTAGACGGCTTCGGCGATGTCGTCAGCAGTGAGGGCCTCCGTGCCTTCGTAGACCTTGTCCACGCGGGCATCGTCGCCCTTGAAACGGACGTTGGAGAACTCAGTGCCGGAGCACAGGCCCGGCTCGATGTTCGATACGCGCACGCGGGTGCCGGTCAGATCAGCGCGCAGGTTCAGCGAGAACTGGCGCACGAACGCCTTGGTCGCGCCATACACGTTGCCGCCCGGGTACGGGTACGTCCCGGCAATCGAACCGATGTTGATGACATGGCCACGATTGCGCTCGACCATGGCCGGAAGCAACGCGCGCGTCATATGGACCAGGCCGGAGCAGTTGGTGCCGATCATGCGGTCCCAGTCAGTCAGGTCGGCACGCTGGGCGGGCTCCAGACCGAGCGCCAGGCCGGCGTTGTTGACCAGCACGTCGACCTCGCGCCAGCCTTCCGGCAGCGAGCCCGGCAGCGCGGCAACAGCGGTGGCATCCAGCACATCCAGCACGACTGGCAGAAGCGCGTCGCCCAGTTCGGCCTTGAGCGCATCCAGACGATCCTGACGGCGGCCGCCCGCGATCACGCGATGGCCTTCCCGCACGAAACGTCGGGCGATAGCTGCACCGAAGCCGGCGGTTGCGCCGGTCACGAATACGATCATGGAGTGTCTCCAAGCCTGAAAAAATGCGAAAAACAGAGTTTACCTGAAGCATTGCCGCCTGTTGCGCCGCAATGTGCTTGGGCAAGCGCCCCGCGCCTTGCGGCAGTCAAGGGCCTGTCGTACACTCGCGGGCAACCATTCCACCTTGCGCGACTGGCGAATCCCGGGGCTGCAGCAACACACCGCAGACCTCGGCAGTGGGCACCGACCACGAGGAAGCGCAAGGTTTCTGGCGTCATGCACAACGACGCCTGCCGCTCGCCTGGGCAGCGAATGGGAAGCAAAGGGTGACTTGGGCACCCGCTGCAATCGGCCAACACCGGGAGCAGCGTCCAAGCCGCGCGCGTTTCCCCCGCCTCGCCCGACCATCGCCTTTTTCCGTTTCGATTCAGACCAGACACTCGCCATGTTCGAACGCAGCCGCTATACGATCGACCAGATCGATCCCGAAATCTTCGCCGCCATCCAGAAGGAAAATCAGCGTCAAGAAGACCATATCGAGCTGATTGCCTCCGAGAACTACACCTCGCCGGCCGTGATGGCCGCGCAAGGTTCGCAACTGACCAACAAGTACGCTGAGGGCTACCCCGGCAAGCGCTACTACGGCGGTTGCGAATATGTGGACGTGGTTGAGCAACTCGCCATCGACCGCGTGAAGCAACTGTTTGGCGCCGAAGCCGCCAACGTGCAGCCGAACTCGGGCTCGCAGGCCAACCAGGGCGTGTTCTTCGCCGTGCTCAAGCCGGGCGACACGATCATGGGCATGAGCCTGGCCGAAGGCGGCCACCTGACGCACGGCATGGCGCTGAACATGAGCGGCAAGTGGTTCAACGTGGTCAGCTACGGCCTGAACGCCAAGGAAGACATCGACTACGACGCACTCGAAGCCCTGGCGCAAGAGAAGAAGCCGAAGCTGATCATCGCTGGCGCATCGGCATTCGCCCTGCGCATCGATTTCGAGCGCATCGGCAAGATCGCCAAATCGATCGGCGCGTACTTCATGGTCGACATGGCCCACTACGCTGGCCTGATCGCCGCGGGCGTGTACCCGAACCCGGTGCCGCACGCTGACTTCGTGACCACGACCACCCACAAGAGCCTGCGCGGCCCGCGCGGTGGCGTGATCCTGATGAAGGCCGAGCACGAGAAGGCCATCAACTCGGCGATCTTCCCGGGCATCCAGGGTGGCCCGCTGATGCACGTGATCGCCGGCAAGGCGGTGGCGTTCAAGGAAGCGCTGTCGCCGGAGTTCAAGGCTTACCAGGAACAAGTGGTGAAGAACGCCCGCGCCATGGCCGAAACGCTGATGGCCCGTGGCCTGCGTATCGTGTCGGGCCGCACCGAGAGCCACGTGATGCTGGTGGACCTGCGTGCCAAGAACATCACCGGCAAGGAAGCCGAGAAGGTGCTGGGCGACGCGCACATCACCGTCAACAAGAACGCCATCCCGAACGATCCGGAAAAGCCGTTCGTGACCTCGGGCGTGCGCCTGGGCTCGCCGGCCATGACCACGCGCGGCTTCAAGGAAGCTGAGGCCGTGAAGGTCGCGCACCTGATCGCCGACGTGCTGGACAACCCGCACGATGAAGCGAACATCGCTGCCGTGCGCGCCAAAGTGGCTGAGTTGACCAAGCAGTTCCCGGTCTACGCCTAAGCACTTGACCATGGCCGGGCAACTGGCCACGTAGTACTCTGCCGCGATGGGCCACCCCGGCCATCGCGGCGTTGTTCTTTTAGCGCTGTGCGTTTGAGGTTTCCGAGGAGAGCGGCATGAAATGCCCCTTTTGCGGCCACGCGGCCACCCAGGTGATTGAGACCCGTATGTCGGAGGAAGGCGACACCGTGCGCCGCCGCCGCCGCTGCGAGTCCTGCGACCGCCGCTTCACGACCTACGAACGCATCGAGCTGTTCTTCCCGGCCGTCGTCAAAAAGAACGGCAGCCGCGTCGATTACGACCGCAGCAAGGTCAAGGACTCCATGCGCCTAGCGCTGCGCAAGCGCCCTGTCTCCGCCGAGGCCATCGACGAGGCCATCGCTCGCATTGAAGAAAAACTGCTCAGCCACGGCGAGAAGGAAATCGGCAGCGACCGCGTGGGCGAGCTGGTGATGCGCGAACTCAAGCGGCTGGACAAGATTGGGTATATCCGGTTTGCGTCGGTGTACCGGAGTTTTGAGGATCTGGCGGAGTTTCGCGATGTGCTGGATGAGGTTGCGGCGACGAGTGTGCGCAAATAGCACGCACGCGAACGGTTTGTATCGCTGCACGATCCCCCGACGACTACCAACAGCTCGACGCCGTAAGCGTGCCCCCGGACACCATTTTATTCCCCGCCTGATCGTAGCTGAAGGTACCGCACGCATCCGCTGCCTGACCGGCCTGCGGAACGGCTTGAACCGTATAGACCGTCTGCGTAGGCGCGACGGAGAAACTCAGAGCGTAGTAGCCGTTGTCTGACTTGGTATTGGCGTAGACACCGCTGGCGCCCAATGTCGCGCCCGCATAGGTGTTGCCCAATGAGCGGTATTGCTCCATTTTCTGAGCCACCGCGAGCAATGCCGTTTTGGCATCCGCACGCCTGGACTTCTGTATGTAGCCGTTGAGCGACGGATAGGCCACGACGGCGAGGATGCCCACAATAGCGACCGTGATCATCAGCTCAATCAATGTGAAGCCGCGGGGCAAACGCCGAGAGCGAGAGAGTCCTGTGTTCATTGGAGGTAGATAACTGAAATCGTCCGTTCAGAGGCGTCCTTCGGATCCAGCAGGAAACGAATCTCCTGCCCCTGACGCAACGACGAGAGGCGGCCCTCATCCCCAGCAGGGCCAAATACGCGCACCGCACGACCGACCTGAAGGCGGTTACCGTGCACGTCAATCTCACCTTTATCCAGATTGAGCGCGGTGACCACGCCACGTAGCATGCGAGGTGCTTCACTCGCATGGGGCTGCGCCCGACTCGACGCCGGGCTGAGCGTCACGCCACCAGGCTCGCCACCTCCCAGCGCCAGCGCACCATATGCTGCATTGCCTGCCAGCACAAAGGTGGCAATCACACATAGCTTCTTCATACCTGCCCCCTCAGTTCAATTGCCGCCATGCAACACGGCCACGGGAACCCTTACCTGCCGTTTCACCAATCACTTGAATGGCACCCGCCGAAGTATTGACGTATTTGTTTTCAAATGGCGAGGCGCCCGGTGCTTGAATGGGCTGCAAAAAGCCCGGAGCAGCGGGAATTGAGCCGACTTGTCGACCACTCGTATTGGCGGGCGAACCGCCATATTGGAGTAGATCCGAGTTGTTGATGACTCCATCGCCATTGGTATCGAAGGTCGGACTATCCAAACGGTTGCCCGTAAAGACATCCAACTCCATCACCCAGCCGGTACCACCGGCGCTGCATTGGGCGGTGGACGGGATGACAGTGTTAAAAATCACACGACCAGAACGAATGGTCGCATCTGTCACAGCACGCTCTCCGGTAGTCGGCAAGTTGATATACCAACCGAGCTTCGAGCTGTTGTAGGACCCAAGCGAAATTGCATTGTCGCCGGACCGAAGCGCGTCCAAGGTTGGCGCTCCTACCGCGTGTGTCGTGATGCGATACGTGTTGCCGTCGGGACCCGTTGTTGTACCCAACACCGACTGCTGCTGAAGATTAGACAGGCCGCTGATCGTGGCGCCCTTGTCGATGATGCCGTAGAAGGTCTGTCCAGCCGTCGACGCTGTATCGGTCGTTGTGAAGTACTGCCCCGTGCCGAAGACCAGGAGGTAGTTACCTTGCAAATTTCGAGTCACGTCCGGGCGTACCGTGATCGGCTGCCCCCCCGTACTGAACAACGGCTGTGGACTGCCGGAGGTTCCAAATGCAACACCCCAATTGCTGACTGCGCTGCTCGACAGGTCGAACTTCCACATGTTGCCCGCCAGATCGCCGGCATAAACCACGTCGGCAATGCCATCCCCGTTGGTATCAACGGCGATAGGTCCTGACAGGCCATTTGGCGCAGCGGTCGTGCCAGCGTTCGTATCAATCTTTGCAGTGACCGCTCCGGTTTCTGCATCCAACACAAACAGCACTGCGTGGCCGGTCGTGCTCGCCGCACCATCAGACTGCGTGCTGTTGTAACCATTGGCCACAATAACGGACCACCTTCCGTTGTTTGTTTTGACGATCAACGGTTGGCCAAAGCTATAGCCCATGTCTGCGTCATTCGCGTCGGTGAATTCCCAGCGCGCGACCTGGCTCGCGGTCGACTCAGTGAACTTCGACGGATCGGTGACGTCGAGCGCGAAAATGCCCTGTCCTCCACCGGCCAGCGCACCTGACAGCAACGTATGCCACCCGCTCTTATAGAAGGTGTCCCCCACCGTGACGGAGCCGTCCGCGAAGTACTGGTGTGTGTAGGTCGGAGCGGTCAGCATACTGAGGTTGCTGTAGATGACCGCCGGAACATAGGCCATTGACTCTTTCCCCGTAGACGCATTGATCCCGTGCAGCATGCCATCATTGGCTCCGACGTAAATCATCGGCGTCCGATTGCGCCAGGTCGATACGAATGCGGAGTAAGGGGCGCTCTCCATGTTGTCTGGATAGTTGAACGCAGGCGCGCCGACGTAGTTGGGCGATGAGTGAATGATGTCGCCCAGCTTGCTCGTCGGACGATTGCGAAACGACGGTGTGCAGGATCCACACGTATTGGCTTCGTTGGCATTGTTGCCACGCAGATAGGACACACGCTGCGAGCCATAGCCGTCGTTGGTGGTCTGACTGGCGTTGTAGTTCAGCTTGGTCGATTGCGCCGCATCCATCTCGGTCGCCTTCGGCGAACCCGGCGATGCAGGCCATCGGAACGGAATACCGCGAGCGCCAAGAGCCGCAGACGGCTTGTACGTCAGGATCTGGCGCCCGGTATCCCAGTTCTGTGAATTGATCTGCTGGCCGGCATCCCAGAGTTGGCTGCCGATCGAACCGTCCGAGTTAATGGCATATGCAAGCAACTGCCCCGACCAGTCCGCGCTGCTGAACTTGGCCTGATACAAGGCAGTGCCTGACCCCCAGGAACCCGCGTTCAGGGAAACGGCCGAAGCCGCTGCCACCTTGGTGGTAATGTCCGCCGCGATGCTCTGGAACTGCTGCTGCAGCGTTGCGGGATCCGAGCTCAGGTAAGCATTGCCCGTCCCCCCGAGCTTCGCCATTTGGTTGAGCACAGCTACCGAAGCCGGGTTGGACACCGTGCTACCCATCCCGACCACGTAGGTCTGAATGTCAAAGGGACTCGTATAACCCTTAACGCTCGTACTGCGTAACGCCGTGATTTGACTGAACACATCGTTCGCGGCGTTGGAGAATGTCCACTGTCCAGTGCTCGAGTTATAGGTGCTTTGCTGATCGGAAAGCGCCCACATCGAACCATCGGTCTTGCCGGTGGGGTTGCCGTCGGTCGCTAGCAGCACAAAGTTCTTCTGGCAACTTTGAGTCACAGGCGTCGAATAGCCAGTCTGCGAGCCCGCGAAGTAACTCTTCGCCGTTTGCAGACTGCCAGAGAGAGGCGTAGCCACCGCCCCGTTCTTGATTTCGAGCTTGCTGTGGCCGCTCGCTGCTGAACTTGAATTTGTCTCCGGCGCCAGATAATCGATCAGATTCTGGTAGTGCGAGGTCGAATCCGCCTGCACAGCTTCCATCATTTTTCCGGACCCGCTTATGTTGGCGTAGTAGCCCCACGCGCGCGAAAGCCAGATCATTCGTGAGTAAGGAGGATTGCCCGGCAGAAACCCGGCGTCGGTCGGGGTAAAGCCAACTTGCTGGCAACCCGAGAAGTCACCGGAATTCCAGGTCGACACGTTGGCGTGGTTCTGGCACCCGTTGTAATTGGTATTGGGATTGCTGGTCGTCCCCCCCGATAAGCCAATAGCCCACGGATACGGCCACGTACCGTTGTAGTACAAGACGTCATTGATGGCAGGATCATCGCCACTGAGCTCGTAAGTCAGATACGAATACGAGGCACCCGATTGCGGGTTCGGGACGCAGCGCAGGCCGCCGTTCGATGCGGAAATGCCGTTGACACAGTCATTTGTGAACACCATGGTGCTGGCGCTCCCAAAGAAGTAGGCATACGTGTTGTACAGGCTGGGCCCCGGGGCATCGAACGTCGCTAGGCCCCAGTTGAATTGGGTGCGATAGTTCGAGATGGTCGACGTAATCACCGAGCGCGCAATGTTGCCACGTGTGGTTGGATCGTTGCCCGCGATCAACTTGCCCGCCATCGTCCCGTCCATGGACTGCGAGTTGTCATAGACCACCAGAATATTGGGCGTCGCTGTGTTGCTCGACAGAAACAGCGGATATTGCGCGATGGTTAGCAGCGCCGCGTTAGTCGTCAGCGGCAGCAGCGAGCTGATCAACAGCGCGAGCGCCTTGACTAAGAAAGATTGTGTCTTCATGGCCTCAGCGCTTCACGTAAATGGATTCGAGAACAACGTGGGTTTCGGGGCGTGCGCCGGTCGAGTAGACCGTGATCCGGTAAGCCGTCCCTCCTGCTGGCGGCTTCACACCAATCCCAATACTCTCGCCTGCCGGCACGGACAGTCCGGAGAGCTTTTCAATGACGTACAGCGGCTGGGAAGCAACATTGGGCAACGCAACTGCTCCCGTATAAGCACCGTAGGTACGCGTGTTCGCGCTGTTCGTCCAATCAATCAGCGTAGAGATCGACGCCGACTTTGGCGTCGACCAGGATGATGGCGGCGTGCACAAGCCACTCGTGCACCCCTGTACAAACGCCGTTGTCGCCGTGATGTTCTGGGCAACGTCCAATTCAGCATCGCGAAGGGCCGTTTCCGCTGCTTGAAACGCTAGCTTGGTGTCCTTGCTGTTGCCGAACATCATTTCCTGCATCACAGAGCCATTGACGAGCGCCAACCCCAGAAGCGTAAGGAGCACCAAGAACACCAACGCAACAGGCAAGGCAACGCCTCTTTGTGCACTACGTCGCCAAATCAAGTTCACTAGCATCACATCACCCGGTTGCGCAGCGTAATGACGCTCGTGAAGACCGAGCGTATGCGTCTGTCGGCAGATGTCGCCGAGGCACCATTAAAGTTGTAGGTCTGCGCAATAGGCGATACGCCGTTCTGAACCGACGCCATCAAGAGTTGCACTCGCACGCTGACGACGTTGTTCCAGTTACCAACGTTGTCGGCGGTGACGTAGCGGTTCGCAGCCTGGTCGCTGTCAGTGTCTTCCCCAAAGAGAAGCACCAGGTTATCGACACCCTCGACCATCTCCTGAGGCTGGCCAGCGCCCGTGTAGTCGGGCACGCTGTAAGACCATAGAGACTTCACCGCGCGATTTCTGGCGCTCTGGGCAACGTAGTAAGTTTTGGTCACGACACGGTAGGCCGAGGCATCCGTGTTGAACACATGCGTGAGATCAGCGCTGGCATTGCCTGGCGTCGGCACGGTGGCAGCGGCGTGGGAAAGTGTCCCCGCAGTTGGCGTGGTGGTGACTTGCGTCGCCTGAAACACCGCTTGCGCCTCGCAGTCGGAAACCAGCACGTAGTCGCCCTGGGCAAACGGCGCACTGGCATCCACCGTCACAGCCCCCGTCGTCCCCGCCATCTGCGCAGTCAGCGCGGCCCCATTGTCATAGGGGCGCTTGATGGCAATGACGTCCGTCCCGGCAATCGGTGGCTGCGCTAGGCTACTAATACTCGTGTCCAGTGCGGGCGACCATGTCGTCCCGCTGCCGTGGTAGCCAAAGAGTGTCTGGTCGAATCGATTGTTGAAAGAACCCGAAGAATTCAGCGTATTGAGCGGCGAATTCGCCACACCGTTACAACCACGGAAGCCGGTCATGCGGATGTCCTGCTCAATCGTTTCAACCGCAAAGCGAGCACTTTCCTCCAAGCGACCCACCGTATCGACCACGCGCGATGTTTGACGACCAGATAGATAAATTGAAACGGCAACGCCAACGAGCAGCATGCCCAGAGTCAATCCGACCATGAGTTCAACTAGCGAGATACCGGTTTGTCGACGGTTCATCATGGCTTGAAGCGTTGGGAGAGCATCTGTTGTTGACCGTTTTCCGTCCACCAGACCATGACGGCGTAAACACTCCCACCACCGTCACAACCAGGTGCGGCAGGCGTTGCGGTCGAAGATATCGTGCTGGTCAGGCAAACCACACCTGCGCCCTGCGGAAGCTGCGTGGCAAGTTCGTTCGACCACTCGTAGTAGTCGTTCTGGGCAATCTGCGCCGCTGAGCAACCCGTCGACGCCGACACGCAACCGGGGTTGCTGGCAGTACCCGACAGGTTGCTGTAGGCCCCCGCGGAATAGCCCGAAAGGTTGGCGCGTATTCTGTCGCTGATCTCGTACGCCAAGTAGACGGCTTTGCTTCGTTGCGTGGAGATGTTGGAACTCGACATCCCAACCAACTGCAGACGTGAAAACCCAATCAGGCCGACGGAAATAACCAGAAGCGCAATCAGCGCCTCCAGCAACGCATAACCTCGCGAAGTCGATTTCAATAGGCTGGCATTCATGGGCACGTTGCACTGGCGGAATCGACCAGCCCGTTCGGTTGAATCGTGATCTGATATCCCGACGTGCCGCTGGTGGCGGAACACACTTTCAACTGACGCAGCAGGGCCGGCGACAGATAGCCATGGGAATCAAACTTGATGACGCCACTATTTGGCACACTCAGCTTCAATCCGGATGACAGGGCTTCGTGGGCGCGCAAAACCTCTCCGCTATCAACGACGCCATTCGCATTTGAATCAACCCAAACGGACCAGCCCGCGCCCCATTCGTTGCCGACTACGCCAGGCGTGGTCGACGAAACCACGCTCACCGGCATGCCACGTTTGGCAGCCTCGCTTCGCGCCAAGGCGAGCGAGGACATCACCTCGGTCTGGACGGCAAAAAGCCGGTTGCTGCTCAGCATCGGTGCGAACGACGGAATCGCAACTGCCAACAAAATGGCGAGAATGGTCACTACCGCCAAAAGCTCGATCAGCGTGAAGCCTCGAGTTGCCGGAAGTGCCTTGGCACGATTACCCAATGGGCCGCACGCCCCATACGGGACGGCGCAACGCGCGCGCCGTGCCGCCGGACTCGAGCTGTCCTGTGTGATTTTGCGAAACCAAAGGGCAGGGAGAGAATCGCGAACCAATGCGCGCATCTCAGCCCTCAGCCGGAATGCCGTTGCCTGACCGTATGCCAGCATCGCCCAATAGGCGAAGTCCCGTTGTGCATATTTACCCCCGACATTTTGTTTTGCGGCAGTCACGGCGATATCGTTATCGCTCGCGCTGCTGATTTCTGAACTTCCCGAGTTCTTCTGTTGCGTCGCACTCAACCCCCGTTGAACGCGACGATCTGCCGGCAAAAAAGCGTAGGCAGACGCACCCCCCGAAATAGTGGGGAATTAGTCAAAAAGTGTCAACAACCCCCTCCTTCAACAGCAAGGCTAAGCAAGGTCGGTTTTGACAAAAAACCAACGATCTTTAGCGAAACTCAGTCAGGGTGTCGCTCTAAGCTTGACGACCAGAGAGGGTATTGACCAGATATGACACTTATACGGCCAAATTCACACTAACTTGAGGCGGTTTTGCTAAGCACCGGCCGCCCCATGACCTCCCGCCCCCATCGCCCGTACCAACGCGGCGCCATCCTGATCGAGTCCCTCATCGCCCTGGCCATCCTCTCGCTAGGTGCGGCCGCCATGTTCCGCGCGTTTGACTTTCTGGAAGCGGCCAATCATGAGGCAACTCGGCTAGACCAGGGCGCGCGGGCGCGACTGGACACCACTGAAATGAACCGCTGATATGCGGCATGCGCTCATCCGACCCGCGCGCGGCGTCTCACTGATCGAGTTACTGGTCGGCATGGTCATCGCCTTGATGGTGCTGGGAATCGCGCTGCAAATGATGCTGATCGCACGAGCACGCTACCAACGTCTGGCCGATGAAGCACTCATCGAAGACCGTGCCATGCAAGCGCTCGAACTGATTGGCCACGCCGTGCGCCAAGCAGGGTGGATCACGGATACGCCAGCGGCCTCTCCGGTGCGTCGCTGGCCGGATACGGACAAGGACGCGCCGCCATCACTTGAGGGCAGCGACAACTGCGGCCGCCTCGACACACCGCCGCAACTCGTGCCGCAATTCAACTGCGGAGGCGGCAACGTGAGGCGCAGCGACGCCCTTTTGGTCCGCTTCGCCGGGCGCGGTTCCAACGGCGACGGCGCTACACTGGACTGCCGCGGCCTCGGCGTGCCTGAGCGCGCCGACAGCAAAGACCCTCGCGGGGGCTACATCTTGTTGTTTTCCGGCGCGAACACCACGGACAGGGAGCTAGAACTCAGGTGCAGATCCCTCAGCCGCACCGATCCCAACAGCGCGGATGACAGCCAAAGTTTGGTCCGTGGTGTCGAAACGCTGCAACTGCTCTATACACTTGCCCCCAGCTCGACGTCTGCGGCCGAAACCGTACCTGCACGCGAGATCGGCAAGCAAGACTGGCGTCGCGTACAGCAAGTCCACGTTGCAATCGTGGTACGTGGTGACCGATACAGGACCCTGCCCCCCATCTCGGACAAGGTCATGCTGTTCTCACGCACAGAACTTGGCCCGCTACCAAAGGCTAGAACAGAAGATCTGGAGTACCAACCTCAAGATCCGCGCCGCAATCACGCCGTCTTCACCGCCACCTTTGCCGTTCGCAACCCCTTGATCTGCGAGGCAGACGCATGTTGATCACGCAAGCCCAAGCGCGTGGCTTCTCCATCATCGTGGTGACTGGCGCGCTGGCCATGATCGGCTTGGTGACGATGGCCGCGTGGCCGCTGGTGCAGGACCACAGCCGACGCGCGGCGCTGTCTGCGGATCGCGCTCTCGCGCTGAGCGAAGCCGAACGTGCGTTGGACGCAGCTGAGTGTGAGATTGCGATCGCCACTGGCACACCACCGCGCAGAGGCTGCGCTGGCGTGCGGGATGCGGCCCGCGCGGCTGCACTGAACCCCATAACGTTGGCGGGCTTCCGTCCGGGCCAATGCGGAGACGCATTGTGCTCGCCACTGACGGGGCAAACCGCTCAAGGGCTTTCCGATCTGTTGACTACGGCAGACAAGGCCAGAGCAGTTCCCGCAGCCCTGGCTGAGACTTGGAGGGAGCCCGCTCAACCAGCACGCTACGTCATCGAGCCGATCCCTGACGCACTACCCGGCGAATGGGCGCAGGCGGGCACAGCGCGGGCTCCGTCGCTCTTTCGTATCACGGCCGTAGGTTTTGGCCTGACCGAAAAAGTCACCGTGATGTTGCAGTCCGTCTACCGGCCACAAGCGGACGAACCATGAAGGCACGACACCTCTGCGCAACGCTCGTGGTCGCGCTAGCCAGTTTGACCGCAGCAAACGGCAGCGACTCGCCCGCCGGAAACTTGCCCTCGCACATCGTCGCCGTACGCGGCGATGACGCTTGGAGCGGCCGGTTGCGCGCCCTCCAATTTCTGCCGCCGCTTGGCGCGCTCGACGCACCAACACCGCAGGACCTCTGGGAAGCCGCGAGTGCACTCGACGAGAGACCACCCACCGAGCGTCAGTTGTGGACGTTCCATCGCGACGACACGGGCAGCCGTACCCCGGTGGGGCTGCATTGGCTCAATCTTTCGCCCACACAACAAGCGCAACTCGATGGCGACGACAAACTCGGAGCAATGCGCATCGACTACTTGCGGGGCCTGCGTATGCCCGAGCGCGATGGTTCTGGCTTCAGGTCGCGCAAGTCCATCTTGGGCGCCATGCGCGGTGCACACGTAAAGTTACTGGGGCCGCCGGGCTTCGTGCTGGAAGCGAGCCATACCAGCTTCCGTCAGAGCCATGCGCGGCGGCCGTGGATGGTCTATATCGGTGCCAACGATGGCATGCTGCACGGCTTCGATGCGCTCACGGGTATCGAGCGCTTCGCGATCATGCCCGACGCCGTCCTTCCGACTGCGGCGCGCAACGCTTCACCCGCACAGCCGGTACCTCGCCCTCTCTGTGCCCGCCCCTTTGCCACCGACGCGTTGATTGGCACGCAATGGCATTCGATCCTCTCATGCGCCAACGGCACCATGGGCTCCGGCTTGTTTCTGGTCGACGTGACCAATCCGGAGTCAGCAACGCCTCCGCCGATGCTCGCCTACGACGCCAGCGACGACGCCACTGTCGGTCAGGTGGAAGGCCCGATCCCCATTGTGTCGCTCGCCAATGGTGGTAGCGGAGGCCCGCGCTGGTTCGCGATCAGCGGCAACGGAACAGGACGCGCGGACGTAGGAAATCGTCTGCTGTTGCTGGCGCTGGATCAGCCGCGCACGTCGCCATGGCAATCGAATACGGCACATGCAATCACGGTGCCATCTGGCGCAGACCGCCGCGGTGGCCTGGGGGCACCTGCTGTGGCGCTGGGGCCGCGGGGCACCGCCACGTTGGCCTATGCGCCAGACAACCGTGGGCAGATCTGGCGCTTCGACTTACGCGATGCACCGCCCTGGCCGAATGCATTGGGTACGAACGATGCACAGCGCAGCACGCCCTTCTTCAAGGCGAAGTCACGTACGGGGAGAGCTCAACGCATCGTCAGCCCCATCTTGCTGGCAGCCACGGCCGGCGGTCAGATGCTCGTCTTCGTCGCTGTCGACGAGGCCAGCGGCAATACGACCCTGTATGGCGTTGCAGACACCGGCGCACGCGGCCTGTTGCGTGACAACCTGGCTGACCTCAGTGTCACGGACGACGGCGATGGCTCGATCATCCGCTTCGAAGGCGGCGCCATCGCCAACGGATGGCACATCGACCTGCCCGCAGGCCAACTGCCCGATGACCTCACTACAGCCGGCGCAAATAGCCTGCTGCTCACAACACGCGACGCCGACCGCCGCCAACGCGCCTACTTGCTCGATGCTCACACTGGCCTACCGACCAACAAAGAGCGCCGAACCGGGCACGTACTGATTGGTACACCAATGATTACCACGCAGACAGCGGCTCCTGCCCCGACACCCGGCGGCTCCGTTACGCAAGCAACGCAAACCGGCCTGTGGCAGCTCGCTGGCGAACGCATTCGTCAACTGGAATCGCGCATCTATACGCGCCAGCTCGGTCGATTGAGCTGGCGCGAAATGACTGAAGAAGGTGCGCGCTGATGCATCGGCCACGCGGGTTCACCCTGGTGGAACTGATGGCCGTGCTCGTCATCACGGGCGTACTGGCCTTTGTCGCCACCTCAAGCTGGCCCGCTTACATGCAGCGCACACGTCGCGCTGCTGCAGGCGCCGCGTTGGTCGCGACCCTATCGCAGTTGGAGCTCCGGCACGCGCGCACGGGAACTTACGAGGGCGAAGATCCCAAGACCGAGGCGGATGGATACTTCGTCACTGTAGGACCTTGCCAAAGCTTGAACGGAGAGCTGCCGCGCAACGAGTGTATAGAACTGAACGCATATCCGACGCCATCACAAACAGACAAGGTCTGTCCGTACCTCATGCTGCGCAGCACAGGCGAACGACGTCCCAGCAATCCGGCGTGTTGGCCATGACCAACCCCAACCGACCGGCCCTGCAAGCAGGCGTGACGCTAGTCGAATTGGTCATCGTGCTTGCCATTATCGCCACGCTGGCCGTCATGGCGATTCCACCCGTCCTCGATCGCTGGGAACGCGAAACCGTCACGCTCTTCTCAGAGCGCGTGGTCAGCGCCATTAACTTGGCGCAAGTGACAGCACAACATCGGCATACCTGGACGTACTTCAGCCCACAAGCTCCCATGCGAAACCCGAACGCTCAATGGGCGGTCATCTTGTCGCGACCCCACACAACCACCGCAACGCAACAGGTGCCGTTGCTGTCCATCTCCGTACCGGCATTTCCCGCAGTACAAGTGAGCTCCAATTTGCCCGAGGACACGCTGTCCTACGCACCTGTGGGATACTCACGCAAAAGCGACGGCACACTGCTCGATGGCACGATTACCATCACCTGCGGTCGACATACACGCCGAATCCGGATCAGCGCTGTTGGCCGCGCTCGAATATGCGACCCCGAGGTGGACCGTAACAACTGCCCCGCCTCCGGCAGCGATCCTTAACTCCACCTGCCTCTCACAACACCATGTTCTCCGACTTCGACCACGCCATGATGCAGCGCGCCCTGGCGCTGGCCGAGAAGGGACTCTTCACGACCACGCCCAACCCACGCGTAGGCTGCGTGCTCGTGCACGGCGACACCGTCATCGGCGAAGGCTATACGCAGCCCGCCGGCCAGGACCATGCCGAAATCCAAGCCATCAAGGATGCCCAGTCGCGCGGTCAGGACGTGCGCGGTGCGACGGCCTATGTGACGCTGGAGCCGTGCAGCCACTTCGGCCGCACGCCGCCCTGCGCAGACCGCTTGGTTGAGGCTGGCATCACCCGCGTGGTGGCGGCCATGGAAGACCCGAATCCTGCCGTTTCCGGACGCGGCCTGCAGAAACTGCGCGATGCCGGCGTCGACGTGCGCTGCGGCTTGCTGGAACGCGAAGCACGCGAACTGAACATCGGCTTTGTTTCGCGCATGACACGCGGCAGGCCCTGGGTACGTGTGAAGGTAGGCGCATCGCTGGATGGCCGCACTGCGCTGGACAATGGCATCAGCCAATGGATTACCGAAACCGAAGCGCGTAACGACGGCCATCGCTGGCGCGCGCGGGCCTGCGCCATCCTCACCGGCATCGGCACGGTGCGTGAAGACAACCCGCGCCTGACCGTACGCGCCATTCCCACGCCGCGCCAGCCGCGTCGCGTGCTGATCGACTCGGCGCTGGACGTACCGCTCGACGCGCACATCCTCACCGCGGACGGCCACCACGAGCCGACGCTGATCTTTGCCGCGCAACCCGAAGCCGGCCGCATGCGCGCCCTAGCCGAACGTGGCGCGGAAGTCGTCCTCATGCCCAATGCCGCCGGCAAGGTCGATCTAGCCGCCGTGCTGCGCGAACTGGGCCGCCGCGAAATCAACGAGCTGCACGTCGAGGCTGGCTTCAAGCTCAACGGTTCGCTGCTGCGCGAAGGGCTGGTCGATGAGATCCTCGTCTACCTGGCGCCCAAGGTGCTCGGCTCGGGCCAGGGCATGTTCAATATGGGGCCGCTGCAGACGCTGGAAGGCGCGGCCGAGTTCTTCTTTCACGATATCTCGCGCATCGGGGGCGATCTCCGCATCCTGGCGCGCCGCAACCCGACAGACTGATCACTATGTTTACCGGAATCGTCGCCGCAGTTGGCCGTATTGAAACCGTGACGCCGCTTGGCACCAACGCAGATGCGGGCGTACGCCTGTCCATCGACTCGGGCGGCCTGCCGCTGGCCGACGTTGCACTGGGCGATTCGATCGCCATCCAGGGCGCATGCATGACGGTCGTGGCCAAGACCGACACCCAGTTCGATGTGGATGTCTCCCGCGAATCGCTGTCGAAAACCGTCGGCCTGGAACACCCGGGCGAGGTGAATCTGGAGAAAGCGCTGCGCCTGGCCGACCACATCGGTGGACACCTCGTGTCGGGCCATGTGGACGGTCTGGGTACCGTCACACATTTCGCACCCGTCAACGAATCGCACGAGCTGCGCGTACGTGCCGCGCCGGCGCTGGGCAAGTATCTGGCCTACAAGGGCTCGGTGGTGGTCAATGGCGTATCGCTCACCGTCAACAGCGTGCGCGACGATGCCGATGGCTGCGAGTTCTCGATCAACCTGATCCCGCACACGGTGGCCGTAACCACGCTCAAGCACTTGAAGGCCGGCAGCCAGGTCAATCTGGAAATCGACCTGATTGCCCGGTATGTGGAGCGCATGCTGAGCCACACCACACTCGTCCAGCCCGCCACCGTTTGAACCCCGAGGGCCGAGGATCGCCTCGGCCACCTTGGCGTACAATAGCGGGCTTCCCATTTACGCAGTCGCAGGGTCACCAAACGGGGGTGACCGGCGGCGCGCTTCCCCTGCTACGCCATGTCGATCGCCACAGTCGAAGAAATCATTGCCGAAATCCGCGCCGGCCGGATGGTCATCCTGGTCGACGAGGAAGACCGTGAGAACGAAGGCGACCTGATTCTGGCGGCCGATTTCGTCACACCGGAAGCCATCAACTTCATGGTCACGCACGCGCGTGGCCTGGTGTGCCTGACGCTCACAGAAGAGCACTGTGATCAGTTGGACTTGCCGATGATGGCGAGCCGCAACGGTACGCAGTTCGGCACGAACTTCACCGTGTCGATCGAAGCGGCCGAGGGCGTGACCACCGGCATTTCCGCCGCCGACCGCGCACGCACCATCCAGGTGGCCGCAGCCAAGAACGCCAAGCCGGCAGACTTGGTGAATCCGGGCCACATCTTCCCGCTGCGTGCCCGCAAGGGCGGCGTGCTGATGCGCGCCGGTCACACCGAAGCCGGTTGCGACCTGACCGCCATGGCTGGCCTGACACCGGCCGGCGTGATCTGCGAGATTCTGAAAGACGACGGCACCATGGCGCGCCTGCCGGATCTGGTGGAGTTTGCCAAGAAGCACGGCCTGAAGATCGGCACGATTGCCGACCTGATCCAATACCGCAGCCGTACCGAAAGCATTGTCGAGCGCGTGGGCGAACGTGCAATGGAAACCCAGTTCGGCACCTTCCGCGCCGTCGCATTCCGCGACCGCGCCGCCGGCCATGCCCACTTGGCGCTGGTGAAAGGCGACCCGACACCGGGTACTGAGACGCTAGTGCGCGTGCACGAGCCCCTGTCGGTGCTGGATTTGCTCGAATGCCAGCGCACCACACACTCGTGGAGCGTGCCGGCCGCCTTGCGCGCCGTGCAGGCCGCCCCGACCGGCGTGGTCGTGCTGCTCAATTGCGGCGATTCGCCGGACCGCCTGTTCACCCAGTTCACCGCGTTGGATGCCCCGCACGAGCGCCCACGCAGCAAACCCGATCCGCGCATCTACGGTATTGGCGCGCAGATCCTCAAGGATGTGGGTGTCGGCAAGATGCGTGTGCTGGCTTCGCCACTCAAGCTGCCGAGCATGACCGGCTACGATCTGGAAGTGACGGCTTATCAGTCGATGGCTGAGTCGCCCGAAACCCTGCCAGATGCAACGAAGGCGGCCGCACACTGACGCTTTTCTGCGGCAGCTCCGGCTGCCGCGCTGGTTTTCTCCTTTTCGCTTTCTTCTCGATTTCTGACGTTGCCTGACTGGCAACCCCAACCGGAACACACCATGGAACACGGCTTCTACCCGACCAATCTCGACGGCGAAGGTCTGCGCATCGGCATCGTTCAGGCACGCTTCAACGAACCCGTGTGCGAAGCGCTGCGCGAAGCCTGCGTCGCTGAACTCGAACAACTCGGCGTGGCCGGCGAAGACGTGCTGCTGGTGACCGTGCCGGGCGCGCTGGAAGCCCCGCTGGCACTGCAAAAGATGGCCGAATCGGGCCAGTTCGACGCACTGATCGCACTGGGTGCCGTGATCCGCGGCGAGACGTACCACTTCGAGCTGGTGTCCAACGAATCCGCTGCGGGCATCACGCGCGTCGGCCTGGACTTCAATATCGCCATCGCCAACGGCATCCTGACCACCGACACCGACGCACAAGCCCACGCCCGCACCCGCGAAAAGGGCCGCGACTGCGCCCGTGCCGCCGTTGAAATGGCCAATCTGACCAGCGACCTCGACGGTCTGCAGGATCACGGCCAAGACGAAGAGAACGAATAAGCGCGGCTGTTCGCGCAAAGGCTTTTCCCATGACGCAAGACAATTCCCAGGCCAAGACCAAGGCCCCCGCCAAGAGCGCGCGCCGCCGTGCGCGCGAGCTGGCGCTGCAGGGCCTGTACCAATGGCTGCTCAACCGCAACGACCCGGGTGTGGTCGAAGCGCACCTGCAGGACGCTCAAGGCTTCAACAAGGCCGACCGTGCGCATTTCGATGCCCTGCTGCACGGTGCGATCCGTGAAGAAACCACGCTGACGGAAAGCTTCACGCCGTTCCTCGACCGCCCGGTTGCGGAGCTGTCGCCGGTTGAGCGTGCTGCTCTGCTGGTCGGCGCGTACGAACTCGTGCACTGCGTCGACATTCCGTACAAGGTCGTGATTAACGAGGCTGTGGAACTGACCAAGACCTTTGGCGGTGTGGAAGGCTACAAGTACGTCAACGGCGTGCTGGACAAGCTGGCCGCCCAGGTGCGTGCTGTTGAGGTTGCTGCCCGCCGGTAAGCCCCGCGTTTGCTGTTCGCTGTACCCCTTTAGCTTCTTCGCTTCAAGATGGACGCCCACCGCCTGCAGACAGCCGCCCGGCTGGCCAATATCCGCGCCTTTCACGTGATGGAGCTGGCCAAGCAGGCCCGCGAGCTGGAGCTGGCGGGACGCAGCATCATCCACATGGGCATCGGCGAGCCGGACTTCACCGCCGCCGAACCCATCGTGCAGGCCGCCGCCGATGCCATGCGGCGCGGTGTGACGCAGTACACCGGCGCATTGGGTATCCGCCCGCTGCGCGAGGCCATCGCCCGCTACTATCAGACCACGTACGGCCTCGACATTGCGCCCGAGCGCATCATCGTCACGGCCGGCGCGTCGGCAGCGCTGCTGCTGGCGTGTGCGGTGCTGGTGGAAATTGGCGGCGAGGTGCTGATGCCCGACCCGAGCTACCCCTGCAACCGGCACTTTGTCGCAGCCTTTGATGGCGTGGCAAAGCTGATTCCATCGGGACCGGAGCAGCGCTTCCAATTGACGACCGAACAGGTCGAAGCCAATTGGGGAGCGCGCACGCAGGGTGTGCTGCTGGCATCTCCTTCTAACCCGACTGGCACATCGATCCTGCCGGACGAGCTGCAACGCATCGTGCAGGCGGTGCGAGCACGCGGCGGTTTCTCGATCGTCGACGAAATCTACCAAGGCTTATCGTACGACCAGGCACCGGTCTCTGCGCTGTCGTTCGGCGACGATGTCGTCACGATCAATAGCTTTTCGAAGTATTTCAACATGACTGGCTGGCGACTCGGCTGGCTGGTGGCGCCCGCCGAGCTGGTGCCCGAGTTCGAGAAGGTCGCGCAGAACCTGTTCATCTGTGCGTCGGCCGTGGCACAGCACGCGGCGCTGGCATGCTTTGAACCTGAAGCGCTGGCCATCTACGACAGCCGCAAGGCCGAATTCCGTCGCCGTCGCGATTTCATCGTGCCGGCACTGGAGTCGCTGGGCTTCAAGGTGCCGGTCAAGCCGGACGGCGCGTTCTATGTCTACGCTGACTGCCGTGGCGTGAACCATCCGCATGCGGCGGATGCGGACGCCCTCACCCAATCGATGCTGCAAGATGCAGGCGTGGTGCTCGTACCGGGACTGGATTTCGGGCCGTACACGGCGCACCACTACATCCGCCTGTCCTACGCCACGGCGATGGACCATCTTGAGGAAGCGGTCACGCGGCTTGGCAAGCTGTTCGGGCGCTGAGCTGGCTGTTTCTCGCGTCACCCAAACAAAAAGGCCGCCCCGAAGGACGGCCTTTTTTGTTGCCCTCTATATATAGAGGGCGGAGCGTCAGCCCATCAGGCTTGGCCCTGCAACTTGTTGTCCAGACGCGCCTCTTCCTGCTGACCGGTGACCGGTTGCTTTTCAGCCGGCTTTGCAGCCTGCGTCTTCGCATCGGCCTGGGCCACTGGCGTGGCGGCCGCGACCGGCTTGGCCGACTCACGCTCGGACGCCATGGTCACCGGCGACTTGTGGCCCGTCGCCACCATGCGCAGACGCGAACGTTCTGCCAGCACCTTGCTACCGTAGCCGCCATCACCTTGCGTCACAGCGCCGACGTACAGCTTCAGGCCGCCTTCGATCGAACCACCGCGAGCGATGCAATCCTTTAGCACCAGCGCACCGACCTTGATGTTGGCGTACGGGTTGAGCGCGGCGTTGACGCCACCCATCACCTCATACTTGTCCTGGTGGACCTTGGTCATCACCTGCATCAGGCCCTGCGCACCCATGCCACTCTCGGCAAACGGGTTGAAGCTGGACTCGATGGCCATCACGCCCAGGATCAGCAGCGGGTCGATACCAACTTCTTTGCCAGTCTGGTAGGCCGCCTTCACCAACTGGCCGGTGGCGGTGGCCGCCACGCGGTACTTGCGGGCGATGTACTCGGCCACGGCAGCCTGCTCGCGCGGCGTACCGGCGGTCGCCGACTCACGCGCGTCGCGAACGACCTGCGTATTCGGAATCTGCGCAGCCAGTTCAGCCACGGAAGGCACCTTGGACAACGAATCCCAGCCCGCGGCTGCCACCGTGCCACCCGCTTGGGTAGGCGCAGCAGACGCCACAGCCTGGGCGGCGCCCATGCCGGCCGACGGTGCGGTCGGTGCAAATGCAACCGGCTCAACACCAACCGAGACGGCGGGCGGCGTAGCCGAAGCCACGTTGGTGTCCGCACCTGGCGTGAAATGCAGCACGCGTTGAGCGACCATGGCACGCCACTCGCCGTTGAGCGAGAGCGCGACCGCAGCCACCACCGCAAGCACGCCGATGCTGTTGAGCACGACGTGCCCGCTGCGGAATGCCAGCAGGACACCAGGATGCAGGGCATTGCGGGACGCGGCTGCGCCCCCTGCGTTCAATTCCATGCGCAGCTTACGAGGCAGCGCAATTTGACCAGCACGCGCGAGGCGGCGGCCGACCGGGGTGACGAGCCGGCGTTGCAGCGCCGAACCGATCCCGGAAGAATGAAGGGTTTTCCAACCGTTCATACTTACCTCCGTCCGCTGCGCTGATTCGGTAGGCGCCTTTCTTTTGCATGGCGCCGTGCGTTTCGAATCGCAACGGTTTTTAGTAAGGATGCCGCGCTGTTGCAGTCAGCCGGCATCTGTTGGGGGCACTCCCCGTGTGCCCAGACAAAAGCGGGGCGTGTCCTTGGGGAGGTCACGTCCCGCAGCGATGCTGTGAAGCTCTGGTGTCGCCCCTCATACGAATGAGAGCAGGGCGAAGGCAATAGCCGAAAACATGTTGCGACGCAACAATTACCAGATCGGATTGGATTGTAGGAAGCGCGTTATGCCAAGTCAATCATAAAGAAAGTATTTTTCATATCCAAAAGTTATGATTCAACCCACGTTGTTGGGACTGGCTGACCTGCGGTGCGTTCTGTCATCAGGGTGCCGCGAAGTTTTGGCCGTACAATCGCGGCCACCCCGCCTACACCAAAAAAATCGTGCCGGGACGGCCATTTGACCGTCCCGCGATGTGCACGATAGGTGTCTTACCCCTTACCTTTGGTTACAAAAATCCATGCAATACAGGGACTTACGTGACTTCCTCGCCCAACTGGAGCGCGCCGGTGAGCTGCGCCGGGTGCGCCAACCGGTTTCGCCGCGGCTGGAAATGACCGAAGTCTGTGACCGCCTGCTGCGTGCCGAGGGCCCAGCGGTCGTGTTCGAACAGCCCGTGGATGGCGCGCATCAGTACGACATGCCGGTGCTAGCCAACCTGTTTGGCACAACGCGCCGCGTGGCGCTGGGCATGGGTGCCGAGTCGCTCGACGAACTGCGTGACGTGGGCCGCCTGCTCTCTGCATTGAAAGAGCCCGAGCCGCCGCGCGGCCTGCGTGAAGCCGGCAAGCTGTGGACGATGGCCAAGGCCGTGTGGGACATGGCGCCGCGCAAGGTGTCGTCGCCGGCATGCCAGGAGATCGTGTGGGAAGGCGATGATGTCGATCTCTCGCGCATTCCTGTGCAGACATGCTGGCCGGGCGATGCGGCTCCGCTCGTCACGTGGGGGCTGGTCATCACGCGCGGACCACACAAGAAGCGGCAGAACCTGGGCATCTACCGCCAGCAGGTGATCAGCCGCAACCAGGTCATCATGCGCTGGCTGGCACACCGGGGCGGCGCGCTGGACTTCCGCGAGCACGCCATCGCCAATCCAGGCCAGCCGTTTCCTATTGCGGTGGCGCTGGGAGCGGACCCTGCCACCATTCTCGGTGCGGTGACGCCGGTGCCGGATACGCTGTCTGAATACCAGTTCGCCGGCTTGCTGCGCGGCAGCAGGACCGAACTGGCGACGTGCCTGACGCCCTCGCTTGCGCAGGCGCAACTACAGGTACCGGCGGGAGCCGAGATCGTTCTCGAGGGCCACATCCAGCCCGACCCGACGCACCCGAGCGGCTATCAGCACGCGCTCGAAGGTCCGTTTGGCGATCACACAGGCTATTACAACGAGCAGGACTGGTTCCCGGTCTTCACGGTCGAGCGCATCACCATGCGGCGCGACCCGCTCTATCACTCCACATATACAGGCAAGCCGCCCGATGAGCCGGCCGTGCTGGGCGTGGCGCTCAACGAAGTGTTCGTGCCGCTACTGCAGAAGCAGTTTCCGGAGATTGCGGATTTCTATCTGCCGCCCGAAGGCTGCAGCTACCGCATGGCGCTGGTCAGCATGAAGAAGCAGTACGCCGGCCACGCCAAGCGCGTGATGTTTGGCGTGTGGAGCTTCCTGCGGCAGTTCATGTATACGAAGTTCATCGTGGTCGTGGACGACGATGTGAACCTGCGCGACTGGAAGGAAGTGATCTGGGCGATCACCACCCGCGTGGACCCGGCGCGCGATACGGTGATGGTTGAAAACACCCCGATCGACTACCTCGACTTCGCCTCGCCGGTGTCGGGCCTGGGCTCCAAGATGGGCATCGACGCCACCAATAAGTGGCCCGGCGAAACCACGCGCGAATGGGGTCAGCCTATCGTCATGGATGCCGCCGTCAAGGCCAAGGTCGATACCATGTGGGACACGCTCTTCCAATAGCCACAGGCTTGGCGGCTCAGTCTGCGAGCGAACGGTCGTTCGGTTATTCTTAGTGAGTTAAGCGACTGCTGCATCTAAAAGGCGGGCCTTTCGGTCCGCCTTCCTTTATGGAGACCGCCATGGCCGAAGCACACGACTCCCGCACCGCCAACGCACTGGAGCGCATCAAAGACCGCTCCCTCATCAAGACGCAGTCCTACGTGGATGGCGCCTGGGTGGGCGCCACAGACGGCGCAACCTTTGCCGTTCACGACCCCGCCACCAACGCGCACCTGGCTGACGTCGCCAACCTCGGCCACGCAGAAACGCTGCGCGCCATCGACGCCGCCAACGCCGCATGGCCGGCCTGGCGCGAGTTGACCGGCAAAGACCGGGCGATCATCCTGCGCCGTTGGTTCGACCTGCTCATCGCCAACGCCGACGACCTCGCCGCGCTGATGACCGCCGAGCAAGGCAAGCCGCTAGCCGAAGCCAAGGGCGAGATCGTCTACGGCGCGTCCTTCATCGAGTGGTTTGCCGAAGAGGCCAAGCGCGTTTCGGGCGACGTCATGGCCAGCACCTGGCGCGACAAGCGCATGGTGGTGCTCAAGCAGCCGGTGGGCGTGTGTGCGTCCATCACACCTTGGAACTTCCCGCTGGCGATGATCACCCGCAAAGTCGCGCCGGCATTGGCCGCGGGCTGCACGATCGTCATCAAGCCAGCCGAGCAGACGCCGCTGTCCGCGCTGGCGATGGCCGAACTGGCGCACCGCGCGGGCATCCCCAAGGGCGTAGTCAACGTGGTGACGGGCGACGCCGATCGCTCGATCGCCATCGGTAAAGCGCTGTGCGAATCGCCGATCGTGCGGCACCTGTCATTCACGGGTTCGACGCCGGTGGGCCGCATCCTGATGCAGCAATGCTCGCCGACGGTGAAGAAGGTCGCGCTGGAGCTGGGCGGCCACGCGCCGTTCATCGTGTTCGACGATGCGGACATCGATGCTGCCGTGGAAGGCGCGGTGCAATCGAAGTACCGCAACGCGGGCCAGACCTGCGTGTGTACGAACCGCTTCTATGTGCATGCGTCGGTGTACGACGCGTTTGTCGAGAAACTCTCGGCCAAGGTCAAGGGCATCAAGGTCGGCAACGGCTTCGACACGGGCGTGGTGCAGGGCCCGCTGATCGACGATCAGGCCGTGGAGAAGGTGCAGCGCCACATCGACGACGCGACGCAAAAGGGCGCGCGCCTGACCGCCGGCGGCAAGCTGATGCAGGGCTTCGGCTCACAGCGCTTTGTCGAGCCCACCGTGCTGGCCGACGCCACGCCCGACATGCTGATCGCGCGCGAAGAAACCTTTGGCCCCGTCTCCGCCATCTTCAAGTTCCAGGACGAAGCGGAAGTCGTACGCCTGGCCAACGACACGGAATTCGGCCTCGCCTCGTACTTCTTCAGCCGCGACATCGGCCGCATCTGGCGCGTGGCCGAGCAGCTCGAATACGGCATGGTTGGCATCAACACCGGGCTGATCTCCAACGAGGTCGCTCCGTTTGGCGGCATCAAGCAATCGGGCCTGGGCCGTGAAGGTTCGGTCTACGGCATCGACGAATATCTGGAACTGAAGTACCTGTGCATGGGCGGCATCTAAGGCGCCACACCCACCCCAACGGCCGACCTGCCACATAGAGCGGGCGGCCTTCCCCCTTGCCTAGCGGCGGAGGAGACACATGAGCACCATCCAGGAAGGCGCCCTGCTGTGGGCGCCATCGGCTGATTTCATCGCGCGTTCGCGCTTGACGCACTACCTCGACTGGCTTGCGCGCGAGCGCGGCCTGCGCTTCTCGGCCACCACGCCTGAGGGCTATGCGCAACTCTGGGACTGGTCCACCACCGAACTCGAAGCGTTCTGGACGTCCGTGTGGGACTACCTCGACCTGCGCGCCTCGACGCCCTTCACGCAGATGCTGGGCGACCGCACCATGCCCGGTGCGCGATGGCTCGTCGGCGCCAAGCTCAACTACGTTGACCAGGTGATGCGTCACGTGGAGGAAGGCGGCAGCCCAGACCGCACCGCCATCCGCTACGCGAGCGAGACCAAGCCGCTGGCTGATCTCTCATGGCGCAAACTGCGCCAGCGCGTTGCCTCGCTGGCCGATGCGTTGCGCAAGATGGGCGTGGAGCCAGGCGACCGCGTTGCCGCGTATCTGTCGAACACGCCGGACGCGATCGTGGCGTTTCTCGCCACGGCCAGCGTCGGGGCGATCTGGTCGGTCTGCGCCCCGGACATGGGCCAAGTGGCCGTCACTGATCGCTTCCGCCAGATCGAACCGAAGGTGCTGATCGCGGTGGATGGCTATCACTACGGCGGCCGTTCCTTTGATCGCACCGACGTGGTCGCAGAGATGGTCGCTGCGCTGCCGACGGTCGAACACCTCGTGCTCGTGCCGCAACTGCTCGGCGACATCAACCGTGCGCGCTTCCCGCAAGCCCAGGATTGGCGCGACCTCACGGCCAACGATGTGCCACTCGTAATCACGCCGGTGGCGGCCGATCACCCGCTGTGGATTCTGTATTCGTCCGGCACCACTGGCATGCCCAAGCCCATCGTGCATGGGCACGGTGGGCTGCTGCTGGTGCAGACGATGATGGGCGCGCTGCACCTCGACCTCGGCCCCAATGACGTCTACCACTGGTACAGCAGCACCGGCTGGGTCATGTGGAATTCGCAGGCGAGCGGCTTGCTCGGCGGCGTCACGCTGGCCATCTATGACGGCAACCCCGGCACGCCCGATCTCAATACGCTGTGGCGCTTCGCGCAGGATGCGGGCGTGACGTTCTTCGGCGCGGGTGCGGCGTTCTTCGCCAACTGCCTGAAAGCCGGCATCGAACCTGGGCGGGATTTCGATCTGTCGAAATTGCGCGCCATCGGCTCCACCGGCTCGCCGCTCTCGGCTGAGGCGTACGACTGGATCTACCGCCACGTCAAAGCCGACGTCTGGCTCAACCCGATTTCCGGCGGCACCGACTTTGCCGGCTGCTTCGTCGGCGGCGTGGCCACCTTGCCCGTCTACGCTGGCGAGATGCAGTGCCGCAACCTCGGCTCCCGCGTGGAAGCGCTGGACGAAGCCGGCAAACCCCTCATCGATGCCGTGGGCGAGCTGGTCTGCACCGCGCCCATCCCGTCGATGCCGCTCTTCTTCTGGGGCGACACCGACGGCAGCCGCTACCGCGACAGCTATTTCGACATGTACCCCGGCCAGTGGCGCCACGGCGACTGGATCAAGATCACCCCGCGCGGCGGCGCGATCATCTACGGCCGCTCGGATGCGACCATCAACCGCCACGGCATCCGCATGGGCACGGCCGAGCTGTACCGCGTGGTGGAGGATCTGCCCGAAGTGCTCGACAGCCTGGTCGTTGATCTGGAGTTTCTCGGGCGCGAGTCGTTCATGCCGCTGTTCGTCGTTTTGCGCGAAGGCGCCGTGCTCGACGACACGCTGCGCAACACGATCAACGCGCGCATCAAGGCAGGGCTGTCGGCGCGGCATGTGCCCAACGTCATCGTGCAGGCGCCGGGCGTGCCGCGCACGCTGTCGGGCAAGAAGATGGAGGTGCCGATCAAGAAGCTATTGCTGGGCGCCCCACCCGAGCGCATCGCTAACCCCGATGCGATGGCCAATCCGGACGTGCTGGCGTGGTACGTGAGCTACGCCCGCGCACTGGCCGGACAAAACAGCACCCCTGGAGAAGCCGTACCAGCGCTGGAATCCTGGCGGAGCTAAACCAATCGTTCGCCTCGGGTTTAACAATCTCCGCCAATCGTACGATGGCATCGCTCGAAAGTGCTGACTAACGTACAGCTTGCACCGGCACACAAGAGGCCGGGCTTGCTGCTTAACGGGGAGTCATCATGCTTGCTACGACGAGCGTCCTGATCAAAACGGAGGACGGGCGCGAGGCCCTGGCCGCGCACCGCCATGACATGCAGATGCGTCAGCGCCATCTGCTCATCCTCATCGACGGCGCCCGGACGGTTGGGCAACTGCACCAGTTGCTGGGCGACTGGTCCGATCTGGACGAATTGCTTGCGGGGCTGCAACTGGCTGGGATGGTCGACGTACTGCCCGGCATCGCGCGGGAAGACGTGCCCGCCCCGGCGGTACCCGTCGACGCGTTCGACCCCATCGCCTACTTCAACCGCCCGCTGCTGGACGACGACGCCGAACACGGGCACGGTGCCCTGTCGTCCATATCGCCCATCTACGACGAACTACCGCCGCTGACCGGCATGACGCTCGGCCTGCAAGCCGTAGCCGCACCCGTTGACGTGCCAGCGGCCAACGAGCCGCGTCTCGCACCCGTTGAGCCCCCCAAGGCGCTGCCCTCGCCCGCGCCAACGGTTCAGACGCCCATTTCGCCCGAGTTGGCCGATGTGCTGCCCAACGTGGTCAAGGTGGAGCTGATGCGCCTGGCGGTCATCCACTTCGGCTCGGCCGCCGGGGCTGCCATGCCGCTGCTGCGCGCCTGCCGGGAAGACACGGAATCGCTGTGCCACGTGATTGCCGACTGCGCCAAGGCCGCCGCACCCATGGCTGGCGAACTTGCTGCGGCAAGGTTCGTCGATGCGGCCATGCAGGCGATGGCGCGACGGCAGTAGCCTTCCTCACAACGGAGGATCGCCGCCCAAAACGGCCAGCGCTACGATCCGCAAGGTCTGGACGCGCACAGGAGGCCGCCATGCGTCGACGCCAGTTTCTTGTACTCGGGTGGGCAGCAGGCTTGATCGTGGCCGGGCCCACCGTCGCGACCGACCTGATCGGCGATGCGCTCAATGGCTATTGGCTGGTCACCGTCATCGGTGAAGCCAAGGAGCGGTTGTTGGTGCTCGACGGCGCTGCATTGCAGGACGGCAAGCTCGTGGTCGGCAAGATGCGCTACGGGCTTGTAGAGGCAGCAGCCCTGTCTGACGTGCATGACGTTTCTGGCTTTGTGGAGGGCGACCATCTGCAGTTGGAGTTTTCATCCATCGTGAACTCCAGAATCCGTGTGGTGCTGACCGCCGGCGACACGTCATTGCTGGGCGAGCTTCGCTATCCGAACGGCCGCACGGTCAATGTGCGCATGACGCGCATCACCGCGGACGAAGCTGCCGCAACACAGGCCGCCGCACGAAAGATGCTCCAGGACGGCGCACAAGGCGTCCTCGGCAAAGGCAGCGTAGGCAGCTTCAGTGCCGGTGGAAAGCTGCAGGCGCGTGCCAACTCACGCATCACGCTGGTCTATGCGGGTGCGATCAATTGCCCTGCCTGCCGGGGCTACCAAGCCGAATACTTCGGCCGCATGGCAAAGATGAAGACTGCGCTGCCCGAGTTGGATCAGATCGACTATGTGCAGTTGAAGCTGGGTGGCTTCACGGCGAGAATCCGGCCCGAAGATTTGCCACCCTACCTTGCATGGGCCGGCGGCGAGCGCCCGGATGGGCGCCGGATTCTGCTCAATCACGGCGTTCCGTTCTTCTTTGCAGCGATCGACGAACAGATCTGGGGGCAGGCGCACGCGGTTTCCGGGCTCGAGGGCATCGTCTTGCCGCAGATCAGGCTCGCCCTCCAGGAGCGGGCTCGCGCACGCGCCGCGTGAACGCGCGATGCACACCACATGCGCCCTCCCTTGCTATGCTGCTGTGGGATGACCGGTGTCCAGCGCCGGCAGCAACCATAGAGGAAACACCATGCCCAAGATCCACGAATCGCCCATCCACGACCTGCGCCCCACGCAACTCACCGTGGGCATGATCGAAGTCCAGGACAAGAAGAAGCATCTCCAGTCGCTCGCACCCAAAGACCAGCAGGCCTTCATGCAGGCCCATCCGATTCCCGCTGTGCTCGGGCCGGGCAGCAAGTTGTACATCACGGATCACCACCACCTCGGGCGCGCTGCGCTGGAAGCCGGCGTAAGCGTCGGCTACTTCGAGGTCGAAGCCGATCTGTCTGATCACGCCATCGAGGATTTCTGGAAAGCAATGGACAAGAGCTGCTGGGTCCACCCTCTCGATGAGCATGGCGTGCGGCACTACTACGCGTCCGTTCCTGACAGCCTGGTGAAGCTGATCGACGATCCTTACCGGTCGCTCGCCGGATACGTGCGCAATGCAGGCGGCTATGACAAGACACCCACCGCGTTCGCAGAATTCGTATGGGCCGACTTCTTCCGCCGCAGCATTCCGGTTGAAGATCTGCAAGGCAATTTCCTGACCGCTGTGCAGAACGCGGTCACGCTGGCGCATAGCAAACTGGCGAGCGGTTTGCCGGGGTTCAAGGCGAAGTAAGGGGGACTACGCAACGCAACAGGGGCCGCGTCGATCGCTGCCCCTGCCTTTGATGCTGGTCAGGCAGGCGTGCCGACCGTTTCAGAGGCCACGGCCACCAACGCATCGGCCACCCGGCCGATCTGCTCCGGCGCCAACCCCGCGATGTTGATGCGACCACCCTGGGTGCCATAGATGGCGTGATCCACACGCAAGCGCTCCATGGCATCGGCATCCAGCGGCAGCATGGAAAACATGCCCTTGTGTCGCGACAGGTTCTGCAGCGCGGCGGGCGCTCCCAGGCTGGCCAGTGCGTCGTCAAGCCGACGCCGGTTGCCGACGATGCGCTGACGCATGTGCTCCAGTTCGTCGCGCCAGCGGGCCGTCAGCGTGGCATCGGCAAGGATGGCAGCGACGATGGCAGCGCCGTGGTCAGGCGGCATCGAATAGTTGCTGCGCGTGATGCGCTCCAGAACACCGCCTACCGGTTGCAGCGTGGCCATGTTCTTGCCGATCACCATCGCAGCGCCAGTGCGCTCGCAATACAGTCCCATGCTCTTCGAGCAACTCGCTGCCACCAGCACCGTGTCCAGCGCATCGACGAGTTGCCGCAAGCCCTGCGTGTCCGGCTCCAGGCCTTCAGCAAGCCCGAGATAGGCCATGTCGACCAGTGGCACCAGACCCTGCTTCGCGCAGCGTTCCGCCACGGCCTGCCAGACCCCGAGCCCCATGTCGATGCCGGTCGGGTTGTGGCAGCAGCCATGCAGCAGCACGATATCGCCGGCACGTGCGGCGGCAAGATCCGCGAGAACAGCATCCGCGTCGAGCACACCACCGTCGGCCTGCCAGCGGTAACGTTCGACCGTCAGCCCTGCCGCCCGCATGATGGGCACGTGATTGACATAGCCAGGGTCGGACACCCACACGCGGGCACCGGGCGATGCTACGGCGATGAAGTCAGCCAGCAATCGCAGCGCACCGGTCCCGCCTACGGTCTGCATCGTGGTCTGGCGCGCCAGGCGCCCCGCGTCATGTCCGAGCAGCAGGGCTGCCAGACTGGCGTTGAACTCGGTATTGCCGGCCAATCCGCGGTAGGCCTTGGAGGCCCCGACAGCGGCCAAGCGCTCCTCTGCCGTCTTCACGGCGGCCATGACCGGCGTCCGCCCGGTTTCATCGCGGTAGACGCCCACCACGAGATCGACCTTGTTGGGCCGTGGGTCAGCACGGAAAGCGGCAGTCAGCCCCCACAGCGGGTCTGGGGTGACGGTGGCAAGCGTCGTGAGCATGGGTGTGGTCTCCGGAAGAACGATGCGATGGGCTTAAGCGCGGTTTGCGAGGATCACGCCTGCGGTGATCGCAGCAATGCCGCACACAACGGTCAGGGTCAGCGATTCACCGAGCAGGGGCACGGCCCCAAGGCACGCCAGCGCAGGAGCCATCGAGCCAATCGCGGAACAGCGCGGCGTATCCAGATGACGGATCGCGAGCGCATAAGACACGCTGGAAATCACGCCCACCCCCAGCCCCTGGGCCAGCAGGAACGGCATGGCGCTGGTCATGGAGAACTGTCCGATGTGGCTGTCGACCACGCCCAGGCTCACCAGCAACACGAGCAGCAGGAAAGAAGGCACGCTCAGCAGCAGCGCACAGCCGATGGCGTCGAGCCCGGCGCGACGCAACCCCAGCGTGTAGCTGCCCCAGAGCAGGCTGGCCAGCAACAGCAGTGCAGCCCCGCCGACGAACGCACCATTCGACGCATGCGCTTGCGACACCAGCAACAGCACCACGCCCGCGAGGATGATCGCGATGGCCCGCCCGCGCGCCGCGCCGATGCGCTGGCCATCCAGCGCGTAGGCGATCAGCGCTACCGACAGCGGCGTGGTGCCCGCAATCAGCGCAGCCACGTGAGCGGCGGATGTCACCTTGCCGCCGGCAGACGCCAT
This sequence comes from Ralstonia sp. RRA, assembly GCF_037023145.1. Classification (NCBI taxonomy): domain Bacteria; kingdom Pseudomonadati; phylum Pseudomonadota; class Betaproteobacteria; order Burkholderiales; family Burkholderiaceae; genus Ralstonia; species Ralstonia sp. RRA. The sequence continues at coordinate 746,290 of NZ_CP146091.1, read as the reverse complement.
GAAGAAGAACGGCAGGCCACCGCCCACCAGAACCATCAGCGCGCTAAGCGGCTTCACACGCCGCAGCATCGGCCAGCGTGACGGCAGAAACGGCAGCAGCAACAAGGTCGGCAGACCGAATCGGATGAGCGCCACATCGGCCGGTGCCAGCGGTGACGCACCAATGGCCCGAATCGACAGTGCAAACCCAGCCCAGATCAGCACCGTCAGCACCATCGCCGCATACCCGATCAGCGGACTGGTCTGGGTGGCGTCCCGTCCAGCCAGACCACCCGTTCCCGCCGTCAATGTCGAACCGCGCATGTCGTCATCCTCGATTTCTGAATGACGACAGAATGCCCCAGCATAAAAAGTAGTATCTTGTTATTTCAGCCAATACTTCGGCTCGAATTGGCAGAGTCTGCCAATCCAGAATCCAGGAGAATCGCGTGGACAAGAAGGATAGGCAGATCATCGCCGCCCTCCAGAAGGAAGGCCGTTTGACCAATCAGGAGTTGTCGGAGCGGGTCAACCTGTCGCCCTCCCCCTGCCTGCGACGGCTGCGGCTGCTGGAAGAGGCAGGCGTGATCCGCGGCTATACCGCCATCGTCGATGAAGAAGCGTACGGTCTGCCGGTCACGGCATTCGTCCATATTCGTCTGCAGCAGCACACGCGGGAGGTGGTCGCGACATTCGAGAACCGCATCCGCGCCATCGATGCGATCCTCGACTGCTACGTGCTGACCGGCGAAGCGGACTACCTGCTGCGCGTGCTGGTGGAGAGCCTGCAGGACTACGAGCAATTCGTGCGCAGCCAACTGCATGCCATTCCGGGCATCGCCGCCATCGACACGAGCTTTGCCTATGGTGTGGTCAAGCGCTCGACGGTGTTTCCAGCGTGGGATGAAAACCGGAGGAGCGCTGGGCGCCGTCGTGAAAAATCGCCGGGCCAATAGCTTGGGCGGGGTATGCTGCGATGCGGTAGCAGCAACCCGCCGTACCAACAATCTGTCCCCTGATCCAACACCTGTGAGTCTGCTCCTGTAGCGGCTCAATGATCTGGAAAGCCGTATAAAGATTGCTCAGATTACCTGCGGAGACCCAATGGCAGATACAAACAAAGAGGCAGTAGGTGGTCCTGGGAAAAAACCAGCGAAGAGCTTTGCTAAGCGGCTTCTATGGGCAGTTTCTTTTGTTGCAGCATTTGCAATCACGCGTGTTGTGACGCAGTGGTACTTCGATGGGCAGAGGCTCCAGAACGAGGCCAATTCCAGCAGCCAGATGTTCAACACGCTACGAGCGAAAGCCATCGCGGAACACCCAAACCAGCCTGCACCGTACGCCCTTGCTGAGGAAGCCGTTAAGGCATCGGGTGAACGCCTGTCAGGAGCTTCCGGCGAGTCAAAAGCGCAGGAAGCAGCGGGGCAGTTCTTAGGTTTCTATCTCGTGAACGTACGAGCCCGCCGGGAGTATTGCCAGCGGCTCGGCGTCGACATCACCCCATTCGTCAAAGCGTTCAGCGCTGAACACAAAGACCTGTATGAAAAGAGCCGCAAAATTATTGCGCGTGGCCCATATTCACCGAATCAAGTCGAGGAAAAGTTGTACAACATGATGCAGCCGACCATCCAAACCACCGTTGGAGACGCCATGCGGACAATGGGAAGTGAGGTCCATGCAAGCGAGCAACAGGTTTGTGCTGCGTTCAATGCAAATGGGGCGAAGGTTGCGAACGCGTTTCAGCTTTCCACACTCAACCCTGCTTTGTATCGGGTCATGCTTGAGGTGAAGTAGATCATTGGGATGTCTGCAGGGCGACCCACGCTAAGACCATAGGCACCCCACCCGCATGAGCGCTGCTGCACACGGCTGCGGTCACAAGTAGTCCCGTCCTGTGAACCGAAGGAAGGAATTGACTTAGCAGCGAAGTTCGAGCGAATGCAGCGAACGGAGTGCCGGTGGTGACACTTTTCACGTCACCGTCCATCCTCCCCGCTTGCCCAACCCTTGCAACCCCGCATAGAATATGGGGCTACGCGGGCGTCGTATAATGGTAATACCCTAGCTTCCCAAGCTAGAGCCGTGGGTTCGATTCCCATCGCCCGCTCCACCGAACACAGTCTGAAGCCGCCCTCGGCGGCTTTTTTGTTGCCCGCCGCCCAGTGCGGCACACGGCACGGGATCTTCATGCAGCCCATCGAACAGCCGGGCACCGGCCCCGCCGACACCACGCCGGAATCGCAAGACATCAACGCCGCCGAAGACGCTGAAAGCGGCACGGAAACCGGCCACCCACGCCGCATCCGCTCTTACGTGCGCCGCGCCGGTCGTACGTCTACCGGCCAGCAGCGCGCCATCGACGAACTCGGCCCGCGCTTCCAACTCCCCTACGCCGCCGAGCCGCTCGACTGGGAAGCTGCCTTCGGGCGCACCGGCGCGAAGCGCATCTTCGAGATCGGCTTCGGCATGGGCGAAACCACGGCCCACATCGCACAACTGCGTCCGGACGATGATTTCCTGGGCGTGGAAGTGCACGAGCCGGGCGTGGGTGCGCTGCTCAAGCTGATCGGCGAACGCGAGATCGGCAACATCCGCATCTGCTCGCACGATGCGGTGGAAGTGCTGGCGCACATGATTCCGGAAGGCACGCTGGATGGCATCCACGTGTTCTTCCCGGACCCGTGGCACAAGAAGCGCCACAACAAGCGGCGCCTGATCCAGAGCCCGTTCGTGGCGCGCCTGGCCGCCCACTTGAAGCCGGGCGGCTATCTGCACTGCGCGACGGACTGGGAGGAATACGCCCACCAGATGCTGGAGGTGCTGTCCGCCGAGCCGACGCTTGAGAACACCGCCGACGGCTTCGCGCCGCGCCCCGACTATCGCCCCGTCACCAAGTTCGAGAAGCGAGGCCTACGCCTCGGACACGGCGTGTGGGACGTGGTCTTCCGCAAGCGCTGACCACAGCCCACGCGCGTATCATCGCGCGCCGAAATGCGTCTCGCCGAAGAGGTTCTTGGCGTGACGCGGGAAGGCGCGCCAATACTGCGGCGGCGCCTTGACGGTGGCGCCCAGTTCCGCCGCCGCAGCCCAGGCCCAGTGCGGGTTGTAGAGGAAGGCGCGACCAACCGCGACCAGGTCCGCACGTCCCTCCGCCACAATGGCCTCGGCCTCGTGCGCCTCGTTGATGAGGCCGACAGCAATGGTCGGGATGTCCGCTTCGTTGCGGATCTTCTCGGCAAACGGCACCTGATAGCCGGTTGAGAGCGGAATCTGCTGCAGCGGCGATACGCCGCCTGAAGACGCATCGATCCAGTCGCAACCGCGCGCGCGCAACGCCTGCGCAAACACCACCGAATCCTCCGGCGTCCAGCCGCCCTCCACCCAGTCTGTGGCCGACACGCGCACGCCCACCGGAATGTTGTCCGGCACCACGGCGCGCACGGCATCGAAAATCTCTAGCGGATAACGCATGCGGTTCTCGCGTGAGCCGCCATAGGCATCGGTGCGCTGATTGGCAATCGGCGAGAGGAATTCGTGCAGCAGATAGCCGTGCGCAGCGTGCAGCTCGATGGCCGCCAACCCCAGGCGCACAGCGCGGCGCGCGGTGGCGACAAACGCATCACGTACGCGGGCAAGGTCGGCGTCCGTCATTTCGCGCGGCGCACGCTCTTCAGGGCGTTGCGATAGCGCGGACGGGCCCATCGTTTCCCAACCGCCGGCGTCGAGCGGCAGCAGCGCGCCGCCTTCCCACGGGCGCGCACTCGATGCCTTGCGGCCGGCGTGCGCAATCTGCATGCCGATCGGCACGAGCGCATTCTGGCGAATGGCCGCGAGCGTGCGCGCCAACGCGGCTTCCGTCGCGTCGTCCCACAAACCCAGGCAGCCATTGGTGATGCGCCCTTCCGGCGATACGGCGGTCGCCTCGATCATCAGCAAGCCTGCACCCGAAAGCGACAGGCTACCTAGGTGCGTGTGATGCCACGCAGTCGCCTGGCCGTTGTCGGCCGAGTACTGGCACATCGGCGAGATGACGATGCGGTTCTCAAGCGTGAGACCGCGTAGGGAAAAAGGCTGGAAGAGTGCACTCATGATCGGGAGATCCGGTTGTCAGCGGCTGACGGAAACAAGCCGCCAGTGTGTCCGAATCTGCCCGATCGTGCAGACGGCGCGAAGACCCGCGCCGAGAGAGGGAAATGCTGACTGGTTTAGGCTTGCCAGGCGATGAGATGCGTGTAAGCCGTCACCAGCACGATCACGCCGAAGATGATCCGATACCACGCAAAGCCGCGGAAATCGTGCGTGGCAATGAACTTCAGCAGCCAGCGCACGCAGAAGAATGCGGAGATGAACGCGGCCACGAAACCCACCGCGAAGATCGACAGATCATCCGCCGACAGCAGCGCGCGCGACTTGTACAGCTCGTACACCGTTGCCCCAAAGATCACGGGGATGGCGAGGAAGAACGAGAACTCCGTTGCCACCTTGCGCGAGAGGCCGAACAGCAGACCACCGATGATGGTTGAGCCCGAGCGCGACGTGCCCGGAATCAGCGCAAAGCACTGTGCGAAGCCGACCTTGATGGCGTCGGAGATGCGCAGGTCGTCGAGCGTTTCAATGCGCGGCGCGCCGGCCTTGGCGGCTTCGAGCAGCGCATTGGCGCGCGGGTCGTGCGTCTCGCCGCGATGGCGCTCGCGCCATTCGGCCCACAGAATCACGAATCCGCCAATGATGAAGGCAGATGCCACCACGATGGGGTTGAACAGATGCGCCTTGATCGACTTGCCGAAGATCAGCGCGAGCGTGATCGCAGGAATCGTCGCCACGATCACGTTGATGGCGAAGCGCTGCTGGCGCGGGTCGCTGGGCAAGCCCTTTACGACCTCGATGATCTTGTGGCGGAACTCCCAGCACACCGCCAGGATGGCGCCGAACTGGATCACGATTTCAAAGATCTTGCCCTTCTCGTCATTGAAGTCGAGCAACTGGCCGGCCAGGATCAGGTGGCCCGTGCTGGAGATAGGAAGAAACTCGGTCAGACCTTCGACGATGCCGAGAATCAGCGCTTTGATGACAAGTGCAATGTCCATGCAGTAAGCAGGGGAGGAGAAGGAAGACGAGGCGCCGGGCGTGCTGCGTACAACAGCAAATGCTTCAAGGCCGCTTGGCCTGAACGTGTACGCCTTCGGGCAAAACCGTGATTGTACCGGGCTCTACAGCGATACCGGCCACTTTCAACTGCTCCGGCTTGAACGTGTAGACCGCGTAATCATTGAGCAACTGGCCTGCGATCAACGAGCCAATCCCGCTGATCTGCTGACCCAATCCGCCGGGCACGTTCTGCAGATCAAAGCGGTCGACGCTGGGTTGGTCTAGGCGGATCGAACGCGTGGGCGAGTCGTAGTGCAAGCCGCTGGAGATGGCCAGCGGCCCGGTCAGCGGTTGGCGCAGCAGGCCGCTTTCCACGCTCGCATCCGCCTGGATGGCGATACGGTTGCGTGCTGGGTCCAGCGAAATCTGCGGGTTGGTCAACGTGACATCGAAGAAGCCGAGAAAGCGCCGCTGAAACGGAAACTTGCGCGCCAGTGCTTCCTGCATCTGGCCGCGCGAGAAGGTGTAGCCGTTGCCCGTCCAGCCGGTCGGCATGCAGGCCACCAGCACGACGGCAACGGTCGCCGCGACAGCAGCCGCACCGGCCCACCAGCGGAAACGGTTCGAGCGAGTGGCAGGTTTCGTGGAGTCGGTCATGAACGATCAATGCGCCGCAGTGGCAATTTCGAGTTGGGTCAGGAACTGCATGGCGTGCACCGCCGTGGCGCCACACATGTCGGGTTCGGGCTGCAGACTGCCGCACACCGCCGGGCGCTCCGGGTGGCCGAAGATGCGGCAGCGGTTGGCGTCATCCAGCTGCGCACAGCGCACGCCGGCCGGCTTGCCGTCGGGCATACCGGGAATCGGGCTGGAGATGGAAGGCGCGATGCAACACGCGCCACAGTGGGGTCGGCAGTCCATGGCCGTCCTGATCAACGAATTGGCTTGGAAAGCCGCTATTGTGCACCAGCACATTCGAGGCCCAATCTGATTGACCGCGCCGATGTTACTTGACCCACCCTCGCGCCATGCGTACATTAATGACCGGAAAGTAAGTTATCCGTGAGTCAGTGGCCAAAGTGCGCTGGCTGACACCACTTTTGCAGTTGCTGCCGTGACCGATCGAGAACCCGAGTCTTCCGCCAAACGCTGGACCCGCCGCAAGGAAGCCCGCCCACAGGAGTTGGTGGCGGCGGCGCTCAGCCTGTTCGTGGCGCGCGGCTACGCGGCTACGCGGCTGGAAGACGTGGCCTCGGCGGCCGGCGTGTCCAAGGGCACCGTCTACCTGTACTTCGCCAATAAGGAAGAGCTGTTCAAGGCCGTGGTGCAGGAAAACCTGCTGCCCGCGCTGGCCGAGGGCGAAGCTCTGATCGACACGTTTGAAGGCACGACCGAAGCGCTTCTGCATGAAATCCTGATGGGCTGGTGGGAGCTGATTGGCGAATCGCCGGCCTCGGGCCTGACCAAGCTGCTGATGGCCGAGTCGGGCAACTTTCCCGATCTGGCGCAGTACTACAACGAAGAAGTCATCGAACGCTGCGATCGCCTGTTCGCGCGCATCCTGGCGCGCGGCGTGGCCCAGGGCGAGTTCCGCGAAACCGACGTGGACCTGACCACGCTGGCGCTGACCGCCCCGATGCTCTTCCTGATGATGTGGAAGCACTCGTTCGGCCCGTGCGCCTCCAAGGTGCTGGAGCCGAAAGCGTTCATCACGCATGTGGTGGCGCTGGTGCTGCATGGCCTGTTGCGCAATCCGGTGCCCGGCGCTGTGATTCCGCCGCCACCTCCGCTCACGGCGCAGCCCTGGCGCACCCAGTCCGACGTCGATGGTGATGCCAACGGGGGCACCAAGTCGTGAGGTTCTCTGCCGGAATGTCCTCTGGACTTGCTAAAATGCCGGGTTTGTCGTCAAACCCTCATCCGCATTACGCGCTCCACATGGAAGGCATGCCCATGGACATCGAAAAATCCCGGTTCAACATGATCGAGCAGCAAATCCGTCCGTGGGACGTGCTCGACACCGACGTGCTCGACCTGCTGGCCGTCGTCAAACGCGAACACTACGTGCCCGAGGCTTATCGCGCACTGGCCTTCGTTGACATGGAAATCCCGCTGGCCGGCGGCCAGAACATGCTGGCCCCGCGCGTGGAAGCCCGCGTGCTGCAAGAGTTGGCCGTGCGCAAGCATGAAGACGTGCTGGAAATCGGCGCGGGCTCCGGCTACATGGCTGCCCTGCTAGCCCACCGCGGCCGCCAGGTCACCACGCTGGACATCGTGCCCGAGCTGATCGCCTTTGCCCGCGACAACCTCACGCGCAACGGCGTGACCAATGTCGACGTGGTCGAAGCCAGCGGCGCGCAAGGCTGGGGCCATGACCTGTATGACGTGATCTGCGTCTCGGGCTCTGTGCCGGCCGTGCCGGAAGCCCTGCTCAAGCAACTCAAGGTGGGTGGCCGCCTCTCGATCTTCGTGGGAGGCGCGCCGGTCATGGAAGCGCAGCTCATCACGCGCATCTCCAACACCGAATACCAGACGCGCAATCTGTTCGAGACCTACGTGACGCCGCTGGTGGGCGTGTCCGCACCCTCGCAGTTCCGCTTCTGATCCACTTCGGCTTACCCCAATCAACATGCAACAGCTCGCTCCCTCCGCCCTCGCTCAATGGCTCGCCGACGCATCGCGCGCGAAGCCCGTCCTGCTCGACGTGCGCTGGGCTGAAGAGGTGGAGATCTGCGCCCTGCCTGGCATCACACACATTCCGATGAATGAGATCCAGGTACGTGCCGGCGAGCTGCAAGCTGACCAAGACATCGTCTGCATCTGCCACCACGGCGGACGCAGCGCGCAGGTTGCGCAGTATCTGATCGTGCATGCCGGCTTTGATCCGGCCCGCGTCTACAACCTGCAAGGCGGCGTCCATGCCTGGGCCAACCAGGTGGACCCGCAGATGGCGACGTACTGATTGGGGAAGCCGCCGCCGGGCAAGAGAATCAACTGAGTTTGCTCACGCGCCGACTCGCGTGAACAGGTTCTGACGCGCCCGCGCTGCCTTCCGACGTTTTCCTCGTCCGGGGGCTTTATGAGTGTTGCTCGCAGTCACCGCGCGCGGTTTGCCGTGCGCGGTTCGCTTGTTGTGCTGTTCTGGTCGATGACGCCGCTGCTGGCGTGGGCGCAAACGCCTGCGCCTGAAGTACCGGCCGCGACCGACCTTCTCTCCGCTTACCGCGCCGCGCTGGCCAACGATCCGCAATTCGCATCGGCCCGCGCGCAATCGCTCGCGCAGCGCGAAAAGCTCACGCAGGGCCGTGCCGGGCTGTTGCCCCAGATTGGCGGTGCATGGAGCTCGACGCGCATCATCTTCGACCAGAACGCGCCGGTCGATTTCAACAAGACCTTCTCGTCGACGGGCTGGACGCTGTCGCTCTCGCAACCGCTGTTCCGCTGGGATCGCTGGGAGACTTACAAGCAAGGCGAGATTGCCGCGCAAGCGGCTGAGGCCTCGCTCGCGCAGGCGCAACTCGATCTGATCGCGCGCACGGCGCAGGCCTACTTCGACGTGCTCAATGCGCAAGACACGCTGCAGCTGGCCACCGCGCAGCGCGACGCGATCCAGCAGCAGTACGAGCAGGCGCGCCGCAACTTCGACGTCGGTAACGCCAACATCACCGATGCCAACGATGCGCAAGCGCGGCGCGATTCCATCGATGCAACGGTCATTGCCGCGCGCAGTGACCTTGAAGTCAAACAGTCAGCACTCAAGCAGATCGTCGGCGAGCCGGTCGGCACGTTGGCGGGTGTACGCACCGGCGTGGCGCTGCCGCAGCCGGAACCGGCAACCCCCGGTCCCTGGGTCGACCAGGCACGCAGCGGCAACCTGCAGGTGGCGTTGGCCCAGTACAACCTGCAGAGCGCTGAACGCGACGTGAAGAAGGCCAACGCCGGCCATCTGCCCTCCGTCGACCTCGTCGCGCAGACGGGTCATACCAACGCGAGCGGCAACCAGTACATTCCGTCGCTGCCAGGCGGCGCGCGCTTTGAGAGTTCGCAGATCGGCGTGCAGGTATCGATCCCGATCTTCGCGGGCGGTGCAATCCAGTCGCGCGTGCGCGAGAACATCGCGCTGGAGACCAAGGCCGCGAGCGATCTGGAGTACGCCCGCCGCGCCGCCGAACAAGGCGCACGGCAAGCGTATATCGGCGTGATTGCAGGGCTGGCGCAGGTGAAGGCGCTGGAAGCGGCCGAACTGTCGGCGCGTACGGCGTATGACTCCAACCAGCTCGCCTATGGCGTGGGCGTGCGCATCGGCACCGACGTGCTGAATGCGCAAGCGCAACTGTTCCAGGCGCGGCGCGACCTGGCCCGCGCGCGCTACGACACCATCGTCAATGGCTTGCGTCTGAAATCTGCCGCCGGCTCGCTCAACGAGGCGGATGTGATTCAGGTGAACACGCTGCTCACGGCGAACGGCTCAAGCGACATCACCGCCCTGCCGCCGCGCGCTGCCAAGCCGGCATTGGCAAAATCGACGCCTACCGCTGCCAAACCCGCCAAGCGCTGATCAGTGGTTCTGGCCGCTCGGTGACGACGCCGGCCCCGGTGCTGGCGTCGTCAGCGGCCGCTCCGCAAACTGCAGCAGTGCGCCGCTGGCAGTCTTCCAGATCACCTGACGCCCCTGTCGCCCCGAAGCCGACGGCTGCATGCCGACAGTCGCCAGCGGCGATTTCAACGCTTCCAGGAAAGCCGTTTCCAACTCCATGCGCGCCGGGTCACATGCCATGCGTGTCGTTGCGAGGCTACCGAAGCGCATGCCCGAGACGAGCTTCTCGTACGGACCGGTAAAGCGGTTGCAACCCGAGTAACCCGATGCAACGCCGTTGGCAGCTTCCAGGCCTGCGCTGAATTCAATGGCGATCGGCTGTGCAGTCGGATCGCCCCCCTCCTCCTCCGCCGACGGCAGTTCCTTGGGCGCCGCTCCCGGCTCTTGCCAGCGCACCAGCACAAAGCGTGAGCGACCTTCGCCTTGCGCCTGGGTCAAGGTGGCCTGACCGGGGTTGGGTAGGGCGCTGGCGGGAGCCGGCTTCGCTTCAGGCGTCGATGCGGTTTGCGCGACAGGGGCGGAAGCCGCGGTGCTTGTCGCTACGGTAGCGGGCTTGCCAGTGGGTGCGGGCGTCATGCAGCCGGCGCCGATGATGGTGGCTGCGGTCAGCACGGCCAAGGCCGCTGCTGTCAGTACCACGCGGCGCGGCGTCTGCAGCAGGCTTGGCTTGGGACGATTCGATTGAGACATGAACGGGTCGTGAACAGTGACGAATGCAAACTACAGCAAACTGCGCAAAGAGCCGTTAGTCTGCGCCGCGTGGATTGAGTTCGCAGTTTTCGTGCCGAACGTGGCTTGCGTGTTACAGCGTCGGCAATACAAGCGATGCCACCGCCTCCACCGTACGTGCCGTCGCCCCGCCATGCGTGGCAGCAAAGGCCAGCGCGGCGCGTGATGCGGTCTCGCGCGCATCGGCGTCGGACAGCCACCTGTCAATCACGCGCATCACCGCCGCCGCATCATCCACCTGCACGCAGGCACCTGCGGCCACAGCATCGCGCGTGGCCTGCGCAAAGTTGAACGTGTGCGGGCCGATGACCACCGGCGTGCCAACGGCACATGCCTCGATCAAGTTCTGACCACCCAGCGGCAACAGGCTGCCGCCAATGAATGCGGCTTCGGCGGCGGCGTAGTACAGCGCCATCTCGCCCATCGAATCGCCAAGCAGGACATCCGCTTCGCCCAAACCGGCGTCATCCGCCATGCCAGCGGCCGAGACCGTCATCGCGCTGCGACGCGCAACACGCAAGCCCGCGCGCTCGGCAAGCTGTGCCACCTCATCAAAGCGTTGCGGATGGCGCGGCACGAGAATCAATAGCGGATGCCGACGCCCGACATGCTGTGCACGGTGGGCCTGCCAAGCATCCAGCAGCAACGCCTCTTCCCCTTCACGCGTGCTGGCGGCCGCCCAGGCCACACGCCCATACCGCGCGTGCAGGGCTTCGCGCAGTACGCGGCCCGCCATGATCTGGTCGACGTGCGGTGTGATGTCGAACTTCAGGTTGCCCGTCACGCGCACACGCGGCACACCGAGCGAGCGATAGCGATCGGCATCATCCGGCGTCTGCGCCAGCACGGCGGCCAACTGTGCATACGTCTCGCGTGCGGCATCGCCCAGGCGCGCTGTACGCCGATGACTGCGCGCCGACAGACGCCCGTTGACGAGCACCATCGGCACGCCGGCGGCGTAGGCACGCTCGATCAACACCGGCCAGATCTCCGTCTCCATCAACAAGCCGAGACGCGGCTGGAAGTGGCGCAGGAACCGGTCGACGGCACCCGTCAGGTCATACGGCAGATACGCCTGGATGACGCGGCCATTGCGCTGCGCGGCAAACTCGGCGCCCGTGCGGCGGCCGGTCGGCGTCATGTGCGTGAGCAGCACGGCATGGTGCGGAAAGCGCGCGAGCAGCGCATCGATGAGCGGCTGCGCGGCACGCGTCTCACCAACAGACACGGCATGCACCCACAGCAGCGGGCGATCTGGATTTGCGCGCGAGGGGTAGAACCCGAGCCGCTCGCCAACGTGCTGGCGATAGCCGGGCTCCTTGCGACCACGCCACCACAAGCGCAGCAATGCGACAGGCAGCGCAATGCGCCACAGCAGGCGATACAGGAAGCGCAGCATCAGAGCACACCCAGCGCGCGCAGCGCATCGAGCGCTTGGGCGCTGGTGGGATGGGCCTCGGCGCTGCCGAGGTCATGCACGTTGGGCGTCCAGTACCCGCCCGTGCGCCACGAGGTCGTGAAGTTGTAGAGCGCCACCGTCGGCTTGCACAGCGCGGCGGCAATATGCACGAGCCCAGTGTCCACGCCCACCACGGCCGTCGCTTGATTGAGGAACGCCGTCACATCCGGCAGCGACATGCGCGGCGGAATCACCACCCGCCCCACCGTGCCTGGCACCGCGGCAATGATGGCCTCACGGATGGCCTCGCTGGTGCGGCGCTCGGTTTCGCTGCCCCACGGCAGAGCAATCGCGTAGTCACGTGCGAGCAGCTCGCGCGCAACGTCCACCCAGGCTGCCTGCGGCCAGCCCTTGTCAGCGCGCGAGGTCGCATGCACCAGTGCAACGTACGGGCGCGGCATCGCAAACGGCAACTCTGCGGACGGCTGCAGACCAAAATCGATCGACGCGGGCAGCGTGTAGCCAAGCGCCTCAGCCACCATGCGGCGCGAGCGTTCGACCACGTGCACGCGCGGTTCCATCACGATCTTGCGCTGATAGAACAGCTTGGCTAGCGGCTCATAGCCTGCGCCTTCGGTGCGGTTGCCGAAACCGGCCACGAAACCGCCCGGGGTCAGCCGGGCTTGGGCCGAAACCAGCGCAGTCTTGATGAGACCTTGCGTATCGAGCACCGCGTCGTACGACTTGGCGCGCAGCGCGCGGCGAAAGGCTGCCACCTCGCCCCATGTCTTCCCGGAACCCAGCGACTTGCGCCAGCGCCGCAGCGCAAACGGCATCACGCCCCGCACACCGCGCACGATGCGCACGATGCCCGCAAAACCTTCTTCGACCACCCAGTCGATCTCGGCATCCGGATACGCGCGCAGAATATCGGCCACGACCGGCGTGCAATGCACCACATCGCCAAGCGACGATACCTTGACGATCAGCACACGCATGCCGTCACCCTTTCCCCAAACTTCATGAGTGCGAGCGGTGCGATCAGAACGGCAGTTGCGCGTCCGGCTTCTCGGCCAGGATCGCGCTGCGGAACTGCGCCTGGATACGCGCCATGGCCGCATCGTTGTCGGCCTCGAAGCGCATCACCACAACCGGCGTGGTGTTGGACGGGCGGGCCAGACCAAAGCCGTCTTCGTATTCCACGCGCACGCCATCGATGCGATTGACTTCCTTCGCACCCGCAAACGTGGCATTCGCCTTGATCTTGTCGAGCAGCGTGAAGGCTTCGCCCTCGGCGCATTTCAGTTGCAGCTCCGGCGTGCAATGCGAGTTCGGCAACGCGTTGAGCGTGGCGCTGGGATCCGCCAGGCGCGAGACGATCTCCAGTAGGCGCGCGCCCGTGTACAGACCGTCGTCAAAACCGTACCAGCGATCCTTGAAGAAGATGTGGCCGCTCATTTCACCAGCCAGCGGTGCGCCGGTTTCCTTCAGCTTAGCCTTCACCAGCGAATGGCCCGTCTTCCACATCGTCGCCTTGCCGCCATGCTCGCGGATGAACGGTGCCAGCTTGCCCGTGCACTTCACATCAAAGATGATCTCGCCGCCCGAGTTGCGCGACAGCACTTCCTGCGCGAACAGCATCAGTTGGCGATCAGGGAAGATCACCTGGCCATCCTTGGTGACCACGCCCAGGCGATCGCCATCGCCGTCAAACGCGAGGCCCAGTTCGCAGTCGGTGGCCTGCAGCGTGCGCACGAGGTCTTGCAGGTTTTCGACGTGCGCCGGGTCCGGATGGTGATTCGGGAAGTGCCCATCCACCTCGCAGAACAGCTCCGTCACCTCGCAGCCCATCGCGCGGAACAACTCCGGCGCAAAGGCACCAGCCACACCGTTGCCGCAGTCCACGGCAATCTTCATCGGACGGGTCAGCTTGACGTCCGACACGATGCGGTCGATGTACTGTTGGCGGATATCCACCTGGATGTAGCTGCCGGCGCCCTCGGAGAAGTCGCCTTGCTCGATGCGCGTGCGCAGCGCTTGAATCTGTTCACCGTAGATGGCCTGGCCTGCCAGCACCATCTTGAAGCCGTTGTAGGCGGGTGGGTTGTGGCTGCCGGTGACCATCACGCCTGAGGTCGCACGACGGCCTGCCAGTTCGATATTGGTGCCGAAGTAGACCATTGGCGTGGCAACCAGGCCCAGGTCGATCACGTCGACACCGCTTGCGCGCAGGCCGTCTGCCAGCGCTTGCAATAGTTCGGGCCCCGACAGGCGGCCGTCGCGACCGATCACCACGGCGGATTCGCCCTTGGCGCGCGCTGCGGAGCCGAAGGCACGGCCGATCAGGCGGGCGGTTTCGGCATCGACGGTTTTTCCGACGATGCCGCGGATGTCGTAGGCTTTGAAGATGGTGGGGTTGATGCTATACATGAGGGGGTGTATGCAGAAAATGAGATAAGCGCCATTGTAAATGGTTGACATCTCTCGCCGTAGCGCCACACAGCGACCCAAGGGGCGTAGGCTCGTCCCCTGCCCGTCGTGTCGCCCATGGCGGCCGGCCACGCGATGTCGCTCATCGAGTTGGTACACCGTCGCCTCAACTCCCTCCAGCGCCTCCCCCTTCTTGCGGAAGAGTATGAAGAGATATGATCTTCTTGCAAGCCTCGCCGCACGTCCACGATCGGCGGCGAGATTTCTTGCTATCCAGTTCCAGAAGATTGCGAGCAGTCAGCAGGCGAATCTCGCTAGTGTCGAGGCCTACATCACAAAACCAAGCTGGCAATTGACCAGAAGAACACAGTCACGATCAAAGCGACGATGCAGCAAAGAAATCCAAGGCGGGTACCGGCAACATACGCATAGCGTGTATCCACGGATACTCTGCTTCGGTTCTACATGGACCAGGGCCCACTTCGTCATCCCGATCCTGAGCAACGAGCGTCCGCAGATCAGACAGCCGACCACTCCTCCAGTAACGTGGATGGCTGCCGACGCCATGCTCTGGTTGCGTGTTTCTTTCGCGGCATGCAAGCCGCCCACCCTGCGTTCCAAGCGTCAACCGGAGATAACCTCTCTCCTTGCGCAGTCCGCAGCCGCGAACAATGTGCCAGTGTCAGGAGTAAAAGCGCGCCTTGTTGCCAGCCAGCGCCTTGAGCACACCGCGCTCAGCCCTTGTCATAGCTTTGATGTAGCGCTTGTCCTCTACACAGCAAAGCGTGGTTTTCGGATGGCGTGAGGCAGTCGCCTTATTGAAGTCGGCCGCGAATTTGTAGAACGTCACTTTCTCGACGTCATCCCAATGCACGGTGATTGCGTCACCGTCATGAGTTATGGAAGGAGCATCGATTGCAGGCGCGCCGGTAATCTGCTCCAACCACTTCGCGAGCATCTCGAACTTCTCATCGAGCGTCACAGACTTATAGAAGCTCAGCCCTTCCTTGACCTTCGCGGGTGAGCCGGCAAGCACAACCTCTGCCGGTGCGTCCTTCGTAAGGTTGGAGCCGATCAGAGCCACCGAGCGGCGACCAATGCGTACGCCTGACGCCACAATGCACGAGCCCACCAGCCATACGTCCGACTCGACATGGATTGGGCGCTCGCCATACAGGGTGCAGCCCTCGATCTGCTCACCAGCCGCCACATGCGACCAGAGCTGTGAGTACATGCCCACGCGCACGCCGTTTTCAACAGTCAACCCGCCGGTACCGTCGAGCACCGTGTTCTGGCCGAACCAACAATGCTGACCAATGCTAACGCCCGTCTTTGACAGCACCAGCGTGTCAGCATGCAATGTAGTCCAGTCCCCGATTGTGATGTTGCCACCGTCGACGATCATCTTTACACCGTCGCCCAGAACCACATAGTCACCCAGCTTTACAACGGCTGGCTTGGCGAAGATAACCTGCACGTTATCGCCGATTGAGCAGCTTTGGCCCACTTCGATAACTCCATCGCCCACCTTCTTAATATCTGCCATAGTTACCTCTTTCCCAGTCGTTTTTGTGTGGGCAGCCGATTTTACTATGGCCGTCGACCATTCGAGTTGCCGGCCTCGAAGACAAGCTCGGGTTCGCAGTCAGTGGCCTGCCGCGCGCACGACGTCTTGCTTGCTGGCCCTAGGTGTAAACAGGAGGGAAAATGGTAGTTTCGGAATTGGCCATGCACCTCGCAGAACAGTTCCGTCACGTCGCAACCCATCGTGTGGAACGGCGCCGGCGCAAACGCAACACGCCGCGCCGATGCCGCACGCAACGTCGATCTTCATGGGACGGGCGTGGCGCCCGACACCGTCTGGTCGATGCGCTGTTGACGGATATCCACTAGGCATAGCAGCCAGCCGTGAAGGCGACCGTCACGACCGATGGCCACGGTCGATTCGCCGTTGCCGCGTAGTGCCAAGCCGAAGGCGCGACCGATCGGGCAAGCCGTCTCCTCGTCCACGGCGTCTACGATGCTCGGATGTCGCGAGTCTTGAAGCTCGCAGTATCAATTTGCATATAGCTTCCCACAACGAAGCTCACGGTGCGGTACCGCTCATAGACAGCAGGGCGCTACAAATCGCATTTCCAGATTACGGAATCTGGCACGAGCTTATAATCACCCGCCCGTCCTGATTCGAACGATTCGCGCACTACAACACGGCTCGGCAAGGCGCGTTTCAGCCAGGTTAAGGGGGGGTGCCTCTACCTCACCACCAATTTTTTCCCGCGCTCGTGCAGAACTTGCCCCCCTCTCGGCCCCGCGTCGCGTATGTCATTACCAGTTCTGAGATTGGCGGAGCCCAATCACACCTAGCAGACCTGCTGCATGCGTTGCGTGGTCGGATTGATGCGGTGGTGCTTGCCGGTGGGAACGGCCCCCTGCTCACAGCGGCAAAGGCCGCCGGTGCCAAAACAGTACGACTGCCACTGCTCGACAACGCCCTATCGCCGTTGAAGGCACTTGCTACGCTACGCCAGTTGAAAGCCGCGTTGCACAGCGCCGCACCAGACCTTATTCATGTGCACAGTGCCAAGGCAGGCGCATTGGGGCGCGTGGCCGCCTGGATGCTCGGCATTCCCGTGATCTACACCGTACATGGCTTTGCTTTCAAACCGGCAGCACCGCTGGTCCGGCGCCTTGCGTCCCGTGTTGTGGAATGGTGCCTGGCGCCGTTGACCACACATATGATCTGTGTGGCCAATGCCGAATACGAGCTGGCTGCCAGCCTGCCAGTACCGGCGAGTCGCGTCAGCGTCATTCACAACGGCATTCCAGACACTCATGCACACCCTGAACCTGGGGGGCAGTTGCGCCGCATCGTCATGGTGGCGCGCTTCGCAGCGCCCAAACGACCCGACATCGTTATTCGGGCATTTGCGCGCGCAGCGCTTGACCGTTGCGAGCTAGTCATCGCAGGAGACGGTCCTACACGTAACGCCATGCACGCGTTGGCCGATAAGCTAGCCCCCGGCCGCGTCAGCTTTCCCGGCAATGTGAACGACGTCGCTGGTCTTTTAGCCTCGGCACAGTTGTTCGTGCTGGCTTCGGACCATGAGGGATTACCGCTGTCAGTGCTCGAAGCGATGCGAGCCGGGCTGCCAGTGGTGGCATCGGACCTGCCCGGCATTCGCGAGCAATTCGGCACCACACCCGCCGCACTGGTTGTCGGCAACGATGAAGCCGTCATGGCGGACATACTAGTGGCGCTGGCGACCGACCCAGCCCGCCGCAAAGCCATGGGCCAAGCGGCGCGAAAGCGCTGGGAGCAAGCTTTCGGCATCGCGCCAATGGCCGAAGCGACCTGGCAAATCTATCAAGGTACGCTCGGCTTGCCTCCAACAACCCCGCAGCCGACAAAAGACACGTGACATGAGCAGCGACAAACAAGAAGCTCGCCTGGGCACTGCACAGCGCACCATGGCAGCAAACGTCCACGGCTCCGAGACCGTACGCCGCGCCAGCCGAATGCTGTCCTGGGCCTTGCTTGGACTGATATTGTTCGGAATCAACATCGCGCTGGCGGAATACCTCTATCACGCCGGCATCGTGACTTACGTTTTCACACGTACGCTACTCTGGACGGTCATCCCATGCCTGTGCACGTTTGTGCTACTGCACCGTTCACTCCATCTGCCGGCCCTCGAAGGCAACAGCCTGATCGGAGTGTCTGCCACACTTCCTTACAGCTTGCTTCTCATCGTCTTCGCCGCATTTCATGTTGAGTACTCGCGTGGCGCCCTACTGCTCGGCTACATCACAACGCTTGCCTGGAGCGGCATCGGCTACCGCCGTTTCGTCCAGAACTACGTGCCGGTGTTCGGCTATATCGATCCGGGTACGCTGAAGCAACTTGACGCGATCCTTGCCATGCCGGGCGCCACGCCCCCTTCCCCGACCCGCCTCGAGTTCATCCATTCGATCGAGAACGCCGTGTACTGCGATGGATTGATGCTCGATCGCTCGGCCACTGCCGACCCCGAGCGTACGCGTTCGCTGGCGCAGCTCAAGCTAAGTCACGTGCGGATGTACTCAGTGGACCGTGTTGGTGAGATGCTGACAGGGCGTGTTGGCCTCGAGCATATCGACGAGAATTTCTTCGACGACTATGCGCGCCACTATTTCTATGGTTTCGTAAAACGCACCCTCGATATCACTACCGTGGTTTGCCTGGCGCCGCTGGCGTTGCCGCTGTCGATCATGACCGCGCTAGCGATCAGGTTGGAATCGGGTGGCCCGATGCTGTTTTGCCAAGAGCGTGTAGGACGGTTTGGTGAACCGTTCACGATGCTCAAGTTCCGAAGCATGAGTGTGCAGCAGGGCGCCCCGGCACAGTTCGCACAGCAACATGATCCGCGCGTGACACGCGTGGGCCGAGTGATCCGCAAATATCGGCTCGACGAACTGCCGCAACTCTGGAACGTGCTGGTTGGCGACATGAGCTTGATCGGACCACGTCCAGAGCAGGTGCCAATGGCCAACATGTTTGCCGATACGATCTCCTATTACCCATACCGGCACCTGGTGCGACCGGGGCTGTCGGGATGGGCGCAAGTGCAACAAGGCTATGTCGGCACGCATGCGGAAACCGTCACGAAACTCAGCTACGACCTCTACTACGTCAAACACTGCTCGTTCGCACTCGATCTTCTGATCGGCGTCAAGACCCTGCGCACGATCCTGACTGGATACGGAGCGCGTTGATGGCGTGTACCGCACTCGCTGGGGCGCCAATGCGAATTCTGCTGGTCACGACCGGCTTGAAGATGGGAGGGGCTGAACATCAAGTGGTGGCTCTCACTCAAGCGTTTCTGGCTCGCGGACATGCAGTCACCATCATCAGCCTCTCGCCCGGCCAGGAAATCGACATCCCCGCCGCGGCGAACGTTGTCGATCTTGCCATGCGCAAAACCCCCTTGGGGATGGCACGGGCGCTTTGGCAAGCCCGCGATCTGATCAAATCATGGCAGCCCGACGTTATCCATGCCCACATGATCCACGCCAACGTGTTCGCGCGGGCACTGACACGGATCGTGCGCTGCCCTCCGCTGGTCAGCACAGCACACAGTTTTCGTGAAGGTGGCTGGTTGCGCATGCTGGGCTATCGGCTGACTGATCGGTGGAGCACGCTGACCACTCACGTCAGCGATGATGGCCGCAACGGCATGATTGCGGTCGGAGCAGTGCCGGCCAATCGCATTACGGTCGTGCCCAACGGTATCGATATTGACCGCTTTCAAACAAACGCAGCGTTAGGTGAAGCCACGCGCGCGCGCCTGGGTATCCATGCGGGTACAAGGCTGGCGCTAAACGTCGGGCGGCTGGTTCCGGAAAAGGCACAAGACCTGCTGCTACGCGCATTCGCGCAAATCGATGACGCCCTGCCGGTTCACCTTCTGATTGCCGGCGGCGGTCCTCTTCAGCAAGCGCTAAACGACCAGATTGCCGCATTGGGCTTGACGTCTCGCGTCACGTTGCTGGGCGCACGCAGCGATGTGCCGGCACTGCTCAACGCGGCCGATACATTCGTGCTGTCATCGAATATCGAAGGGCTTCCCATGGTGCTGGTGGAGGCGCTGGCCTGCGGCTGTCCGGTGGTTGCCACCGATGCACCGGGCGTTAAAGAGGTGCTGTGCAACCAGGGCGTGGTGGTGCCACGAGGAGATGCCGAGGCACTGGCTGCGGCGTTGACCGTCGCCCTGCATGAAGGCAGAGGGTCGGCTCTGCAGCAAGCCCAGCGACACACACTAATCGCGGCTAGGTTTTCGATCGATGCCGTAGCACAACGCTGGTTGGATATTTACCGGAGCCTTGGCACCACCACGGCCATTCCGCACACGGAGGCGACCTGATGCGAGTGGCAAGCAACCTGCTCTGGATGCTGGCCGAGCGGGGCCTTCAGGTTGGCGGTGGCATCGCCATCGTGGCCATGCTGGCGCGAGCGCTCGGCCCCTCAGGTTTCGCGCATTTCCAGTACGCGCAATCGATCGTGCTGATCGCCGGGTCCTTCGCGTTTGTCTGCGGAGCCGAGGTGGTGGTGCCCCGCCTCGTAGCGGCTCCAGGGGCGGCAACCCAGCACAGATTGCTCGCACACGCCTTTTTGCTGCGCCTGGCTGGAGGTGTTGCCGGTTACTTGTTGATGTGCGTTTATCTGGGCGTGACGTCGCCTGGAACGGACGTCTGGCATGCTGCGCTATGGCTAGGCATTGCGATCTTGCTGCGGGAACCATTTGGCGTGGTGATCGCCTGGATGCAGGCGCATACCAACAATCGACCAAACACGCTGTTCAGTCTTACTGCGTTGGTGGTCAAGGCGATCCTCGTCGGTAGCCTGTTCGCTGCGGGCATCCACGAGATCACAGGCTACGTAGCCGCGTTTGCGCTCGAGGCCATTGTTTCGGCAGTGCTGCTCACCAGCTACTACTTCATTCGCGTACCCGACCGCGACTTCGCCTGGCACCCGCCCCAGGCACGCGAACTGGTTGGAGCCGGCATGCTGTTCTGGGGCAGCTTCATTCTGATGATGTGCGCGCGCCGGGTAGACCAACTGGTGCTTCAGCCGTCCGTTTCTGCAGTGGATTTCGGCGCCTATGCCGCCTGCATGCAGATCCTGGACAACTTCACAATGGTTGCTACCATCTTGGTCGCGGGCATTGCGCCAAGCTACATCTACGCGCGCACAACCTTTGCCGATGCGCACGCAAGAATCGGCCGTGTTGCGTTTGGCATCGGCGCACTCGGATTGGTCGGCGGGTTGGCCATTGCTGCATGCGCTCCCTGGATCGTGCACCTGCTCTATGGCAGCGCATTCGGCACCACAGTGACGCTGCTGCGCATAGCGGCAGCGGCTTCGGCACTAGTATTCGCCGACGTGGCGCTCACGCTGTTGGCGGTCCATCTGCGCCGACCGCGCTGGGTGACCATGAAATGGGCCCTGGTGTTGGTCACAACGCTGGTCTTCGATTTGCTCACCATTCCACACCTTGGCGTCTGGGGTGCCATCGCGGGTTATGCTCTTGGCAACGGCATGGCGGTCATGGTCGGTATGGCGCTATGGTGGCGCCATCGCCCAACACCGGGGATGGCATCGGCGTGACTCAGCTTCCAACCATCTGCTTCCTCACCGGCACACTGAACGCCTTCGCAGGTGCGGAGCGCATGACCGCAGTGATCGCCAATGCGCTGGCCGCACGCGGCTACCGGGTGCTCATATTGAGTCTCTGGGATCAAGTATGCGTTTTTCCGTTGCACCCAGCGGTCGAGCACTGCGCGCTGTTCGCGCATCGCCCATCGTTCAAGCGTCAGTACGCTTCGACCGTCCTCGGCATCCGTCGCTTTGTGCGTGAGCATGGCGTCGAAGTGCTGGTCGAAGTCGATACGATGCTGACGCTGTTCACGCTGCCGGCCACGCTTGGCCGAAAGGTGCGCAGGATTTCGTGGGAGCATTGCCATTTCGACGAAGATCTGGGGAGACCGGTCCGCAAGATGGCCCGCTTCCTCGCCGCTCGAACTTGTACGGATGTCGTGGTGCTCACCAAGCGTGATCGCATGCGCTGGATGGAGGCTTTGCGACCTCCTTGCAACATTGTGCACATCCCAAATCCTCTGCCGTTTCCATTACCGCACGCGCGAACATCGCGCGATACACGGACGGTCTTGGCAGTGGGACGCCTGACCAGGGCCAAAGGCTTTGATGTATTGCTGAAGGCTTGGCAGCAAGTGGCCCAACATGCCCCGGACTGGAAACTGTTGATCGTCGGCGAAGGCGAGGAGCGAGGACAACTGGAGGCACTATGTCATCAACTCGGTCTCGAACAGTGCGTTTCACTACCCGGAGTGCACACCGAGATCGCCCGAACATACGCACAAAGCACGATCTTCTGCCTCAGTTCACGCTACGAAGGCTTTGGGCTGGTCTTGATCGAAGCCATGGCATTCGGCTTGCCCATCGTCTCGACCAATTGCGACCAGGGGCCTCGGGAATTGCTGGCAGATCACGAAGATGCGCTGATGGTACCCGTTGAGGACGAGACCGCACTTGCCGATGCGGTGCTCACACTGATCGAGGACCCCGCCATCGCTGAACGCCTGGCGATCCAGGGGAAAGCAAAAGCGAGTCATTTTGCGATCGAGTCCATTGCTGATCAATGGACTGCCATCCTAGGCGCGACACCCTAAGGTAGCACTCAAGTACACGATGGATCACGCCAGCGTAAAACGCTCGCGTTCAGGCAAGTCCCTGCACAACGGTGGACCATGCCACCGGATCCAAGTAAAATTGTTCAACTTCAAACAAACGTACACGATAGAGCACTTTTTACTCTTACCGATAGACGCGAGCGTATTTGTCGAGGCTCTCAGCAATGCCTTGCTTGCCACTGAAAACAGACACATGAGCATTGGGTCCATTCCATGACGAGTCGCCAAGCCAAGATACAAGAGGACACGTACTTTCGGATCATGCGCATATTGCAAGAGAATCCGGACCTCACTCAGCGCGAGCTTGCAGAAAGACTGGGCGTCAGCGTTGGAGGTCTGAACTACTGCATCAAAGCTCTGACGGAAAAGGGTTGGATCAAGGTCCAGAACTTCAGCCAATCCAAAAATAAATTCGGCTATATCTACATTCTCACTCCGCGCGGCATTGCAGAAAAAGCGGCCCTGACCAGCCAGTTTCTGAAACGCAAGATGGAAGAGTACGAGTTCTTGAGATCGGAGATCGAAGCTTTGCGGGCAGAGGTTCGGAGTGACGACTACAGCGGAGTCAAACAGGGAGAGGTCTAGCACGATGTGTGCTGGAACGCTTTCTTGATCGCACATCCGCTACCAGGATATTTCCCAGCCAAGACTCGATGGACGAGGCGGAACTTGAACACGCCATTACTGCAACACTCGATACATCACGGTGTGCCACCGGCCGCTCGAGCGCTCATCTGGAAGGTGTTTTTTAGCTCCAGAGGGCGAGGAGTCGACCTGCCCACGCATTACCCGTGGATTGGCGACAGTACTCGGGTCACGTCCATTCTGATCAGCAAGGATGGCTCGAACGACGAACGCGTGACGGCAGCAACGCTCGTCATCAAAGAGGAAACGCTGCCCGACGTAGGGACCGTTGGCCTCGTCGGACTGGTGTGTGTTGACGACGCATTCCGAGGCAGCGGACTCAGTCACCAATTGCTTTCGGCCGCAACGGACCTCGGCAAAGAAAAGCCGTATGACGGCCTGGTCCTCTGGACAAACAAGCCGAATGTGTATGTCAAACACGGCTTCACCGTTGACAGCCACGACAGGTATGGGACCGTTCGCAAACGCGCAGCGACTGGCAGGGTCGGCCTTTTATGCCATGGCTTGGCCGGCATCACGGTGGAAGACAGATCCAGCCAAGGCGTTCCAGCATTCGCGCAAAGCGTGATGGCTTTCAGCAATCACACCGCCTCTATCACCGTGCTCCGGACCCAACAGGGATGCACACTGATTGAGTGGACGGGCAATTGGGATGCAATTTTTCAGCTTATTGATCGAGCCCTCCCCGATGAGTGGAACCTGAATGCGCCGGAGGACTCGGGAATTTACGTCGAGTTGATCAATCGCGGTTATAGCTCGAATCTGCAAATGAGCTCACAGCGAATGGTCAGCAATCTTTCAGGAAAAGATTTTTCGAACTTTCCATACATCTCACTGCTTAACCGAATTTAATTGACACTAATATGATCCCGATCGTCAAAGTCGCCATGCCCGCCAAGTCGGTTCTCATGCCCGCTCTGGAAGAGGTCCTGTACAGCGGCATGATCGCCGAGGGCGAGTCCGTCTATCGATTCGAGTCAGAGTTCAATCAGAAATTCGGGCTGGAACGCTCGCTCGCGATGAGCAGCGGAACGGGTGCCCTTCATGCGGCGCTGACGTTGGCCGGCGTGGGCCCTGGCGATGAAGTGATTTCCACGCCGATGACCGCTGAGCCAACCAATACGTCGATCCTCTATACCGGCGCAAAAGTGGTTTGGGCCGACGTCGATCCGGTATCGGGCAACATGTGCCCCGAATCGGTCCGTAGCTGCATCACAAGCAGAACCAAGGCGATTCTTTGCGTTCACTATGCGGGTTACCCGGTTCGTCTTGCTGAACTGAAGCAGCTTGCCGACGAGCATGGGATCGCCCTCATTGAGGATTGTGCCCATGCGCTGGGGGCTCGCTACCAAGATCAGCCGATCGGAACGATCGGCCATTACGGAATCTATTCCTTCCAGGCAATCAAACATATGACCACCGTCGACGGTGGTCTGCTGACGTTCAGCGACGACTCGCAGATGGAAGCGGCAAAGAAATTCCGGTGGTTCGGCATGCTGAAGGGCGTTCCACGCACCGAGATCGATATCACCAGCGTTGGGTACAAGTACAACATGAGCAACGTCACCGCGGCGATCGGGCGAGTTCAGTTGCAGGGCGTCTCAGCCGTTCTGGACCGACACATCCAGAATGGCAAGTTCTACGACGCTCAACTGGACTCCGTCAGCGGGGTCGATTTTGCTCGCTGCGATGCAGTTGCCGAGCCGAGCTACTGGATCTACACCCTGCTGTGCGATGACAGCGCCAGCCTGGAAAAGGCACTCAATGCCGCGGGGATCGCCGCCTCAAAGCTGCATCGCCCCAACAACCTCCACAGCATCTTCGCAGCGTCCAGCCGAGAGTTGCCGGGGCTGGACACGTTCTACAAGAGGCTGCTGCACATCCCGTGCGGCTGGTGGGTCAGCGATGAAGATCGCGAGCGCATCGTTGATGTCATCCGGAAAGGTTAAGGAGACACCAGGTGAAGCAGATACCGCTGTTTGGAGTACCGCGTCTCCCTGAAATGGAGGCAGCCACACTGGAGGTCCTACGCTCGGGCCAGATCGCCAGTGGCAAGTATGTGCAGATGTTCGAACAGGGCATTGGCAATCTTGTTGGTCAGTCTCACGTGGTTTCCACCCACGACATGACGAGTGCGCTGTTTCTGGCTCTGCATCTGGCAGGGGTGCGCCCTGGGGATGAAGTCCTGACCACAGCTTTTTCCTGCATGTCCACCAACTCCGCGATTGCGCATTGTGGCGCCGTACCAGTATGGGTTGACGTATGCCCCAGTTCGGTTGAGATGGATGTCGCCGATGCCGCGCAAAAGCTCAGCGACAAGACAAAGGCCGTGGTCATGTATCACGTCGCGGGATACCCCGGCCCGGCGCGCGAAATGGCCGCGTTGTGCAAGGCCCGAGGTATTGCATTTATTGAAGACTGCAACAACGCGCTGTTTGCCCTGCAGGATGGCGCACACGTCGGCGGGCTTGCGGATTTCTCGATCTACTCCTTCTACCCCAATCGGCAGATCAACTGCATCGACGGGGGTGCCTTGGTTTGCAAATCGGCGGAGATGGCCACGAAGGCACGTCAACTCCGGCGTTTCGGCATTGACGGCACGACATTCCGTACAGCGGACGGCGAAATTAATCCTGCCGCGGACATTCCTGAGATCGGATGGACGTACACGATGAGCAATGTGAGTGCTGCGCTCGGGTGCGCCCAACTGGACACGGCCCAGGGCCGAGTCGAGCAGGCGCGCACCAACGTAGCCAAGCTTGCAACGCGGCTCGCGGGCATCAAGGGCATCACCACGATGAATGCTGCAAGTGGCGCAGATGCCGCGTACTGGGTCATGCTCTGCTTGGCCGAGCACCGAGACGCGCTACTTCAACGATTGAAGAGCCAAGGCGTTTCTGCATCCATCCTTCATCACCGCAATGACACCTACAGCGGTTTCCACGCAATTGGGCCGGCCCCGCTACCGCACACAACCGATCTGCAGAGCCGCATCATTGCCCTTCCCTGCGGCTGGTGGCTGAGCGAGGCAGACGTCGATACCATCGGCGAGATCTGCGCGCATGCAGTTGCAGACTTGCAGAATCACGTTCAGAGCTAAAGGTACCGATGAAATTGCTGCGTACCACTGCGCTCGATATGGTGATGCTGTATGCCGGCAGAGTGTCGGCAGTGCTTGTGGGATTCATCTTCCTGCCGTTCTATCGACATCACCTCGGTCCGGAGCAATTCGGCGTGGTCGCCGTGATTCTGTCGCTTCAGAATCTCTTGATCATGCTGGATCTGGGCATGTCAACGCTGATCGGCCGTGACGTCGCGATTGCCCACTCCTCTCCAGCGGAGCTGCTTACACTCACGCGTACCGCAGAGATCAGCCTGACAGGGTTCTATTTTCTGCTGATACCAGTCACTGTCTGCCTTAAGGTTCTGGGTGCTTTCTCCAGTATCGGATGGGGCACCATCATGGGCGCCATCGCGCTCTTTTGGGTGCTGGTACTCCAGAACATGTACTACGCAACCATGCTCGCCCGTCGTGAGTATTCGGCGGCGAGCACAATTCAGGTCGTGGGTGTAGCAGCTAGAGCCTGCGCTACGGCCTACGTCCTGGCGGCCATTTCCAACACGATGATGGCGTTCATCGTCACGCAACTCGTGTTTTCCGCTGGTCAGGCATTGGTCACGCGCTATCGTTGTTTCACATACTGGATCGATGCCTCGAGACAGTCAGTTCTAGAGCGACCCGGAATCCGTGATGCATTCGAGCTGATAAAGAAGGGGCGTGCGCTGGTACTCTTCTCCGCGGCGGGTGCAGCCGTTACTCAGTTGGACAAGCCCTTGGTCTCCGGCTTGATTTCTGCCAACAGTGTGTCACCCTATTTTCTGGCGACGACTGTTTGCATGGTTCCGCTCTCACTGCTAGCCGGCCCCATCAGCCAGTACTTTCAGCCTCGTGTGCTGAATCAGAATCTCGAGGGTGACACCTTTCCCAATGTCACGATCCAGAGATTCGTACTTTGCACAATTCTGATCACATCTCTGCCATGCCTGGCTTTCTGGCTGGCGCGAGATCCTCTCATTAGTTTCTGGGTTGGCCATAATCATGACGACAAGATCATTTCCCACTATGTAGGAATACTCCTGCCCGGTTTTGTCGTGGGCGCATTTGGCTATATCCCCTACACGCTATTGCTTTACGCAAAAGATTTCCGCTTCCAAGCTGTAGCATCCATGGCCCTCAGTGCTGCCACATTGGCGCTGGCCGCCTTTGCCGCCTACAAGCAGAGCGTCCAAAGCGTATGCTTTGTATACGCCGCCTATCAAGCATCATCGACCCTCATCAGTTGGGCCAGAGCATTCAATTTGGAGAAAGTGCATGCTGCAGCAAAGTATTCAGCCGCATTAACATTAAAACTCATCACGCCACTCATAGCTATTGCATTGGTCGCCCAATTTCTGATTCGGAATTTTTGAGAGATATTTATAATGTTTGACAATAAAGTCCTGATGATCACCGGCGGAACAGGCTCGTTCGGCAATACGGTTCTGAATCGTTTTCTGCACTCGTCGGTGAAAGAGATCATTGTTTTTAGCCGTGACGAGAAGAAACAGGAAGACATGCGAATTGCCATCAACAATCGCAAAGTCAAATTTCATATCGGTGATGTTCGCAACTACGAAAGCGTCGCACGCGCGATGGACGGTGTCGACTACGTCTTTCATGCGGCGGCCCTCAAGCAGGTGCCTTCCTGCGAGTTCTACCCAATGGAGGCGACGCTCACCAATGTCGTCGGCACCGAGAACGTCCTGAACGCCGCCATCGCCAACAACGTCAAGCGGGTTGTCGTGCTAAGCACCGATAAGGCGGTGTATCCGATCAATGCGATGGGTATCTCCAAAGCCATGGCCGAGAAAATCATGGTTGCAAAGTCGCGCACCGTTCGCGAAGGTGGCACGGTACTTTGCGCCACCCGCTATGGCAACGTGATGGCCTCGCGCGGCTCGGTCATTCCGCTCTTCATCGACAAGATCAAGGCAGGAAAACCGTTGACCGTGACTGACCCCAAGATGACCCGCTTCCTGATGTCGCTGGAAGACTCAGTCGACCTCGTACTGCATGCTTTCCAGCACGGCACCCAAGGGGATATCTTTGTCCAGAAGGCTCCGGCCTCCACGATCGCGGACCTCGGACAGGCGCTGAAGGAACTCCTCAATAGTGATGCCCCCGTCGAGATTATCGGTACTCGCCACGGCGAAAAACTCTACGAGACGCTGGTATCACGTGAAGAAATGGCCAAGGCGGAAGATATGGGCCGCTACTACCGAATCATCGCGGACAATCGCGACCTGAACTACGACAAGTTCATTCTGGAAGGCCAACCCGACGCCAACGACGTTGATGACTACACCTCGCACAACACCGAGCGATTGAGCGTGGAGCGCATCAAGCAGCTTCTGCTCACGCTGCCCTATGTTCGTAAACAGGTGAAGAAGTAATGCGCCCACTGGTATCAGTCATCATCCCCACTCACGGACGCCCTGAATGCGCGGTTTCCACGATCCGTGCGGTGCTGGCGGCCTCCGACGAACTGGAAGTCGTTGTCAGCGACACCACCAATGAAGACAGAATCAGCCCCGAATTTGCTGGCGAGGACAGTTCGCGCCTAAAGCTTCTTCGGCCCGGCGAACCGCTCAGCGTAGTTGACAACTTCAATCTCGCGCTGAGTCATGCAACGGGTGAGTACCTAGCATTCATTGGGGATGATGATCTGGTATCCACGCAGATCACGGAGGTTGCGCGTTGGGGGATCGCCAACCATGTTGACGCCTTCAGCTTCACCTTCCCCATGTTGTACTACTGGCCGACCTTCTCAAGCACGACACGATGGAAGGCCGAAGGGAGCACGCTCGTTATCAGCGACTTTGATGGACGAGTGACTCCCTTCGACGCAAAGGCAGAGTTGTCGATCGCGCTGCGTAATATGGGGGGCGGCGTGCTCGGCATGCCCCGTGCCTATGCCGGAATGATCTCCCGCCAACTGGTCGAGCGTATCGTTGCGAGGCATGGTGAACTTTTTGGAGGGGTCAGCCCAGACATCTACAGTGCGGCGCTGATATCGCTTGAAAGTCAAAAAAGCTATCAGGTTGATTTTCCTATTGTCATCCCAGGTGCATGTGCTGGCAGCACTTCCGGAAAAAGTGCACAGGGTCGCCACGTAGGTGGACTTCGCGATAACGCACACATTGGTGCGTTCAAGAATCTAGTGTGGGACGCGCGCGTACCGGAGTACTACAGCGTCCCCACTGTGTGGGGATACTCACTGCTGAAAGGTATCGAAGACAAGCCGCAGTGGCTCCAGAAGGCGAACTTCTCGATGCTCTATCTGCGCTGCTTGATCAGTGATCCGCAATACAAGGGGATGGTGATGCAGTGCATGTTGCAGCATGCTCGCGAAGCCGGTTATGTGGCAACGGCATTTGAGTTCCTAGGCGCAATGGCACGCGAAGCTACGCGCATCGGACGCTCGATTGTCCAGCGTCAATTGAAGCGCTTTCACCCCGATAACACGATTGTTCTGCGCGATGTGCTGAACACCGAGCAGGCATTCAGTGTCGCGTCGCTGCATATCCAAAAGATGGGCAAGAAACTGGAATTGACAAAGAGCAATCGATAAGACGCTCTCTACTGGCACCAGTCGCGTTTGTCGTGAACACGTTGCCAACCGGACGCACCATCCTATGTTTCTGACTGACATTGTCTTGATAGCCGTTGTGCTATCGCTGTCCTCAGGCGTCAGCGCCCGCCTGCTGAACGTCCGACATCCCGCACCGCATCTCATCGGCGGTGCTACAGCGGTCATCATCATCATCACGATGATGTGTTTTCGCAGCCTCGACTTTGGAGTTGACACGGTTACCTACGCGGGAATATTTACCGATTTCTGCAAAGGAGGGCTGATAGAGGATCGTGAATCCAGCTTCCAGATCGCAACTGAGGCGCTGAACTTTGCCATGTTCGGCAGCTGCGATACCAATTTTCTGCCCGCCGCATGGATTTTCCTGATTGTGCTACCCGTGCTTTTTTTCCGTGCTCCGTGGCGTGTCCGCCTATGCTATTTGTCGGCGTTCCTGCTATCGCTCATCGGGATTGAACTGTCCACCAATGCATTGAGACAAGGCTTATCGGTAGGATTGATGGTGCTTGGCATATCTCTCGCACCTGTCAACTTGCTGCTCACATTGTTGCTGGGCGCATTTTCAATGGCCTTTCATACAAGCGCCGGCCTGGTATTGCTCGGGTACTTTCTGGCGCGACAGAACTGGAAGGTCTTCCTGCCGTTAATGGCAGGGCTGATTCTGCTCACCGTCCACTCTCTGCACAGCTCCATTGAGCTGCCTTTTGTTTCACGCTTTCTGTACGAGATCAACAAGTACACGATGCACGAAAGCAGCGAGCTTTGGATTCGCATCCTTTCCTTTTCCTGCGTTGTTTCCGCATTGCTGGCTCCGATCCTGTTTCGCCGAAACGGAGTAAGAACCAGCAATATCTTGTCTGACAAGACTTATGTCATTTCGCTTCGGCTAGCCATTATCTGCGTGCCGTTTCTCACGTTGCCTTATTTTGGGTATCGCTTCATTTACGGTATGTACCCAGTCATCTTGTTTTTAACGCTCAGCCCGTCGCTCACCCCCTACACGAACTCGGGGAGTCAATTCATTGCCCTATCGGCTATGAACGTTGTCATCCTCCTCACCTGGGCAGCCGGATCAACCTACATGCGTGAGCTCCCGTTCTTCAACTGATCATGCAATTCAATTCTTCTGTGAGGCCGACTGGTCTATCAGTGGTCATTCCTACGCTCAATCGCGTGGAGATGGTGTCGCGAGCGTGTCAGTCGGTTGCCTCGGCACAACCTGATCGCGTCGAGATCATCGTTATCGATGACGGATCCACGGAAGACCTGCGTCCACTGCTTCCCGCAAACAACAACCACAACATCCCGATCCGCTGCTATCGGTTCGAGCGCAATCGCGGGCCGCAGGCAGCCCGAAATCTGGGCATCAGAAGAGCGCGGTTCAGCCACATCGCGTTCCTTGACTCCGACGACAGCTTCACGCAGGACAAGATCGATCTGGTACTTCAGCAGCTCGACAGCACTCCAGTTGATCTGCTGTTTCATGATGTTCAGGGGATGCCCAAGTATGGTAAGTTAGCGCGCCTTTGGGCGCACTCGCTGAGCCGCTGGATCCCATTCAGCTGGTGGATTGCGCTCCTGAATCCGGTGATCACACCCGCGCTGGTTGTCCGACGGGAACGGCGGCTCGGGTTGGTGCGACTTCGATACTGCGAAGACTGGTGCTTCCTTCTTCACTACGTTCAATCTGATACGCGAATCCGCTTTCTCGAGCGGGAGTTGTCTATCGTCTACCGTCCCGCTGGCACTAGCGGGGGATTATCTGGCGCCATCTGGAGGATGCGTAAAGGTGAATTCACCGCGCGTCGGGTGCTCCTGAAATCCTCGTGGCCCTCCGGCTTTCTGCGCTATTGCCTCGGCGGCATGGCAGGTCTTCTTCGAATCCTGAGTGACGTCCTGCGCGGGCGCTACCTACACTAAGTCTGGACTATGGCAAATGTTTATCTGATCGGCGTACGCGGCATTCCGAACCGCTACGGCGGATTCGAGAGATTGGTTGAGGTGCTTGCTCCCCACCTGGTTAGCCAGGGGCACAACGTGACCGTGTTCTGCAATCAGGACCCCACCGTTAATAAAGACAACGTTGATGAGGATCTTTGGATGGGGGTTCGACGCCGATTTATCTCGGTTCGCAGCAGCGGCCCTCTCGGCACCATTGAGTATGACTGGCGGTCGTTCAAAGAGGTGCCAGAGAACGCCGTGGCATTGATCTTCGGCTACGGGACCGGTGTGTTCCAGCGTTACCTGAAACAACGATCCATTCCGCACGCCGTCAACATGGATGGTATTGAGTGGCGACGAGAGAAATGGGGACGACTTGCGCGCATCTGGCTGCGCATGAATGAGCGGTCAGCCGCCCGTCAGGCAGATATTCTTATCGCCGATCACCCAGAAATCCAACGTTACTTGCAAGAGGAGCTTGGTAAGGAATCCACCATGATTGCATATGGTGTGGATGACGACGCGCTGCAACCCGGGAACAGAGACGATCTGTCCCACCCGCTACTCACGCAGTATCCGAGTCAGAGCTTCTCCCTAGTGGTGGCGCGTCCAGAGCCAGAGAACCAGATTCATGTGATTCTCGAGGCATTTGAACGCAGCGAGAAGAAGAAGCCCATGGTTGTTCTGGGTAACTTCGAGATCAATGACTACGGTCGACAACTTCGCGCCAAACACACAGATGTCCATTTCGCCGGCGGTGTTTACAACACTAGCGTACTGAACGAACTACGGCGTCGTAGCAACCTGTACATTCATGGCCATTCGGTAGGGGGTACCAACCCATCCTTGATCGAAGCTATGGCCGCTGGCGCATTGCTTCTGGCCCACGACAATCCGTTCAATCGGTGGGTTCTAGGTGGTGATGCGTCCGGACTGTTCTTCAAGGCAGCGGTCGACCTGACCACCCATCTGGACAATCCTCCCGACCTCGCGGCGCGTACCAGGATGATTAATGCGGCGCAGCAGCGCTGTGTGGAACAATTCCTATGGAGAAAAATCCTGGACGAATACGATGACGTTTTGGCTCGCTTGCAGCAGGCGACTCACTAAATTTGCCAGGTTCATGCCGATTTAACATGACAAGAAGTCATTCCGCCAAGATCGCAGTCGTAATACCGGCATACAAAGTGCGGCACCAGATCATAGACGTCAACGTCGAACGCCTAACGGCCTTATGCCATTAACATTAAAAGTGGCTCAAGCATCATTGCGATGAACAGCAAATACGGCAAGTTATTGACCGGCGCGACAACCGCCCTGCTTATTCTGACAATCTGGACATGCTTTGCCCCAGGCTTTATGTCCCATGACTCTATCACTCAATATCAGAGTGCGCTGAATCAAAGCTATTCGGACAGCCACCCGGCAATCATGTCTTATGTGTGGCATCTGAGCCTGATGCTGGTTTCCGGCCCCCAGAGTTTGCTCGTCTTGCATCTAGTGCTATTGGTGATTGGAATATTCATCTGGCAGATAAATATCTCCAACCCCTACCTGAAAGTACTCGTTCCAAGCATCTTCTTCCTACCCTGGATTCTGAATTTCTCCGGCGTGCTCTGGAAGGACGTTGGAATGGCATTTTCACTGCTGGTGGCAACAGGGCTGCTGTTTAACCAAAAGAACAGCAGAAAGCTAGCATTGCTGAGTTTACCGTTCCTATTTTATGCATTTGCGGTACGGCACAACGCGATTCTTGCCACTGCACCCCTTATTTTTTTCGCCTCGCTGCGTTACTTGTGCCCCAGGAAAGTACTCTCGGGACTCCTGATTACTGCAACTGTCTCCGTTGCGTTCTGGCTTGCTGTGTCCGCGATTACTTATGGCCTCCTGAAGGCCGAGCGGAAGCACTATGAGACTCTGCTCATGGGCGATGAGATCGCAAAAATTTCCGCTCAAACTGGAGAGAATTTACTCCCTTGGGTAAAGCGAGACGACCTCATGGCGTGCACCAAGCAACCCATTCTGTATGAGCGCGCGCTGTGCTTTATTAGCCGCGGCTATGATGTAAGCGGCAGCCTTATGACCGGGACACCGTATGAAGAGACTCATCGGCTTTGGAAGAATACGGTACTCGCACATCCCCTGTTATCGCTGAAG
Organism: Ralstonia sp. RRA; assembly: GCF_037023145.1. Classification (NCBI taxonomy): domain Bacteria; kingdom Pseudomonadati; phylum Pseudomonadota; class Betaproteobacteria; order Burkholderiales; family Burkholderiaceae; genus Ralstonia; species Ralstonia sp. RRA. The sequence goes on along the minus strand of NZ_CP146091.1, from coordinate 712,386 downwards.
ATGCGCTGGGATGCTTTCCTCTATTTTCTGCGCTCTCCGAGTCTTGCACCGGCCTATGTATGGCAGCCGGGAATCATGCGGAATGATTTGAATATAGTTCTGTCTCGCCCCGATCAGGCCCAGCTAATGGAAGACTATGTCGCGAAGAGCCAGAACAGTGTTCTAAGCGAACTGTTCAAACCATACACGTGGCTAATTCTCTCGATCGTCATGCTCGCATTGGGCACAAGAATTCAATCGCCTGTTGAGAGGATGCAGATATTTGCGTTAAATCTTTCGGCGCTGGGCTGCTATTTCAGTTTGCTGGCAGCCGTTCCATCGGTTGATTTTCGCTATGCGTACTGGTGCGTCATTGCAACCAACTTGTCAATCGTTATTTTTCTGGCTGCGAGCCGGCGCGGTAATGCATGCTTGAATCTGTCTTTGGAAACTGCCAGCACCTAGATGGGCACCCCTTAGGCGACACCTTGCACAGCGGTTCTGGTCATCCAGTTCCGATATCGAAAATAACCGCTGTGCGACTTGAGTCAGAGGTTGCACCGTTACAGCTGCTGCATTCGGCGTTTCACTTCAATCGCAGTGCCGAGCAACAGACTTAGAAGCAACCCAATCGCCAAACCAGCTGCCCCAAAGGGGCCCAGACGCGGATATATGTTGCGCCCATCCACCTCGACCGGCGCAAGCAGATGGGTGTTAAACGTACGCGCCTCGGTCAAGAGCTCCTGAAGTGCGTTCTTCCGAAGCCGCAGAAGACGAAGCGCTTTATCGTTCTCGGCAAGCATCTCATTGAGGAGAACGTTCTCGGAAAACTTTCCAGCGACCCCCGTTTGGCCTCGAGTCTTCACTAGTTCGCTGAGTGAATCACGTCGCTTGCCCTCTGTGATCAGCCCCTGTTCCACCTCTGCCAGATCCGCATCGAGCTTATCCAGGGACGGGCGCATCAACCCCGCGTGAATGCGAGTCAGCTCGTCTGCGACCGCTTGCGCCGCACGTCGCGCCTCTTCAGGCGAATGGCCACGTACCGCAAACTGAATGAGCCCCGGATCACTTAGCGGCGTCGACTTCAACGAACGGCGAACCAAGACTGAAACCGCGCTTCCGTCAGCTCCACTCGGCTCGCCAAGGAGCTTCAAGACGTTGTTCGTGAATTGCGGTGTTCTCACACGCTCCAGTGCTCGCGCAGCGGGCTCGATCGAGATTGGCGAAGCCGGTGTCGTTTCATTCGCGACCTGGCCAACCTGCAGAATCCCCGTCGCCTCCCATTGTTTGGGAATGAAATATGTTAGGCAGACGCCAATGGCCGCCCCCGCCAGACTCAATCCCAAGATCATCCCGGCGTAACGTCTGAAAAAACGCAATACGTCGTCAACCCTGATGACTACACCATCATCATCGGCATGCTGGACAGTAACTGGTTTCGCTTCCATAGCCTACCTCTTGATAATCATCCATCGCGGCGATCGGAATCGAACAATTTTCCAATATAGCCAAACGTACAAAATAATAAACAGCCCAATAAAAATCAGCAAAACTACGCGATTATTCCAAAATAGCGTCGCCGGCAATACCGCAAGAAGACTCAAAAGCCAGAGATACGGAGACGTCATTGAATTTCTCCGTACGATATGTCGCTCGTCCTTGCTACCTACCGCCCACCGCATCAGACGCTGATAGATCAGCGTATGGAGATGCACGCCATCTGGGTAACCCGCGGGCACGCCTTTCAAAACGCGTCGCCGATAGATAGAGAATAGCGTTTCAAAAATTGGATAGATCAGCATCAGTACTGGATACCATGCCGACACCTGCGGATTTCGCAAAACAAGCAGAATGCCGCACTCCGCTAGTATGAATCCAATCAGATAGGCTCCGCCATCCCCAAGAAAAATATGGCCAGCCGGGAAGTTCCAAATGAAGAATCCAAGAATCGCGCCAATCATAGCGAAGGCCGCTGTAATAATTAGCGGATCCCCCACCTGAAAAGCAACGTACGCGAGCGAAACAAACATCATCATCGCAACCATCGAGGCAAGCCCATTGAAGCCATCGATGATATTGATCGCATTGGCGACACCTGCGACCGCCAACACTGTAATCGCCCCTGAAATCAGCGGGACAGCAAGTACGCTATCCAGAAAATGCAGATCAATTCGGACGATTCGCGCACCAAGCAAGTATGCAGCAAGCACCGCAGCGATCATTGTTGCCAATAACCGCTCCCTAGGACTCACGCGCTTAGTCAAGTCCTCGATGAACCCTGCCACGAACGCAGGGGCTGCGCAGGCTAGCAATAGCGCAAAAGGAGTGCCAATGATCTTTGAATCGCGGAAAAATACGGCAATACCGACACCCATCAACGCGAGAACAATACCGAGCCCACCAACCCGCGGAACCGGTTTAGCGTGAAATTTCTGCACCCCGTTCAGATCCCAATCCGCCGTAATATGAGCGTGCATGCTCGAATAGCGTATCACCATCAAAGTGGCGAGAAATGAGATCGCAAAAGCAATTGAGAATGTCTGCATGGGAAGAAGCTTTATACCGCCACCAAAACCGCACGTGACCAACATTCACCATGTGGTACGGAATAGCGGCATAGCTTTGTAGCCTATATTATGGAATCGCCAGCGCAATGGTTATTAGTCGAACAAATCTGCCTCACTAAGCCGTTTTCCATCCGCATCCTTGGCAGCCAGTACCGGCTCCCCGCCGATCGGCCACTCAATGCCGACATCAGGATCGTTCCAGATCAAACTACGTTCATGCGCTGGGCTCCAGTAGTCGGTCACTTTATATACAAATTCTGCCGTTTCCGAAGTCACAACAAAACCATGAGCAAAACCTTCTGGAATCCACAGTTGCCGCTTGTTTTCGGAAGATAGGGTAACGCCAACCCATTTCCCGAAATTCGGTGAACTGCGGCGCATGTCGACTGCAACATCGAATACTTCACCAGCGACAACACGGACCAGTTTTCCCTGAGAATTTTGAATCTGGTAGTGCAAGCCCCGCAGCACATTTTGCGCTGAACGCGAATGATTATCCTGAACAAACGTACGCTTCTGCCCGGTCGCGCGTTCGAACTCCTTGAGATTGAAGCTCTCGTAGAAAAAGCCACGACTATCGCCAAAAACTTGTGGCTCCAGAATAAGTACCTCTGGCAAGGCAGTTGGAATAACGTTGAAACTCACCTGATTGACTCCGAAACGATCTGCCTCAAATATTTGCCGTAGCCATTCTTGGCCAACGGCTCCGCCAGCGCCTCAACCTGGTCTGCATCAATCCACTTGCTTCGGTAGGCGATCTCTTCGGGGCAAGCCACCATCAATCCTTGTCGCTTTTGCAGCGTCGCTATGAAGCTAGCTGCTTCAAGCAGGGAATCATGAGTGCCGGTATCCAGCCACGCATATCCGCGCCCCATGATCTCTACATTCAATGCTCCCAATGCGAGATAGCGCTTGTTGATATCGGTAATTTCAAGCTCACCGCGCTCCGACGGCTTGATGTCGGCAGCGATATCGCAAACCCTGTTGTCGTAGAAATAGAGCCCAGTCACCGCATAGTTGGAACGCGGAGTTTTCGGCTTTTCTTCTAGAGACAGTGCACGGAAGTGTTCGTCGAATTCAATGACCCCGTATCGTTCCGGATCATGCACGTGATACGCAAAAACCGTGGCACCATTCTCTTCTTTCGCTGCGCTGTGGAGCTGGCGCACCAAGTCATGTCCGTGGAAGATGTTGTCTCCAAGGATCAGCGTCGCGGGATCGTTATCGATAAATTGGCGCCCAATGATGAAGGCCTGGGCCAAACCGTCCGGAGAGGGTTGAACGGCGTACTGAAGATTAATCCCCCATTTACTGCCGTCACCGAGCATTTCAGTAAAGCGCGGCGTGTCTTCGGGTGTGGAAATAATCAAGATATCACGAATCCCCGCCAACATCAGCGTGGATAGCGGATAGTAAATCATCGGCTTATCATAAACCGGCAGCAATTGCTTGGAAACCGATCGGGTAATCGGATATAGACGCGTGCCGGACCCGCCGGCAAGGATGATCCCTTTACGCATAGTGGCAAAACTTCAAAGAATTTGGTCGAGCAGGAAATGGATGCCTTGACGCCAATCGGGCAGATGAATGCCGAACGTCTCGCGCAACTTGCTGGTATCGAGACGCGAATTGGCCGGCCGCGGAGCCGGCAACGGATAGTCTGTCGCAGGAATGGCGGCGATCGCTTCCGGATTGGCCCTGAACTCAACGCCGTGTGCAGTTGCGTATCGCAGTACCTCGGTGGCATAGCCATGCCAGGTTGTCTCGCCACCCGCTGCCAAGTGATAGATGCCGCCGGGAAAGACGGAGCGGTCCGCTGCCAACCACGAGCGCGCAATGACCTGTGCCGTCACATCGGCGATCAGCGCAGCGGTCGTGGGCGCGCCGAACTGATCGGCAATTACGCGTAAGCTCTCTCGCTCGCACCCCAGCTTCAGCATAGTCTTGGCAAAGTTGTCACCATGCGCTCCGGCCACCCAGCAGGTGCGTAGCACCAACGCGGAGGCACCAGATGCCACAATCGCTTGTTCACCAACAAGCTTGCTCTTGCCGTAGACAGACTGCGGGTTGACCGTGTCAGTCTCGATATAGGGAGTCGCCTTGGTACCGTCAAACACATAGTCGGTACTGTAGTGCACGAGGAGGCTACCCAGCGCGTGCGCTTCTTCGGCCAGCACGCCGACCGCGGTGCCGTTGACGGCAAAAGCGGTATCAGCATCGGCCTCCGCTTTGTCCACCGCCGTGTAGGCAGCGGAGTTGACGATAACGTCAGGACGAAATTCTCGTACCAATTGGCGCAACGCATCCGGTTGGGTCAAGTCGCAGGCAGCCCTGTCCAGCGCCACGACTTCGCCCAGCGGAGCGAGACTGCGGCGCAACTCAAAACCGACTTGACCGTGGCTCCCCGTGACAAGAAGCTTGGGAGCGGCGCGCGAATTACGCTGCATATTGCTTCGCCACCCAGTTCCGATACTCACCGGACATCACGTCCTGCACCCAAGCTTGGTTGTCCAAATACCACTGCACCGTCTTGCGCAATCCAGTCTCGAAGGTCTCAGCGGGCCTCCAGCCCAACTCGCGCTCCAGTTTGCGCGCATCGATCGCGTACCGGCGATCGTGACCCGGGCGATCATTCACGAACGTGATCTGATCCCGATACGATCCGACAGCCTTCGGTTTGAGTTCGTCGAGCAAGCCGCACAGCGCATGCACGACGTCAAGATTGGTCTTCTCGTTCCAGCCGCCAACATTGTAGGTCTCCCCTAGGCGTCCACGCGCAAGCACCTCACGGATTGCAGCACAATGGTCCCCCACGTACAGCCAATCACGGACGTTTTGGCCATCGCCGTATACGGGCAACGGCTTTCCGCCGAGCGCATTCGCGATCATCAGCGGAATCAGTTTTTCCGGAAAGTGGTACGGCCCGTAGTTGTTGGAGCAGTTGGTCGTCAGGACAGGCAAGCCGTACGTATGGTGGTACGCACGCACAAGGTGGTCCGATGCTGCCTTCGAAGCCGAATACGGGCTGTTGGGTGCGTAAGGTGTCGTCTCGGAGAATTGCGGGTCGCCGGGCGCAAGCGAGCCAAACACCTCATCGGTCGAGACGTGAAGGAATCGGAACGTCGCCCTGGCATCGACATCCAACTCACCCCAATAAGCACGCGTCGCTTCTAGTAGGGTGAAGGTACCGACGATATTGGTCTGGATGAATTCACCCGGGCCGTGAATAGAGCGGTCCACATGGCTTTCCGCCGCAAAATGAAGAACTGCGCGCGGCTTGTACTTGGCAAACAGGCTGTCGAGCGCCGTGCGGTCGCAGATATCCGTCTGGGAGAAAACGTGACGCGGATCGTTCTCGACCGACGCCAGCGTCTTGCGATTGCCGGCATAGGTCAACTTGTCGACGTTGACGATGCCACCAGCACCAGGATTAGCCAGCCAATTTAGAACGAAATTGCCGCCGATGAAGCCGGCACCACCGGTTACAAGAATGTAGGGCAAACTCTGTGCTCCTTGCTGCGGGCCCAGCCACGCACATTAGGGTCCGCGCAATACCCCCCATGGGAGGGCAGCGGAATATTTCACATGATTAGAAGTGTCGTATTCTATCCGACCCCATGGTCAGCCCTGCCAATGGGCGTCATCTTTTTGTAGCATGCTGTAACACAACTGAAATATTGCGATTTCGGTTGGTCTTGAGCATCGCTCGTCTCATTTCACATGACTATCACGTCGAGCCCTCCCCACGCCATCGGCGACCTCCAAGGCTGCTGCGCCCCCCTCCAGTCCCTCCTGACCGCGCTACCCGCCAACACCCCCCTGCGCTTCGTCGGCGACCTCATCAACCGCGGCCCAGACTCTCTCGCCACGCTGCGGCACGTGATCGCGCTATGCGAAGCGGGCCGCGCGCGCACGGTGCTGGGCAACCACGACATCCACCTACTAGCGGTCGCCGCCGGTGTGCGCAAACTAGGCAAACGCGACACCATTACCGAAATCCTAGCTGCTCCCGATAGCGACCAACTCATCACATGGCTGCGCCACCAGCCGTTGGCCATCTTCGAAAATGGCTTTCTGATGGTGCACGCCGGCGTGCTGCCTCAATGGACGACCGGTGACGTATTGGAACTGGCTGGCGCGGTGGAACGCGAACTGCGTAGCGCCCATTGGAAAACCTTCCTGGCCAATGCTTTCGGCAACCACCCGGACAAGTGGAGCAACGATCTCGTCGGCATGGACCGCCTGCGGCTGACGATCAACGCCCTCACCCGCCTGCGTTTCTGTACGCCCGACGGCGCAATGGAGTTCGAGACGACGGATGCGAAAGGCGCTCCGGATGGCCACATGCCGTGGTTCGATGTGCCGGGCCGGCGCACACGCGGCACGCCGATCGTCTTCGGGCATTGGTCCACGCGCGGGCTGGTGATGCGCGATGACGTGATGGGGCTGGATACGGGCTGCGTCTGGGGCGGCAAGCTGACGGCGGCGAAGCTGTCGCTGGCGCCGGCCGGGCGGGACGTGATTCAGGTGGCGTGCGAGCAGGCGCAGGACCCGCTCGCGCACAAGAAGTAACCGCTTGGCCTAGCCCGCGCGGGCGATCAGGGCCGCGACGGCTTCCTGGCTGTGCGCGGCCAGCGCGCGGCGGTCCATCTCGGGGGCCACGGCGGGGCCGACGAACACTTCCACCACCAGCGGCGGCCCGTTCAGGATGGCGTTGATCGTATCCATCATCGACAGATCGCCGATATAGGCGGGAATGGTCGTCAGCTCGCCGGTCGCGGCAATGCGATAGCGCAATGCCACAGGCCGGATCGGCGCCCCGGCGCTCACCGGTGCCTGGAACAGGTTCGCGTGGAACGGCAGCAGCTGCAGACCATCGGAAGTCGTCCCCTCGGGAAACACGCAAATGGCATCCCCTGCACGCATCGCGTCGGCGATGGCGTGCATGATGCGGTGCGCATCGCGCTTGCGGGCGCGCTCGACGAACAGCACGCCGGTCTGCGCGCACAGCCAGCCGATCACCGGCCAGCTACGGATTTCCGATTTGGCGACAAAACGCGGCGGGTACCAACTGTTGATCGCGTAGATGTCGATCCACGACACGTGGTTGGACACCAGCATCGAACCCGCCAGGTCCTTGCCCTCGACCGGCTCGCCATGCACGACAAGCGAGACGCGGAACAGCGCCAGCAGCTTGCGCGACCAGCGTTGAATCAGCGCCTGCTTGGTGTGCGGCTTGATCCACCAGAACAGCAACGCGCACGTGGTCAAGCCCTCGACCAGATGCACGAGCAACCGCAACTTGCGCAGCAGATGCTTCCGCTGCGGCGTGCCGGTCTCGCCGGGTGCGCTTGCCACGGGTTGGTCAATGCCCGTCATAGGCAAGGTGGCCGGCAACCAGCGTGGCGCGCACGCGGCCAGCCAGTTCAAAGCCCAGGTACGGCGAGTTCTTGCCCTGGCTGCGCAGGCTGCGCGGCTCGACCTTCCAGGTGGCGTTCGGATCGAACACGCACACGTCGGCCATCGCACCGACCTCCAACGAGCCCGCTTGCAGACCCAGCACGCGCGCCGGCTCGCTGGTGATGCGGGCAAGCGCCTTCGGCAACTCGACCTTGTGCTCGGCGGCCCAGCGCAGCGTCAGCGGCAGCAAGGTTTCGAGGCCAGTCGCACCGGGCGTGGCCTCGGCAAACGGCAGTAGCTTTTCGTCGTCGTCCACGGGGGTGTGGTCGGAGCAGATCGCGTCGATGGTGCCGTCGGCCAGCGCGCGCACAATGCCGTCGCGGTCGCGGCCCGAGCGCAGCGGCGGCACAAAGCGCATCTGCGAATTGAAGTAGCCGATGTCGACGTCGGTCAGCGAGATGTGGTGGACGTTCACGTCGCACGTGACCGGTAGGCCTTCTGCCTTGGCAGCGCGCACGAGTTCGAGACCGGCGGCCGACGACAGGCGGCACAAATGCACGCGCGCGCCAGTGCTGCGCATCAGTTCGAAGATGGTGTGCAGGCGCACGGTCTCAGCAATCACGGGCACGCCGGAGAGGCCCATGCGAGACGCCAGCGGGCCGCTTGCCGCCACGCCGCCCTTGCCCAGGTAGGGATCTTCGGGACGCAGCCAGACGGTAAAGCCGAAAGTGCGCGCGTACTGCAGCGCGCGCATCAGCACTTGCGTATCGGCCATCGGCGCATCGGTCTGCGAGAAGCCGACGCAGCCTGATTCGGTCAGCTCGGCCATCTCGGTCAGCACCGCGCCCTTCAGGCCAACGGTGAGCGCGCCCAGCGGATACACGTGCGCCTGATTCAGGTTGCGCGCGCGGAACTTGAGCATCTCGACCAAGCCGGGCTCATCCAGCACGGGGTCGGTATCCGGCGGGCACACCAGCGAAGTCACGCCACCGGCCATGGCGGCAGCCATTTCCGACTCGAGCGTCGCCTTGTATTCGAAACCGGGCTCGCGCAGACGGGCAGACAGGTCGATAAAGCCCGGGCTGACGATCAGGCCCGTCGCGTCGACCGTCTTGTTGGCATGGAAATCCGCCGGCGCGTGGCCGACACCGACCACCTTGCCCGCAGCGATGTACAGATCCTGTTGCGCGTCGATGCCGTTGGCCGGGTCGATCAGGCGGCCGCCTTTGATATGCAGTTTCATCGGTCTTCTTAGTCGTTATTGCCGGCAACAATGCCCATCACGGCCATACGCACGGCGATGCCGAACGTCACCTGGTTCAGGATCACCGATTGCACGCCATCGGCCACGGCGGAGTCGATCTCCACGCCGCGGTTCATCGGGCCCGGGTGCATGACGATGGCGTCGGGCTTGGCCAGCGCCAGGCGCTCCTGCGTGAGGCCGTAGGCCTTGAAGTATTCCTGCGCGGACGGCAGCAGCGCGCCGCTCATGCGCTCGTTCTGCAGGCGCAGCATGATGACGACGTCCACGCCCTTGAGGCCCTCTTCCATGTTGTGGAAGACGCGCACACCCATGTGCTCCAGGCCACCGGGCAGCAGAGTGCGCGGGCCAATGGCGCGCACTTCGGCGCAGCCCAGCGTCGTCAGCGCATGGATGTCGGAACGCGCCACGCGCGAGTGCAGGATGTCACCGACGATTGCCACCGTCAGGTTGGAGAAATCCTTCTTGTAGTGGCGAATGGTGAACATGTCGAGCAGCCCCTGCGTGGGGTGCGCATGGCGGCCATCGCCCGCGTTGATCACGTGCACGTGCGGTGCGACGTGCTCGGCGATCAGGTACGGCGCGCCCGAGCTCGCGTGCCGCACGACAAACATGTCCGCCTGCATGGCCGACAGGTTGTTGATCGTGTCGAGCAGCGACTCACCCTTGCTGGTGGACGACGCATTGATGTTCAGGTTGATCACGTCCGCCGACAGCCGCTTGGCCGCGATCTCGAACGTGGTGCGCGTGCGCGTGGAGTTCTCGAAGAACAAGTTGAACACGCTCTTGCCGCGCAGCAGCGGCACTTTCTTCACCTCACGGTCGGAATCCGACACGGAGACGAACTGCTGCGCGGTGTCCAGCACGTGCGTGAGGATGTCGCGCGACAGCCCCTCGATCGACAGCAGGTGCTTGAGCTCGCCGTTTTTCGTGAGCTGCGGGTTGGCGAAAGTCTTGGGCATGAGAGACGAAAGGCGACGAGGTCAGTACAAATCAGGTCAAAGCAGATGCGACGCGACGCGCGAACTCAAGCACCCTTGGGCTCGCGCGTGAAGGTGAAGCGTGCGGAGGCACCCTCACCGGATTCGCTCAGCACGAGCGACTCATTGGCGGGCAGCGTGACGCGTTCACCGATGTAATCCGGGGCGACGGGCAACTGACGTTCGCCGCGGTCGACCAGCACGGCCAGCTCCACCGCAGCCGGGCGGCCATAGTCGAACAGCTCGTTGATGGCCGCGCGGATAGTGCGGCCGCTGGCCAGCACGTCATCCACCAGCAAAATGCGGCGCTCGTTCACGTCGAACGGCAGTGTGGTCGGCTGGGCCTGGGCGTGCAGGCCCTTCTTAGCGTAATCGTCGCGGTGCAGGGCGACGTTGACGACGCCGTATTCCGGCAAGCCCAGGTCATGCGCCAGGCGCTTGGCAATCCAGGCGCCGCCGCTGACGATTCCAGCGACTGACCAGGCATGGCCGTCGGCCATCCGCGTGCGCAGCTGTGCAACGAGGCTCTGGTAGAGGGCCTCGGCATCGATCTGTTGCGATGTCATGATTCGTCGAAGAACTGTTGGAGGATGATGCGCGCGGCTTCCGCGTCGAGCACATCGTCGGAGGCGCCGGCATCCTGGGCGGCGATCGACGAGTAGCGTTCGTCTACCCAGGTGACCGGCAGGCCATAGCGGCCATGCAACTGATTGCCGAAGCGTTTGGCGAGCTTGATCATCGGCTGCACCTCGCCATTGGGGCCATCGGGGTGCACAGGCATACCGACGACGAAGCCGACTGGCTGCCACTCCTTGATCAAGCGCGTGATCTGTTCGAAGCGAAAATCGACCGAACGGTTGGGAATGGTTTCCAGCGCCCGTGCCGAGCGTGAAATCGTATTGCCCAGCGCCACGCCGATGCGTTTTTCGCCGTAATCGAATGCCAGCAAGGTGCCTTCTAAGGGCACGGGGGCGATGGCCGGATGCACCGGCTCAGGCATGCCCTGCCTCGCCTGACAACATGGCGGGGTTGATACCGAGCAGGTTCAGCGCAGCGGCAAACCGCGCTTCGGCAGGCACACTGAAAATGATCTCGGGATCAGCCTGGACGGTCAGCCAGCCGTTGCGGCTGAGTTCGTCTTCCAACTGGCCGGCGCTCCAGCCGGCATACCCGAGGGTCAGGATGAAGCGCTGCGGCCCGCCGCCCTGGGCGACGGCTTCCAGCACATCCTTGGAGGTGGTCATTTCCAGCCCCCCCGGCACGGCCAGCGACGACGAATACGCGCCGGTGGCGTCATGCAGCACGAAGCCGCGCTCGGTCTGGACCGGGCCGCCGTAATACACGGGCTGTTCTGCGAGGGGGTGGATTTCGAGCTTGAGATCGATCTTGTCGAACAGTGTCGCCAAGTCGATATCAATGGGGCGATTGATCACGAGCCCGAGCGCGCCGCGCTCGTTGTGCTCGCACATGTACACGACCGCGCCCGAAAACGTGGAGTCCGCCATGCCAGGCATAGCGATCAGGAACTGATTCGTGAGATTGATAGGTGCGTCCGGCAGGGCCATACGATTAGTTTACCAAAAGCCCCCGGCCGTCGCCCCTTTCATTTGGAGGAAACGGCTTCGGCGGCAAGATTTTTTGTGCTGACTCAGGCACCCGAGCCGGTCGCGTGCGGCGGCGTAGCATTCAGCGCTTCCAAGTCAGCCGCTTCGAGCCAGCGCCATTCGCCCGGCGCGAGATCCCCCAGCGACAGCCCGCCAATCGTGCTGCGATGCAACCCGGCCACGTGGTTGCCCACCGCAGCCACCATGCGTTTCACCTGGTGGTATTTACCTTGCGTGAGCGCCATGCGCAGGTGGTGCGTGTCGACACGCTCGGCCCAGGCGGCGCTCACGTTTTCATTCTCGTCGGCCAGCAGCACCCCGGCACAGAGCTGCGCGACCTGGGCGTCAGTCACCGGTTCGGCAGTGGTGATTTCATACACCTTGGGCACTTGGTGACGCGGGCTGGTGAGTGTGTGGACGAATTGGCCATCGTCAGTGAGCAACAGCAGGCCGGTGGTGTCCTGATCGAGCCGCCCAACGCACTGCACGCCGCGCTCGCGCAGCGGTACCGGCAATAGCGTGTACACGCTCGGATGGTGCTTCGGCTTCTGCGAGCACTCCACCCCGGCCGGCTTGTTAATCATCAAGTAGGCGCGTGCGTGGTAGGTCCAGCGTTCACCGTCCACGTCGAGCACCAGGCCGGCGGTATCGACCAGCGCGTCCGGGTCCTCCATCTCGACGTCGTTGATGAACACCAGCCCCGCGAGCACGAGGTCCTTGCAATAGCGGCGCGTGCCGAAACCCTGGGATTGCAGAATGCGATACAGCGGAAGACGGGCAGAAGAAGCAGTCATGACAACAACGTGAAGAGGGAATGCGGCGTGGTTTGCCGGATTTTGCCGGGTTTCACCGGGCATATTTACGATACGCTCGGCCAATCTTCAAAACAGCCGACCTCGCCCGATGCCACCCATCACCGGAAAACGCCAGCCCTATGCCATCGGAACGCATTTTCAGCGCGGTCTGGTGTGGTTCCGGCGTGATCTGCGGCACTTTGACCACGCGGCGCTGCATTATGCCCTGCGCCACTGCCGCGAGGTCTATTGCGTGTTCGTGTTCGACCGCGACATCCTCGATGCGCTGCTGGCGCGCGGGCTGAAGACAGACCGTCGGATCGAGTTCATCCGCGCGTCCATCGAGGAGCTACGCGGCGCGCTGCGCGAAGCCGGCGGCGACCTCACCGTCGTGCACGATCACCCCCGCCACGCGATTCCCGATCTGGCGCGCAAGCTGAACGTCGACGCCGTCTTCGCCAACCACGACGAAGAACCCGACGCACAGGCACGCGACGAAGCCGTGCGCAAAGCGCTGGAGCAGCAGCCGTGCGCGTGGTTCGACTTCAAGGACCAGGTAATTTTCGAGCGCGACGAAATCCTGAACGGCCAGGGCAAACCGTATGGCGTCTTCACGCCTTACAAGAACGCCTGGCTGGCCGCGCTCACGCCGTTTGACCTGCGCGCCTATCCGACAGAGCCGCACTTCGGCGCGCTGGCCAAGGTGTCGCAGGCGCTGACGCACGCGACACCCTCGCTGGACGCGCTGGGATTCGCCCCTTCCAACCTATCGGAGATCGCCCTGCCGACCGGCATGGCCGGCGCCGAAGCGCTGCTCGATGACTTTGAAGTGCGGATGGACGACTACCATGCACGCCGCGACTTTCCCGCCGTGCGCGGCCCCAGCTACCTGTCGACACATCTGCGCTTCGGCACCGTGTCGATCCGCACCTTGGCCGCCCGTGCGCACGCAGCCATGCTGCGCGGCAGCCAGGGCGCGGCAACCTGGCTATCGGAACTGATCTGGCGCGACTTCTATTTCATGATCCTGCACCACCGACCGGACCTGGCGGACGGTGCCTCATTCCACCCGGAATTCGACCGCATCCGCTGGGTCGACGGCGAGACCGGTGACACGCGCTTCGCGGCATGGAAGGCCGCGCGCACAGGCTATCCGCTGGTAGACGCCGCCATGCTGCAAATCCACCAGAGCGGCTACATGCACAACCGCCTGCGCATGGTGGCCGCCAGCTTCCTCATCAAGGACCTGGGCATCGACTGGCGTCGCGGGGAGCAGTACTTTGCCGACGTGCTCAACGATTTCGATTTCGCGGCCAACAACGGTGGCTGGCAGTGGGCCGCTTCCAGTGGGTGCGATGCGCAACCATGGTTCCGCATCTTCAACCCGGTCACGCAGTCGGAGAAGTTCGACCCGCAGGGCCGTTTCATCCGCAAGTACCTTCCGCAATTGGCGAGGCTGCCCGACAAGTACCTCCACGCACCGTGGACAGCACCGGCCAGTGTGTTAAAGGAAGCCGGCGTGGTATTGGGTGAAACGTACCCGCATCCGATCGTCGATCACGCAGCCGCACGCGCGGCCACGTTGGACCGCTACGCCGTCACAAAAGCCAATCGCACTTCAGGCGCGGAAGCCGCCGCGCTGAGCAAAAGCGACGCCTAATAACGCACCAAAGACAACGGGCCGGTATGCACCGGCCCGTCATCCTTTCTGCCTCAAGTGGCGTCAGCCCGCGTTGGCCGCCGGCGCGCGTTCGCCGATCAGGTTGCGCAGGTGCTGCAGCAGCTCCTCTTCGTTGTACGGCTTGCCGAGGTAGACGTTCACGCCGATCTCCGCGGCGTAGCGGCGGTGCTTATCCGCCGTACGCGAGGTGATCATGATGATCGGCGTGGCGCCGATGCGCTCGTCGGCACGCACGTTGCGCGTCAGGTCGAAACCGTCCATGTGCGGCATCTCGATGTCGACCAGCATGGCGTCCGGCGTGATCTCCTGCAGCTGACGCAGTGCATCCACACCATCACGCGCAAGCACGGCCTGATAGCCCGAACGCGTCAGTAGGCGCTGCGTGACCTTACGCACCGTCAGCGAATCGTCGACCACCATGACGATCGGCTGCGTGGCCAAGCCCGGCACGGCGTCGGTGTTGCCGCTGCGCGAGAGCTCTGCCACGGCGCCCGTGGTTTCCTGATCGGCCTGCGGCAAGCCCAGCGCGGCAGCTTCGCGCTCGAAGCGCTGCGTGAGCACGACCGGGTTATAGATCAGCACGATCTCGCCGTCACCCAGCGTGGTCGCACCAGCAATACCTTCCAGACGCGCGAGGTGCGGGCCGATGTGCTTGACCACCACTTCGCGGTTGCCGATCACTTCATCGACATGCACGGCGGCACGGTCTGCACCGCTGCGCACCACCACGGCCGGCGAGTACTTGCGACCGCCCGTGACAGGCTGCGCTTCTTCAAGCAGCGCGCCGAAGTAATGGAACGGCACCGGACCGGTCGGCAGTTGCATCGCTGCAGCGTTGTACGCCTCGGCCAGTGCCTGCGGACGCAGTTGCTGCACGTGGTCGATCATGCCCGACGGGATCGCGTACACACGCTCGCCCACGCGCACCAGCAGCACCTGCGTGATAGCGGTGGTCAGCGGCAGGTGGATGGTGAAGCGCGTGCCGACATCCGGCGTGGTCTGCAGCGAGATGCGGCCACCCAGGGCCACGGTCTCAGCACGCACCACGTCCATGCCCACACCGCGGCCAGCCAGCTCCGAAACTTGGTCAGCGGTGGAGAAGCCCGGCGTAAAGATCATCTCGGTGAGGCGCGCGTCGCTGGCTTCTTCGTCGGGGGCCAGCAGTTGACGCTCCAGTGCGCGGGCACGGATGCGGTCGAGGTTCAGGCCGCCACCGTCATCGACGAAGTTCAGCACGACTTCGTTGCCTTCCTGCTGCACTTCCAGCGTCAGTTCACCCGCAGGCGATTTGCCCTTGGCGCGGCGCTCGTCGGCGGATTCAATGCCGTGTGCAACAGCGTTACGGATCATGTGCTCGAGCGGGCCGCCCATGCGGTCCAGCACGCTGCGATCCAGTTCCACCGTACCGCCCTTGATGAACAGGCGGACTTCCTTGCCGGTTTCCGACGCAGCCTGGCGGGCTACGCGATACAGCCGGTCGGCCACGGTATCGAACTGCACCATGCGCGCGCGCATCAGGCTGCGCTGCAGGCCACGCGTAAGGCGCGCCTGCGTTTCCAGATCGAGCGAGGCCTGGTCGAAACCGCGGAACAAGTTCTGCTGCACGGTTGCCACGTCGTTGACGGACTCAGCCATCATCCGCGTGAGTTCCTGCAGGCGCGTGAAACGGTCGAACTCCAGCGGGTCGAAGGCTTCGGCGTGCGCTTGCGCGTCGGCAATGCGCGATTCCATCTGCGTTTCGGCCTGGATTTCGATCTCGCGCACCTGCGAGCGCAAACGCGCCACGTTGTCGTTCAACTCCGACAGGTAGGTCTTAAGCGCATCGACTTCAGATTCCAGACGCGCACGCGCGGCACCGACTTCACCGGCATCGTTGATGAGCGAGTCGAGCGCACGCGCCTGCACACGCACCATGGCGCGCTGGCGTTCGGCCACTTCCAGGGCCTCGGCTTCTGCGCTGCGCGTGCCGGTCAGGTCAACGTTGGTGGTGGCGGCCACGGCCGGCAGCATCGACGTGCCGGGTGCGACCTGCGTTTCATCCTGCGTCTGCGGTGCCTCTGCCGCTTCTGCCAAGCCGGCATCCAGCGACAGCACCTTGCCCGACCCCAGCGCATCGACGTGTGCCTGGATACGGTCGAACCACATGTAGAGCTTGCGGAACAGCGCGTCGTCCACGCGGTTCTGGCGCAGGCCGCTCTCGATAGCGCTTTCCATTTCGTGCGCAGCCTGGCCCAGTGTCATGGCGCCGGCCATACGGGCACTGCCCTTCACGGTGTGCAGGTTGCGCAGCAACAGACCGGAGGCAGCGCGGTCCTGCGGCGCGGCTTCCCAGGCGCGCAGGTGCTGACCGAGTTCGGGCAGGGCAACGTGCGCTTCTTCCAGGAAGATTTCCAGCAACGCCGGATCCAGCGCGTCAGCCGGCGCCTGGCGGACCAGTTCACCAACAGCCGGTTCGGCCACGGGCGCCTGATAGGCCGGTGCCAGCTGCACCAAATCTGCGGGCTGCTGGAGCTGCGTGAAAACGGGCACTTCCGCCAAGCCAGCGGTTTCGTCCCCAGCCTGTGCGATCTCGACAAAGGCTTGCGGGGCCGGCTCCATTGGCAGACGCGGGCGCACCAGCACGCGCTCGCACAGTTCCTCCAGACCGCGGCGCAGCGGCTCGTCGGCTTCCGGCCAGACACTGGCGGCAAACTGGTGCAGCATGCCGCGCATGCGCTCGACCGCCTGGTCGAGCAGGCGGAAGTCGCCCGGGTGCATCGCCACCGGACGGCTGTTCAGGTTCAGCAGCACCTGCTCCAACGCGTCGGCCAACTGGCGCACGGGCTCCAGTTCGACCACGGCGGAGCTGCCTTGCAGCGTGTGCGCGGCGCGCAGGGCCAGCTCGCTCGGCGGCGTGCGGCCTTCGTGACGCCATTCCGAGAAATCCACGCCCAGGCGGCGGATCAGATCGTCGGCTTCCTGCAGGTAGACGTTGTACAGCGCCACGCTCACGCGCACCGGGCCGATGACCTTCACGCCATCGTCGTGCGGCGCTTCTTCCGCCGCACCGGTCTGCGCGAACGGGAACGGGATCACCTTGGCGTCGCCTTCTGCGGCAACCGGCTCAACAGCAGGCGCTGTCGGCTCGACCAGTTCGGCGGCAAGTTCCGCAACCGGCTCGATAACGGGCTCCGAGACCAGCGGTGCGGTCGCCTCCGGCATCGGTGCGTCAACCTCCGGCAGCGTGGGCTCGTCATCCCACGTGAGCGTGATCGCATTGTGCGATTCAGCAACCGGTTCGACCGGTGCGGCAGGCGTTTCTACCGGCTCCACCAACCCCACAGGCTCGGCGGCCAGATCGAGCGATGCAGCCGCTTCCACTGCCGGCACCGGCGGTGCTGCGTGCTCGGCGGGTTCGTGCGTTTCCGGCACCGTCTCCAGCCAGACGAACGGACCACCGTGGCGCACGCGCTCGGCAGCGGCGACCAGCGGCTCGATCGGGTGATCGGCCTGCGGCGATTGCGCAATGGCGGCCGCCCATGTCGACAGTTCGGATTCCGCGCGGGTGAGCAGCGCAGCCAGATCATGCGAGGGCACGCGGCTCTCGGCCAGCCACACGTTCATCACCTGCTCGATGGCCCAGGCGGCCTCGCCGTAGCGGGTGAGGCCAACCATGCGGCCCGAACCCTTGAGCGTGTGGAACGCGCGGCGCAGTTGCGTCAGCAGGTCGAGGTCGGAGCCAGCGGCCAAGCCACCGGTGCCTGCCTCGGCCGCGGCGTTCAGCGCGTGCAGATCGGTGCGCACACCGGCCAGCACTTCTTCGGCTTCGGACAGGAAGATGTCGAGCAGCTCGGCATCGATGGATTGCGTATCGCGCGCAGCGGTGGCCGGTGCGGGTGCAGCTTCGGCCGGTGCAGCAACCGGTGCGGCCAGCGCAGCCTGCAGGCGCTCCAGCGAGCCGGCACTGCCGACCTGCCATGCGTCGAACTGTGCGAGCGCCTCTTCCAGACGGCGGCGGCGTGCCGGATCATCGTCAATGGCGGCAGCGTCGCGCGCTTCCTGCAGCGCGGTGCGCAACTCGGCGGCCAGCGGGTCGGTCGGGTCGACCGGATGCTTGGCGAGCAAGCGGTCGAGCAGCGATTGCAGCGGCGATGCAACGTCGGCCGTAGCCGCGTGCTCGGCGGCGTGTGCATCGGCCTGCGTCTCGCGGCGGGCCAGCATGCCGGATTCCGCATCGAAGGCAAATTCGTGCCAGGCGGTTTCGCGCTCGGTTGGCGTGAGCGTGCCTGCGATGACGATCTCGTCGATCTGTGTGCTGGTCAACTCGGTACCGGCCGACAGCGCATCGAGAAAACCCTGCAGGCCGCTGGCGTTGGCAGCCAGTGCACCCAGATAGCGTTCGCGATCGGCTCCTGCGCCCTCGCCTGCCGCTTCCAGCGCGGCGATGGTCGATTGGGCGGCTTCGGTGGCGTGCACGGCCTCGTAGGCATCAATGGCAGCAAAGGCGCCCTGCATCTCGCCGAACAGGCGGCTGGCTTCCTGCAGGCCACCGCTTTGCTCGCCCTCTCGCTCGAAGGCGTCAAGGTGCGTTTCGGCCGAGGCTAGTTGCGTCTGCAGCGCGCGCACCTGCTCTGCGCGCGCGCGGCGATGCGCGGTTTCTTCGGCCAGCAGGGACAGCCATGCCGGTGCGGGCACCGTGTCACCTGCCTGCGTGGCGCGAGCGTGTTCGGCCAACTCATTGCAGCGGGCGGCAAACCACGCGCTGCGCAAATCGCCGGATTCGCCATGCAGCGCCCAGGGGCGGGCCAGCATGCGCGAGAGGAATTGCAGCGTGGGCGCGACATCGTGGCCGTGCGCTTGCGCCAGGCGTTGCGACAGATCTTGCAGCGCGGGCTGGCCCAGTGCCTCGGTATGCAGCGCGAGCGTCTGCAGCGCGGCATCGGCTTCTTCGGCGTCGGGCGCGGATTGTTGGCTCAGTGTTTCCAGCGTGCGGCCCACGCGTTGCAGCGTGTCGGTGGCATCCGCCGGCAGCAGCGCGTAGTACTGGCGCGTGTGCAGCGCACCGGCCGGCGCGTGCGTGGGCGGAATCGCAAAGGCTTGCACGCAGGCAACGATATCCGGGCCCAGCGTGTCGTCACCCACCGGCGTGGCGGGCGCGTTGCTGTAGGCCATGCCAGCCAGCAGATACAGCGCGTCGGTCAGCAGGCCTTGCGGCAGGTGGACGTTGTTGTGCGAGTACTGACGCAGCAGCAGGTTGACGCGCGCAGCCAGGCGCTTGGCAGTCATGTCGGCCGGCACCAGCCCGGCCCGCAGCGCGCCGAACGTCAGCGCCAACACGAGCCACAGATCGCGCTGCAGATCATCGCCAGCGCGGCGCGGTTCGCGTTCAAGTGCGCGAATGCCGTGCAGCAGTTCTTCCAGCGGCGCGTAAGCGGCGGCAGCGGCAGCCGGATCGGCCTGGGCGCTGTCTGCGTTGGATGTCGGCGCACGCAGCGCAGTCAGCAATGCGAGTTCGAATTTGCGGCGCAGACGCGCCAGCCCCGGCAGATCGCGCGAGGGCAACAGCAGCGCCGGCAGGTGGCGCAGCTCGTCGGCCCACAGGTCCGCCGGGTGGATGCGTTCTTCGCCCAGGCGGGCGAGCACGGCTTGATACGGTTGGAACAGGCGCAGCGGCTCTTCAGCCATGCCGGCCATCAGGTCGGCCACGTATTCCTGCAGCGCCTGCACGGCGCGCGAGAACACGTCCAGCGTGTGTGCATCGGCCTGCACGGTGCCGGCATCGACGGCTTCGAGCAAGCGCTTGGCGGCCTGGCAATACACGTCGATGCCGCGCAGGCCGACGATCAGCAGCGCGCCGGCGGCCTGGTGCAGGTACTGACCGGCCAGGCGCAGCGAGGTGGTATCACGCGCGCCGATGACTTCCGGGTTGGCAATGACATCGGCCGCATATTCGCCGAACTCGCGCACGGCATCGTCCAGCGCGGCGCGCATGTTGGGCGCAACCCAAGCCAGCGCGGAGAGATCGCGCGCCGGCGCAACAGGCTTCGGACCGAATGTCTGACCCCCGGCTGAGGCTCCGGCCGCCTCAAGCGAGGCGCGCTCGGATGCTTCGGGCTGGGCGGAAGATTGATGACGCATGTGTGCTTCCAAAAAGCGTGTGGCGGTTGCCGCGGTTGCCCAGGGTTGACCCCTTCGGCGTTCCCGCCCGAAATCCAGTAACGACGGTGTCAGGCCAATTACGCGATACGGAACCGAGCCACCGAGTCACGCAGCTCTTCTGCAAGTTGCGTGAGCTGGCGCACCGACTGCGCGGTCTGGCGCGTACCCGTCGACGTCTGTTCCGTGATGTGCAGAATCTGTTCGATGTTCTGCGCCACGTCAGATGCCAGCGTGGCTTCGTGCGACGTCGTCTGCGAAATGCTTTCAATCAGTTCGGCAAGCTGGCGCGACACACGGCCGATCTCCACCAGTGCGGCACCGGCGTTATCGGACAGCTTCGCCCCTTCCACCACCCCTGCCGTGCTGCGCTCCATCGCGTGCACCGCGTCTTGCGTATCGGTCTGAATCGTGCGGATCAGCGCACCGATCTGCTTGGCTGCCTCGGCAGAGCGTTCTGCCAGGCGCTGCACTTCCTCTGCCACCACCGAGAAGCCGCGGCCGGCTTCACCAGCCGATGCGGCCTGGATGGCTGCGTTCAGTGCCAGCACGTTGGTCTGCTCGGTAATGTCCGAGATCAGCTCCACGATTTCACCGATCTCCTGCGACGATTCGCCCAGGCGCTTGATCCGCTTCGAGGTTTCCTGAATCTGATCACGGATGTCGTTCATGCCCGTGATGGCGTTCTGCACCGCCTGCTGACCTTGCTCGGCTGCCGCCAGCGACGCGCGTGCAACGTTGGCCGATTCAGCTGCGCCGCGCGAGACCTGCGTAATGCGGTCGGCCATCTCCACCACCGACTGGCCGGTCTGGCGAATCTGGCGGGACTGTTCTTCCGATGCGGTCACCAGGCTTTCCGACGTGGTCTGCACTGCCGACGATGCCTGCGTCACCTGCTCGGCCGTCTTCTGCACCCGGCCGACCAGCTCGCGCAGTTCTTCCACGGTGTAGTTCACCGAGTCGGCAATAGCGCCGGTAATGTCTTCTGACACGGTGGCCTGCTTGGTCAAGTCACCGTCTGCGATGTCCTGCAGTTCGTTCATCAGACGCAGAATTGCGGCCTGAGTGGAATCGTTGTTGCGCTTTTCCACCATCCGGCGTTCTTCCGCTTCACGCTGACGGGCTTCTGCTTCCATCGTACGCACACGCGAATCACGCAGGTACAGGGCGGCCAGGCCGGCCAGGCAGACCACGGTCAGGATGGCCGACAGCACCACCGCACCCAGGGTCAGCGGACGGCTGCGTACGCTGTTCGCATACGCCGACTGCAGATCCGACAGTTCGCCACGCAGCTTTTCGTTGTCGTTGAAGATCTGCTGCTGGGCGCGCTTGGCAGCGATCAGGCCCGGCAGGTTTTCCAGAATGATCTGCGTGGTCTTCTGCACATTGTCGAAACGGGTCGACAGCTCTTGCAGGTAGCCCTTGGTCTCAGGGTCGGTCGCGGGCGACAGGCGCAGCGCTTCGGAGCCGTTGAGCAGGCCGTTCAGGGTTTCGCGGAAGGTGTTGGTGTCCTTGCCGAGCAGGAACGCCGTTTCCGGGTTCACGCCTTCGCCGGCCAGGAACTCGTTCATGTTCTTACCGAGACGCTGCGTCAACATCACGAGCTGCGACGAGGCGGCCACTTCACGGGCCGGCGCGTTGGTCTGCAGCTTCATCGACGAGATCTGCTCGGCTTCTTCCAGCAGTTCGGGGTTGGACGCGTTGAACACGTTCAGCGTCTTACCCACGGCCACCAGGGTCTTCTCTTGCGACAGCACGGCCTGGGCGCTCTTGTCACTGCGCTTCCATTCGTCGATGGCCTTGTCGAGTAGCGCTTCGGTATCGGCGCTCGAGCTGGCGCGCACGCCGCGATCGGAGTTGCCGTTCTTCAGGGCTTCGAGGTTTTCCTGCAGACGCGCACGGCTCTCCTTGAGCTGCGCGAAGGCGTTGGCGTTACCGAGCAATGCCACCGGAACCGCCTTGGCCAGACGCTGCGAGTGCATCAGCGTGTCGCCCGCAATTTCAATCTGCACCGAGCCGTTGTTGGCCTGGCGGTTATCCAGGTACACCGAGATCAGCAGTGCCAGCAGGCCAAGCACGAGGCCGATCGTGAACACCCGCTGCTGCGCGGCAAACGGCACGCGCTCCATCCAGCCGACCACGGCGTCGATGGGCGTGCGGCCCAGCTGCGTGGGTGCGCCAGCGGGATTGTCATCATCCACGTGGGGGTTATCCAACTGCATGGGGGCGGCTGATGCGCCCTCCGCTGCAACCTCCGGCGCCCCCGCCTTACCGGCACGGCGACCTGCGTTGAACCACTTGAACCCCATAGGACCCTCTTGTTTTGTCGATGCGGCCGTCCCGTTTTCCCGAGATCAGCAGCATGGATTTCCCGTCCGCGGCCTCGCCTTGTCTTGCCCGGCGTGGTCCGCACCTTCTGCAGTGCATATCGGCACAAAATGGCGCGTCCTGTTGCCGCACCACGCACCGCATCTTGCCCCTTTGCGCGCACCCGCTCCCGTTGCGGATGTGCCCAATCTTTTCTTATTCGTTGCCCAGCCCATCCTGCAGCCGGGTCTTGCTACGGTTGCAGCACGCCTTACGCGCGGGTGCGGCCCACCTGCAGGAACGCCGGATCTGCCAGCAGGCGGCGCACATCCATTTCGCGCCACAGCGTGCCCTGTGCATCGCGCCAGGCGCGGCCTTGCCACGGTCGGCTCTCATCCTGCTCGGCCTCGACCGGCTGCAGATCGCTCAGGCTGCGCAGCCCCGCCACGCGCGGCACGATGATCGCGCACGCACGCTGCGGGTCCTTCGACAGCACCACGATCTTGGCGCCAGCACCGCCCGCCGTCGCCGCTTCGCCGCAGAACAGGCTGAAATCGATCACGCCCAGCAAGTTGCCCCGCGCATTCACGAGGCCCAGGTACCACGGCTGCGTGAGCGGCACGCGTGCGGGCGGCTGGTAGTCCAGCACCTCGCCCGTGTCCGACAGCGACAGCAGCCAGTGCTGGTCGCCGATCTGCACGCCTAGAAAGCCTTCCGTCGATGACTTGGCGCGCGCCTCTTGCAGGCGCCGTGCCAGCATCGCCTGGTATTCATGCAGGCGCTGGCGGGAGGTCAGGTTGGTGCGCGGTTCGTTCACGTCTGGCTCATGTCCGTGGTGTTCCGGGTCGGCGGCTGGCTTGGCTTACTGCGGCAGCTTGGCGATTTTTTCCAGCAGCTCTTCGGCCTTGACCGGCTTGACGATGTAGTCCGATGCGCCCTGGCGCATGCCCCACACGCGGTCGGTTTCCAGTCCCTTGGTGGTGCACATGATCACGGGGATGTCCTGGAAACGCTCGTCCTTCTTGATTGCACGGGTCGCCTGGTAGCCGTTCTGGCCGGGCATTACCACGTCCATCAGGATCAGGTCGAAGGCTTCGGCTTCGAGCTTGGTCATGGCCTGGTCGCTATCGGCCGCAACCGTCACCTTGAAACCGCCCTTGCCGAGGATCTCCGACAGGTGCAGCGCTTCGGTCGGGGAATCATCAACCACCAACACTTTCTTGATTGCCATACAAACAGTCCTTCGTATTAGAGAGGTGCCTTCATTGCGTGGCGCCACGAGATTCGCTCGCCGCCGGCAGATGGGTCTGGACCGCCTCCAGCAGCGCTTCCTTGGAGAAAGGCTTGGCGAGATGGTCCACCGCCCCGACCGACCGGCCGCGCGCGCGGTCAAAGATACCGTCGCGCGAAGACAGCATGATCACAGGCGTGGCATGAAACTTCGGGCTTTTCTTGATGAGCGCGCAGGTCTGATAGCCGTCCACGTTCGGCATCAGGATGTCGCAGAACACGAGATCGGGCTTCAAATCACCGACCTTGGCCAGGGCGTCGAAACCGTCCTCGGCCAGCACGACCTGGCAACCGGCCTGGGTCAGGAAAATCTGCGCAGTACGGCGGATGGTGCTGGAGTCATCGATGACCAGCACTTTGCAGCCCGAAAGGGATGAAGGGGAATTCGCCAGCGGGGAATTCGCCAGCGGTTGGGATTCGGTCAGTTGTTCCACCCGCGCGGATTGCATCATGTTCTCGCCATACGCAACTACGGCGACCACGGGTCGCCACGCCATTCTGACCGGATGGATCGCGGCAAATCGACGCGCGGCGTGCCCCAAAAAGTGCTGCAAGGGCCCACGCTGGCGACGACTTCAAAACTACGCCCCCCGGCCCGCTTATGAAGTGTAAAGCTCAGAATTTGACGAAGTGTGACAAGTCACCCATCTGCCGTCAATGATGCCGTTAATGGCGCCGCCCCTTAGCCGGGCGCCTGTGGCATGGAAGCGACGAGCCCGCTTTATTTGATTCGATCGAACCGTCACTTCCTGATATTTGGCTGTCGGCAAGAGGGCAACCGCTCACTTGCCGACGAGAGACAGGTCAGATCCGGCTCAGATCTGCACCATTTCGAAGTCTTCCTTGCGCGCGCCGCACTCGGGGCACGTCCAGTTGATGGGCACGTCTTCCCACTTCGTGCCGGGCGCGATGCCGTCATCCGGCGCGCCTTGTTCTTCGTCGTAGATCCAGCCGCAAATCAGGCACATCCACGTCTTGAGTTCGGTATTGGTATCGCTCATAGGGTAAAGCTTCGGTGGGTTCCGTCTATTAAAATGGCAGGCCAGATGGTACCGAATCACGCCCGTGCGCGCCAGAACAGGCGCGGGGCACGCAGCGTGTTTGACTGTATCCAACCTGGATCTGCGTCAAACCACCGCATAATCGCCGCAAACATGTCTTTAAACCGTGCCGCAGCATCGTTCTGCGCGGCGCCTCTCTCCTCCAACTGCATCCATGTCGACTCCTTCATTGGCCACTCCTTGCAGCGCCGCCCTGTTTGAACGTGCCCAGAAGACCATCCCCGGCGGGGTGAACTCGCCGGTGCGCGCCTTCCGCTCGGTGGGCGGCACGCCGCGCTTCATTGCCAAGGCAGCCGGCCCGTACCTGTGGGATGCCGACGGCGCCCGCTATATCGACTACGTCGGCTCGTGGGGCCCGATGATCGTCGGCCACGCGCATCCTGACGTCGTGCGCGCCGTGCAGGAAGTGGCGGCCGACAGCTTCTCGTTCGGCGCCCCGACCGAGGCGGAAGTTGTCATGGCCGAGGAAATCTGCAAGCTCGTGCCATCGATCGAGCAGGTGCGACTGGTCTCGTCGGGTACCGAGGCGACCATGAGCGCGCTGCGCCTGGCGCGCGGTTTTACCGGCCGCGACCTGATCGTCAAGTTCGAGGGCTGCTACCACGGCCACGCCGACAGCCTGCTGGTCAAGGCCGGCTCGGGCCTGCTGACCTTTGCCGACACCACGCAGAACGCGCCATCCTCCGCCGGCGTGCCGGAAGACGTGGTCAAGCACACAATGGTGCTGCCCTACAACGATGTCGACGCACTGCGTGAGGCGTTTGCGCGCCATGGCAAGGAAATCGCCGCGGTGATCGTCGAACCGGTGGCCGGCAACATGAACCTGGTGCGAGGCAGCACCGCGTTCCATCAGGCCATGCGCTCGCTGTGTACTGAGAACGGCGCCGTGCTGATTTTCGACGAGGTGATGACGGGCTTCCGTGTGGCGCTGGGTTGTGCGCAGTCGCTGTACGGCATCACGCCGGACCTGACGTGCCTGGGCAAAGTCATCGGTGGCGGCATGCCGGCCGCGGCCTTTGGCGGCCGCCGCGACATCATGGGCTTCCTCGCGCCACTGGGCAGCGTGTATCAGGCAGGGACGTTGTCGGGTAACCCGCTGGCGGTGGCTGCCGGGCTGACCACGTTGCGCCTGATTGCTGCGGATGGCTTCCATGATCGGCTGGCTGCGCAGACGCGCAAGCTGGTGGATGGGCTGTCCGACATTGCCCGCGAAGCTGGTGTGCCGTTTGCCGCAGACAGCGTTGGTGGCATGTTCGGGATCTACTTCCGTGAAGGTGTGCCGACCAGCTTTGCTGAAGTGACCAAGAGCGATGTTGGGCGCTTCAATGCGTTCTTCCATGCCATGTTGGCTGAGGGCGTTTATCTGGCGCCGTCTGCGTTTGAGGCTGGATTTGTTTCGGCTACGCACGATGATGCGATTCTGGATGCGACTTTTGCCGCGGCTCGGAAGGCGTTTAAGGCTGTCTGATTGTTTCTTGATGGATCAGCGTTGGTGGTTCACCCCTGTTTCATCCCCTGCCGGGGCTGACTCACTTTCTTTGTCTTGCCAAAGAAAGTAAGCAAAGAAAGGCGCGCCCGATGCGGCGAAAGACTCCTTGAATTTCCGTGACCGGGCGGGGAAGGAGGCAAACTCGCTGCGCTCAAACAGCCTCCTTCCTTTTTCCGCCCGCTCACAAAAATTCAAGGCGCCGCATAGGGCAGGGAAAGTCAAAGGCAAAGAGCCAAACCATCTGGATGCCAGCCAGAATGACAAAGGCCTACCTCGCGAGGGGTTGGCCTTTTTCTTTTGACGTTCCTGCCCTTGATGGCGCCTTGGATTTTTGTAAGCGGGCGGAAAAAAGATGGGGAACTGTCTGAGCGAAGCGAGTTTTCCCCATCTCCGCCCGGTTACAAAAATCCAAGGGGAAGTCGCCATCTCGGGCGCGCCTTTCTTTTGCTTACTTTTCTTTGGCAAGACAAAGAAAAGTGAGTCGGCCCCGGCAGGGGACGATACCGGGGATGGACCAACAACAAAAAGCAGAAAACTCAAACCCGCCCAACCGCCTCCACCAACGCCTGCCCCAGTGCCTCAGAAGCTGCCGCCATCGGCGCCCGCAGCACATTCTTCACCTGCCCTTCAGCAGCCAGCCAAGCCTTCAACGGCCCAGGATTGGTCTGCGCAAACAACAACCGAATCACCGGCGCCAGCGCATGATGCAACTGCCGCGCATCATTCAACCGCTGCTCCTGCACCGCCCGCACCATCTCCACAAACAGCTCTGTGCGGACATGCGCGGCCGCGATGATGGCCCCCACCCCGCCCGCGCACAGCGTGCCGAACACCTGCGCATCTTCCCCTGCCAGCACCTGCAACCGCCCATCGGCAATCACGCGCTGCGTCTTGTCAGCATCGCCACCGCAATCCTTGATGCCATGGATGTTGGGATGCGCAGCCAGCGCAAGCAGCGTTTCGGCATCGATGCTCGCCCCCGTGCGATACGGAATGTCGTACAGCAGCACCGGCACGGGCGAAGCATCAGCCAGCGCCGTGAAGTACTCGACGATCCCGTCCTGCGACGGGCGGATGTAGGAAGGCGCCGGTATCAGGAACGCGGCGGGTCGGTGCTCGGCGAGCCTGAGCATGCGCTCAAGCACGGGCGCCAGCGCGCTGCCAGAGACGCCCATCACGACAGGCAACCCATCGGCCGCAGCACGTACCGTATCGAGCACGTCGGCCTGCTCCTGATCGGTGAGCGCGGCAGCCTCACCCGTACTGCCACAAGCCACAAAACCAGCGACACCCTGCGTGCGATATCGCGCCACTAATGTATACAGCGCACCGTAGTCGACCGACCGCGTCGCATCATCGGCAAACGGCGTGACGATGGGCACCCAGATGCCTGCATACGACGGACGCGCGCCGGTGGAAAGAGGGGTGGATGGGTTTTCAAGCACGACAAAACTCCTGGACGAATCAACGACCGATCAAGAACCATCAGGAGAGCATCGGGAATGCAGGGCCCGCGAGATGCGGGTAAGAGGTCAACCGTGTCTAACTTGGCGGTCAGCCGCTGTTCCGTCGCCCATCTGACGGAACAGCGCTCCGGTCAGACGAGCGGCTGTTTGGAGGCTTTTTTGGCGTGCGCACGCGTCGACGCGACCGACTGGCTGAAGGCCGGTGCGATGCAAATCGACGAAGCAGGGGAAATCGCGCGCATGGAAATTGTCAAAAAAGTCCCCATACCGTACTGATGTGCGACTGAGGCGTCAAGCGCATACGCTAGAGTTCGCTGGAACACCAGGAGACGATGTCGGTCTCATGCCACATTGTTTGTCTGACTGTCTGATCACGAGGTACTCATGACCGCTGCCCTGTCCGTTCGTTCGACGCGTTTTTCGGTGCTGCGCTGGTTGGCGCTGTCGCTGGCCGTGCTGGTCGCGCCATTCCTGTCCGCCTGCGGCTATAACGATTTCCAGGCCAAGGACGAAGCCACCAAGGCTGCCTGGGCCGAGGTCGTCAACCAATACCAACGCCGTGCTGACCTGATCCCGAACCTGGTGAATACGGTCAAGGGCTACGCCTCGCACGAGAAAGACACGCTCGAAGCCGTGACCAAGGCCCGCGCCGCAGCCACCAGCTTCCAGATCACGCCCGAGGTGCTCAACGATCCGGCGGCGTTCCAGAAATTCCAGGAACTGCAAGGGCAGCTTTCCAGCGCACTGTCGCGCCTGATGGCGGTGTCGGAAAACTATCCGCAACTCAAGGCCGATCAGTCGTTCCGCGATCTGCAGTCGCAGCTGGAAGGCACCGAGAACCGCATCACCGTGGCGCGCCAGCGTTACATCAAGTCGGTGCAGGACTACAACGTGCTGGCCCGCAGCTTCCCGACCAACCTGACGGCCAAGGTGATGGGCTACCAGGTCAAGCCGAACTTCACGGTCGAGAACGAGAAGGGCATCTCCACCGCCCCGGCGGTGAAGTTCTGACGAGCTGACGATCATGTCGATGCGCGCGCGTGCTTTCTTCGCCTTCCTGCTGACAGCGGCCCTTTGGCTGGCCACCGCGTTGCCTGCGCGCGCGCAGAGCGACATGGTGGCTGTGCCGCCGCTGGCTGCGCGCGTGACCGACCTGACGGGCACGCTGTCTGCCCAGCAGCGCAGCGCGCTCGAACAGGTACTGGCCGACTACGAGCAGCAGCACGGCAGCCAGATCTTCGTGCTGATGGTGCCGTCCACGGCGCCGGAACCCATCGAGGCCTACGGCATTCGCGTGGCGGATGCCTGGAAGGCCGGCCGCAAGGGCGTGGACGATGGCGCCATCATCCTCATCGCCAAAGACAACCCGGCATCGCTGCGCAAGATGCGCATCGAGGTCGGGCGCGGGCTGGAGGGCGCGCTGACCGACGCGCAATCGAAACGCGTGCTGCAGGATGTGATGGCGCCGCACTTCCGCCAGGGCGATTTTTACGGCGGCTTGTCGGCGGGCATCTCGGCCATCCAGACCATCGTTGCACAAGAGAACCTGCCGCCGGCTGAGCGCGCCAAGCACCAGCAAGCCAGCGGCGGCATCGGCGATTGGCTGCCGGTGCTGTTTCCGCTGGCGATCATCGTGTTCTTCGTGCTGAGCGCGGCCATGCGCTCGGGCGGGCGCGTTACGGGCAGCCTGCCCGGCGGCCGGCCCGGTACGCGCGTGGTGATGGGCAACCGAGGCTGGGGCCCGGGCACCATCGGCGGGCTTGGCGGTGGCATCGGTGGCGGCCTGGGCGGCGGCTGGGGGCGCGGCGGCGGTGGTTTCGGTGGCGGCGATTCCGGCGGCGGCTTCGGTGGAGGCGGCGGGGGCGATTTCGGC
Organism: Ralstonia sp. RRA; assembly: GCF_037023145.1. Lineage (NCBI taxonomy): Bacteria > Pseudomonadati > Pseudomonadota > Betaproteobacteria > Burkholderiales > Burkholderiaceae > Ralstonia > Ralstonia sp. RRA. Next base: position 682,499 of record NZ_CP146091.1, on the reverse strand, counting down.
GGCGGCGGTGCCTCCGGCAACTGGTGAGCGCAATCACGACCATGGCATCTCAAACCCGACACCATCGCGGCGCACGCCGTGCTATCACCCACCTGCTGACGACCTCGTCGCACGCCAAGCGCGCCTTTCCTCCGGCCGAGCTGCAAAAGCTGGAAGCCGCTGTACGCGAAGGCGAACAACGCCATCGCGGCGAGGTGCGCGTCGTCATTGAAAGCTCGCTGCCGGTGCGCGATGCGTGGGCGGGTGTTACGCCGCGCCATCGCGCACGCACACTGTTCGGCCTGCTGGAGGTGTGGAACACACGCGAGCACGTGGGCGTGCTGCTCTACATCAACCTGGCCGACCATGCGGTCGAGATCCTGGCCGATCACGGTATCGCCGCGAAAGTCGATGCGCATGCATGGCGCACGGCCTGCGAAACCATCACGCGCGGCTTTGCGCAGCGCGTGACGATGGCACCAGTGCTGGAAGCGCTGGCGCAGATCAACGACATCCTCGCCACCCACGTCCCCACGGATGGCACCCCACGTGCCAATGAGCTGAGCGACCGTCCGCTGGTGCTGTAGCAGTTCTCATTTGCAGCAGCAGCGATGCCCATTCAGGTATCGCTTTTCCCTCGTTTTCCGGGCCATGTTTCAAGACTGAAACGGTTTTGATGCCCCTGCCTGCGCCAGCCCTGTCGGCTGTCTGCCTAATCCTTCCGTACGACGCTGCAGCGGCCCGGCCATCGGGCGTCGAGATCAGGCGGCCGTTCCGCTGTAGGCCGCCTCTCCGATAAAGCGCTCCTCTCTTCCTGCAAGACGGGTGGCAAGTCACGTTGCGCTCACACCGCGCCAGACAACTGCGGTGCGCTGCATCTTGTTCCAACAAGGTCCCCCGTGTTTCAGCAATGCACAAACAACCGCCGTTGGCACGGCAGCGGGGTTTCCCCTGCCTTTTTTGCATTGCACAAATCGCATACGCCACTTTTACGTTTGCTATTTGCGCAAACAAGATGTGCAGCATCGTTTGCTGTGTCGTGTGCGGCACAAAGTGTCCGTAACGCGAGGGATACAAGCGCGGGCCGATTGCCTGGGCTGGGGGCTGGCATGCCTGCCCAGCCTAGGAAAATCAAGGACTTAGCGGCAATGGCACGGTCGTCGCTCATATGTCCACGCCGACATAGCAACAGGCTGTTCTGGAATGCAGGTGCCAAGCTCCATGGGAGTCAACGTGAAGACCAAGACTGTGGGAAGCAAGCGCAAAAGCGTTGGAGCTGCCGGCATCGAGTACATGCTGCTGCTGATGATGGTGGCCCTGGTGATGGCGGGCTTCCTCCTGAGCGTCAAGACCTCTACCGGCAAGATGTGGAATAACGCGGCGACGCAGCTGTCGTCTGTTTTCGACTCGGGATCAGGCGGCGATGGCGGCAACGGCAACGGCAACGGCGGCAATGGCAATGGCGGTAACGGCAACGGCCACCACCATGGCGGCGGTGGCTAAGGCATCCAAACAGCGTTGCATGCGGTACGCGGTCCTGACGGGCTGACGCGTCGATTCACCGCAACAAGAACACGGCGCCAGATGCGGCGTCTTGGGGAAGTTCAGAACAGGGCCAGTGCCATCGAACACGAGCCCAACGCGGGTCGCCGGCGCAGTTGCCGGACCACCGCAAGCAGTGGTTTAGCAGTACGCCCGGGCGCGAAACGGTTCCTGAAGGTCCTATGGATCGATTCGTGGCACCCATGGCGCAGCCGTCGCAACCGCGGCGATGCGTCCGGCGAGGCAGCGTTGGTGGCCAGCCCATCCGCGCGGCTCCCGGGCAACGGTGAAGTCGGGGGAGTCGTCTATCACGTTGCGCGTCTGGAACGTGCCGGTCTCGGTCGGCATGGCGCCGGCACGCGTTCGCGAAATCCCGCCCCCCTGATTCGACCCTAGTCGGCTTGCCCGGCTAAAACGCGCCCGATCTTCAGCGGTGCGCTTTTCCTTGAACCACGACGTAAGGAGAAGGGACATGAAAACCCTGTTCGAAGGCATCAAGCAATTCGCACGTGAAGAAGACGCAGCAGCCGGCGTGGAATACGCCCTGCTGCTGGCCATGGTGGCACTGGTCATGGCGGCGTCATACAGCGCGGTCTCGACCGCTGTCGGCAAGATCTGGACTGCCATCTCCGCCGATCTGACAGCCGCAGCATGACAGCAGTGGGTTGAGCCACCCACGCGGCCAGACCGGGCCGGTCTACACCGGCTTGGTCTCTGGTCCGCACAGGGTGCAGCGCTGCGGCCGGCATCTCGGCCAGCACAACCCGACCAGGACCATCGAACAAGGAGCCATTCCATGACCACCGCCCTGCACCTGACCAATCTGAGCGTTGCTGCCCTGGTCATGACGGCTGCGGTATGGGATGTGCGCACTCGCCGCGTCCCGAACTGGCTGGTGATCAGCGGGCTGGCATTCGCACTGCTCACGCAGTGCCTCGAACACGGCGTGCTGGCCGGAAGCTGGACATGGCTCCTGGGCACCGCCACCGGCCTGGGGTTGTTCCTCGGCATCTATCTGCTGGGCGGCATGGGCGCCGGCGACGTGAAGCTGATGGGCGCCGTGGGAGCGTTCATGGCGCCCACCGGCGTGCTGCATGTCACCCTCGTCAGTTTCATCGTGGGCGGCGCGCTGGCGCTGACCATGATGCTGATCCGGGGCAATGCGCATCGCATGTTTGCCAATGTCTCGGCGTTGCTGCTCTCGCTGCCTTTCGGCGGCAAGACAACGGCGGCAGGACACGACAAGAAAGACAAGACAACCCAGTTGCCGTACGCCGTGGCCATTGCCATCGGCACGCTGCTGGTGATGGAGGGCGTGCTCTAGGGCGCAGGCACCACGCCGCGATACACCTGGAGCACGTACGACGAATGGAGGCTCCGCCAACCACACCCGTTGCCAACACGCGACGAGGCTGTGGACGGAAGCCTTGAGGGGGAGCGGAGGGCCAGACATCACCGGCTCTCGCCAGGGGGAGTGAGATGCGCCAATGCAGTCGTACCACCGGGCAAGCCAGGACCGCCGCGGTACCGCATCGCCATATGTGCGGACCGCGTGCGGCCTGGCACCCGCCACCGCCATCCGGCGCACGCGTTGCCGACCGGCGCATCGGTCGGGCCTGCATCCCCGTCGCATGCATTCGCACGCATTACTGGAAACGGGGTTTCTGACAGAGATAACGAGGTTGGAAATGAAAAACCTACGCATCTTTTCCATGTTGCTGATTGCCGCCATTGCGGGTTTGGCAGCCGTGATGTTCGCCTCGCGCTGGCTCATGCAGCAAAGCAGCAGCGGCATCACCAAGGTGGCCGTCGCTTCGGCCGACGTTGAACTCGGCCAGCGTCTGTCGCCGGAGATGGTCAAGCTCGTGGACTGGCCGGCTGCCAGCCTGCCGCCGGGCGTCATGACCGACGTACACGCCCTCGACGGCCGTGTCGTGAAAGCCAGCCTCACCCGCGGCGAGCCGGTGCTGGAATCCAAGCTCACGCCAGTGGGTACTGCGGGCGGACTTTCGGCAGTCATTGCCGATGGCAAACGCGCCATTACCGTACGTGTGAACGATGTGGTGGGCGTGGCGGGCTTTGCGCTGCCGGGCAGCTATGTGGACGTCATCGTCAACACGATGGAAGACGAAAAGGCACCCAAGACCGCCGGCAATGACCAGAAGGAGCACTCGATCTCGAAGATCGTGCTCGAGAAGATTCTGGTGCTGGCGGTCGCTCAGGAAGTCAGCCGCGACGACACCAAGCCAAAGGTCGTCAACGCTGTGACGCTGGAAGTCACGCCCGACCAGGCCGAGAAGCTGGACCTGGCACGCAGCGTGGGCACGCTTTCGCTGGTGCTGCGCAATCAGGCCGACCCGCGCGCGGCGGATACCACCGGCGCCACCAAGAGCACGCTCCTGAAGGAACCCGCCATCCAGGCCGCCGTGGCCGTGCCGGTGGTCAAGACCGTGCAGGTCGTACGTCGTGTGGCCGAACACAGGCCGAGCGGCACCTGCGTGGGCGTGATCAGCGGCATCCAACGTGATCGGGAGTGCTTCTGAAGCGTTGAGCAGAACAAGAAACAGTAGATGACAGGCTCCGGGAAGAGAGCCGGCACGACATCCGACCTTGTCAAGCAGAACAACCAATCTGGGGGGCCGACATGGACCGAATCTACAAACATCGCGGCGCAGTTCGCCGCATGGTGCCGCACCTGAAGGCCACCGCAGTAGCGGTGACCCTGCTGGGAGTGTGTGGGCTCGGCACCGCCGACATCGCATACGGGCAAGTTGGCGTCGAGAGCGCCATCGTCAACAGCGGTGCGGCCACACCGGCCAAGCCGCTGAAGATGTCGGGCTCCGGGCCGATCCAGGTCACCATCGGCAGCCCGGCCACAGCAGAGGCCAGCCGTGACACCTCAATCAAAGGCCCGAACTGCGTCGGCGCCATGCGCGCGCACAGCGAAGTGACCGTGCCAGTGGGCAAATCGACCATGGTGCAATTGCCGGAACCGGTGCGCAACCGCACCGTCGGCAACCCGAACGTCGTGCAGGCAATGCTGGTGTCGCCGCAGACGCTCTACCTATTGGGCCAGGAAGTCGGCACCACCAACATGATCGTGCAGGGCCGCAGCGGCTCGTGCAGTGTCATCGACGTTGCCGTGGGTGCCGACCCGGGAGGCCTGCTGGCCACCCTCCATGAACTGGTGCCCGACGCCAAGAATGTGCGCGTCTCGGCCGCAGCCGACAGCCTCGTGCTCGGCGGCAGCGTGAGCGACTCGGTCCAGGCACAGAAGGTGGTGGACATTGCCAACGCTTTCGTTACGCGGCAGACGCCCAGCCCCTCGCAACATGATCAGGGCGGTAGCCAAGGTGCCAGCAGCGCCACGCAAGGCGCACCCACTGCGCCGGGCGCGCCACTGCGCAGCCCGCGCATCATCAACATGATGGCGGTCGAGGCCCCGCAGCAGGTGATGCTGGAAGTGAAAGTGGCAGAAGTCTCCAAGACCCTGATCGACCAGATGGGTTCGGCCTTCAACCTGAACGGCGCGTTCGGCAGTTGGTCCTTCGGCGCTATCGCCAACTTCCTGTCGAGCTCGCAAGACCTGGTCAGCTTCAGCAAGGCGAACCACCTGCCGCTGAAATTCGCACTCGATGCGCAGCGCGGCGACGGCCTGGTCAAGGTGCTGGCCGAGCCGAGCCTGATGGCCATCAGCGGACAAGAGGCCAGCTTCCTGGCGGGCGGCAAAGTGTTCATTCCGGTGCCGCAGAGCACCAATGGCATCTCGTCCACCATCGTGCTGCAGGAAGAAACCTTTGGCGTGGGTCTGCGCTTCACCCCCACGGTGATGGAGAACGGCCGCATCAATCTGAAGGTGGCGCCGGAAGTGTCGGAACTGTCGCCCACCGGCGTGGCCGTCAGCGCGGCGAACACCAATGGCACCACGATCCTGCCGCTCATCACGACACGACGTGCTTCGACCACGCTACAAGTGCGCGACGGTCAGAGCTTTGCAATCGGCGGGCTGATCAAGAGCAACATCACCGGCAGCCTGAAAGCCCTCCCCGGCATCGGCGAGTTGCCCGTGATCGGCTCCCTGGCCCGTAGCACGAGCTTCCAGCAAGACCAGACCGAGCTGCTGTTCGTCGTGACGCCGCGACTGGTCAAGCCGCTACCCGCGCAGTATCCGTTGCCGACCGACAGCTTCGGCCCGGTCAACCGCGGCGAGCTGTACCTGAACGGCAACATGGAAGGCCACCCGGTCAAGCCTGCAGCGGCACCTGCCGCAGCTGCTACACCGACAGCAGCACCCGCACCGGCGGCAGGTGCGCCTACCCCGGCTGTAGCACCGTCCAGCGACGCCACACCGCCCGCGGAACCAACGACGCCAGCAGCACCGGCACAGTCCACCCCGTCGGCTGTCTCGGCAGCACCGGAGCTCAACACCTGGCACTTCGTTGCGACCGGCGATGCGCCGTTGCGCGACTGACCCGTCGTGCCCCTCAAGGAGACCATCATGAAAATCACTTCGATGCTGGCACGCGCGGGACTCTGCGGTTCAGTTGCTCTCACCTTGGCTGGTTGCATGGCTTCAACCCCCGCTTACGACGCGCACTTTGGTGACGCCGTGCGGACAGTGCGGGCCATGCAGACACTCAACCCCAATGCATCCATGAACACCGACCCGGTCACGGGCGTGGACGGCCGCGCAGCCACCTCCGCCATGGACCGCTACAACGGCCAGTTCCGCACCCCGCAGAGCGACTTGAGCGCGTTCAAGGTCGGCGTCGGAGCGGGCAACAGCCTCGACTCGATGGGCAAGTAACCGCTGGCACGCGTTGCGCAAGGCGCGCAGCGCGCGGCTCACAGGAGCACTGCAATGGCCAAGATCGCTCTCGTATCTGCCGACGATTCGCATCTGCAGTACCTAGCAGGGCTGATCGCGCAGGCTGCGAACCATGTCGTGCAGCAGGTTCGCGCCGAACCGGCCCAGGCGCTTGCCCAACCCGGGCTCGCACAGGGCTATGACCTGCTGATCGTCGACGCCGGCAACTTCGGTCCGGACCAGCTCGGTCAACTGCGCAGGCTCTCCACCGAGCACCCGGAAACGCAGTGCATGCTGGTTGCGGAAAACCCAAGCGCCGAGCTGCTAATGCGTGCCATGCGCGCCGGTGTGCAATGCGTGCTGCCTTGGCCGCCCGACGCGCCCGAGTTTCGCGACGAGCTTCAGCGCTGCACCAGCCATGCGCTCTCCAGTGGACGCGGCGAGGGCCAGGTGCTGTCGTTCCTGTCCTGCAAGGGTGGTACCGGCACGACGTTCACGGCAGCCAATCTCGCCCACATGCTCAGTGCCCGGTACGGCAAGCGCGTGCTGCTGATCGACCTCTGCCAGCAGTACGGCGATGCAGCCTTCCTGCTGACTGACCAGACACCGCCGGCCACGCTGCTGACGGTCTGCCAGCAGATCGACCGCATGGACGCAGCCCTGTTTGACACCTGCCTCACGCACGTCGCACACGACTTCGACGTGCTGGCCGGCGCGGGCGACCCGGTCAAGGCGGGCGAGATCAAGGCGACTCACCTCGAGCGCATCGTTTCTCTGGCTGCATCACTGTACGACGTCGTGGTGTTCGACATCGGGCAGGACATCAACCCGGCATCGATCGTGGTGCTGGACCACAGCAAGCTGATCTTTCCGGTGCTGCAGATGAACTTGACGTATCTGCGTGCCGGCCGCCGGCTGATGGAGCTGTGCCAATCATTGGGCTATCACGCAGACCGCCTGCGCCTGGTGATCAGCCAGCATGACAAGCACGCACCCATCGACCGGCACACGATGGAAAACGCCTTTGGCATGGCCATCGCGCATGTGCTGCCGTACGACCCAGTCCCCGTGCGCGATGCCAGCAACCAGGGCGTTCCGCTGCTGCAACTGGCCGAGAACAGCCCGATCGCGCGTGCCTTGTACGACATGGCCCGCCAGCTTTATCCCGATTCCCGCCCGCAGCGTGACGGCCTGCTGCGCAAACTATTCGGGCAGCCCAGTCAGGTACCCGCGCCCGTGCGCGCCTGACCCTGAGCCCAATCACCCATTTGCATGGAGTGCGCCATGTCCCTCCGAGAACAACTCTTCCAGCAGGCCGGTGAAGCGATGCCGCAGCGCGTCTCGCAGGCCAATGGCGCGGGCGCCCGGACCAGCGCGGCCTATCAGCAACTGACCATGGACATCCACCAGATCATCATCGATCGCGTGGAGCTGACCCGGCTGCAACAACTGTCCCCCGAACAGGTCAAGCGCGAACTGGCGCAACTGGTGGAACGCATCATCGAAGAGGGCAACCATCAGATCAACGAGGTGGAGCGCCGCCGCCTGGTCTCCGACATCCAGGACGAGATGCTCGGCTACGGCCCGCTGGAGCCGCTGCTGGCCGACCCGACCATCTCCGACATTCTGGTCAACACTTCCAAGTGCGTGTACGTGGAACGCCGCGGCAAGCTCGAGCTGACCGACGTCACGTTCCTGGACGATGCACACCTGATGCGCGTGATCGAAAAAATGGTCTCGCGCGTGGGTCGGCGCATCGATGAGTCCAGCCCGATGGTGGATGCGCGGCTACCCGATGGATCGCGCGTCAACGCCATCATCCCGCCCTCGGCCATCGACGGGCCGCTGCTATCGATCCGGCGCTTTGCGGTGAACCCGCTCCAGATGAAGGATCTGATTGAGCTCCAGACCCTCACGCCCGAAATGGCGCAACTGTTCGAGGCGATGGTACGGGCCAAGCTCAACGTGCTGATCTCGGGCGGCACAGGCGGCGGCAAGACCACGCTGCTCAACATCCTCTCAGGCTATATCCCGGCAGACGAGCGCATCGTCACCATTGAAGACGCGGCCGAGCTGCAGCTCATGCAGAACCACGTCCTGCGCCTGGAGACGCGCCCCGCCAACATCGAAGGCCGCGGCGAGATCACGCAGCGCTCACTGGTGAAGAACGCGCTGCGCATGCGCCCCGATCGCATCATCGTGGGCGAAGTACGCGGGGCGGAGGCGCTGGACATGCTGCACGCCATGAACACCGGCCACGAGGGCTCGCTGGCCACCATTCACGCCAACACGCCGCGCGATGCGCTGACACGGCTCGAGAACATGGTCAGCATGGCCGGCCTGTCGCTGCCACCCAAGACCATGCGCCAGCAGATCACTTCGGCACTGTCGGTGGTGGTGCAGGTTTCGCGCCTGACCGATGGCCGCCGCAAGCTCATCAGCGTGCAGGAGATCACCGGTATGGAGGGCGAGGTCGTCAACATGCAGGAGATCTTCTCGTTCCGCCGCAAGGGGGTGGACAAAGAAGGACGGGTCCACGGGCACTTCTGCGCCACCGGCGTTCGTCCCAAGTTCTGGGAGCGTCTGCATGCCTACGGCATCCACCTGCCCGACACACTGTTCGACCCGAACGTGTTCTACGAAATCTAGGTCAAGGAGAGCGCCATGAACGCCCCGCTCGTCGGCTTTGCCGCATCGCTCTTCATCGCCGTGGTGCTGGGTGCGATCGGCCTCTACCAGTGGTGGAACAGTCGCCACAGCCCGGCCGCCAAGCGGCTAAGCCAGCGGCTGGAAATGGCGCTGTTCAGCCTCTCCGGCAAGGATGCGCAAACCAACATCCTGAAGCAACGGGTGCTCGCTGAGTCCACCGATGTCGCGCACCTGCTGCAGCGGCTTCCACACGTGGACTCCCTCGACCTGATCCTGCTGCAGTCGGGGCTGGATTGGTCTGTCGGCCGCTTCCTGACGCTCACACTGGCGTTGCCTGTGGTGGTGGCTGCCGTGGCCGCGCTGTTCGCCCCGCCGCTGGTCGCGCTGCTCGTGTTGGCCGTGCTGGCCGGTGCGTTGCCCACGCTGTACCTGATGCGCTGCCGCTCGCGGCGCCTGCGCAAGCTCGAAGCCCAGTTGCCCGAAGCCACCGACCTGCTCGCCCGCGCCCTGCGCGCCGGGCACTCGTTCCCCAGCGCGCTCGACATGGCAGGCAGCGAGCTTCCGGCCCCCATCGCCAGCGAGTTCGCGCTGGTTTTCAGCGAGATCAACTATGGCGTTCCGATGGGCGACGCGCTGGCCGCGTTCAGCCGCCGCGTGCCAATCGAAGACCTGCGCTTCCTGGTGATCGCAGTGCTGATCCAGCGTGAATCGGGCGGCAACCTGGCGGAGATCCTGGACAACATCGGCACGCTCATCCGCAAGCGCTTGCAGTTGCTGGACAAGATCCGCGTGCTCTCGGCCGAAGGCCGGTTGAGCGGCTGGATCCTGACCTTGATGCCGCCAGCGCTGGGCGTGCTCATGTACGTCCTGAATCCCACCCTGGTATCGGGCTTGTGGACGCACCCGCTCGGCATCCAGATGCTGTGGGGCGCGATCATCATGACTTGCGTCGGCATGCTTTGGATTCGGCACCTCGTGCGCATCCACGTTTGAATCGGAGGCGGGATCTTCCCGTAAGACCATGCAAATTGCACACGTCGTATTGCTGGCAGGCGCCTTCTCCATCGCGTTCTGCGCCATCCTCGCAGTCCTGGTAGTGATGCGCCCGCGCACCCTGCAGCGCCGCCTCGGCCAGATCGACCGCGAGACACCGCAACTCCGCCCGCAGATCGAAGAGCATCACTGGCTGCATACCGCCGAGCGCCTGGCCAAGCCGCTCGCGCGGGCATCCGTGCCGAAGGAAGGCTGGGAAGATTCTTCGCTGCATACCCGGTTCGTTCATGCCGGCTGGCGCGCGCCCGAGGCGATCCCGATCTACTTCGGCGTGAAGACGGCTCTGGCGGTCGGCCTGCCCCTGCTGCTGTTCGCACCAATGGTCGGCCTATTCGACGCGAGCCAGCGTCTGCAATTTCTGACCATCCTTTTTGTGGCCGCCGTCATCGGGTTCTACCTGCCCAATCTGGTCCTGGCCATGAAGATCAAGTACCGCCAGCGCGAGATCTTCGAGTCGTTTCCCGACAGCCTGGATCTCATCATGGTGTGTGTGGAGGCTGGCCTCGGGCTCGATGCGGCGATCCTGCGGGTGGTCGATGAAATGCGGGCGGCCCGCCCGGTGATGGCACAGGAATACGAACTACTTACGCTGGAACTGCGTGCCGGTCTGTCACGCGAGAAGGCGCTGCGCAACTTCGCCGCCCGCACCGGTGTGGATGACGTGAGCTTGCTGGTGGCCATGTTGATCCAGGCCGACCGCTTCGGCACCAGCATCGCGGCATCCCTGCGCGTGCACTCCGACATGCTGCGCACCAAGCGCCAGATGCTGGCCGAGGAGCGCGCGGCCAAGATCGGCACCAAGGTCCTCTTCCCGCTGATCTTCTGCATCTTCCCGTCGATCTATGTCGTGCTGCTCGGTTCGGCACTGATCCGGATCGTCGACGCCCTGCGGATGGTTGCCGATCACTAGCCATCGGCGCCCACACTGACTCGAGGAGACCATCATGCGAACGCCACTCCATTGCAACGCAGCACCGCCGTGTGCCGCACGGCGCAGGATGGCCGGCGCCGCGGGCGTTGAGTTCACGCTGCTGTTCCCGCTGATTCTGCTGCTTGTGTTTGGCGTGATCGAGTTCGGCGCCGCGCTCTATGACAAAGCCATTTTGACCAATGCCAGCCGGGAGGCAGCGCGATCCGGGGTGGCATTCTGTACGTCGAGCTCGTCCTGCTCCTCATCGTCGTACCCCACTGCATCGTCAATCCAGAGCGTGGCAACAAACTATTGCCAGAGCAGGCTGGTGACCTTCGCCAATGGCGGGGCGCAGTGCACGTTTCCCAAGGCAATCACGCCCTGCACGTCGACCGGCGCAGACCTGTCAGTCCAGGTGTCATACACCTTTACGGGCCTGCTCATCGCGCAGTTGGTTGGCGGATTGACCATCAATGCGATCACCACCATGGTGTGCGAATAGGCAACACCGGGCTTGGTCCCGTTCCACAAGGTGAGGTGTGCCATGCGAGCCAGAACGACCTCCACGCACAAGCGCATTCAACGCGGTGCCGTCGGCGTCATGATGCCGTTCCTGATCATCATCATGACCGCGTTTGGCGCGCTGGCCGTCGATATCGGTTACCTGATGGTCGTGCGTAACGAGCTGCAGAATGCTGCAGACGCTGCCGCGCTGGCCGGCGCCGCAGGTCTATCCAAGCCTACAGCCCCCAACTGGTCCAACGGTGTTTCCGTGGGGCAGGCCGCCATCGGGAAGAACTATTCCGGCGGCCAGCAACTGAGCGATGGCAACGTTCAAGCGGGGTATTGGGACATTTCCAGGGGCTGGGCCTCCACGCAAAGCTCGCCGCCGGCGTTGTCGCAGAGCACCCCGCCCAACCTCACCAGCTACGTGCCTGCCGTGCAAGTCACCATCGGCCGCAGTTCGGGCAACAACGGCGGCCCGGTCAGCACGTGGTTTGCCTCGATCGTCAATGGCACGCCGGCCAGCATCCAGGCCACAGCGGTTGCCGTGATCGCCGCGCCAGGTACAGCCAACCCAGGGGCACTCTTCCCTGTGGCCATCAACCAATGCCTGCTCACGCTGTATTGGGATTCGAAGACCGGCAAGCCGGTCAATGATCCGTCTACCGGTCAACCCCAAGTCATCGACATCGAGACGTCCTACCCGTCCAAAAGCACGACTTGCTTTAGCGGCGAGTGGACTGGTTTTTTTGGCAGCACCAATGCCAGCACAGAGAAGAGCCTGGTGCAAAACGGCAACCCGACCGCCGTCAGTATTGGAGACAGCATCAACATCTCCAATGGTGTCAAGGCAAGCGTCTACAAGGTCATCAACTATCCGAGCACGGTCGTGATGCCGGTTGTCTCCTCGGTCACACCCGGGTCAAGCTCGCCGGTCGTCGGCTTCGTGGGTTTTCAGATCACCAACGTGTATCAGAACGGGTCGCACTCCTACATCGAGGGAAATTTCGTTGGTGGGGTCAAGCTTGCAACAGGTGGCGGCGGTACCGGCCCCTACTATGGTGCGTACGTTCCACCGCGTCTGGTCTGGTAGTCGTCCCGCACATCGTATCGAGCCACAAGAACAGAAAACGGGGGAGAACAGGCATGGACCACCACACTGCACAACCGGACATCGCACCCGCGACCGTGTCGCCGCCGCAAGCCGCCCAGCCGTGGCTCACCGTCGACCGGGTGAAGTCATGCAGCGCGATCATGCTGATTCTGTTCTGCACGTTCTTGCTGCTGGGCGCGATCGCTAGCCACGGCTTCACGAACAAGAACATGACTGGCCCCGGCGTGGATTTCTCGGTGTTCTGGGGGGCATCGCACATCTCGCTGCAACACGGCCCGCTCCACGCCTATGACCCCGCACAGATGATGCAAGCGATCCGCGAGCACGGCACGCTGGACTCGGGCAGCAAGATCGTCATGCCCTGGCTTTACCCCCCAACGTTCCTGCTGCTGATCATCCCGCTTGCGCTGCTGCCGTTCTGGCCCAGCTATGTGCTGTTCGTGCTGGCCACCGGCACCTTCTACGTGAAGGCGGCCGGCTGGCTGCTGGGTGTCCGCTCGGTCTGGCGCCAGGGGGTGTGGCTGCCCATCGTGGCATCGCCGGCGGTGTTTGTGTCGGGGCTGCTGGGGCAGAACTCGCTGCTCACGGCAGCGCTGGCCGGCACGGGCGTCTACCTGCTCAAAAAACGACCGGTGCTGGCTGGCGTGGCGATCGGCCTGCTGGTCATCAAGCCGCAGTTGGCGATCCTGTTTCCGCTCGCGCTGCTGGCGGCACGTGCGTGGAAGGCACTCGCCAGCGTGGCATTGACGGCCATGTCGCTCACGGCCATCAGCGTGGCTGTATGCGGGTGGGAGACGATCCCCGCCTTCCTGCAAAACGCGCGCTGGGCGCAATCTCACCTGCTCGACAACGGCGGTGTCGCCTGGCAGGTCATGCCGACGGTGTTGGCCGCGGCGCGGTCCCTTGGCCTGAGCGTCACCCTTGCCTATGCCCTGCACCTGATCGTCGCAGGCCTGGCCGTGATCGCACTCCTCTACGTGTGGCTGCGCACCACCGACACCGGCTTGCGCGTCGCCATGTTGGCGATGGCCACCATGCTGACGTCGCCCTACCTGCGTGTATACGAGCTGACATGGCTGGGCCTCGCCATCGCAGGCTACGTTGGCGCGGGTATCCACCATGGCCTCTCGCGCAGCGAACGCATCGTACTGGCGACAGCCTGGTTGCTGGCACTGTTTGAATTCATCAATCCGCTGCTCCATTTGCCGCAGATCGGCCCGATCGTCTTGCTGGCCGTGGCATTCATGATCGTGCGGCGCGTGGTCCGTCTGTCGCGAAGGCAAACCGCCGCTTCGGCAGATCCGAAAACTGCGGCACCTGATGGAGCACGCCAACCGTCTCCCTCGTATCCAGGTCACGCCGACACACAGACAAGAGGCCCGCACCAATGGCAGGCCCATGCAACGGGGAAATCATCATGAAACCGAGCCATGACGAAACGCCACTGCTCTCGCTGGTCGTACCGTTCTACAACGAGGGCGATGCATTGCATCTGTTCTTCGCGCGCGTGGTGCCGATCCTGGAGTCGATCAACACCGTGCACTTCGAGATCGTGTGCGTGAACGACGGCAGCGCAGACGACACGCTCGCCAAGCTGGTCGCCGTCTCGCACGCCGACCCGCGTGTGCGCGTGGTGGACCTGACGCGCAACTTCGGCAAGGAAGCCGCGCTGACCGCAGGGCTGGACGAAGCTCAGGGCGATGCCGTGATCCCCATCGATGCCGACCTGCAGGACCCGCCGGAGTTGATCCCCACGCTCGTCGCGCACTGGCGCAAAGGCGCGGAGGTGGTGCTGGCCCAGCGCGCCAGCCGCGTGTGCGATTCGTTTCTCAAGCGCGTGACTGCCGCCGCCTATTACCGCATCCACAACCGACTCTCCGATCTGAAGCTGCCCGAGAACGTGGGCGACTTCCGGCTGATGGACCGCGCGGTGGTCAACGCGCTCAAGCAACTGCCCGAGCGGCACCGCTTCATGAAGGGCCTGTTCGCGTGGGTGGGCTTCACCACGGTGATCGTGCAATACGAACGCGAGAAGCGCAGCGCTGGCCACTCCAAATTCTCCGGCTGGCGGCTGTGGAACTTCGCGCTGGAAGGCATCACGAGCTTCAGCACGCTGCCGCTGCGCTGCTGGACGTACCTGGGTGCGTTCGTGGCAGCGCTGGCCTTTCTCTACGGGGCATTCATCATCGCGCGCACATTGATTTTCGGCATCGTGCTGCCAGGCTATGCATCGGAGCTGTCCCTGCTGCTGTTCTTCGGGGGGCTGCAACTGGTCGGTCTGGGCGTAGTCGGCGAGTACATCGGTCGCATCTATGACGAAGCGAAAGGCCGACCGATCTACCTGATCAAGCGGCGCTACCAGAATCAGCGCCCGCGCAGCCGCCTGCCGGGCAACGGCTCTCGGCAAGTCATCTCTATTGCCAGCGCGCGCACGCGCCGCACGCAGGGCGAAGGCCTGCGCGGTCACGCCGCGCGCCGCTAGCGCATGCGCACAGCACCGGGGCTGACATGATGCTTGCCGCAACCGCCCACGACGAAATGCCTGCAGCGGAGCCTGCCCTCTGGACCAAGGGGGACACCGCACGATGGATCATCGCCTGGCTCATCGTTGTGCTGGATGCGGTGTGGCTGGCTGTAACCGGTCGCAGCATCGCGGTGGAGGATGTGCAGCAATGTCTTGCGGTCGTCGCTCAGCTGGGCTGCGTGATGGCAGGGCTTGCGCTCATGCTCCACGGCCCGATCGCAAAACGCGGCCCCCAGTACAGGAAGCTGGCAAAGCGATGCCGTGCCGGTGAGCTGGCCATTCTGATTCAAGCGCTGGCGTGGCTGATCCTGTTTTCCACGGGGATCAGCGTCCTGTCCTATCTGGTCGTCTCGCTTGCCCCGCCCCTTGTCGATACCAAACTCGCCGCCATGGATACCGCGCTCGGCCTGGATTGGATGGCCTGGTATCGGTGGGTGAAAGCGCATCCGCAGGTCGACGAGGTGCTGCGCTGGGCCTATATGAGCGGCCAGGGCCAGTTGGTGCTGATTGCCATACTGATCAGCCTGGCTGGTCCCATACCGATGCTGCGCGAACTGCTGTCCAACCTGCTGATCGCGTTGCTGCTGCTTTTTCTCATTGCTGCGCCTTTTCCGGCGGCAGGCGCATTTCACTACCATGCAAGCGGCGGAGAGATCAGCCAAGCTGACCTGGCATCGTTCTCGCACTTCTTCCCGGTTCGCGACGGCACACTCAGGGCTTTTACCATCAACACCATGCAGGGGTTGGTTTCAATGCCGTCGTTTCATACCGCGACAGCGCTGTTCTATATCCAGGCCACCCGCTGGTCTCGGCTTGCATTGGCCATCTCCGTGCCACTCAACGTGATCATGATCTGCTCGACGCCAACCGTCGGTGGACATTACTTCGTCGATGTCCTGGGCGGCATCGTGCTATGGGGAGTCACCGCATTTGTACTGCGATGGATGACCAAGGCGACGTGGCGCAGCGCAGCTTCCCGACCATTGCCGTCGAGCACCGCTTCACAGCCGGGGTGATGGCCGGTTGCGCCAAGCGAGCGCAACTGGCTGGTCTACCCATACGGTGCTCAGCCTTTTCGAGCGAAGATCGAATACTGCGCCCCAAGCGGAAACCCCGTCATGTATTTCTCGAGTCGGCGCAGCCCCGCAAGCGCCCGTGGAAAGAAGATCCGATATCGCACGTCCACCTGCGTGAACCCGGCTGCCACGCAGGCGGCTTTCATTTGGCGAGCAGCAATCAACTTGGCATTGACGTCGAACTCACACGTGTTGACTGCCTGAACCGTGAGCGGGTTGTACGGATTGTGTTCGAAGATGGCAAGCGTGCCGATTGGAGTCAGCACACGTGCGAGCTCGCGCAGCAGCCGAACATGTTCCGCATGATCAATATGGTGGAACACACACATGGCATAGGCGAGATCAAACTCCGCAGTGTTGAACGGCAGCGTCTGTCCATCAACGTGTACGAAGCGCGCGCTGCCGGGAAACCGGTTGGCCGCCACCCGCAACGAACGCTCGGACACGTCAACGCAAGTCATCTGCGCCGCGGGCAGATACTTCCTCATCCACGGAATGGAGTTGCCAACGCCCGAGCCGAAATCCAACACGCGCTCGGGCACCCTGCGCCTAGCCTTCAGTTCCGCTGCGATATCGCGGACTTTGTACTCCGCAAAAAAGTCCGGGCTCTCTCCCGAGGCCGCAATATTCTTGGCGTGCAGCTGAAGATATTCATCAGCAAATCGGTCGAACTCCGACTTGTCCATGGTTTCCCCTCACGTACTCTGCCGCGCCGTCACCAAGCCACGGCCATCACAACGTCGCTCTTGTGGCTTACCTACAAGTCCGGTTCTCAAAAACCGACCAATTTCCTGCCGTCGCCAACAGGGCAACCTGACACTCGCCATTCTTGAACAGGTCGGGCCGGATTGGCGCCGTATGACGGACAAAGAAGTAACGATAAGCCCGCGCGCGGCTTCGTTCCCAATTGAATGTCTCGTAGAACATTCGTTGCTCGACGATATCGGAAGGACCGACGGCGGGTAACTGGTCGAGGCGGTATCGCAGGATCTGCGGCGGGTACCAGGCGAAATTGAAGTCCACAAACCCGCGATGTTCGGCTTGGTACCACAGGGCGTGATGATCGTACTGGTTCGGCACGCCCGATGCCGGGCTCCCGCTATCTGCGTTGATGGCGAGCGCGCGCTGCGCGGGCTCCACCGTTGCCATGATCCGATCGAAGTCCGCGCTTTCTGCTGCAAATTCCAGAGTGCGATTCGCCTTGCTGCCAAGGAAGAGTACGCAGGCCAGCGCGAGCACGGTCTGGTAGAGCACTGCGCGCCTCGCGCTGTCTGAGCGTGTGGCATTCGCGCAGTCCGCAGACGCAAACATCAGCGCATAGAACGGCAGGATGAAGAGCGCGAACCGCTCGCACAGAAGCCCGGTATTGGCTGCGTAGGACGGCACGCAGAGCCAGACCGCCACGGTCAACGCAAACGGCGCCAGCGAGGCAGGTTCACGCCGAATTCGCAACCCCATCAGCCAAGGGGCAACCATCATAAGCATGCCGGCTGGCATGAAAACCAAGGCATTCGCCGAGAATCCCCATGGTGCGGAAAAGAACAGGAACCAACGCGCCCCCCATAACCACCGCACACCAATCGGCAGATAGCTGGAGGAAAAATTGGCGTGCGCCTGGACCAGAACATAGATTGCGCACAGCATGCCAGGCAGCGCATATGGCATGAGCAGGAGCGACGTTCGGGCCAGCGTTCGACGCCTGAAGACGATGAATGCCACCCCAATCGCACTGGCGAACAGAAATAGCAGCCCATGCGAGAAGAACAGGGCGACATCTGCGATCACCAGGACGATCCCTCTTCTGATGGAAGGCAGCTCAGCATACTGTCGCGCCAGCAGCACGAACAACAGCGCGAGCGGCGCGGCGACCAGAAACGTGAAGAGTCCAAAGTCGTAGGCGAAACCGAAGAAGCTGGGAACAAACAGCCAGTCGATCCGCGCATCCCCGGCAAATTGCTTGCGCAGTTGGATGCAAGCCGAAACAAAGCCGTAGTAGACCAGTGTCAGCAAGACCTTGATCGCCACGGTCACCGGCATCACAAATGACAGAGCCAGTGCCAGGCCGTAGCCGGTCAGGTAGGGCGTGAACAGATTGATGCGCAGCAAAGACGCCCACGGCGACGCGCCCAGCAGCACATCGTGCAGCGTGGCGACCTGCGCCGCGTGCTGCGGAAGATCGACCATCGGCGGATGCGGTGCAAGCCAGAAGATCGTGCCGCCCAGCGCCACGACCAGCACGAAAAGCGCGCGCAGCACCCGCTCGGATGACGCAATGTCGCGCTCCTCCCCCTGGCGCTTCGCCGTGATTGCTTGCATATCCCCTCCACGACGCGACTCAAGCGTGCGTGCTGCGCACAGGACCGACTACAGCTTCTCTTCGACAATGAATCGTGGCCGCTGTTTGGTCTCGGAATAGATCTTCGCCACATAGCCGCCGATGACACCGAGGAACAGCATTTGCAGGCCGCCCAGAAAGTACATCGGCACCACGGTCGAAGCCCATCCTGGCACCGTCATATTGGTAAACAGTCGGGCACAGAGCGCCCACACCCCAATGGCGAGAGAAAACAGAGACAGCCCTGCGCCCACGTAGGCGCTCCACTGCAGCGGCTTGGAGGAGAACGACGCGATCCCATCGAGCGCGAGCGCCATCATCTTGGTCAAGGGGTACTTGCTCTGGCCGGCGAAGCGGGCATGGCGTTCGTATTCAACGACGGCCGTACGAAAACCGAGCAACGGAATGATCCCGCGAAGGAACAGATTGATCTCGCGGAAATCCCGCAATGCCTCCAACGCGCGCCGGCTCATCAGCCGGTAGTCGGCATGATCCTGCAGCACTTTCACGCCAAACTGCCGGAGCAGCCGATAGTAGGTTTGTGCTGTGAAACGCTTGAAGAACGTATCGCAACTTCGGCAGCATCGCACACCGAATACGATGTCCGCACCATTGCGATGCGCTTCGATCATGCGAGGAATCGCCTCGAGATCATCCTGCAAATCTGCATCCAGACTGATCAGGATGTCCCCGGGCACCGTTAGCAGGCCTGCCAGCAACGCGTTCTGATGCCCATGGTTGCGAGAGAGCTTGATGCCCCGAATGCGCGAATCCGCCAAATGGAAGGCTTCGATCAGCGCCCAAGTCCGATCATGCGAACCATCATCAATGAACGTGACTTCGCTTTGACGATCGATGAGTCCGTCGCCGGCCAACCTGTCCAGCATCGCGAGTACCCGCTTTGCCGTCTCTGGCAACACGTCTTCCTCGTTGAAGCATGGAATCACCAAGTTCAGTGTAGCCATGGCCCCCTCCCCCGCATGACCACCGGCGCGCCAACGCGTTACTTAAACGTCCACGCCCGATGCAGCACGAACGTGATCGGCGGCACGATCAACAAAATCCAGGCAAGCCCGACCCAATAGTTTCCCCCTAGCCGCTGGGCCGCCCACGAGATGGTGAGCGTGAGCATGAGCCCGAACATCGCCACACAAAGAAAGCGCAGAAAGTTGTCGCGGCCCGGCCGCGCGGAAAAGCTCCACAGCGCGTTCATGAGGTAGGAAAACACGGTCGCACAGACAAACGCGATACCGTTGGCCAACACAGGCGATGCAGAGAACCCGACCACCAATGCAGTGGCAATGGCCACGTGCACGCAGGTGGCCGTCACCCCCGAGATGCCGAACCGGAACAGCCGGACGAGTGTGAGGCGATTGGGAATCAGACGCGCCGCCGCTTCCTGGACAGCGCCAACGCATGCGGTCCTGGCGCCTTGCTCCGCTTGCCGCATGGTCTCTCCCCCGCATTGCATTCAAACCGTAGGCAGGCGTGCGGCCTACCCGACGGATTCGCACGGAACGTCACGACGTCGCGCAACGTGGTGAAGCGACTGATGCGACAGCTCTTTGCGGCGTCGGCTGGCCCCACCGTGCGATCACTCAGGAACGCCCACTTGCGGCGCACCTGCCCCTTTATTCTCTGAAACCATTCTTGTCGCCCCGAAGGGAGAGAGAAATCCGTCAAATGGATGACGGACCGTCCCATCTATCGCCGAGTCGGCGTACCGGTAAGCGGGGCTGCGTCCAGGAACGGCCCCCCCGGCAGGCAAGGGGAGTCAGTCAGCGTCGCTGCCGCCGTGGGTGCGATCGAAACGGCGCAGCGTATCGATACGCTCGCGCGTAAGCGGGTGTGACGAGAAGAACGCCGAGGCGTCGTCATCGCTGGCGGTGTCGGACTTCTTCGCATCGTCAGCCTTGCGCGTGCCGCCGTGCGTGTCCTCCAGCGCTTGCAGCACATCCGCAAATGCACCGACAGACAAGCCGTTGTCCTGCAGCAGCCGTGCAGCGTAGTGGTCTGCATCGCGCTCGTAGTCACGCGAATAGCGCAGCGTGAGCATCGCGGCCGGCACGCCTGACAGGATGGTCGACACATCGCCAAAGAGCAGCGCTGCCGTCGCCCCAATGGCGGAGGACTGAATCAACTGGCGCAGCCCGTGTCGATACTCGACGTGCCCGGCCTCGTGCGCCAGCACACCTGTCAGACCATCGCCCTCGCCCACCAGCTTGACCAGCGCATCGGTCACGATGATGTCGCCGCCGGGCAGCGCGAATGCGTTGGCGCCCAAGGAGCCCGCATCCCGAAAGACAATGTTGTAGGTGTGCGTGGCCTGCGGTGCACGCAGAGCCGCAAAGCGTGCACGAATGCGCGCCTGCTGGGCCTCCGGCAGCTTGCTGGGCTTGAGCCAACGCTCGTCCAGCGCGCGCAGCGTACCGCGCCCGAGCTGCAGCTCCACGCGCTGCGGCACCATGTTTGCCACCACTTTGGCGCCCCACGGCAGGCCATAGCGATACCCAATCACCAGCACCAGTACCGTCACGATCAACGCGCCGAGCGCCAGCTTCCAGCTGTTCTGCGCGCGCACCACCAGACCCTCCTGGTGGCCAGTGCGCTGGAGCAGCGCGTTGAGCGCCGCCTGCTCCGCCGGGTCGGCAATCTCGCAGAAGGCGCCGTCGTCGAACGTGATCAGGCGCGGCGCATGCTTGACGCGCTCTGACACGCGCAGCGTCGGCAGTGCGGCACGGCGCAACAGCGTGCCGTCGGTGTCGAACAGCACCGCCTCGCCCGCCTCGACGGCAAGACGCACGGGCTGCGCGCGCGAAGTCCGGCCGTCGAAGTAGGTGGCGAGAATCATGGGCGTAACCTTCCGGCGTGCTTACAGCGCAATGTCGATGTCATACCAATCCACCGCGGCGTCGCCCAGGGCGCCCACCTTGGTGGTCTCGCCCGCCACGAACGTGTCGAGCGAGCCGGATGCAAACAGCGTCACCGAGTCGATCTTGTAGCGCAGCGTACGCACGCGAGCAAACGGCGTGAACAGGCCGATGGTGATGGCAATCAGCACCGCGTTCGACACGTAGATCCAGAACAGATTGCCAGCCGCCACTTGGCTCTGGAAGCGATGCGGGCCGAGCGTGGTGTGGTTCCACACGACGTTCTGCAGACGCGACATGAAGTACGGCGCAAGGAACAGCATCGCCAAGTACATCAGCACCACCGCAATGGCGATGCCGATGGCCGCGCTAGCGTTGTTAGCACCCTTGCCGAACGAAACACCGGTCAGAAGAATCAATGCACCCGCTGCAACGACAGCCAGCAGTGCCAACCCAAACGTGCGCAGGTACACGCCATAGAAGTTGCCCGGCGTGCCCGAGAAATCGAACGGCGTGGTGCCAAAGCGCGTGTTGCGATGCTGATAACGCTTGAAGCGCTGATGCGCCAACGGCGCCAGCAGGTACGCGGTAAAGACACTCAGGATCGGCCAGACCAGAAACACCATGTAGCCTTCTGCGTCCTTGCCCGTGAAGGCGAAGCGCAGGCCACGGTAGCTGGAGTTGGCCATGCGGAAGCGCAACGAGCGTACCAGCAGCCATGGAAACGCCGCGGCCAGCAGTGCCAGGAACACCAGCGACAGCGCCGGCGATGAATGGCTCAGCAGGTTGAACGCCAGCGCCAGCACGAAGATGATCGCGCGGCCCTTGAGAATGGCGGTCGGGCTGCCGTGATAGTCGAAGCTCGATCCGGCCAACTGCGTGTTGCGGTAGAAATACTGCATCGTGCGCACCTTCGCCCAGGCCGAGTAGATACCCAGCGTGACGATGGTCAGCAGCAGGTTGACGATCCAGATACGGAAGTATTCCGAGCCGCTGCCGATAAAGCGCATCCGCAAGGGTTGCGGGGCAGCTGGAGCGGGGGCGCCGCCCAGGACGGGCTCGCGTGCGATGTCGTTCATCTGTTTTCCCTTCCCTGTGTTGTTGTCGTGCCCGCTCAGAAACGGAGGCTCGCGGGTGGGCCGATTGTAGCGAAGCCCGCCGCAATGCAGCGTTAACGGCGCGTTAACAAATCAGCGGGAGAACGTGCGTGCATATAACAAAAACCCCCGCGGGCTCGCACCCGCGGGGGTTTTGTTTGGAACAGCCTCCGGAGGAACCGGCGGCCGGGCCAGGTTGCCAGACGGGCAAATTACATCATGCCGTCCATGCCGCCCATGCCACCCATGCCGCCCGGCATTGCCGGCGCTGCATCGTCCTTCGGCAGTTCTGCAACGGCGCAATCCGTCGTCAGCATCAGCGAAGCGACCGAAGCGGCGTTTTGCAGCGCGGTGCGGGTCACCTTGGTCGGGTCCAGCACGCCCATTTCCACCAGGTCACCGTACTCGCCGGTGGCGGCGTTGTAGCCGTAGTTGCCGCTTCCTTCGATCACCTTCGACACCACAACCGAAGCCTCGTCGCCAGCGTTGGTGACGATCTGGCGCAGCGGCTCTTCCATGGCGCGCAGCACGATCTTGATACCGGCGTCTTGGTCAGCGTTGGCACCCTTCAGGCCGGAGATCAGTGCACGGGCACGCAGCAGTGCAACACCACCGCCAGCCACGATGCCTTCTTCCACGGCAGCGCGCGTTGCGTGCAGTGCGTCTTCCACGCGGGCCTTCTTTTCCTTCATTTCGACTTCGGTGGCAGCGCCAACCTTGATCACGGCAACACCGCCGGCCAGCTTGGCCACGCGCTCTTGCAGCTTTTCACGGTCGTAGTCCGAGGTCGCTTCTTCGATCTGGGCACGCACTTGCTTCACGCGCGCTTCGATGTTGTGGGCATCGCCTGCGCCATCGATGATCGTGGTGTTTTCCTTGCCGATTTCAACGCGCTTGGCTTGGCCCAGGTCGTTCAGGGTTGCCTTTTCCAGCGTCAGGCCGACTTCTTCAGCAATGACCTGGCCGCCCGTCAGGATGGCGATGTCTTCCAGCATGGCCTTGCGGCGGTCGCCGAAGCCCGGCGCCTTCACAGCAGCCGTCTTCAGGATGCCGCGGATGTTGTTGACCACCAGCGTTGCCAGGGCTTCGCCTTCGACGTCTTCAGCGATGATCAGCAGCGGACGGCCAGCCTTGGCCACTTGCTCCAGCACCGGCAGCAGGTCGCGGATGTTGCTGATCTTCTTGTCGAACAGCAGCACGAACGGGTTGTCCAGCTGGACAACTTGCTTTTCCGGGTTGTTGATGAAGTACGGCGACAGGTAGCCGCGGTCGAACTGCATGCCTTCCACGACGTCCAGCTCGTCGGCCAGCGACTTGCCGTCTTCCACCGTGATCACGCCTTCCTTGCCGACCTTGTCCATGGCTTCAGCGATGCGCTGGCCGATGGATTCGTCGCTGTTGGCCGAGATGGCGCCAACTTGAGCGATTTCCTTGCTGGTGGTGGTCGGCTTGCTGATCTTCTTCAGCTCTTCAACAGCGGCCGTCACAGCCTTGTCGATGCCGCGCTTCAGGTCCATCGGGTTCATGCCGGCGGCAACGTACTTCATGCCTTCGCGCACGATCGACTGGGCCAGCACCGTTGCGGTGGTGGTGCCGTCACCGGCGTTGTCGCTGGTCTTGGAAGCCACTTCCTTGACCATTTGCGCGCCCATGTTCTGCAGCTTGTCCTTCAGCTCGATTTCCTTGGCGACCGACACACCGTCCTTGGTCACGGTCGGGCCACCGAAGCTGCGCTCCAGCACCACGTTGCGGCCCTTCGGGCCCAGGGTCACCTTCACTGCGTTGGCGAGAATGTTCACGCCTTCGACCATCTTGGCACGTGCGGCGTCGCCGAACACTACGTCTTTAGCTGCCATCTTGAGAATCTCCGAGATCTTTGGATGTTGCCCGCGCGCCCTTAAGCTGCGCCGGCAATGAGGATTGGGTTACTGGTAAGCGTTGCGAACGTTATGAACGAGCGCGTGCTTACTTTTGCACCACAGCCATGATGTCTTCTTCGCGCATGACCAGGACTTCCTGACCATCCACCTTGACGCCCTGGCCGGCGTACTTGCCGAACAGCACGCGGTCGCCGACCTTGACGTCCAGCGCGATCGCATTGCCCTTGTCGTCTTTCTTGCCCGGGCCGACGGCCAGCACTTCGCCTTGATCCGGCTTTTCAGCGGCGGCGTCAGGGATGACGATGCCCGAAGCGGTCTTGGTTTCGTTGTCCAGGCGCTTCACGATCACGCGGTCGTGCAAAGGACGCAGGTTCATACACAACTCCTCAATGCAAAGTGAGTGTTTATTCACAAAACGCGCCGCAAGACGCGGCGCATCGGGAAAGCATCGGGGGTCGGAGGCGTTGTTAGCACTCCTGCCCGGCGAGTGCTAATTATAGGGACGGGGTATTACGATTTCAAGAATGGAAACTTGCTGTCGAGATTATTGTCGAGATTCACTCAATCTGGAACTTTGGTCACTCAATTTGGAACTGCTCGAGGCAGCCGCGTCGGCTTTTGAACAATAATCCCTTATAAATCAATTGCTTACGATGCATCAGATGATCACTACCCTGGCCGGGCGTCCGCTTGGCACGACGCTCTTGACCCACAAACCATACCGGGTTACCCCAAAAAAAAGGCCCGCGAACGCGAGCCCTACCGAATAGACACGGAACAACCAGCGTAGCGGGACACAACCTCACACCATGCCGCCTATAGCCGCCCGGTGATCTCTCCGTCACCCAGATCACTTCTGTTCAATCTGACGCTCCCCCGGGTAGCGACCTCCTGCTGTATCAGCTCATCGTGAAGGAGCCAAAGAACGTTCAGTGCAGCAACTCCAACCCATATGGGCTGGCCGCACACCGCCGCAAACTCAGTTTGACACCGCAGACTGGACAATCGCCTCACGCGGTCGGGCGCCGTCTTCCAAGTTCCGCAGCCCAGCGTGCCCCCATGACATCCCCGGACGCAAGACGTAGCTCTCCACCGTCAGGTTTTGCGGATCAACGGTCCGAAGATCCCAACCGTATTCAATGAACCAGCGGGACGGGTTGCGGAAGTAGAAGGATACCGACTGATCATTGGGGTGGCGACCGATGCCGGTGGCAGCAATCTCGCGCTGCTGGCACAGGTCGTACGTGGTTCCGATGTCGTCGAGCGAATTGGTTTCGAAGAAAACATGTTGAATCTTCCGGGGCGCCGGAGGATAGAAGATCAGCGCCATGGAATGATGTCGTGCGTTGCAATGGAGGAACACGGCCAACGGCACGCCCTCTGGGCTCACCACCCAATCGGAAATCCCAAAACCTAGTGTGCGCACATAGAAATCTGCCACGGCTTTGATATCCGAGGTGACATACAACACGACGTGACCAAGCCCGAGGTCGGCTGTCTTGAAGCCGGTCAGGGCCCGCGTCGGCATAAAGCGCGGATTAAAGACCACCTCGTTCCCGACGGTCAGCTCCATGCGCACACCGGTGTGAGGACAGGTGAAATGCGCGAGTTCAAGCACACGCCGCTCCGCTAGCTCTGACGGCGTACCTGGCAAGACTTTGACGCCGGCTCGGTCAAGATTGGCGGCCACCACCTCCAGCGCCTCGTGGTTCGCCACTTCCCAGCCGATGTACGCAATATCATCCGATTCCCCTGGATGAATGCTTAGCCGGTGATGGCGCTCGTCGGCACGCAGATAAATCAAGTTGTCGGAACTCTCGCGGCCGAGCTCCATCCCGAGGACCTCGGGTCCGTACTTGCGCCACGAATCCATGTCAGATGCGTGCGCCCCCACGTAGGCTAATTTGGAAACCTTCATTGCAGAACTCCTCGCGTCTCTGAATGGGTGCGTTCAGATCCTGTTGTCAGAGCGAACACGTTTGACGAACGCGGCGATTGCCGCGCCGATTTCGTCCGGGCTGTCTTCTTGCAAAATCTTGCGGCCCTTGACGGTGACTTCGGTCTGGTTCTTCCAGCCGCGAACTTCGTCGCGGATGCGGCCGGTCATGATGGCGCCTGGGTCACCATTGATCAGCAGCTTGGGCACTGCATCGCTGGCAATCCATGGGCCGTAGCCCGCCATTGCTCGGTGCACATCCGTGAGGTCGGCATCCAGCGGCAAGCTGCGCGGCCAGGACAAGGTAGGCCGGCGATCCTCCCCTGCGTGCAGGAACGGGCGCCGATAGACGGTCATCTCGTCTTCTGTCAGGGGACGCATGATGGCGGCCGGCAAACGCTGCTCAATGAACAGGTTCTGCTGGAGGACAAGCTCCTCACCAGCAGCCGAGCGCAGTGCCCTGAAAAGGGGTTGTCCGGGCTCCGGAATATCGGCCCAACTCATGGGCACCGCAACGGCTTCCATATGGACAATCCCCTTGACGCGGTCGCGATTGCGGTTGGCCCAGTCAAAGCCGAGGGTGGCACCCCAGTCGTCCAGCACTAGGATGATGTCGTCGCCTAGGTCAAGCGCATCCCAGAGAGCGAACAGATGTTCTCTGTGCTGCGCGTAGCTGTAGTTGCTGGGGTCGGCTGGTTCAACTTTCTGCGAAGCGCCCATCCCGATCAGGTCGGCAGCAACGAGCCGCCCGAGCCCTTCAAGATGAGGCATGACATTGCGCCACACATACGAAGACGTAGGCTGTCCGTGCTGAAAGACAATGGCGGAGCCGCGGCCTTCGTCGAGATAGGCCATCTTGCGACCTTGAATCTCACGAAACTTAGGCTCGGCGTAGGGTTGTGTTCCGATCATTTTTGGTTAGGGCTCGTAATGAAATGGAGGACACGGAGCGAAGCGCCAATGAAGACGACAGCCTTCAAGAACCGCATCGGAGCGACACCCGCTTAATCTCGGCCAGTTGACCAAAACGGAAACGCAAGGCTGTCATCACGCTCATCAATGGATCGCGATACATTTGCTCGCCGGCATCGGCCTCCGCAGCACCAACCGCAGATTCATACCGCCGCAAAGTCTTCAACGTAGTTCTGGATCTGTGCCTGCGCATCGGCAATTGAACGCGTGGCCATGTCCGGGCCCATCGCAAGACCTTCTGCATAAACGAAGCGCACGTCCGTCATGCCGAGGAAACCAAGCGTGACTTTCAGATAGGGCGCAATCACGTCGGTAGGCTGATCTCGATGCACGCCACCGCGCGAGAGAACCGCGTACACGGTCTTGTTCCGAAGCAGCCCCACGGGGCCCTGCGCGCCGTAGCTGAAGGTCACGCCGGCACGGCAGATGGCATCGATCCATGCCTTCAGTTGGGCAGGAATGCTGAAGTTGTACATCGGCACGCCGAGTACGATGACATCGGCCGCGAGCACTTCCGCAATCAACGCATCGTCTGCAGCGACGCGATCACGCTGCTCTGGTGAGCGATGTTCGGCCGGCGTGTGCAGCGCCTGCAGTGCCGCGCCGTCCACCAGAGGAGGCGGGGTCTGGCCTAGATCGCGAACTACCACCACCGCTCCGGGGCTGGCCTCTTCAAGGCCTCGCACAAGCTCAGTGGCAAGACGGGTGGATTGCGAACCCTCTCCGTTGGCGTACGGACGGGCACTCGAGTTGATTTGCAGGATATTCATGGCGGCTCCAATAGCGCGTTGACATTCACGTTTTGGAGTCTATAAACTGCAATACAGCAACGGTAGATCGAAAATTGCACATCTTCGTTGCTCAGATGGAACGAAGAATTGAGAACTTCTCTCTATGATCGACCTCGACGCAAACGACCTCCTGCTGTTTGCTCGCGTCGCTGAAGTCGGCAGCTTCAGCCGCGCAGCTGACCGCTTGCGACTGCCCAAATCCACTGTGTCGCGGCGTATTGCGGCCTTGGAGAAGCGACTGGGGGAGCGGCTCGTCAACCGTAGCTCGCGCAAGCTGACGATCACCGATTTCGGCGTACATGTGCTTGAGCACGCTCGCGCGGTGGCGACTGAAGTGGATGGTGCACTTGCTTTGGCGCAACACCGGCAGGCCAAGCCTAGTGGGCGGTTGCGTGTCTCGCTGCTTGCCGATTTGGCTGCAAGCGCGCTACCTGAGATGCTGGCCAATTTCGTGCGCGAGCATCCAGCAATCGTGCTCGAGATGGACTTGTCGTCCCGACGAGTGGACCTGATTGGCGAGAATTACGATTTGGCGGTCCGCGTGGGAGAGTCGCTGGAGGATAGCGATCTCAGTGCGCGCAAGTTGGCCGAACTTAACGTTGGCCTCTATGCATCGCCGGACTATCTACGTCGCGCGGGTAAGCCCGAAGTCCCGGACGACCTGCTCCGCCTACACGGCTTGCTGTTGCAAACGCGAACCGGTGATCCACGCGGGTGGACGCTCGAGCGCGGCCAAGACCCGGACAAAGAGCGCTGGAGCGGAACGCCGCAGCAATACAGCATTGCAAACTCCCCCGCCGTGCTGATGCGTATGGCTCAGGCGGACTTCGGTGTCGTCAGCGTGCCGGAGTACTACGCTCGCGAAGCGGTGCAGCAAGGGTTGCTTACGCAGCTACTGCCGGAATGGCACATGCCGGCGGGGAAAATCTGGGCCGTCTTTCCTGGGCGGCGGCTTATGCCCGCCAGGACCAGAGCGTTCCTGGATGCGTTGGTGGCAACGCTCGGAGACGACTCCGACACACAGGCGAGGACATGACCCCGGCTGGCACCATGCCACTTCTGCTCGGAAGAATTGCACAGCGCATCTGTTGGTCTGTTCAAGACGATCGAACGAAGTTCTCCAGCTTGGCCCCTCTACCGTTCCAAGCGGGATTCACGCTGAGAACGCCGTCCTCGGGCCCTCAGGCGGGGCTGCGTTGCAGTGGCTCTTGTGCCTCGGCTAGATGGCGATGGCTTGGCCATTTCTTGCTACGAGCCAGCACAAAAACAGTGATACCGCCTGCGGCCATGAGGCACGCGATGGCCACGGACCAGCCAAGGTAAAGGCCATGCTGTATCAGGGTACCGGCAGCCAATGGTCCAACGATGTTAGAGATTGCCATTAAGGCGCTGCTCAATCCCATGAGCGCCCCCTGTTGTTGCGGCGACGAAGTCATAGACAAGGCTGCCATCAGACTTGGCCTGCTCATTGCCGTGCCGACGCTCGCCAGCAGTAACCCCACGGCAAGCGCTGCCAGCCCCGGAAATATGCTCAGGACTCCTAGGCCTGCGCAGAACAGCAGCAAACTGAACGCGCAGAGCACGCTATCTGGGAAGAGACGCTCGAGCTTTTTCATCCCAGCCGCCTGAACGATGATGTTGACGAACCCCGACGCCGTAAAGATATAGCCGACTTCTCGCGGCCCGAAGGCATGACCATTCCAGGCGTAGTGCGCCTGCAGAAACAGCGCAAACTGCGAAACGTACATCGCAAAGCCAACATAGAAGAGCCCCAGGACAATCAGCACCGGTAGGGTTCCCGGCATCCGAAGGGTCTGTCGCAGCGATAAGGTCTTAGGCCTCGCATCGCCCGTGCGGTGCTTTTCAGCGTTCGGCAAGAAAATCAGATTCACGACCAAGCTCAACGCCGACAGCAGCGCAGCCCCCCAGATCGGGGCGGTCATTGATATATGGGACAGGCCAGCAGCGAGCGAGGGACCGACCATCATCCCCACGCCCACACCTGCACTGATCATCCCGATTGCTTGGCGGCGATTCTTTGGCGTGCTGTGATCGATTGCATAGGCGCTGGCGACGGAGAGATTGCCGGATGTGACACCGTCGACGATGCGCGCGAGGAAGACAACCAGCAGGTTGCCCGCACTGGCGAGAAGCACCAGGCTAGCAAAGGTGCCGAGTTGACTACCCACCAGCACGATTTTCCGCCCCAGACGATCTGAGAGCTTGCCAAGCGTTGGCGCCGCAATGATCTGGCCGAGCGAGAACACTGCCACGAGCGCGCCGATGGCGAACGGACTCGCACCGAAATGCTGCGAGTAGAACGGCAGTAACGGAAGGATGACCCCCATGCCGATTGCATCAATAGCGACGACGCAAAACAGGGGAATCATTACCCGCATCGGCAGGCGATCGATAACAGCGGACATGGTGAGTCGGCTCCAAGCATGGGGCGGTAATCGCGGGCTACCCGTCGTTGCGACGCAGGTTGCGTAGCCCTTCTAGCAGAGACGTCCCGGCGGCAAGCTAGACACCGGGATGCGCCTCATGTTTAGAAGGCCAGCTTTCGCATTCGCAAATGCCGATTACGCGACGGAGGCCCGTTGCACTGCCTTTGCTCGGCGCTGATCAATGCTCAGTGCGCCGGCGCCGAATGCGACTACCTGCAGCAACCCACCGATGATCGCGAGATTTTTCATCGCATGGATCATCTGGTTGGGATCGGCCATGTTGCTATGGAACAGCGCTGCTGCTGCGGCCGTAAATGCAGCTAGAAACAGGGCCGCAATGCGTGCGCGATACCCAGCCAGCAGCATCAAACCGCCGCCCACTTCAACCACGACGGCCACCAGGTAGGCAGCGAGCGGCATCGCTACTCCAACCGAAGCGATATAGCCTTGCGTGGCCGCCGGCGTCGCAAGCTTGTTAAAGCCACTCCCCAGAAAGAGCAGCGCAAGCAGGATGCGCCCAACAAGGGCAAATGTGGCGGTAGGTTTCGATACGTCTTTCATGATGACTTCCTTTAAATGGCTAGAGACAAGGGAGCAAGTTGATGTAGGAAAGCGGGCTCAGGTGTGTTCAAGCGCTTTCGTAGGGCGCGAGTTCGCCCATCTCACCACGCCGATAGCGCTCAATGGCGTCACGGACTTGCTCGGTGGTGTTCATGACAAAGGGACCGTTGACGACAGTCGGCTCTTGAATATCCGCACCCGATAGCAGCAGGAACTGGCTTGGCCGCCATGCGTGGAATGTCAGCGTTGAACCGTCACCGGCAAGCGCCAGACCATGCCCGTGGGCGACCCGCTGCTCGCGCCGGTCAGAGCGAATCAGGACCTCGCCTGAGAAGACATACAGGAAAGCGTTGTGAGCGCTCGCCAAAGAAAACGCGATGTCGCGCTTCAGTTCGACGTCGAGCAACGTAAAAGGCTCGACCGGCGCCAACGGAGACGAAACGTCTTCGAACGTCCCAACGACCACGCGTACACGATCTCCACTGCCATTGGTCCACTCAGGCACGTCAGGGCCGTCCAGGCTGTGCACGGCTGGCGTCTTGAGCTTGTTGGATGCATGCAGGTTGACGAAGAATTGCAGACCGTGCAGCTCGAGACTGAGTTCAGCCGGCAGTTCCTCATGCATCATGCCGCGGCCTGCTTCAGACCAGACGATGCCTCCGGGCCCGACAACAATGTCGTTTCCCAGCGAATCGCGGCTACGCAAGCGGCCTGCCGAGTCCTGAAAGACATAGGTAACGGCAGAGAAGCCGGCGTGCGGATGCGGTGCAAATGGCTGACCGCGTACACGGAAATCGTCAAGCACAAAGACGGGCGATGCCCGGTTGCCGAGCGGCGTCAGATCGAGGCTGTCAACCTGGAAGGATTTGCGATCGCCTCGTCTGCTGGTTGTCAAAATTGGGGAAAACTGTACTGACACGATGAACTCCGAACTATGTTGCACTGCTTAACGAGCCGGCCATACCCGCACGGTCATGCTCGTGCCGCACCAACTTGATGGCTTTCTCCGGACAAGCGCTCACACACAAGCCACACGCCCTGCAGGCGTCGGCGTTAGGCGTGTATGCCGTCTTCTTGCCATGGGCCCACAGCTTGAACTTCACGCGCAGCGGCATCGCGCTGAAGACATCGTCCGCCAAGCGGCCGATCTCAAATACGTTGTAAGGACATACCGCGACACACGCCGCCTTGCCTTCGCAACGTTGGGCGTCGACCACTGGACGAATGGTGCCGGCTGGCGCCTTGCACTTCGCTTCGTTAATCGGCGCCTGCGCTCGATCAGAAGCGCTTCTTCCAAACTTCTTTCTCATGGGTTCAACTCCAGATACCGGGGCAGCGACTAACCTTGCGAAACGGCCCGGCTTCAACACACGGGCCACTATATGCAACGCAAATTAGCAACGGAAGATAGTGAAATGCACAAATACGTTCCATGAGCGGAACGATAAGAGCGCAATCGCTGTGCCCAGGCTTTTACATTGACGAAAGTGTGTTCGGCGCTTGACCGTTACAGATCGCGCGCCCGCCGACCGCTCTCAGCTAAAGCACGTCCGCCTTCGGGGGCTGGCCCGCCTCCGATGGAGACAATCCATGCGTCAGCAGAGAAAGCACATGGCGATCAATGGTGGCGTTGTCGAGAGGCGGACTAGAGCTGAGGCGTCCGCGGATCGTCGCAGCCGCATGGGGCACCATCAGCAGTGCCATCAGCGAGATGAAGAGCAGATCTGGAGAAAGCTGGGGATTGATTTCTCCGCTGCGCTGCGCCTCCGCTACGATGTTTCTGAAGACCATGCTTTTCCGGTCCGGAATGCGCTGCATAACCCGCTCCCTCAGCATGCCACCCTCTTGGATGATCTCGCGCAACCACAGCGGAGGCAGCCAGGGAGCGTGATCAATGATCGACAGTACACGCCGGGCAATGCCTTGAATGACCTCGAGTACAGACTCGCGAGCGAAATCGGCAGGCTCCCATATCTCGCGAATCTGCGGAGCCAAGCGTTCCTCCACAATGGCGTCCAGCAGCTTGTCACGACTCTCGAATCTGTAGTGGACCATGGCGGATGTCACCTCGGCCGCTTCGGCAATCTGAGCGAGCGTGGTATTGGCGATGCCGCGCTCGGCGAACAATTTCAACGCTTCATCCAGCAATCGCTCTCTGCTGTGCGAATCGGAGGGGCCCGGCCGACGGCCGGGCGTGGAGCGCCGATTGGAGGATCCCTGAGCGGTCATGAATTCGGTTCGTGGAGAATGACTAGGCTCTTCAGACCGCTGGGCTGGGCACCGAATCCGCTTGGCTCGCGACCTCCGACCGATGCGTTGTGCCAATGAACATGTACATCGCGGGCACCAGGAAGAGGGTCAACATGGTTCCGATCCCTAGCCCAGCGAAGATGACCAGCCCCATGTCATGGCGCCCTGCGGCACCCGCACCCGAGGCCCAGACGAGCGGGACGACGCCCAGCACCATTGCAGCCGTTGTCATCAGAATCGGACGCAAGCGCACAGCCGCTGCCTCTTCGATCGCCTCACGCTTGCTACGTCCAGCACGTTGGAGTTCATTGGCAAACTGAACAATGAGAATCCCATGCTTGGTAATCAATCCCAGCAGGGTCACAAGACCCACCTGCGTATAGACGTTGATGGACGCGAAACCGGTGGTGATGAATGCCAGAGCACCAAAAAGTGCAGGCGGCACGGAGAACAAGATCACGATCGGATCGCGGTAGCTCTCAAACTGGAAGGCCAATGCAAGGTACACAATCAGGATCGAGAACAGCAGCAGGCCAACGAAGCCCCCAGACTCCTGCATGAACTGACGCGACTCGCCCGAGTAGTCCGCCGAGTATCCCTTCGGCGCTACCTTGGTGAGAATCGTGCGCATCTTTTCAAGCAACTCGCCTTGAGAAAGTCCGCTCACCCCAGAGATCGTCGCGGAGTTCAACTGCTGGAAGTGGTTGATCGACTCGGGCTGCACAGATGTTTCGATATGGGCAACCGTTCGAGCGGGGATCATCGATCCGGAAGGGGTACGGATGTAGTAGTCCAGGATTTGATCCGGATTCAGGCGATCTACCTGCAACGTCTGAGGAATCACCTTGTATGACCGCCCGGCGATGGAGAAGTAGTTCACATAGTTGCCGCCCAATGCCGCAGATAGCGCCGCACCGACATCCGCCTCCGTCATCCCGAGCGCGGCAATCTTCTCGCGATCGACGACGAGTTTGGCCTGCGGCTTGTCGAGCTTGAGATCAAGATCCGCAAACCAGAACAATTGCTGTTTCTGGGCCTCAGCCATGACCGCCTGTGCGACCTCGTTCAGGTTGTCGATGGGCTCCGTTGTGGTGATAACAAACTGCACCGGCAGACCCTGCGCCCCCGGCAGAGACGGAAGCGGGAAGGCGGCAATCTGGGCACCCGCGACCTCGCTCCACTTGCGTTGTAGATCTCGGACCAGATCAGCCTGCGAACGGTCGCGCTGGTTCCACGGCTTCAGAAGAACACCACCTAGGCCCTGATTGAGCGCGGGAACGCCCGTCAGTTGGAACATCTGGTCGTACTCCGGCTCCTTCTTCGCGATCTGATAAGCATGGTCTGCGAGCATCTGCATCTGCTGCGGCGAAGCATTTGGAGCCCCTCGAAGTTGCATGAAGACAAGGCCTTGGTCTTCTGTCGGTGAAAGCTCACTTCGTGCCGTAAAACCAGCCGCCGCAACCAAGGCAAACAGAATGAACCCGAAGGTCACGAGAACAGGCCAAATGTTGATGCCCTTTGTGAGCAGGCGGTGGTAAGCGCCGCGCAGGCGATCAAAATAATGGTCCAGCAGGCGGGCAAAGCGGCCTTCTTCCTGACCAGATTTAAACAGCCGCGAAGTCATCATCGGCGAGAGCGTCAGCGCCACGATGCCAGACACGGTGACAGCTCCAGCCAAGGAGAAACAGAACTCCTTGAACAATGCCCCAGTGAGGCCACTGCGCAAGCCAATGGGCACGTAAGCGGCGACCAGCACCACCGTCATGGCCAGGATCGGGCCGCCAAGTTCTCGGGCTGCGATGAGCGCCGCTTCCATGACGCTCTTTCCCTCTTCCTTGATGTGCCGATCAACGTTCTCCACCACGATGATGGCGTCATCCACCACCAGCCCGATTGCAAGAACCAACGCCAACAAAGTCAGCAGGTTGATCGAGTATCCGAGCAGGAACATGATGAAGAAGGTTCCTACTAGTGACAGCGGAATGGCCACCAGCGGCACGATGACTGCGCGAAACGCTCCAAGGAACAGATAAATGACGATCGTGACGATGAGAAGCGCCTCAGCCAGCGTCTTGATGACCTCATCGATCGACGTGTTGATGAACTCCGTCGAGTCGTAAACAATGTCGCCGCGCACTCCGGCGGGCAACTGCGACTTCAGCTCCGGAAATGCTTGGCGCACCTTCTCGGCCACGGTCAAGATGTTGGCGTTGGGCGCCACCTTGATACCGATGAACACCGAACGCTTGCCCGAGAAGGCAACGCTGGTGTCATAGTTTTCCGCGCCCAGCGTGACATTGGCCACGTCTTCCAGGTGAACCAGTGCGTCGCCGTTCTGCTTGATCACAAGACGCTTGAACTCGTCTACGTTGTGCAGATCCGTACCGGCGGTAAGGTCGACCTTCACCATCTGTCCCTTGGTTGAACCAACAGCGGACAGATAATTGTTGTTTGACAGTGCAGCGTAGACGTCCTGAGCCGAGACGTTGTGCGCAGCCAGCTTGGCCGGATCAAGCCATGCTCGCAGGGCAAACTGCCGCCCGCCCAATATCTCCGCCGTCTGCACGCCCTCAATGGCATCGAGCTTAGGCTTGACGACACGGGCCAGGTAGTCGGTGATGTTGTTGGTGGCCAGAACATCGCTGTAGAACCCAAGGTACATGGCGTCCGTTGTCTGTCCCACCGCCACCGATAGCACGGGCTGCTGTGCTTGCGCGGGCAGTTGGTTCTTCACCGAGTTGATCTGCGTGTTGATCTCGGTGAGCGCCTTGCTCGAATCGTAGTTCAGCCGAAGCGTCGCGGTAATTGTGGAGACACCGGTGATGCTCGAGGACGACAGGTAATCGATCCCTTGCGCTTGCGCGATGGCTGACTCCATCGGCTGCGTGATGAACCCCGCCACAGTGGCCGCGTCTGCCCCGTAGTAGTTCGTGGTGATCGTAACCACGGTGTTCTCGGTACGCGGCCATTGATTGACCGGCAGGCCGAAGATCGAGCGCAGGCCCAGAATCAGAATCAGTAGAGAGATGACGACCGCCCACACAGGCCGCTTGATGAAGATGTCGGTGAATTTCATGTTGGACCTCACTGCTCCTGCGGCGTCGGCGCGATGGCATTCGTCGGCGCAATGCTGTTGTCGATCCTCACGGGCGAACCGTTCTTGAGCTTCATTTGGCCGCTCGTAATGACCT
The DNA here is from genome assembly GCF_037023145.1 of Ralstonia sp. RRA. NCBI lineage: Bacteria > Pseudomonadati > Pseudomonadota > Betaproteobacteria > Burkholderiales > Burkholderiaceae > Ralstonia > Ralstonia sp. RRA. The sequence continues at coordinate 646,011 of NZ_CP146091.1, read as the reverse complement.
GGTCGCCCTCCTTGATGCCCGTCAGAATGGCAACTTGATCTCCGCGGGTCGGCCCAGGTTTGACGAAGGTCTGCTGAGCTGTCAGCACCTCTTGCCCTTGCTCGTTCTTGCCCTTCGCAGCAATGAATACGGTTGTGCCGTACGGGTTGTACGTCACTGCGGTCTGCGGGACCGTCAGATAACGCTGCGTGGCGCCTGAAGCAACGGCCGCACGTGCAAACATGCCCGGCAGAAGTAGTTGCTTCGGATTCGGAACGGTTGCTTCAACAATGACATTGCGCGTTGTTTGGTCCACCTTTGTGTCGATGGCGGTGACCTTGCCGGCAAATGCCTGCCCGGGCAGGCCGTCGGTGGTCACGGAGACCGTCTGCCCCAGCGCAATGGCCGAGAGCTGCCCCTGCGGCACATTGAAGTCGATGTAGATAGGATCGACGGTTTGCAGCGTTGCCACCTTGTCGCCGGGGTTCAGGTACTGACCGGGGTTGACACTTGTCACACCGATTCGCCCAGCAAACGGTGCACGGATCGTCTTCTTCTCCACAAGGGCACGCTGCTGTTCTGCAGCGGCACGCTTGGACTTCAGGTCAGCCTCATCCGCATCCACTTGGGCCTGCGACACTGCGTTGACCGCGAGCTGCGCCTTGTCGCGCTTGAGCACGGTGGCTGCCAAATCGGCCGTGGCTTGCAGCGAGTGCAGCTGAGCGACGTCGGCATCCGCGTTGAGCTGCACAAGAAGTGCTCCTGCCGATACGTCTTGGCCAGGCTTGAAGGCAATCGTCCGGACGATCCCCCCCGCCTCTGTAGTGACATCAACGCCGCGGAATGCCTTCATTGATCCCACGGCAGCGACATTCGGTTGCCACTCAGCCAACTGCGCTTTTGTTGCTGTTACGACGGCAGGCGGTTGCGGCTGCTTTGCTTGAGCGATGAGGTTGGATATCTGAACAAACTTGGTACCTCCAATAATCGCGACAATGAGCAGCACGATCGCGCCCATGATGAGCATCGGTCGAAGCAGACGTCGCTTTTGGGGGCCGCGCGGCTCCGCAAGAGATGCTGATGAAGGAAGGGTGGTGTTGGTATCGGCCATGGTCGTCCTCACGGATTCTGTTGTTCAACTTGGCCAGACCATGCCGACGGCGACGGTACCTCAGCCAAAGATTCAGTACGGTTCCACCAGCCTCCACCAAGGGCCTGGAACAACGTTGCGGTATCGGTAAAGCGAGTGGCTTGAGCTTGGATGAGCGTCACGTGCGCTTGGTAGTACTGACGCTGCGCATCGAGCAGGGTCAGATAGCTCACGGCCCCCAGCTTGTATTGGGCGGCCGCTAGATCCAGCGTTTCCCGTGCGAGGCTGTCAGCCTCGACATCGGCGGCCAAAGTCCGGGCGTCGGTTTCGAGCGCGACGAGCGTGTCGGCGACGTTTTGCACGCCTTGCAGAACCGTACTGCGGTATTGCTGCCAGGCGGCGTCGTAAGCGGCGATGGCGGCGCGACGTTCTGCCGTCAATTGCCCGCCCTTGAAGATGGGCTGGGTCAAGCCGCCCGCCAGTGACCAAAGAACGTTTGCCGGATTGAAGAGATTTGCCAGCCGGGAGCCTTGGTAACCGTAGTCGCCGGTAATGCTGAACTGAGGAAGCATCGCGGCAGTGGCAACACCAATTTGAGCGCTGGCTTGGTGGAGCTGAGCCTCGCTCGCCCTAATGTCCGGGCGTTGCCGCACGAGAGACGAGGGCAGACTGACTGGCAATTCGGTCGGCAGTGTCAGATTCTCGAGCTTGATGACGGGCAACTCGGCGGCCGATGGCGCCTTGCCTATGAGTACCGCGAGCTGGTCGCGTGTTTGACCGAGCTGCTTTTCCAATCCGGGAATGCTTGCGCGAGTCGTGGCAAGCTGAGTCTGCTGCTGTAGAACCGTCGAGCGCGGTACTGCGCCTACCGAAAACTGTTGCTGCACAAGACGGAGTTGCTGTGCTTGCGCTTCAGCGATTTCCTCCGTGGCTCGCAATTGGGCGCGCAAAGAGGCTTCGCGCAACGCGGTGGTGACGACGTTTGCCGTCAGCGTCAGATAGGTGGCCTCAAGCTGAAACCGTGACGCATCCACTTGCGCTTCGACCCCCTCGATCTGCCGCCGGGCGCTACCGAAGACGTCAACGTTGTACGAGACGCTCACCGTTGCATTGAGCGTGTTCAATTCGGCAGCGCCAAACGATGTGCCGGTCGCGCCGCCAGAGGTCCGCTGACGTGACCCCTGCGTTTGCGCCGTTACGCTGGGCAGAAGAAGTCCGCCCTGGTTAGCCCTCAGCGTTTCGCGGGCTTGTCGAAGGGTCGCCTGCGCGGCACCCAACGTCGGACTGTTGGTCAGCGCCTCCTTGATCAGCGCGTCGATTTCGGCCGAATGGAACAGCGTCCACCACTGTGCCGATATATCGCCACCGGGCGCAAAACGCTGCGACGCACCGCCCAATCCGGGTGCACTGGCGGTAGCCGCAGGTAATGGCTGCTCGGTGTAAGAGGTTTCCTTCGGAGCCGCAGGTAACTTGAAGTCCGGGCCGACAGCACAACCGCCAAGCAACATGGCGGCCGCCAACGCTGCTATACCAAGCCGCTTTTCCAAGTGGTGGCCCAGAGGCTGCCGACTGTCCGCTCCGCCCATGTCCACAGAATATTCGCGCATGATTACAAACTATTAATTGACGTGTTAATTAATTAACAAGATGGGATCAGCGCGGGAGAATCCGTCTTTGAGCGCGTGCCACGGCGTAGACGTCCGCTGTGGGTCACAAGACGGCCTCAAGGCCCTCCACGTACTCTGTTGGCTGAGAGAGGCGAGGACCGACGCCAGGGGACCACCGAGTTGGAGGCAATATTAATTCTTGCTTTAGTTAATTTTTAGGAGAATTTGGGCGCACTCATGCATCACAGCGTTCCACTGGTGCAACGCGAGCAATGGCCTGCCAGTGGTATGGCGGCGGCACCGTACCGGATCAGAACGAGAGTTCGGAAAGCTTGAAGTTCGGGAATGACAGCAGCGAGCCGTCGTGCGTGATATTGGCGCTCGACCATGTCGACGGTGCTTGCCGGGGTGGGTAGCCTCTGCGATCTAATGCGTATCACCCGATGTCGCCGCGTGTGCTGAATGCCCCGCGGCAAGGAGCAGGTGATACGACATGATCCAAGTAACAGAAGCCGGTTTCTATCCAACTACCTTTACTGGTGGACACAGCCCATCTGGCACGACCGCACCAGCCCCCGCAAGGGCATCCCCCACACACCTATCCCCACCACGCACCCAGGTCCGCTGCGGGGGCGTCGCCAACACATGCCGCAACGCCTGCAAAGCCGAGCAGACCCGCAACCACGGGTGTGCATGAAAGCCGGTGATTGGGCAACAACACCGGCGTGAGGAGGATGATTAGGAGCGGCCAGAGGTAGTGCAGGAGATTGGCTGCAACTGGCTCAGCCAATTTGAGGCTCAGGAAATACAGCCCGTGATAGCCGAACATCGCCGCGGCACCGACTAGGACTGCAGACGGAGGCAGCTCTCGCCAACGGACCCATGGGAGGCCACATGCACCACCAATCACCAAAGCAACACCTGTAGAGAAAGGTGCAGGAATTCCGCTCAACGCAACCGCGGAAGCGGCTAGCGAGCTCCAGATCAGTAGCGCGAGGATTGCAAGTAATTCGGGCACAAGCTTTCTCTGCTTTGCGTGCCTTAACCGGCACAGTTATACGCAACAGCCGAACAACTACGGCGATGCACTGTTAGCTTAGAGAAAGGTCCCCCCCCCCTCTTGAACTTCGCCCCAGGGGATGGAATGCCAGATGACGCTCTCCTACAAAAAGTAGGAATGAAGAATAGTTATCGGCCGTTGCCTAGGATTCGGAAATTCTGGGCGGCTTGCAGCATGTATTAACCTAAGCGATATCGCCGCGCCGGGATACCTGTGGTGGGATGAATACGGGAGTGGAATCATCAGCCACGCCAATGTGGCTGCCATACCGCGGGCACTCGCGAGGGGCGATGTAGTAGTTCTCCACATTGGCGGCTGGCTGCGCGAGACCCATGGCGTCGAGAACCTTGGCGCAGGCGGCGCTGCACCCGGCTCAAGTGGAACGACGCAGACGCGAATGGGAGGCGCGCAGCCGGGGCTGGGCCTCACGAGTGAGAGTCAACGGATTGGTGGTGTCAACCGGCGCAACGGTGTTGAGCCAATCCTGCCGCCCCAAAGCACGGAGCACGCAGACCAGGGTCTTGACCGTCGAGCCATGGCCTCCCTCGAGGTTACGCAATGCCCTGACGCTTACGCCAGCCGTTTCAGCCAGCGTCTTCTGCTCGAGATTCCTGAGCAGGCGAAGCGACCTGAGCTTTTCACCCAGTTCCGCCTCCATCTCTTCCGGCGTCAGATCTATTCCCGCCATGATTCCACGCAAACGAAACCGTCTACCGTAAGCGCCCTTTTTGCGCCTCTAGTGCCATGGATATGCGAATAAACACCCATTTCTTTCTGCGCCCAAAACCGGAGGATAAACGCCCCTTTTTTGCCTATTAAATCGTTCTACCAAAATCCCGTGATACTGGTTCTTTTCGAATTCACACTGACCGTCTCTTCAATAGAAGCCAATTCCCACAGCCTCATTTGCACCGTTAGGGGACCCAATCAGCGCTCTCGGCCACGCAACGCTCACGTGAGGTCGTCTTCTTGACCAGCAAGATCGCTTGTTTTTGTCGAAAAGTCATGCTGATTCAGGGTGAAAACATAAATTTCGTCCGGGAAGTGGAAATGGCGGACCCACCCCAGATCACACAATCCCAAACCGCTGGGGGCTATATCGCTCTCAGCAACGCCGAGCAACTGATCTATGAAGAAAACAGTCCCCGTCTGTTCGTCACCCCACCAACACCCGCCCCCGATGCCGCGCAATCATGCTCCTGGCCCCAATCCATCTCGCACCAGATTGGTTATTACCATGATTACAAGCATATAAGCCTATCTAGCGTAAGCGCCCCATCTACGCCTTTTATATCGCTCAAAGTAATTATCCATCTCCATGCGAGATAAAATTCTTGAAAGGGTCTCAACGATTTCTTACTCTTAGCACCAAAGAATTTCTCGACTCTCCAATGAGCCCATTTTCGATAGTTCTAAGGATGCTACGTGCGAGGTTCGAACTGGCACAGGGGGAGTTCGCGGCGCGGTTGGGCTATCGTCAGTCCTACATCTCGGCGCTCGAATGCGGCTCTAAGCTTCCCAAGGAAGCGGAGCTCGTCGAACGAATCGTCCGCGTCTTAGATCTAGGTGGCGCTGACGAAGCTAGCCTGCGTGAGGCTTTCGAGGTATCGCGCCACTTCAGCCTGCCTCAGCGCGGTGCGCCGGCTGCGGCGTACCACCTGTGCGCTCAGTTTTCCGAGTTGCTCCCAACCCTGTCTCCAGCGGACGCCAAAGCCTTGTCCGCAATGCTGGAGGTATTCCGACGCAGCGATCGGGGGGCCACTTGCACAAGCCGTACGCTGAAACGCGTAGAGGAGACACCTATGTAGAAAATAAAAACGCCACCTAACCCCGGAGGACTAGGCGGCGTGGAGATACCTTTCGATACCTCTGTTGGCGCAGTCAGTATCGAACGCACTATCCCACCTGTCAAGTCCTCTTCAAGCCTTCCCTTCGGGGAGACGGATCCCCTTTGCTTGGAGAGACCTCATGCAAGCCGCCAGAAAGGTCGTAACCCGCTCGCCGCACCGACGAGTGGGGCTTATCGCCTGCCCGTGGTTCCAGTCCACCCCCATCGAATACGAGAGTCTGCTTGAACGCGATTTTGTGCGCCTTGCGCTTCTGGACCTCGAGATTTCTTCGATAGCTCACCAACCTTTTTCGCTGGATCTCGGAGAACTGGGCACATATTTCCCCGACTTCCTCTTGGTCGGACCCGACAAGAAAGTCGTGGTCGAGGTGAAGCCTGACAAGCGAGCGCGCGACGATAGGAACAAGCCGCGATTGGCATGTGCCGAGCAACGTCTGCAAGAGAAGGGCTTCCAGTTCGTCGTAGCCACGGAAAAACAAATTCACCACGGCAAACGCCACGAGCGCGCCTCAGTTCTACTTCGGCACGCACGTAGCCATATTTCCAAAGTGGTAACGGAGCGAATCATCGCTGTCGCCTGCCATTGTCCCAATGGCATCAAAATCCGCGATGTAGCGTGTGAGGCATCCACCTCCGTTGAGACGGTTCTGCATTTAGTCGGGCGTAGACGCCTTCGGATCAACGAGGCGTTCGACTTCGATGAGGATCAGTTGGTCTACCCGGTCGGAGGCATCGATGTCGATCTACACGCTTGATACGGATCTAGTCTTGCAGAGCGGCGACGCTCAGTGGCAGGTCCAACGTGTCCTGGACGACCAGTACGTTCAACTGGAGAACCTATCTACCGGCCGCATCCGCCGCGAACGCATCGGAAAGCTCGCCAGCGACATCACATCTCAGAAACTGACTGTCGTAAGGGATAGCGGATCGGTCCCATTCGGAGAAAAGCGCGCCCCGACTCAGATGGTCGTGTGTACCGCAACGCTCCCCCCTAAACACAAGAAGAAATTTGAGCGCGCCTACGACTACGTCAAGCAAATGCGTAAGCGCGGCATCACCAAAGGTCAGCGTGTTGATTTGCACCGAATCCTGACCCAGGATTTGCATCGAAAACTGACCCACCCCAAAGGCTGTTAGGTGTCGCTTTGTGCGGGTTGTTTGGCGGTGCGTTTCTCCTTCTTGGGCTGGGTGGTGCTGTGCTTGAAACGATAGCTATCGTTGCCGGTTTCAACAATGTGGCAGTGGTGCGTGAGGCGATCCAATAGCGCGGTGGTCATCTTGGCGTCCCCGAAGACGCTGGACCATTCGCCGAAGCTCAGGTTGGTGGTGATGACGAGGCTGGTGCGCTCGTAGAGCTTGCTGATCAGGTGGAACAGCAATGCGCCGCCGGTCTGGCTGAACGGCAGATAGCCCAGCTCATCGAGGATCACCAGGTCGGCATACATGAGTCGCGTGGCCAGGTGTCCCGGCTTGCCTGAGACCTTCTCCAGTTCCAACGCGTTGACGAGCTCCACGGTCGAGAAGAAGCGCACTCGACGGTGATGGTGCTCCACGGCCTGCACGCCGATGGCGGTGCCGAGATGGGTCTTGCCCGTACCTGGGCCGCCGACCAGCACGATGTTGTGCGCCGACTCGAGGAACTCGCAGCGGTGAAGCTGCCGCACCAGTGCTTCGTTGGCCTCGCTGCAACTGAAGTCGAAGCCGGTCAGGTCTCGGTAGGCTGGGAAGCGCGCCACCTTCATCTGATAGGCCAGCGAGCGCACCTCGCGCTCGGTGAGCTCGGCCTTGAGCAGACGCGACAGGATGGCCACGGCCGACTGGTAGGCCGGCGAGTCCTGCGCCGCCAGGTCGCCCAGCGCTTGTGCCATGCCGTGCAGCTTCAACGACTTGAGCATCTCCAACATGACTTCATGCTGCATGATGCACCTCCCGATCTCGCAAGCTGTCGTAGCGGCCGACGTTGGCCTGCGGTTCGACGTGCAGCGCCAGTGCCTGTGGTGAGGTGATCGGTGCCACGGGCTCGCCTTCCAGGAGGCGGCTGAGGATGTTCAGGATGGTTTGCTTGGACGGGGCACCCGCCTCCAGTGCGAGCTCCACCGCAGTGAGCACGGCCTGTTCGTCGTGCAACAGCACCAGCGCCAGGATCTCGACCATCTCGCGATCGCCACCAGGGCGTTTGAGCAGTGTGGATTGCAGGCGTCGGAAGCCCTCTGGCAGTTCGGCGAACGGTGCGCCGTTACGCAGCGCACCGGGCTTACGCTGCAGCACCGCGAGGTAGTGGTGCCAGTCATAGATTGTGCGCCCCGGAAGATGGCTACGGTCGATGTGCCGCACGTGCTCGGCAATCACCTGGCCTTCGGCCACGAACACGAGCCGATTGGCATAGACGCGCAGACTGATGGGCCGGTTGGCAAACGACGCCGGTACGCTGTAGCGGTTGCGCTCGAAGGTCACCAGGCAGGTTGGTGAGACGCGCTTGGTGTGCTCCACAAAGCCATCGAACGGCTGCCCCACGGGCATCAGGTGTGGCCGCTCCAGCGACCAGGCCTCCCAGAGGGTCATGTCCAGCTCAGGATGGCGGGTCTGCTGCCACAGCCGTACGCACTGGTCGGCCAGCCAGTCATTAAGTGCCGCCAGAGAGCCGAATGCAGGGATGCGTTGCCAGATGCGGTGACGGCTGTCCTGCACGTTCTTCTCTATCTGCCCCTTCTCCCAGCCCGAGGCCGGGTTACAGAACTCGGCGTCGAACAGGTAGTGGCTGACCATGGTGCTGAAGCGCAAGTTGACGTCACGCAACTTGCCCAGGCGCACGCGATCCACGGCGGTCTTCATGTTGTCGTAGATGCCGCGACGCGGGATACCGCCCCAGGCCACAAAGGCGTGGTGATGGGCATCGAACAGCATCTCGTGGGTCTGCAGCAGATACGCGCGCAGGAAGAATGCGCGGCTGTGGCTGAGCTTGAACTGAGCCACTTGCAGCTTGGTGCGCTCGCCGGCGATGACCGCCCAGTCCTCGCTCCAGTCGAACTGGAAGGCCTCACCCTCTGCGAAGCGCAGTGGGATAAAGGTGCCTCGCCCCGACGTGCGGGCTTGCTCCTGTTGCTCCTGGCGCCAGCGGCGAGCGAATGCGGCAACGCGATCGTAGGAGCCGGTGAAGCCCAAGGCACACAGATCAGTGTGGATCTGCTTGAGTGTGCGCCGTTGCTTGCGTGGCTTGTTGGCCTCGGTCTTGAGCCAAGCGGAGAGCTTGGCGGCATGGCCGTCGAGCTTGCTCGGACTCTGCCGTGCAGGATAGGCCGGTGCCGTGGTGTCAGCGCGCAGATAGCGCCTGACCGTGTTCCTGGAGATGCCCAGGCGTCTGGCGATCTCGCGCAGCGGGATCTGGTCGCGAAGATGCCAGCGTCGAATGATGCTCAGTATGGCCACGTCGATCACTCCGATCTCCCGCTCGTTGCCGAGCGGGACAGTGTTCTATACGTGGGTCAACATTCGATGCAAAAACCTACCTCGGGTGGGTCAGGATTCCGTGCAAATCAACACGCGTTGGCACCATAGGCCGGATCGCGCCATGCAGGAAGATAGTGGACCTGGATATAGCCTCGCTCAATCCGCGGATCCGTCGCACAAAGCCACTACAATAGCGCCCCTTCGCCGGTGGCGCCCGCTCCTGATATCCCGTGCAGGCGCATGCCTCCCGCTGCACTCAAGAAGCCCCACTCCTATGATGTCAAACGCTTGCGGCGTCGATTTCGGCACGTCCAACTCCACCGTCGGCTGGCTGCGCTCGGACGCACCCACCCTGCTGCCGCTCGAAGACGGCAAGGCTACACTGCCTTCCGTCATCTTCTTTCACGCCGAAGACCCGCTGGTCAGCTACGGCCGTGCCGCGCTGACCGACTATCTTGCCGGCTACGAGGGCCGCCTGATGCGCTCGCTCAAGAGCCTGCTCGGCACGTCGATGATGGACGACAGCACCGAGGTCATGGGCCAGGCCATGCCCTTCCGCAAGCTGCTGGCGCATTTCATCGGCGAACTCAAGAGCCGCGCCGAGCGCGCCGCCGGCCATGAATTCCGCCGCGCCGTGCTGGGCCGCCCGGTGTTCTTCATCGACGAAGATCCCAAGGCCGACCAGCTCGCCGAAGACACGCTGGCGGAAATCGCGCGCGACGCCGGCTTCGACGAGATCGCCTTCCAGTACGAGCCCATCGCCGCCGCGTTCGACTACGAGGCCGGCATCAGCGGTGAAGAACTTGTGCTGGTGGCGGACATTGGCGGCGGTACGTCGGACTTCTCGCTGGTGCGCCTGTCGCCCGACCGCGCGAAACGCCTTGACCGCCGCGAGGACATCCTCGCCAACGGCGGCGTTCACATCGGTGGCACCGACTTCGACCGCGCCCTGAGCCTAGCCAGCGTGATGCCGCTACTGGGCCTGAACAGCACGCTGCGCAACGGCAAGGCGATGCCGTCCGGCCAGTATTTCGACCTGGCGAGCTGGCACACCATCAACCACGTGTACACGCGCAAGGCGTGGGCGATGGTAATGGACAATTACCGAGATGTTGCCGACACCGAAAAACTCGACCGCCTGATCCGCCTGATCCGCGAGCGCGCCGGCCACTGGCTGGCCATCCAGGTGGAAGCCGCGAAGATCGCGCTGTCGGACGTCCCGGTGGCGGAGATCGACCTGCACCGCATCGCGCCCGAGTTGAAGCAGCCCGTCACGCGCGAGGACTTCGACCAGTCGATTGGGAAGCTGGTCGGCAAGACGGTCTCGACGGTGCAGGCGATGCTGAAGACGGCGGGCGTCGCAGCGGAAGCGGTCGATACCATTCTCTTCGCCGGCGGCTCCAGCGGGGTGCCGCTGCTGCGCGAGCAACTGGCGCAAGTGCTGCCGTCGGCGCGGCGCGTCGAGGGCGACCTGTTCGGCGGAATCGGTTCTGGCCTGGCGCGCGATGCGGCGCGCAAGTTTGGCTGACGGGCTGAAAGGCTGAGAGGCGGCGAGACGTTTCGAGCGTATCGAACCATCCGGGCTGGGATATTGCTGTCGTCGGAGACGAGGACCACGCCATGCTAGAGGCGATCCAACTCAAAGCGACGGACTCATTTCGCAGGCTAAGCTCAATGCCGTCGCCAGACGGCTCAACGAACGTCCGCACACAACTCTAAACTTCGATACGCCAGCCTCCTCCCAACTGCTGTTTCCCACCCATAGCGGAAATGCGTCGCTTACCTGAACGGGGCGGTCGCCAATGTTGGCAGCACTCAAGGCGCTTCAACTACTGCTCGACTCCTTTTGAATCGCCACATTGCGATAGCCGTGGCCCGAGCAAACGATGCAGCATAAGCCCGAGCGCTGCTCCAACGCACTCGGCGGCGATGAAGCCGGACACGCTCGACGGCGCGATGCCTGCAAAGCTGTTGCTGAACATGCGCCCGAACGCCGCCGCCGGATTGGCGAACGACGTGGAAGCCGTGAACCAGTAAGCTGCGCCGATGTAGGCAGCCACCATGGCAGACGCCTTACCCTGCGGCGCGCGCAGGATGACCAGCAGCAAACCAGCTGTCGCCACAGCTTCGGCAATCCATTGGCCGAGTCCGCTGCGCAGCTTGGTCGAGAACTGGATGAGCGACAGGTCGAACATCGCGTGCGCCAGCCATGCGCCCAGCACGGCGCCAACGAGTTGCGCGATCACGTAGGGCATCAGGTCAGCCCAGGGCAACTCGCCCTGCGCCACCATCACTGCGCTGACTGCGGGGTTGAAATGCGCGCCGCTCGTCGGGCCGAACACCTCGATCAACATATACAGGCCGCCCACCGTGGCAGCCGTGTTGGCCAGCAACGCAATCGCCGCGTTCCCGCCAGCCAGCCGCTCGGCCATGATGCCCGAGCCGATCACGGTGGCCAGCAGCAGCGCCGTTCCCAATGCTTCGGCAAGAAGGCGGGTTCGCAGGTCAGCCATGGCGCTCAGCTTTGCGAGATGCGCTCAAGCTTGGCCTGCAGCTCGGTGTTGCTCAGCGTGTCGAGCGGCAACATCAGCAGTTGCAGCACACGGTAGCCGATGGCTTGGCGCGTGATCTCGAAGGCGTGGCGCTTGCCTGCGTCACCGCCCGGTGCGTTGGATGGGTCTGCATAACCCCAGTGCACCTTGACCGGGCTGCCAGGCCAGTACGGGCATGGCTCGGCAGCCGCGCTGTCGCACACGGTAATGACCACGCGCATCTGTGGCGCACCGTCGGCCACGAACGCATCCCAGCTTTTGCTGTGGTAACCCTTGGTGTCCATGCCCGCATTGGCGAGCGCTTCCAGCGCGAACGGGTTGATGCGGCCGCTCGGCGCACTGCCTGCGCTGTAGGCGCGGACATCCTTGTTGAGCATCTGCGCCCAGTGGTTGAGCATGCCCTCGCTCAGCACGCTGCGCGCGGAGTTGTGGGTGCAGAGAAACAGTACGTTGGTGGTCATTGGTACACAGGTCTCAGCACTGACAAGCCGTGGAACTGACATCGAGACATGGCTCGCCCTTGCAGCAGTTCTCACTCAGAAAGCCAAGCAGCGCGCTCATGTGAGCGAATTCGGCGCGGTAGATGAGGTTCCGGCCATCACGCTCCTGCGTCACGAGTTGCGCATGCATCAACTCCTTCAGATGGAACGACAGCGTGGCGCCCGGCACATCGAGTTGCTCGGCAATGGCGCCGGGCGTCAGGCCCGCAGGCCCCGCGACCACGAGCATGCGGAACACCCGCAGGCGCAGGTTGTGCGCGAGGGCAGCCAGGGAGCGGATGGCGATGTCTTCTTCCATATTTCCAATTTACTGGAAATATGGAAGAAATAAAAGAGCCACCGCTGGAGTTGATCTCGACGGCCAGATATGTAGCGATATCTACGGCATTGCTGCGATTCATACACCCACCTATTCTGCTGTCATGACACTTCTTTCAGACTCTTGGCTCTTGCTAATCGTCAGCTTGCCGACCTCCAGCGCGACCGTGCGCATGCGAGTGTGGCGCGCCGTCAAAGCGCTTGGCTGTGTCGCCCTGCGCGACGGGGCTTACCTGCTGCCCGCGCATGCGGAGCAGGCTTCCCAGCTCAATGCACTTGCGGACGAGGCCGCGCAGGAGAACGGGCAAGCCTGGCTGCTGCGCGTCCAAGCTCAGGGGGCCGACGAGACAGCCGCCTACCAGGCACTGTTCGATCGCACGCCTGATTACACGGATTGGCTCGCTGAATTGGCCGAGGCCCGCAAAACGCTGCCTGACTTGGCAGCGGCCGACCTCAATCGACTGCGTCGCAGGCACGCCCGCGCATACGAGGCCATTCACAGGATCGACTTCTTTCCCAATGAAGCCTCCATCCGCGCACAAGCGCAGTGGCGAGATTTTGCGGGCGCGATTGAGGCGATGCAGTCGACCGGTGAGCCACGCGCGGCGGCCGGCAGCATCGCGCGACGCGACCCTACGCAGTATCAAGGGCGTGTGTGGGCCACGCGCCAACACCTCTGGGTGGACCGTGTCGCCAGCGCCTGGCTGATCCAGCGTTTCATCGATCCGCATGCGCGCTTCCTTTGGTTAGAAAGCCCAACCGATTGCCCCGCCGACGCACTGGGCTTCGACTTTGACGGTGCGACCTTCACCCACGTTGGCGACAAGGTGTCGTTCGAGGTGCTGCTCGCGAGCTTCGGTCTGGACGACAACGCAGGGCTTGCCCGCATTGGTGCCGTGGTGCACGCGCTTGATGTGGGCGGAACCACCGCCCCCGAAGCCAGTGGCTTCGAGGCCATCCTGGCCGGCGCTCGCAAGCGGTTGGCCAATGACGATGTCCTTCTTACGGAAATCAGCGTCGTTCTGGACTCCCTATATGCCCACTTCTCGGGCAACCGCAAACCAAGCTAGCCCCCCAAAAAGCGATGACAAACGCGCCCCGCACCATTGCACCAATGCCACCATCCATCCACGACCGCCCAAGGTACTCGCTCCGGCAACTGGTGCTGTACTTCCTTCGACTCGGCACCTTTGGCTTTGGCGGTCCCGTTGCGCTTGCTGGCTACATGCGCCGTGATCTGGTGGAAGCGCGCCAATGGATTACGGAGGCCGACTACAAAGAGGGCCTCGCATTGGCGCAGCTCGCGCCCGGGCCGCTGGCCGCACAGTTGGCAATCTACTTGGGCTACGTTCACTACCGCATTCTCGGGGCGACCCTGGTTGGCATCGCCTTCGTGATTCCGTCGTTCCTGATGGTTGTGGCGTTGGGTTGGGCCTACGTGCGCTTTGGCGGGCTAACGTGGATGCAGTCGGTGTTCTACGGTGTCGGCGCGGCGGTGATTGGCATCATCGCTATCAGTGCCTACAAACTCACGACAAAGAGCGTCGGCAAGGACAAGCTACTGTGGCTCATCTATCTGGTTCTGGCGGCGGTGACAGTCGCCACGGAGTCGGAGGTGGCTTGGCTGTTCCTTGCGGGCGGCATACTCGTCTGGTTTTGGCGCGCGCCGCCCAAGTGGATACGCCAAGGCAAGGTGAATGCGTTTGCCGCGACACCCATCGCCGCAGGCAGCGGCATTCTGAGCATGATCGACTGGCCGCTGCTGTCGCAGATTGGTGTGTTCTTCGCCAAGGCTGGCGCTTTCGTGTTCGGCTCGGGGTTGGCCATCGTGCCATTTCTGTATGGCGGCGTCGTCACCGACCACCACTGGCTCAGCGAGAAGCAGTTTGTCGATGCAGTGGCCGTGGCCATGATCACACCCGGGCCGGTCGTGATCACCGTTGGCTTTATCGGCTATCTCATCGCGGGCTTGCCGGGTGCCTGCGTAGCAGCGGCTGGCACGTTTCTGCCGTGCTACCTGTTCACCATCCTGCCGGCACCGTACTTCAAGAAATACGGCAAGCTGCCGGCCATCCTGGCATTCGTGGATGGCGTGACCGCAGCGGCCGTAGGCGCCATCACCGGTGCAGTGATCGTGCTAGCCAAGCGCTCCATCGTTGACGCGCCGACCGCGCTGCTGGCGCTGGTCACGGTGGCGTTGCTGCTCAGGTTCAAGAAGCTGTCGGAGCCAGTCATCGTTGCCGGTGCAGCCTTGATCGGCCTGGCCGCCTATCCGCTGCTCCATCATTGAGCTGGCGGCTGTCGTGCAATGGATCACCGACCCTGCACCGGACCACGAATGGCAATGCCAACGGATTCTGCCGTGCTCAATGCTGCTTGGCATCGAGCATGTAGCCTTCGCCGCGAATCGTGCGAATCAGCTTGGGCTCCTTGATGTCTTCTCTCAGCTTGTGACACAAGCGCGAGATCTGCACGTCGATGCTGCGATCAAATGGCGGCCAATGAGGTTCAGACGCCAGTTCGCGAACGGGCACGCTTCCTGGGTATCGGCATGCAACAGAGGCCTGGTGGCGCAGTCTTGCTCCTGACCAAGGGAGGCGGCAAACTCAAGCCACTTCCCTGGCCGATCCTGGAGGTTCGCCATGCGTGTGCTGATCATCCTGCTTGCCGCGATACTCAACACCTCCGCATGGGCGGATTGCCGAAACCAGTTGGACCACGCCCAGCTGTCAGGCAAAGGCGCACTGTGCCTTCTGGGCTTCTGCCTCTACGACGCGCAGCTCTGGAGCACGCAGACACCGCCCAGCTACGACACACCGTTTGCTCTGCAGATCACATACCGGCGTGCCATCACCCGCGCACGGCTCATCGAAACGGCGGTCGATGAAATCCGCCGCCTGAACGTGCCCCCGCCGCCCGATTCAATCTTGACGCAATGGCAGGCAGCCATGACGCCAGCCTTCATCGACGTAAAGCCCGGTGACACACTGTGCGGCGTCTACCTGCCGGGGCGCGGCGCGCGCTTCTATGCCAATGGGCAACTGACCACCGAGGTGGACGACCCCGCCTTCGCGCACGCGTTTTTCGATATCTGGCTGGCACCGGGCACCCGTGCTCCCGCATTGCGGCGCCATCTTCTGGGGGAATCGCGGTGATATGTGTACGGCTAGTGCGCATCCCCCGGCGACTGAAACCCAGGCTGACCCACCTGGCTTGGAAACTGCGGCACACGCTTGAAGCGCGTGATGTCGTAGCCCATCGCCTCAAACCGGTCGAGCGCTGCGCGGTAGTCGGCATCACTCATGTCGGGGTCCCGGGAGAACACCCAACCGAGACTCTTGTCCGGGTAGCCAAGCAGCGTGACGCGGTAGTCGGCATCCACATACAGCGTGAGCTGCGACACGTAGATCGGCCAGAACAACCGCACACGCCACGCGCCTCCGCCGCTGCCTGCCACCACCGAATCGACAAACTGCATGCGCTTGAATGGTGCGGCAAAGCCGCCGGGCCGATAGACGTAGGCATCGTCGATGCGGCCGTCGGGGCGCAGCGCCCATTCGGCGTAGCTGCCGACGTTGTCGCGCTCGCCAACATACGGGATGTTTGCGATCACGTACCAGCGCCCCATATAGCGGGGCAGATCCACCGGCACGGTCTGCAAGGGCACCGCGGCGCGGGGGTTGGTGTTGGGCGGCGGGCCCGAGCAGCCAACCGCGATCAACGCGAGGGCGGCGGCGGCCAGCGCGTGTGTCCACCGTAGGCGGGTCCATCTGTCATGCCGTGGTCGATCGTCAAACATCGCGCCCTCCTCTATGCCGTGGCTGGGCAACTTGGGTGGTTCGTCTGTGTGTTGAGCGCCGCGCACGATGTCGCCTGGGTGGGCATCGGCTGCGTGGTCATTCTGCTGGTGCTACATCTACGCTACGCCGCGCAGCCAGTGCGCGAGTTGCGGCTGGCTGCGCTGATCGTGCTGTGCGCGGCGCCGTGGGAAACCGCACTCGTCCGCACTGGGCTGGTCGTGTACTCGCATGGCGTGCTGTGGCCCGGCGTGGTGCCGCCGTGGCTGCTGGGTCTGTGGGGCTTGTTCGCGATCCAGTTGAACGTCCTCTTCCGTTGGCTGCGCAGCCGCCCGTGGCTGGCGGTGGCGTTGGGAGCGATGGCCGGGCCGCTGTCGTTCCGTGCCGGCGTCGCGCTGGGCGCGGCGAGCTTTCCTGACACGGCAATGGCCCTGCTTGCATTGGCGGCGGGCTGGGCGCTCTGGATGCCGCTGCTGGTGTGGCTTGCACAACGCCATGACGGCATCCGTACGCGTGGCTGAGCAGACCTAGCGCTTTTCAAACCGGTAGTGCACCACGCCCCATTCATTGCCGCGTGCATAGCCAAACAGTTCCGACACCGCCAGATAGAACATGCGCCAGCGCTGAAACCACACCGCCGCATCGCGCTCGCCATAGGTCTGCACGAACACAGGCATCAGCCTGTGGCGCGCAGCGTCCAGGTTGGCAAGCCAATGATTGGCCGTGCGCGCGTAGTGCGTGCCATTGACCCACCATTGGCGCGTCACGCGCAGATCATCCTGAAACTGCAGCAGCAGGTTTTCTGAGGGCATCGTGCCGCCGGTAAAGAAATACTTCGACATCCAATCCGTGCCGTCCTGCACCTGAAAGTGATACGCCAGCGTGCGGTGCGCGAAGAGGTGCACAAACAGCACGGCATCGGGCCGCATCCAGCGCGCGATCTTGCTGAGCAGCAGGCCGTAGTTCTTCATGTGCTCGAACATCTCGATCGACACCACGCGATCGAAACACCCGTGCGCCGGCACGTCGGCAAACTCAAAGTCGGCAATATTGCCGGTGTGCACCGTCAAGTTTGCAATGCCGCGCTCTGCCGCTCGCGCGCGAATCCACGCGCGTTGGCTGTGCGAATTGGACAGCGCCACAATGCGCGCCTTCGGATACTGCGCCGCCATCCATAACGACAGCGAACCCCAACCACAACCCAGATCGAGAATGCACTGCCCATCGGCCAGGCCTGCGCGCTCTGCATAACACGCGAACATCGCCTCTTCGGCCTGCGCGAGCGTCTCATTTCCGGTTGGGTACAGCGCGCACGAATACTTCAGGCGTGGGCCGAGATGCGCCTCAAAGAAGGCTGGCGGCAACTCGTAGTGCTGCGCGTTAGCCTTGTCCGTCTCGATGGCGATGGGGCTGGTGCGCAGTTCATCTAGCAATGCGTTGAAGCGCCGTGTGCGCAGCTCCCCGTTGTGAATCCCCTCGTCTTGCAAACGCTGCCGAAGCAACGCGCGCATGCCCATGCGGATGAGCGTGTCGGGCAGCCAGCCCCGCTCACAGCATTGGATCAGCCAACCATTGTGCGGCTCCTGGGTGGCCTGGGTGGGTGTGGACGGCGTTGACGGCGTGCTCAGCGTGGTCATGCAGGTCTCCTCGCGATTGGCAGATCAGCGGCGCGGCGGCCAGGGGATCAGAACACTGGTGGTGCGCGCGTAGTCGGCGTAGTCCGCGCGCGTGGCGTGCATGTGCGCTTCGAGCATGGGAATGCCCGACACCTTGAGCAGCAGCCACGCCATCAGCACCGGCGGCAGCAACGTCAGCCACGCCCACGGCGCACCCACCGCCAGCGGCACGTAGGCTAGCCAGTGCACGCACTCAAAGAAATAGTTCGGATGCCGTGAATACCGCCACAGACCGGCGCGGCAGGTCTGACCATGGTGAGCCGGGTCCGCCGCAAACGTACGCAGTTGCCGATCGGCCAACGCCTCCCCGGCCACCGAGATCAGCCACAGCACAACGGCGGCCAGCATGGCCGCCATGCCCGGTGCATCTGCCCGGTAGCTCGGCACTGCAAAGGCCACTGCCAACAGCATCGACACCGCTGCCTGCAACTGGAAGAACCCGAACATCTTGCGCGGCGTGGCCGTGCCCCATTGCTCGCGCAGCTTTCGGTAACGCGCATCCTCCGGCTTGCCGGCATTGCGCCGCCACAGGTGCCAACCAAGACGACACCCCCAGAGCGCACCACCCACCCCAACCAACACCCGCGCCGGTGTGGAGCCCGTTCCCAGCCACGCATACAGCAACGCCACCACGCCCAGCGAGAACGCCCACACGGGGTCGACCATGCCGGCGTTCTGCGTCCACAACTGCCACGCCCACATGGCGCTGAACACAGCCACCAGCAGCAACAGCACAACGAGCGCGGCGCCTAACGGTGACATGCTCACACCCGCTCCAGCAGGAACTGCGACACACCGATCCGGCCTTCATCGAAGCCCGCTTCGCAATACGCAAAGTACAAGCGCCAGATGCGGATGAAGGCGTCATCAAACCCGAGCGCACGCACCGCGTCGAGCTGGGCTTCAAAGCGCTGGCTCCAGCGGCGCAAGGTCTCTGCGTAATCGGTGCCGAAATCCAGACGGTCGAGCACGCGCATGCCATGTTGTTCTGCCAAGCGGATGAAGCGCTCGCGGCTCGGCAGCATGCCGCCTGGAAAGATGAACTGCTGGATGAAGTCGGTGCCGGCGCGATAGCGCTCGAACTGCGCCTCATCGATGGTGATGCTCTGCACGAGCGCGCGGCCGCCATGGCGCAGGCAGCGCGCCAGCGTCTGAAAATAGGTTGACCAGTACGCCTCACCAACGGCCTCGAACATCTCGATGGAGACCACGGCGTCGTAGGCACCATCGATGTCACGGTAGTCGCACAGTTCAACGCGGGCGCGTGGTTCGTCCGCCAACCGCTGTGCGGTGTAGCCGCGCTGGGCTTCCGATAGCGTGATGCCATGCACATGCGCGCCGCGTGCACAGGCTATTTCCATCAGGCCGCCCCAGCCACAGCCGATCTCCAGCACGTCCATGCCTGGCCCCAGCCTGAGCTGGTCGCACACGCGCTGGTACTTGGCCGTTTGCGCATCGGCCAGTGCCTGTTGCGGGCGGCCGTTGAACCAGGCGGCCGAGTACGTCATCCCCGCGTCCAGCCACAGGCGGTAGAAGTCGTTGCCCAGGTCGTAATGCAGGTGGATATTGCGGCGACTGCCTTTGCGGGTGTTCCGGCGCAGCAGGTGGCGTACACGCAACCAGGTCCGCGCAACGGCATGCCCG